>CBIHON010000020.1:0-96206 GCA_966211965.1 uncultured Burkholderiales bacterium | reverse complement strand
GCGAACTATATCAAACGTTCTCAAATCTTGGCAAGCGCTTTTCCAAAAAAGCTTTCATTCCTTCTTTTTGATCCTCCGTGGCAAAAGTGCTGTGGAACATTCGCCGCTCATATTGCACACCTTCCGACAATGTCGTTTCATATGCCCGGTTGACGGACTCCTTGATCATCATAACGATTGGCAGTGACATGCTGGCGATGACGGCTGCTGCTCCGAGCGCTTCTTCCAGCAACTTGTCTGCAGGCACGATGCGTGAGACCAGGCCAGCGCGCTCTGCCTCAACAGCATCCATCATGCGCGCCGTTAAACACATATCCATGGCCTTGGCCTTCGATACGGCGCGCGGCAGACGTTGCGAACCGCCGGCACCGGGCATGGTGCCGAGTTTGATTTCCGGCTGTCCGAATTTTGCGGTGTCGGCAGCAATAATAAAGTCGCACATCATTGCCAACTCGCAGCCCCCACCAAGCGCATAACCAGCTACCGCAGCAATGACCGGCTTGCGCACACGGCGGATGTGTTCCCAATTGCGAGTGATATAGTCGCCTTTGAAAGCATCCATATAAGTGTAGTTGGCCATTGCAGCAATATCGGCGCCTGCGGCAAACGCTTTTTCGCTACCGGTAATGACGATACAGCCGATGGCTTCATCTACATCGAACTTGAACAGCGCATCTCCCAACTCATCCATTAACTGATCGTTCAAGGCATTCAATGCCTTGGATCTGTTCAATCGAATCAAGCCGACCTTTTCCTGCGTTTCAACGAGAATGTTTTCGTAATTCATGGCAGCTCCAGTGAAGGGAATAGATTCAACACGGAAGATTGTAGCGCCTCCTACTACAATCCGCGCCGAACCCGTCATCAAGCATTTCCTTCTTGCAATGCTTATTTATTGGTGACTGTACGCCCCTTAGTCCTCCGCCATCCGTCAGTTCCAAACCCGGCATTTGGGAGAAATGTCCATCGCCTCATATCCTTGACATTCCTCAAAGCCGCCCTATCTTAAATAAGAAATATGGCTAGACGCCCCGCCATATTGGCCATTGAGGCAGAGTATGTTCAAGACAATTTTGGTTCCGACCGATGGTTCTGCGCTCTCCGAAAAAGCCATCGACGCAGCGATTGAATTCGCAAAATTCAGCGGCGCCAAAATCATAGGATTGTCTGTGGCCGAACCATATCCGTTCGCACCATTGGCCGAAAGCGCGATGGCATCCGACCCAGCGGCATATGAAAAAAGCACGCGTGAATTGGCGCTGCAGCATGTCAAACGTATCGCCGATGCCGCGCTCAAGGCGAATGTGCGATATGAGACGCGTATTGCTCAGTCATTCAATCCTTACGAAGAAATCGTCAAGACCGCGAGCGATTTCAGTTGTGATGCCATTTTCATGGCATCACATGGACGCAAAGGTTTGAGCAGGTTATTCGTCGGCAGTGAAACACAGAAAGTGCTGGCGCATACGACGATTCCAGTCATGGTATTCCGTTAATCATTTCTCATGGGAGACTCCGATGCGGGAAGCAATTTCATTTTCCGACAAATCCTCCGGCCTACTCGCCATGGATGCCTTGCACAAGAATTTTTTCGATGCGATCGAGGAATTGTTGTCTGCCAAGGACAGCGAATTTCATACCCGTTACGACCGCTTTGTCGCAAAGACGGAGAACATCTTCGCCACTGAAGAAGAATGGATGGAAGAAATTGATTTTCCCGGGCTCAAGGCGCACCGCGAGCAACATGCGCGCGTATTAGGCGTTCTGCACAAGATCCGTAACCGCATAATGAACGGCGACCTGGCATTGGGGCGTGAAGTCGCCGACAGGCTATTGCCACAGTGGTTTGTTTTTCATGCTTTCACTATGGATACCTCCTTGGCCACCGTGATGCAAATGCTCGACGAGAACACTTACGGCGATCCGAGCGAACTGTCTGCCGCACCGAAAGTCGCGAAGCGAATTCCCGTACACGTGTAAGCGCCCTCTACTCTATCCGCTATCGGCGGGAAACCGGCGGCGCCAGCTTCGGCATAAGCACCCACATCATGCCACGCTGTTTCATTTTGCCGGCCTTCTCGCCCGCTTCATTTCCGAAACCCCAGAAGTAATCGGCGCGAACTGCATTCCTGATCGCACCGCCGGTATCCTGCGCCATCATCAAACGCTGCAAAGCCGTGTCACTGTTGGGCAGCGTCGTTGCCAGAAACACCGGCGCACCAAGCGGCAAAAATTGCGCATCGATCGCGATTGAGCGTTGCGGCGTCAAGGCAACGCCGAGCGCCCCCTTTGGCCCTTTGTTCGGATCGGAAATTTTTTCTTCCTTGAAGAACACGTAGCTTGGATTGGCGTTCAACAACTCTTGCTGGCGCGCCGGATGGGCCTGGTACCAAGCCTTGATGCTTTGTGCCGAGGCCTGATCGAGCGTCAGTTCGCCTTTGTCCACCAGATAGCGTCCGATCGATTTATATGGATGGCCGTTTTGCTCGGCATAGGCAACGCGCACCGTTTCATTAGTGTCCGCCAGATGCACACGGCCGGAGCCTTGCACTTGCAGGAAAAACGCTTCGATCGGATCGTCGACCCAGACCAACTCCTTACCGCTCAAGGCATTGGATTGCAGCATTTCGGCGCGCGAAGCATACGGGACTACCTTGTGCCCCGCCAATCGGCCGCGCAGGCGCATGCCTTTCAATTCAGGATAGACACTGGTCAAATCGAGGGTGAGCAAATCGTCCGGCGTGCGATGCAGCGGCGTTTGATAGGGACCGCCACGCGTACGCGAGCCGCGCAGCAGCGGCTCGAAGTAGCCGGTAATCAAGCCGGTCTCGGTCCCATCAGGATTGACGACTTGATGAGGCACAAAGAATGCTTCGAAAAAAAGTCGCACCCCATTCGCGTCGGTAGCGACAACATCGCGTGCCACGTGGCAAGGTTCGCGCCAATCGTTCTTCTTGACCAAGACCTCGCAAGAAGCGAGAAAGGCAGGCCACGCCTCGCGCAGATCATCCTTATCCCAGCCGGGAATTGCTGCAAACGTGGTCGGCCTGAGAATCTCGGCGGGCTTGACCGGAGGAGTTGCGGATGCCGAGGGCGGCGGATGCGCCGGCTTTTTTTCTATGGGTGTCGTGGTACAGGCCGACAAACTGAATATCAGTACCAGAGCGGATGCGAGTAGACTTATGCGTGAGAATAACATCGAGGATTCAGTATGTGGGCGCTTATGCTTGAAGCTGGTGCAGCTTTGCTTCTGCTGGTTTTCATCGTGTGGTGGACCATGTTTTCAGGAAAAAAATCCGAACATCAGCCACCACAAAAAAAACTGCCGCCGAAAGACGGCGCATCGTCATGATATACCGCAGCCAACAATGATCGGTTAGTGCAGGGTACGCGGCAAAGACAAAACGAATTCGGGTATCTTCGCTTCGAATTGCGTGCCGTCTTCCGCCACGCAAAAATATTCGCCGAACATCGAGCCTTGCGGTGTCGCCAGCGCTGTGCCGCTGGTGTATTCAAACTGTTCACCAGGTTGCAGCAAGGGCTGGTGCCCAACCACACCTAGACCGCGCACTTCTTCCACACGGTTATTGGCGTCGGTAATTACCCAATGCCGCGAAATCAATTGGGCCGGAATCTCGCCGGTATTCTTGATCGTAATCGCATAGGCAAACACGAAATTGGATCGTGCGGGATCGGACTGGTCGGCCAGGTATTGCGTGTCGACTGCAACGGTAAACTCATAAACTGCCATTTTTTCTCCTTGGTAGCACACGGAATTGCACGTGCTTGCGGCTATCGGGGCATTGCACACGAAATCGCGCGCCGATGCAAGGCTTGCATTTGTTCAAACGGGGAAATTGGATCAAACGGGTAAAATAGCGCATCCTTTTCAAATTGATTGCCATGCCAAACTATCTTATCGCTCCCAGCATCTTGTCCGCCGACTTCGCCCGGCTGGGCGAAGAAGTACGCAACGTCGTCAGTGCCGGCGCCGACATCATCCACTTCGATGTGATGGACAACCATTACGTTCCAAACCTGACAATCGGGCCGCTGGTATGCGAAGCGATCCGACCGCATGTGCAGGTGCCGATCGATGTGCACCTGATGGTCAAGCCGGTGGACCGCATCATCCCCGATTTTGCGAAAGCCGGCGCAAACATCATCAGCTTTCACCCGGAAGCATCGGAGCACATCGATCGCACACTGCAATTGATACGCGATCATGGCTGCAAGCCTGGGCTGGTTTTCAATCCCGCTACACCCTTGCATGTGCTGGAACACGTGCTCGACAAGCTGGACCTGATCCTCGTGATGTCGGTCAATCCCGGTTTCGGCGGCCAGTCCTTCATTCCGCAGGCATTGAAAAAAATTGCAGCGGCCCGCAAGCTGATCGACGAATCCGGCCGCGACATCCTGCTGGAAGTCGATGGCGGCATCAAGATCGAAAACATCGCTGCCGCCGCGCAAGCGGGCGCCGATACGTTTGTAGCCGGCTCGGCGATCTTCGGCAAGCCCGACTACAAAGCAGTGATCGATGCAATGCGCAGCGAATTGGCACGCGTATGAATGCGCCGCAAGAACTCGCCCTGCAAGGGATAAAAGCAGCGATCATCGATCTGGACGGCACCATGCTGCATACTGCTCCGGACTTTCATCTGGCGGTCAACCGGATGCGGGCTGAACTCGACCTGACACCGCTTGCCATTGACACCATCGTCAACTTCGTCGGCAAGGGTACGGAGAATCTGATGCGCCGCGTGCTCGGCGTCGATTTCGGCCCGGAAGAAACGGAGCAGCGTTTCGAACAGGCGCTGAGTTCATACCAGCAGCACTACCTGGCGATCAACGGCGATTACTCCAGCATCTATCCGGGCGTGCTCGAGGGACTTGATGCGTTACGGAACAAAGGTATCCGGCTGGCTTGCGTGACTAACAAACCGATCGGGTTTGCTGTGCCCTTGCTGGAAAAGAAAGGCTTGCACGATTATTTCGACGTAATTTACGGCGGCGATTCGCTGCCGAAGAAAAAACCAGATCCCTATCCTTTGCTCCAAGTGTGTACGGATTTCGGTCTGCAACCTGGGCAAGTTGTTGCAATCGGCGACTCGTCCAACGACGCGCAGGCGGCGCGCGCGGCCGGTTGCCGGGTGTTGACGGTGCCGTACGGCTACAATCATGGACAGGCTATACAAGACGTCGATTCCGATGGTATAGTTTCGACGCTGCTCGATGCAGCCCATCTTATTTCGGTATAAATACCTACAAAATGTTTCTCAACAAAAAACGTAATGGCTCACCACTAGCCGCCCCTGAGGCTTGGCTTTGGCGACGCTGGCAATCCTGGGCTGAGTAATCATCCTCGATTCGCAGCCGCTCACCTTTTGTGACCGGCACGTTTTTTAGACCCCGTCTACCGCTCGTTCTACAATAGCGGCATGGAGAGAAACATGACTGAACTCGAATTCAAATCGCTGGCCACACAAGGCTACAATCGCATCCCATTGATCGCCGAAGCGTTCGCCGATCTCGAAACCCCGCTCACGCTATACCTGAAACTGGCGCAAACCCAGAACGCAGGCAAGAACACCTTCCTGCTCGAATCGGTGGTCGGTGGCGAGCGTTTCGGCCGCTACTCCTTCATCGGCCTGCCGGCATCGACCCTGATGCGCAGCTACGGCACAAGAGCCGAGGTCGTAAAGAACGGCGAGGTGGTGGAAACCGTAGAAGGCAATCCGCTCGATTTCATCGCTGAATTCCAATCCCGCTACAAGGTTGCCATACGTCCAGGCATGCCGCGTTTCTGCGGCGGCCTAGCCGGCTATTTCAGCTATGACACGGTGCGCCACATCGAGAAACGGCTGGCGCATACGGCGCCGAAAGACGACCTCGGTCTGCCCGATATTCAATTGCTGGTCACCGAAGAACTCGCGGTCATCGACAATCTGTCCGGCAAGCTTTACCTGATCGTCTATGCCGATCCGACCCAGCCGGAGTCCTATTCAAAAGGCCGGCAGCGCCTGAAGGATTTGCGCGCGATGCTGCGCCGCGCGGTAGATGTGCCTGTTACCTCGGCATCGGTGCGTACCGACACTATCCGTGACTTCGCCAAGGCCGATTATTTGAAGGCGGTCGAGCGAGCCAAGGAATACATCATGGCCGGCGACCTGATGCAGGTGCAAATCGGCCAGCGCATCAAGAAGCCCTATGTCGATTCGCCGCTTACGCTGTATCGCGCCTTGCGCTCGCTGAATCCTTCGCCTTACATGTACTTCTACAATTTCGGCGACATGCAGATCGTCGGCGCTTCGCCCGAAATTCTGGTGCGCAACGAGAACATCGGCGAAGGCCAAAAGAAAGTCACGATACGCCCGCTGGCTGGCACCCGGCCGCGCGGTTCCACGCCGGAGCGCGACGCCGAACTGGCTACCGAATTGCTGGCCGATCCAAAGGAAATCGCGGAACACGTGATGCTGATCGATCTCGCGCGCAACGATATCGGCCGCATCGCCGAGACAGGCAGTGTCAAGGTCACCGACCAGTTCGTGGTCGAAAAATACTCGCATGTGCAGCACATCGTTTCCAATGTCGAAGGCACGCTGAAACCGAATCTGTCGAATCTCGACGTGATGAAAGCGACCTTCCCGGCCGGCACCTTGTCCGGCGCGCCGAAAGTGCGCGCGATGGAAATCATCGATGAACTGGAACTCACCAAGCGCGGCATCTATGGCGGCGCCTGCGGTTATCTCTCCTTCGGGGGCGAAATGGATCTCGCGATCGCGATCCGCACCGGCGTGATCAAGGACGGCATGCTATATGTGCAAGCCGCCGCCGGCATCGTGGCCGACTCGGTGCCCGAAATGGAATGGCAGGAAACCGAGAACAAGGCGCGCGCGGTATTGCGTGCGGCGGAACAAGTGCAAGACGGCCTGGATGGGGAGATCTAACATGTTGCTGATGATCGATAACTACGACTCCTTCACCTACAATCTGGTGCAATACTTCGGTGAACTCGGCGAAGACGTGCGCACCTTCCGCAATGACGAAATCACGCTGGAGCAAATTGCAGCGCTGCAACCGGACCGCATCTGCATTTCGCCCGGCCCCTGCACGCCGCACGAAGCCGGCATTTGCGTGCCGCTGCTGCAGCAGTTCGCTGGAAAAGTCCCGATGCTCGGCGTCTGCCTCGGGCACCAGAGTATCGGTGCGGCATTCGGCGGCAAGGTAATCCGCGCACAGCAAGTCATGCATGGCAAGACGTCGGTGATCGAACATACCGGCGTAGGCGTCTTCAAGAATTTACCCAGCCCCTATACCGTGATCCGCTATCACTCGCTGGCGATCGAGCGTGCCTCCTTGCCGGATTGCCTCGAAATTACGTCATGGACCGAGGACGGCGAAATTATGGGCGTACGGCATAAGGAATTTGATATCCAGGGCGTGCAATTCCATCCGGAATCGATTCTGTCCGAACACGGCCATGCCTTGTTGAAAAACTTCCTCACCGATTGAGATGCGCACCCTTCTTTTCCTCGTCCTGACATTGATTGCTGCGGCAGCCAATGCAGGCACGCTGGAAAAATGCGAGGCCACGCAATCCGGCGCCGAGGCCATCCAGTTTTGCGTCAGTGCCGAGCGCAGCCGTTCTGCCAATCGGCTGCGCGAATTGAATCCCGTGGCGCTGGCCGCCATCAATCAAAACAGCCCGGCTGCGCGCCGCAAGGCCTTGCTGCGTCAATATCAGGCAACGCAAGCGCGCCACGTGCGCAAGCGTCAAGCGGTGTGCCGCAAGCAAGCCGCCGGCAACGCCAGAACAGCGTGCGAAGCGGACATGAATTTCGCGCATCTCGATTATCTCGCCGGGTTTATCCAAAAAGTCAAACTTTAACCAGGAGCCTCTGCATGACGATCACCCAACAAGAAGCACTCTTGCGCTGCATCGACCATCGCGAGATTTTCCATGACGAGATGCTGTCGCTGTTCCGTAAAATCATGGGCGGAGAAATGTCGCCAGTGATGATCGCCGCCCTCACGATGGGTTTGCGCGTCAAGAAAGAAACCATTGGCGAAATCACCGCTGCCGCACAAGTGATGCGCGAGTTCGCCACCAAAGTGCCGATGGCCGATACCGGCAATCTGCTCGATATCGTAGGCACCGGCGGCGATGGTGCGCATACTTTCAATATCTCGACCGCCTCGATGTTCGTTGCCGCCGCCGCCGGTGTGCGCGTGGCCAAGCACGGCGGGCGCAGTGTGTCGTCTGCCTCCGGCAGTGCCGACGTGTTGGAGGCGCTGGGAGCCAACATCAACCTGCAGCCGGAACAAGTCGCGCAATCGATAGAACAAACCGGCATCGGCTTCATGTTTGCGCCGAACCACCACGCAGCGATGAAGCATGCGGCGCCGGTACGCCGCGAACTCGGAGTGCGGACAATTTTCAACATCCTCGGTCCGCTCACCAATCCGGCCGGTGCGCCGAATATGTTGATGGGCGTGTTCCATGCTGACCTGGTCGGGATACAGGTGCGTGTGCTGCAACGCCTGGGTGCGCAACGCGCGCTGGTGGTCTGGGGCCGCGACAACATGGATGAAGTCTCGCTCGGCGCCGCCACCATGGTGGGCGAATTGATCAACGGCGAAATCCGCGAATATGAAATCCATCCGGAAGACTTCGGCTTGCAGATGGTAGCCAGCCGCAATCTGAAAGTGTCGGGCGCAGTGGAATCGAAAGAAAAAATTCTCGAGGCGCTCGACAATAAGCCAGGGCCAATATGCGAAATCGTGGCGCTGAATGCAGGCACCGCCTTGTATGCGGCGGGCGTCGCCTCCTCGATTGCCGATGGCCTGGCGCAAGCGCGGGAAGCGATTGCATCCGGCGCCGCGCGCGCCAAGCTGGCGCAATTCGTCCAGGTGACGCAAGCCCTGGGTAAACCCTGATCAACATTGCTGGAGCAAACCATGAAGGCAGCATCGATCGCATTGGTTGGAGATTATGATCCGGCAGTAACTGCGCATCAAGCCATCCCCAAAGCACTGGATCTGGCTTCGGCCAAACTGCAAACGTCTTTGCAATGGACCTGGGTGGGCACGGATAGCATTGCATCACCAGACGCACTGACTTCCTTCGATGCGATCTGGTGCGTTCCCGCTTCGCCTTACAAAAACATGGATGGCGCATTGAGCGCGATTCGGCATGCCCGGGAAAACAAGCTGCCCTTCCTTGGAACCTGCGGCGGCTTTCAACATGCCGTCGTCGAATATGCACGCAATGCACTGGGAATCAGCGAAGCGGATCACGCCGAAAGCAACGCCGATGCCGCATTTCCTGTGATAACACCGCTGGTCTGCGCACTGAAGGAGCAATCCGGCCGAGTCCACTTCGCAGAGGGTTCGGCGCTAAGAGAAATCTATGGCCAGGCTTGCACAACCGAAGGCTATCGCTGCAGCTACGGAATGAATCCTTCGTTTGAAAACCTGCTGGCGGATGCGGACATGAAAATTTCCGCTCGGGATGAGGAAGGCGGCGTCAGGGCAATTGAACTGGCTGGCCATCCGTTCTTTTTCGCCACGTTGTTCCAGCCTGAGCGAGCAGCACTGGCCAGTAATAACAACCCATTGATCGATGCCTTTGCCGCCGCCGCTTGCGGCATGCGCCGTCTTTCGGTTTGAAGGCTCCCCGGACCGCACAGATGCTTTTCGCCACACTGCCAATTCTTATTTTTCAAAAATCATGTCCGACATCCTGAACAAAATCCTCGACGTCAAAGCTGACGAAGTTTCCGCAGCAAAAAAATATCGGTCCTTAAGCAGTTTGCGCAGCGAGGTAGAAGCAAATGCCGACGCCAGAAAAAACCTGCGCGGCTTCGAAGCCGGTTTGCGCGCGAAAATTGCCGCAGGCAATGCCGGCGTGATCGCCGAGGTGAAAAAAGCCTCCCCATCCAAAGGAGTCCTGCGTGCCGATTTCCGTCCCGCGGAAATCGCCGCCAGCTATGCCGCTCATGGCGCCGCTTGCTTGTCGGTGCTGACCGATGCGCAGTTCTTCCAGGGCGCGCCTGAATATTTGCAACAAGCCCGGGCCGCCTGCGCAATCCCGGTATTGCGCAAGGATTTCATGATCGACCCTTACCAGGTTTACGAAGCGCGCTTCTGGGGGGCTGATTGCATATTGCTGATCGTCGCTGCGCTAGACCACGGCTTGATGGCGGAACTGGAAGCCTGTGCGCACGAGCTTGGCATGGGAGTGCTGGTCGAAGTGCATAATGCCGCGGAACTGACCGCGGCGTTGCGATTGAAGACGGCGCTGCTCGGCATCAACAACCGCAATCTGCGGACCTTCGAGACCTCGCTGCAAACTACACTCGACTTGCTGCCGCGTATTTCACCAGACAAGCTGGTGGTAACGGAATCAGGCATTCTCGGGCCAGACGATGTGAAACGGATGCGCGATGCGGACGTGCATGCCTTCCTGGTAGGGGAGGCGTTTATGCGCGCACCAGAACCAGGTGTGGAATTGAGCAGGCTCTTTGCCTGATCGCCATCGCAGCGGCACTAGAGCAGTTTCAGCCTGACCGTACAGGCGCAAGATTGGCCGTGTACGGTCAGGATGAAACTGCTCTAGCGGTACTCATTGCAACCCCCAACCGTTCCCATCCCGCCAGCGCAATCATGGTTGTGGAAGGAGCACAGAGGATGCTGGGACAAGATGCTTGATAGCGCGAGCCGGGGCGCTTCACTTGGCATTCCGCTGCAACCACGCTGCCCGCGCCCGACTTGCCGCAAGCGGCTTGGGTTGGGCAGCCAGGGAAATCTGCGGCGCCTGGTCCGCTGCCAGCACCACATCAAAATGCATCAACTCATCGCGCCGGAACACATGCAGGCCGATACGATCGCCAACGCGGTAACGCCCTAGCAGCACATCAAGATTGGCTGCAGACACGCGCAGGCCATCCACCGCCGCCAACACGTCGCCCGCTGACAAACCGGCCAGATGCGCGGCACCGCCCTCATACACATTGGCCAGCTTGCAATCATTGCCCTCACGCGTAGTGCGAACGCCCAGGCTGGCTTTGGCATCCTTCCGGCCATCGACCAGCGTGACGCCGAACGGTGCGAACAACCTGGCCAGCGGCAAATCATCGGTGCCGCGCACATAGCGCTCCAGCAAACGCTTCATGCGCAGGCCGGTGACCTCATCGAACAGCAAAGCCAATTCCGCCTCAGTCACGCCGCGGCCTCCACCTTTGGCATAGAAATCGCGGCCATAGATTTGCCATAGCGCGCGCATCACATCGTCCAGCGATTTCTTGCCCTTGGTTTCTGCGCGTATGGTCAAGTCGAGCGCAAGCCCGACCAGAGAACCTTTGGTGTAGTAGCTGACGATCGCATTCGGCGCGTTTTCATCCTGGCGATAGTATTTGATCCAGGCATCGAAACTCGATTCGGCGACGCTTTGCTTGTGTCTGCCGCTGCCGCGCATCACGCCGTTGATGGTTTTTGCGACGAGGTTGAAATATGCGGCTTCGTCGATCAAGCCGCTGCGCACCAGCATCAGGTCATCGTAATAACTGGTGAAACCCTCGAACAGCCAAAGCATCGGCGTATAAGTCTCGCTGCGCAAATCGTAAGGCGCGAAAACCGCCGGCTTGATGCGCTTGACGTTCCAGGTATGAAAATATTCATGGCTGCACAAGCCAAGAAAAGTGCGGTAACCGTCGCTCATCTCCGGCTGCCCCAACACTGGCAAATCGGCACGCGCGCATATCAGCGCGGTCGATGCGCGATGCTCGAGGCCACCATAGCCATCGCCCACAGCAAGCGTCATGAACACATATCGTTGCATCGGCGCACGCTTGCTATCCGGTTCAAAAAACGCGATTTGGGCGGCGCAAATCTTTTTCAGATCGGCCGTCAAGCGCGCCATGTCCAGGTTCGGCACATGGCCGGTGATGACAATATCGTGCGGCACGCCATGTGCCTTGAAGCTCGCCAGTTCAAACGTACCCATCTCGACCGGATGGTCGATCAATTCATCATAATCGGCGGCGATATAGGTGCCGAAACCGTAGCGCCTTGCCTTCAATTCCTGCAACGCGGTGGCGATGCGCCATGCCTCGCAGGCAGGATCTTCAGGTCGCTTGATGTCGACCACATGCGGTACAGCCTCCTGTCCCGCCACGCACAGAAAAACGCTGGAGCCGTTGAAAAAACCGTGGCTCTGGTCCAGGTGTGCGGCACGCACCGACAAGTCCCATGCGTACACCTCGTAGTGCAAGCTGAGTGCCCCGCTGCACGGCTCGGCTTGCCAGCTATGCTTGTCGAGCTTTGTGAGTGCAACTTTCTTGCCCCGGGATTCGGCGCGGATTTGCACGATGTTGCGCGCGAACTCGCGGATCATGTAGCTGCCTGGAATCCATGCAGGCAAGGCAAAAACCTGCCCGTCCACCGCTGGTGCCGAGACGGTTACACTGACTTCGAATAAATGCGCAGCCAGATCCTTGGGAACGATCGAATAACGAATTGCGTGTTGCATGCTACCCCCTGACATTCGCGGCGATGACGGTTAACGCAAGTGCCGCGACAACCACGCACGTCAAATGAAAACGAAGACCGATAAACCAGGCCGGCATGCGATACCAGGCGAACAGCCGTTTATCAACAAAATAGGCGCCGATGAAACCAAGCATCAACACGGCAAACCCGAATCCGCCCACCATCGTCGCAAGCCATGCCGTGAGCGAAGGAACTACGCCACAGAGCAGAGCCTTTTTGGTCTGGGCCGCCGATAGATGAGGCGAGGTCAGCGTCGCACCCCAGTGTATGCCGCCGAGAAAGGGAAGAAACGCAACGCCGTAGGCACGCTGTCCCTTGATGAAATCGCCCAGCCAATCGGGATGTACGGTCCAGCAGGCGAGCGCCAGCAGCACGAAGGGAATCAAGCCGGCAAAGCCCAGGAGATGGGCCATACGCTTGTTTAGAAAATTCATATTCATGGAATGACATCTCGAGAATATTTGAACGGCATGAGGACAATCCGGACGGCTTTGGCGCCGTCATCAGGTCATTTTTTCCAGATCATTTGCGGTGTCGACATCATAATGAATCCCGGCATCGTCCACTGCAATTTCTTTGACCGGAAATTCCTTCAGCAGAATGCGCGCGCCTCGATCGCCGCCCAGTTCCAACAAACGCGGCAAATGCAAGCGGCCGAACGCCACCGGATTGCCGCGCCTGCCGCAATACGTGGGCACCGCAATAGCCGCGCCCTCTTCGAGCGCCGTGAGCAAGGCTGCAATGGTTGCCGGCTGCACCTGCGGCATATCGGCCAATGCGATAATCCATCCCGTCGCATCGCGCGCTTCCGACAAGGCCTGCACCAAGGACGCACCCATGCCTTGTTCGGCATGCGGGCACTCGACGATGTTGCAGCCCAACGCGCGTAATTGCGATGCGAGCGCCGCAGCATCCGGCCGCACCGCGGCCAGCACCCTGGGCAGCACTGCCAGCAGATTTTTGGCAGCTGCGGACGCAAGCAATTCGCCTCCTGGCAACGCCTGCATCAATTTATTATGCGCGCCACTCGGATCGAAGCGCACACCCTTGCCGGCCGCCAGCAAAATGCCGACGCAATGTCCGCCGGTTTCAGCCTGTGACGGCATTCAGGCGGAAGCCAGGTCGAAAGGCAATTTGCGCATACGCTTGCCGGACAGCCTGGCAATCGCATTCGCAAATGCCGGCGCCAAAGGCGGCAAACCCGGTTCGCCCATGCCGGTCGGCGCGTCGTTCGATGCAGCGATATGCACTTCGACCTGCGGCGCGTCGGGCATGCGCGCCACCGTGTAATCGCTGAAGTTCTGCTGCTGGACCACCCCGTCCTTCAAGGTGATGGCAGCACCAGGCAAGGTGGTGCTCTGCGCCATCACGATCGCACCTTGCACCTGCGCTTCAATCGTCAGCGGATTGACCGCAAGATTGCAATGCACGCCGGCATAGACTTTGTGCAGTTTCGGCACGCCTTTTTCAACCGAAGCTTCCACCACGTAGGCGACCACCGAGTGAAATGATTCATGCAGCGCGACGCCCCATGCCCGCTCCTTTGGCAAATCTTTTTTGCCGTAGCCGGATTTTTCCACTGCCAGCTCGAGTGCAGCCAGATGGCGTTTGTGTTTTTCGCCCATCAATTTTTTGCGATACTCGACCGGATCGACGCCGGCGATTTGCGCCGCTTCGTCGATCAGGGTCTCCATCACGAACGCGGTATGAGTCGATCCGACCGAACGCCACCACAGCACCGGCACGTTGGCCTTCACATTGTGCACCGACAGCTTCAGCGGGATTTCATAGGGTCCGCCCATGCCCTCGACCATGGTCGAGTCGACGCCGTTTTTAACCATAAAAGCTTCGAAGGGCGTGCCGCTCAGGATCGATTGGCCGACGATGGCGTGGTTCCAGGCCAGGATGTTGCCCCTGTCATCCAGGCCGATTTCGGCGCGGTGCACATGGGATGGGCGATAGTAGCCGCCCTTGATGTCATCTTCGCGGCTCCAGATGATTTTGAGCGGGCCGCTCTTGCCGGCTGCGCGCCAAGCCTTGGCGACGTTCACCGCCTCGACGATGTAATCGGAGGTCGGCACCGCGCGCCGGCCAAAGCCGCCGCCGGCCATCATCGTATTGAGCGTGACCTTTTCCGGCTTCAGGCCGGCGGTACGCGCAATGGCGCCGTGGTCGACGGTCTGGAATTGTGTCCCCGCCCATACCGTGCAGGTATCGGCGCCCAGGTCGATGACGCAATTGAGCGGTTCCATCGGCGCATGGGCCAGATAGGGGAATTCGTATTCCGCAACGATTTTTTTGGGAGCCGATTCGAGGGCGGAAATGTCGGCATTTCTTGCCGCCGTGCCGGCTTGCCGGGCCAGCGCCTTATACGTCGTCATCTGCTGCTCGCTGCTGACCTTTTCGACGGCGCTGCTATCCCATTCGACCGTCAATGCATCGCGTCCCAGCTTGGCCGGCCAATAGCCGTCGGCGATCACCACGACACCCTTGCCGCCGCGATCGGTCGCGACTTCCAATACTTCGAGCACCCCCTTGATCGCCTTCGCCTTACTTGCATCGAACTTCTCGGCCTTGGCGCCGAAAACCGGCGGGCGCGCGACCACGGCAACCTTCATGCCGGGCAGGCTGAAATCGATGCCGAACTGCTGCTTGCCGCGCGACTTTGTACGCGCGTCGATTCTCGGCGTCGGCTTGCCGATGAGGCGGAAATCTTTGGCATCCTTGAGGACGACTTTTTCCGGCACGGGCATTTGCATCGCGGCGTCGGCCAGTGCGCCGTATGTCGATTTCTGACCGTCGGGCCCCAGCACCATGCCGCTCGCAGTCTTGCATTGCCCGGGTTCGACTTTCCACTTCTCCGCTGCCGCTGCGATCAGCATGACGCGTGCCTTGGCGCCGATTTCGCGGTACTGCATGAAGGAGCGATTGATCGAACCCGAGCCGCCGGTCATCTGGATGCCGAACACCGGGTCTTTGAAAACGCCGCCGGCAGGCGCCAGTTCGCCGCGCATCTTCGACCAGTCAGCATCCAGCTCTTCGGCGATCAACATCGGCAAACTGGTGTTGACGCCCTGACCGAATTCCAGCCGGTTCACCGCCACAGTGACCGTGTTATCCGGCGCGATATGCAGAAAGGCATTCGGCGCGTACACCGGTTTGGCAGCTTGCGCATTGGCAAGCCTGTTTGCTCCCGGCACGAAAAACCCGAGCACCAGGCCGCCGCCAAGCACGCTGCCCGCTTTCAGGAAGGTGCGGCGCGACATCGCTTCTTCGGCAACGGGAATTTCTGCATTCATCCATTCGATACGCATGATGCCATCTCCTCAAGCCAAGGTTTTCGCTGCATCCTTGATCGCTGCGCGTATGCGCTGGTAAGTGCCGCAGCGGCAGATGTTGCCGCTCATCGCCGTATCGATGTCGGTATCGGTGGGCGCCTTGTTGACCTTAAGCAGCGCAGTTGCACTCATCACCTGTCCGCTCTGGCAATAGCCGCATTGCGGCACGTCATGCTTGACCCAGGCGTCCTGCACCGCCTTGCCGACCTTGTCGGCTTCCATCGCTTCAATGGTCGTGATTTTTTGCCCCACTGCCGTGGAAATCGGCGTCACACAGGAGCGGATCGGCTGACCGTTGAGATGCACGGTACACGCGCCGCACAAAGCTGCGCCGCAGCCGAACTTGGTGCCGGTCATATTGAGATTGTCGCGCAGTGCCCACAGGATAGGTGTGGCCGGGTCGGCATCGACCTGGCGGTCGCGGCCGTTGACGTTGAGTGTGATCATATCTGCTCCAGTTCGAGGACAGGTTTACCTTCTTTTTCTTAAAGCAACGCGACTGAATTGAGCACGGCGGATGGCCGCTGAAACGCACCGCCTCCTCGTTGCAAAAACAGCATTGGAGAGGGAAAACAAAAATCGATTATAGTGCGGCCCACAAAAGGTTGCGCGGCAATAAAAAAGCGCACCTCCCGGAACAAGAGGTGCGCCGCGCACGGCATCATGGAAGAAAGCGAGTTATTTGATCGAGGCCAGTTTGCTTTCCAGCGCCTTGCCGTCGACCGCACCAGGGATACGGCTGCCATCCATGAAAAAGACGGTCGGCGTGCCGGTGATTTTCATGCTTTTACCCAGCGCGAGTATTTTTTCGTTGGGCGACGTGCAATTGGCAGGCGCCGCTTCGGGACTCTTGTTGTTCAACATCCATTCGTCCCACGCTTTGCTATTGTCGGGGGAACACCAGATATTCCGGGATTTGACCGCAGAATCTTCCGCCAGGATGTTGTACATGAAGGTATAGACGGTCACGTTGTCCAAGCCTTGCAGGGTCTGCCGGAAGCGTTTGCAGTAGCCGCAATTCGGATCCTCGAACACTGCGATCACTCGCTTGCCATTGCCTTTGACCATTTTCAGAGCCGATTCGAACGGAAGGTCGGAAAACTTGATCCGGGTAATTTCGTCGATTCGCTCCTTGGTGTAATCCTGGAAAGTCTTGGTATCAATTACACGTCCGACGAACAGGTATTTTGCCTTCTCGTCGGTATAGAGGATATCGCTGCCGGTACGTACTTCAAACAGGCCCGAATATGGGGTTTTGATGACGGAATCGACTTTCACGCCTTCGCCAAGACGCGGCTCGACCAGTTTTTTGACCGCCGCTTCCTGCGCCGTTTCGCCCCAAGTCGTTGCCGACGCCAAGCCCATTAATACGATTGCCCCTGTTTTGATGATGTTCATATCTTTGTCCGGTTAAATATATTTTGCGTTTTTACAAACGCTTTCCCAAGGCATGGGATATCAACTGCCTCTTTATGACAGGCAACTTATTCAGCAAGTTCAATCCAGTGTTGCGCACCAGCCGCAAAGGCTCGAAATCCGCAGCGAACAAACGCTCCAAACCATCGGTCGCCAGTTGCATCAGGAAGATGTCTTCCTTGCGCGCCCGCGCATAACGGCCCAGCACGCGCGGATCGCCGCAGTCGCGATGAGACTCGCGCTCGCCAACGATTTTCAATAGTGCGGCGACGTCGGCAAAACCCAAATTCATGCCGTGGCCGGCCAGCGGATGCACCACATGCGCAGCATCGCCGACCAGTGCAACACGCGGCGCCGTAATTGCATGGGGACGGATCAGGGATAAGGGCACGGCACTGACCGCTTCCGGCTGCAGCGGATGCAATCGGCCTAGCTGCTGATCAGGCAGGGTCGCCAGGCGTTGCGCCAGTTGCTCCAGGGATTCGCGCAGCAGCGTGTCGGCCAGCGCATCGGGAGCCGACCAGACCAGCGATACCCTCTGCCCCGGCAGGGGGAGCAAGGCGATGATGCCCTCGCACGAGGTAAACCATTGATAGGCAACACCGTGATGCGGCTTTTCGCATTCGAAATTGGTGACAATGGCGCGTTGCCCATAAGGCCGGTAATCGATGCCGATGTCGCACTGTCCGCGCACCCAGGATTGGCTTCCGTCCGCACCCACGATCAGCGCTGCGGCCAGGGTATCACCGTTTTCCAATTGCACGCTTGCGCCACCGGCATCGGCACGCAGTTGCGTCGCGCGGCCGGCATGGAGGTGGACATTCGGTGCGAACTTCAGCGCTGCGTCCAGCGCCTGATTCAAATTACGATCTTCGACGATCCATGCCAACGCCCCCGCCCGCGCGCCATAGGCATCGAATGCAAGCTTGCCCGCATCCGATTCGCCGTCACCCTTGACCACCATCGCCTCGACCGGCGCGATGCGCTCAACATCCATCGCACCCCATACTTTGCATGAAGACAACAAATCATGGGCAACGTGATTGAGTGCGTAGACACGCACATCCCAGCCGGCGGGCACTGTGCTCGATGCACGCGCCGGAGGGCACAGCAGGCTCACGCTCAAACCGGCCTGGGCAAAACCCAAGGCCGCCGCTTTGCCGACTGCGCCGTTACCGATAATGCAAATCTCGCTTTGCTGATGCATGAAACGAAAAGCCGCCGATGAAGTTACAAGTGAATTATTCCCCCAAGCATTATAGCGTTTATGGGGCTGACGCTCGGTTCGACAAAATACTCGCTTGCAAAATCCAATAGTTTTGCTATACTTGCGCGCCTTGGCCTGGTAGCTCAGTCGGTAGAGCAGAGGATTGAAAATCCTTGTGTCGGTGGTTCGATTCCGCCCCGGGCCACCAAGAAAAATCAAGGGTCTAGCTTCGGCTAGGCCCTTTCTTATTTACAATTCCGACAAATTCCCGGATAAATCCTTGGCCGCCAATTTCAGCGTCCTCGGAGTTCATTTCGCTTCTCTCGGCTCCAGCAATTCCCCAGCCACTTTCGCACAGGCATCGACGTGCTGATTGCCAATGGTTCGAAAGGCCGCAAAACCGATTGCGGCAGATACGGCTTGCCCGGCGACCGGGACAATTTTTGCGGAGTATTTGACCAACAGCCTCATGCCGGTCCGCTGCAATACCTGAGCCACTACTTCACGCGTCACAAGCTTGCCAACCAGCATACTGCTCATGCCAACCATGGCCTGATACACAACCAGCCTCACTTCCGGACGCAAACGACTGATTTGCCCCGGCGTCAAGCCGAATTCGGCATTGATATCCTCAATCAGCTTGACCAACAGACCGAGGTCCGTGGCAATATCAATTCCTGGAATCGGCACTGCCGCGGCACCAGCCGAAACCGCGGCGCGCCGCAAAACCATGCGCCTGCATTTTTTGCGCAGCATCTCAATCTCTTGTAGGCTTGCTGGAACCAGCGTCCAGTTTCCCCTGTCTTTTTCATCTGCCATGTCGGTATGCCTGTTGATCCTGGAATTTTCCTTGGCCACACTATCTTAGCGGACCTGTTCCTGCATTGTTGGTCCGTTCAAACATAAAAAGTGCGCAATTAAGTTAAGAACTTATCAAGAACTTAATTGCCTTCGACAAGCTGCATGACAAGAGATTATGTATTTTCCAAAGCTCAACAAAAGCATTATCCAAAGTCCAACAAAAACATGAATTTCCCGCGACAATTTGTGAAATATTGTCACATTGGAATTGCGACAAGCCGGGACCCCTCATACTTTGTTAAATTAGTCACAAGCAATTAACCATGCGCCGTTTTTGCGCTTAAAACCTATGAGAATTGCAGTGCTCGATGATGACCGTAGCCAGACCGATCTGGTCTGCCAGGTTCTTGCGTCGGCCGGACATGTTTGTCATCCTTTCCTGAGCGGAAAGGAAATGCTGAACCAATTGCGTCGTGAAAGCTACGACATGCTGATTATCGATTGGCAGGTACCCGATTTGAGCGGGGCCGAGGTGTTGCGCTGGGCGCGCGACAAACTGCCCGCCAATCTGCCTGTACTGTTCATGACCAGCCGTTCCGGAGAAGACGATATTGTTGCCGGCCTTGCCGCCGGCGCCGATGATTACATGATCAAGCCGGTGCGCCGCGGCGAGCTGGTGGCGCGCGTGCAGGCATTGCTGCGGCGTGCCTATCCCAGTCAAAGTCCGGTCGAGCAGATCCAGTTCGGCGATTACGTGTTCGAAGCGCGCACCAGCCGCTTGACGGTTACCGGCAGTCCGATTGAAGTCACGCAAAAAGAATTCGATCTGGCCCTTTTATTTTTCCGCAATCTGGGCCGACCTCTGTCGCGCGCCTATATTCTGGAAGCGGTCTGGTCGCGCGATGTTGAAATTCCTTCGCGGACCATGGATACCCATGTCTCCCGCGTGCGGAGCAAGCTACAATTGCGTCCAGAAAATGGCTTTCGTCTGGCCCCCGTCTATAGTTACGGCTATCGCCTGGAACAAATATCGGATTAGCGCTTTGGGCCCGCGCACGGAGAAAACATGCGCCCTGTCCTGACTCACCTGATCCCGTTGCCTTTGTTGGCAGGCAGATCGGTGCATGCAGGGGCTTCCCATGCGTTCTGCAGAAATTCGGCATCGCAAAGTCTGCATTTCGCCATGGACAGTAACGTGCCGCGCCATTTTTCCTTGGTAAATATGTTTGAGCAATGGCCCATCACCGAAGATGATGCGCCAGCTATCCACAATCATCAATCAGGTAGCGCGCATTGATCCGCCGCCGCCTCGATGTGATGAAGACGCGACTACTCTCGTCTCTGCTGCGGCGTGTGGCGCTGCGCGAATGGTTCACCATCCTGACCATCATGCTGCTGCTGGCGCTCAGCCTGGGTTGGCAAGATGGGCTGGGTCGACTCGACCAGACGCTGTACGACAAGTTTGTTTCGATCAACGGCAGAGAAGCCCGCAATGACATCGTCATCATCGCGATTGATGACTTCAGCCTAGCGCAACTGGGCAGATGGCCTTGGCCGCGCAAGCTGCATGCGCAGCTCATCGAAAAAATCAACCAAGGCAACCCGCGCGTGATCGGCCTCGATGTGGTTTTATCAGAGCCGGAGGCAGCGCAAGCCGATGGCAGCCGCCCCGGCGATCTTGCTCTAGCCAAGGCCATGATGCAAAACCGCCGCACCGTGCTGCCGATCGTGACAGCAAGCGACGGCCCCGGTTTGAAAGCCGCGCTGCCGCTGCCGGAATTTGCCGATGCTGCACGCGCCATGGGACATATCTCGCTGGAACACGACAGCGACGGTGTGGTACGCAGCGTTTTCCTGCATGAAGCCCAGGGCGGCAAATGGTGGCCGCATTTCGCGCTGGCCTTGCTCGATCCCGATGGCTGGCGCTACAAGGACACGGCCAGTAATCCGAACCGCATGCCGCTCGGTTGGCGGCATGCGGACCAGATGCATATTCCCTTCGCCGGCAACGGCAGCCATTTCCGCTCCATTCCCTATGTTTCGGTACTGCAGGGCGAAATCCCCGATCAGTTTTTTGAAGGGAAATACGTACTGGTCGGCCCTAGCGCGCGCGGCATGAATGATTCCTATCCGACACCGGTCTCAGGCGAGTCGGGCGCGATGGACGGCATTGAAATTCACGCCAACATTCTGGCCAGCCTGCTGGATGAGCAATCAATCGCCATTGCCGATCCTTGGCAAACCGCTTGGTTCAGCGCCGCGCCGATCCTGATCGCGATGCTCTGCTATCTCTTGTTGTCGCCGCGCATGTCGCTGCTGATCACCGGCGCACTGCTGCTAAGCACCATGACTGCCAGCTATCTGGCCTTGAGTGCCGGTTTATGGCTGGCGCCTTCGGCCGCATTGATCACACTCATCATTTCCTATCCGCTGTGGAGCTGGCGCCGGCTGGAATCGGCCATCGCCTATCTGGGCCAGGAATTTACCCGGCTCGATCAGGAACCGCATCTGTTGCCGGAAAACACTGAAGGCCATGGCGGCGAACAGATCGAAGACGTATTGGAGCGCCGCATCAACGCGGTCAAGGATGCCGCGCGCCGGGTTCGCGACCTGCGTCAATTCGTGTCCGACGTCCTCGACAACCTGCCCTATGCAACACTGGTCACTACCACTACCGGCCACGTGCTGCTGTCGAACCGGCAAGCCAATGAATATTTCAATTCGATCGGTATTCAAAAATTGGGCGGCGCCTCGCTGCTCGATTTATTCAGCGGGATGAGCGAGGTTCAAGCCATCGACCAAGCTGCCGACGCGCGCTTCGATTGGGCCGATCTGCTCGACCCGAAACGCGCCTCGACGCTGGCCAGCGGAGTCGGCGTCCGCGACAGGCATGGGCGCGACCTGCTTATCAAAAGCGCCCCTTGCCATGCCGCCAGTACCGGTCTGAGCGGCTGGATCGTGAGCGTCATCGATATCTCCACCATCCGCTCGGCCGAACGCAGCCGCGACGATACGCTACGCTTCCTGTCGCATGACATGCGGGCGCCGCAAGCATCGATCCTGGCCTTGCTGGAATTGCAGGGCAATCCGATCTCGGCCTTGCCGCAAGCCGAATTCTTCTCGCGCATCGAAAAAGCCTCGCGCAAGACGCTCGGCCTGGCCGACAATTTCGTACAACTGGCACGCGCCGAGTCGCAGGCTTACCGGATGGAAGAAGTCGATTTCCAGGACATCCTGTTCGACGCCAGCGACGAAATGTGGACGCTGGCGAAAAGCAAAAACATCAAGCTGGTCATGGAAATTGCCGAGATGGAATTTCCCGCTTATGTCGATCGTTCGTTGATGACGCGCGCAGTGGTCAATCTGTTGTCGAATGCGATCAATTACAGCCCGGAACATACCCATGTCACCTGCTCCCTGCGCCGGCAATACCCTCCGTTTTCCTCGCATATCGTCTGCAGCATCAGCGACCAGGGCTATGGCATCGAAGTCAACGAGCAGCGCAAGCTGTTTCAGCGTTTCCAGCACATCGATCACGCCGCGCAAACACGGCACGAAGGGATAGGACTCGGGCTGGTGTTTGTCAAAACCGTTATCGAGCGTCATCGTGGGCAAATTACTTTTTCCAGCAAACCCGGCATAGGCACCACGTTCACACTGGACATCCCGGCATATCGGCCCTGACGCGACCGAGCCGGGAAGCGGCTTTATGCACCTGAGCAACAAGCTATAATAGGGATCTTCCCTGTTTTGAACCTTTTCACCGCGATGCAACTCCTCGCCGTCGGCCTCAACCACACCACCGCGCCGGTATCACTGCGCGAAAAGGTGGCTTTTCCTGCCGACCAGATCGGTCAGGCTGTGGCATCGGCGCGTGCCTGGTTCGGACGTGCGGCTGTCTCCGGCGTCACCGACGAAGCGGCAATCCTCTCGACCTGCAACCGCACCGAGTTGTATGCGGCCAGCCATGTCGCCGGCGGGGTCGATGCGGCGATCGATGCCACGGCCCATTTCCTGGCTGAATACCACAAGCTGCCCTACGCCGAACTGCGCCCCTACCTGTATACGCTGCCGCAGGATAACGCGGTGCGTCACGCATTCCGGGTCGCCTCGGGACTTGATTCGATGGTATTGGGCGAGCCGCAGATTCTCGGCCAGATGAAGGATGCGGTGCGCCAGGCCGATGCCGCAGGCGGACTCGGCACTTATCTGCACCAGATGTTCCAGCGTACCTTCGCGGTGGCCAAGGAAGTGCGCAGCACCACCGAAATCGGCGCCCACAGCGTCTCGATGGCCGCCGCCGCGGTGCGCCTGTCGCAAAGAATTTTCGACAAGATCGCCGAGCAGCACGTACTGTTCATCGGCGCCGGCGAAATGATCGAATTATGCGCCACCCACTTCGCCGCCCAGAACCCGAAAAGCCTTACCATCGCCAACCGCACGCTGGAGCGCGGCGAAATACTGGCGCACCGTTTCAACGGCCGCGCACTGCGCCTGGCCGATTTGCCGCAGCATCTGGCAAGCTTCGATATCGTGGTGTCGTGCACCGCTTCATCGCTGCCCATCATCGGCCTGGGACTGATCGAACGCGCGATCAAAGCGCGCCGCCACAAGCCGATGTTCATGGTCGACCTGGCGGTGCCGCGCGACATCGAAGCCGAAGTCGGACGACTGGACGATGTTTTCCTTTATACCGTCGACGATCTCGGCGCAGCGGTCCAGACCGGCCTGGAAAACCGCCAAGCCGCAGTCGCGCAAGCGGAAGCCATCATCGAAACCAGGGTCCAGTCCTTCATGCACTGGATTGACAGCCGCGCCGTAGTGCCGCTGATCCAGGACCTGCATGAAAACAGCGAAGCGATGCGCATGCTGGAACTGGATCGGGCCCGCAAACTGCTGGCCAAGGGCGAAGATATCGACGCCGTGCTCGAAGCCCTGTCGAAAGGGCTGACCGCCAAATTCCTGCACGGCCCGCAACAAGCGCTGCACAATGCGCAAGGCGACGAACGTGCGCGCCTGGCCGCGCTGCTGCCGCAATTATTCCGAACCAAGCGTTAGCTGGCCACACACCCGGTACCGGCGCGGCGACCGCGCCACGCATGAACCGGCTGCACCGACCACAAGCCCAGCCGTCCAGCTCACCCAGGATTACAGAATCACGATGAAACCATCCATGCTCACCAAGCTCGACCAGCTCACCCACCGGCTGGAAGAACTGAACAACCTGCTGATGCAGGAAGATGCCACGTCCGACATGGACAACTACCGCAAGCTCACGCGCGAACATGCGGAGCTCGGCCCGCTGGTCGCCCTGTACGGCGCGTACACCGGGGCCGACCAGGATGTCCAAACCGCGCAGGAAATGCTGTCCGATCCGGACATGAAGGAATTTGCGCAGGACGAAATCGCCGGCGCCAAGGCGCGCATGGAGCAGCTCGAAATCGACCTGCAAAAAATGCTGCTGCCGAAAGACCCGAACGACGAACGCAATATCTTCCTCGAAATCCGCGCCGGGACCGGCGGCGATGAAGCCGCGCTATTCGCCGGGGATTTGCTGCGCATGTACACCCGCTTCGCCGAACGTAATCGCTGGCAGGTCGAGATGATTTCAGAATCCCCTTCCGAAATCGGCGGCTACAAGGAAGTGATCGTGCGCATCGTCGGTTTCGGCGCCTATTCCAAGCTCAAATTCGAATCCGGCGGCCATCGCGTACAGCGCGTGCCTGCCACTGAAACCCAAGGCCGCATCCACACTTCGGCCTGCACCGTGGCGATCATGCCCGAGGCCGATGAAGTCGGCGACGTCGACATCAATCCGGCCGACTTGCGCATCGATACCTTCCGTGCTTCCGGCGCCGGCGGCCAGCACATCAATAAAACCGACTCGGCGGTGCGCATCACTCACATCCCGACCGGCATCGTGGTCGAGTGCCAGGACGACCGCAGTCAGCACAAGAACAAGGCCTCGGCGATGAAGGTGCTGGCGGCACGCATCAAGGACGGTCAACTGCGCGAGCAGCAGGCCAAGGAAGCCGCCACCCGCAAGTCGCTGATCGGCTCAGGCGACCGTAGCGAGCGCATCCGCACCTACAACTTCCCGCAAGGCCGGATGACCGATCACCGCATCAATTTGACGCTGTACAAGCTCGATTTCATCATGGACGGCGACCTGGAAGAATTGACCAATGCACTGGCGGCCGAGCACCAGGCGGAATTGCTGGCGGCTCTCGGAGAAGGATCATAAGCGAAACGATTGCCTGCCGGGAACCAAATCAGGCGGCTTCAATCCATCATCGGTCATCAACATACCTTAACCAAAAATGAAAAATCCTAAACTGGTCTTACTCGCCGTTGCCTTTGCCTCGATTGCCCTGCTCGGCGTCGGACTCTACCTGCAGCATGTGAAGGATATGCAGCCTTGTCCGTGGTGCGTGATCCAGCGCTATGCGTTTGCCGCGGTTGCGCTGATTTGCCTGATCGCCGCTGCGCTGCCGCGCGCCGCGAGCAAGGCCGGCGCGGGCCTTGGCATGCTGGCCGCGCTGAGCGGCATCGGCGCCGCCAGCTGGCACCTGTGGGTGCAGGCGCATCCGGCGGTTTCATGCGGCATCGATCCGATGGAAACTTCGCTCAACACCATCCTGACCGCCAAGCTGCTTCCCTTTCTGTTTACCGCAAACGGCTTTTGCACCACGCCGTATGACCCTATTCTCGGCTTGTCGATTCCGCAGTGGTCCTTGCTGTGGTTCTCGGCATTTGCGATCGCGCTGGGGCTGGTCGTATTCAAGCGCAGCCGTTGATCGGCCGGGTGCATCAGCAATAAGGCGGCATCCATGTCAACCGCATCCGGCGCTTGCGCTCATCCGGTCTCGATTGCCGCCGGCAACACCGTCGCCTTGCTCCTCAAGCATTCGCCGCTCAATCCGCTGGAAACCCGCATCCTGCTGGCCCACGCGCTGCAGTTCACGCGTGTCCAGCTCATCACGCAATCCGAACACGCATTGACTTCGGAACAAGCGCAGCACTTGTCCGCGCTATATCAGCGCCGCCTGAAAGGCGAACCCATCGCCTATATCGTGGGCGAACGCGAGTTCTACGGCTTGCCGTTTCAGGTCACGCCCGACGTGCTGATTCCGCGACCGGAAACAGAATTACTGGTTGAACTGGCGTTGGAACGCTTGCCGCACAATGGCCGTTTGCTCGACATGGGTACCGGCTCCGGCGCCATCGTTGTCGCCATTGCTCACGCCCGCCCCGATGTCTCAGCCTGTGCTCTCGACGTCAGCGAAGCGGCGCTGGCGATTGCCCGCCGCAATGCTGCGCGGCATGGCGTGCAGGTCAACTTCCTGCAGAGCGATTGGTATCGCACGCTCGGCACGCAAACCTTCGACATCATCGTCTCCAACCCGCCCTATATCGTCAATGACGACCCGCACTTGTCACAGGGCGATTTGCGTTTCGAACCTCAGGAAGCATTGACCGATTTCGGCGATGGATTGGGCGCCTATCGCAATATCATTGGAGGCGCGGCAGGCCATCTCCCCTCCGGCGGCTGGCTGTTGATGGAGCATGGGTATGACCAAGCAGCGGCAGTGCGCGAGATGCTTGCGGTACACGGATTTGGCGAAGCGCGAAGCTGGACGGATCTGGCCGGCATCGAGCGGGTGAGTGGCGGGGTCAGGGGGACTTAGCCATATTTCTGCCAGCAGAATATGCTGCGGATCGGCAACGTGCGCTGTGTGCACGAATTCATACGTGAGCTAAGCGACATGTGGTGCGCATGGCGCACGCTACGCCGGGGTGGCAGAGCCGGCGCCGCCGAATGAAAAATTCAATCTTCCAGCGGCGCAAAAATCCCCTGCAAATCCTCTTGCGTAATCTTCAAATTCTGCGCCGCCCCATCTGACAGCATCGCGTTCGCCAGATCCGCTTTTTTCTGCTGCAGAGCCTGGATCTTTTCCTCCAGCGTCCCCTTCGCAATCAACTTGTAGACGAACACCGGCCGGTCCTGGCCGATGCGCCAGGCGCGATCGGTAGCCTGGTTTTCCGCCGCCGGATTCCACCATGGGTCATAGTGGATCACGGTATCGGCAGCGGTCAGGTTGAGGCCGACACCGCCGGCTTTCAAGCTGATCAGGAAGAGCGGCACTTCGCCCTGCTGGAAGGATCGCACCACTGCCGCGCGATTCTTGGTATCCCCAGTCAACAAGGCATAGGCAATACCGCGCGATTGCAGCTCTTCTTCGATCAACGTCAGCATGCCGGTGAACTGTGAAAAAATCAGGATTTTCCGGTCTTCCATCAACAGCTCTTCAATCATCTCCATCAGTTCGTCCAGCTTGGCGGAAGAGGCCGCAAGCTTTTTTGCGGTACGCGATTTGACCAGCCGGGGGTCGCAGCAGACCTGGCGCAATTTCAGCAGCGCTTCGAGGATGACGATCTGGCTGCGCGCCACGCCTTTCTTGGCGATTTCGTCACGCACCTTTTTATCCATCGCGAGCCGCACGGTTTCATACAAATCACGCTGCGCGCCGGACAATTCGACGACGCGCACCATTTCGGTTTTTGGCGGCAGTTCCTTCGCTACCTTGTCCTTGGTACGGCGCAGCAGGAAAGGCTTGATGCGGCGCGCCAGCAATGCGCGGCGCAGGTCCTTGCCCTGCTTTTCGATCGGCACGCGGAACTCGGCATTGAAGGTTTTTTCATCACCCAGCAAGCCCGGCAGCAGGAAATGAAATTGCGACCACAACTCGCCCAGATGATTTTCCAGCGGCGTGCCGGTCAGGCAGAGACGATGCCGCGCGCGCAGCAGGCCGGCGGTTTGCGCCGCCTTGGAGCGTGCATTCTTGATGTAGTGCGCCTCATCCAGGATCAGCAAGTGAAAGGCATGCTCCCGCAGTTTGTCTTCATCGCGCGGCAGCAATGCGTAAGTGGTCAGTACCAAGTCGGACTGTTCGATCTCGTCAAAACGCTTCAGCCGATCCGTGCCTTGCAGCACGAGCACGCGCAGGCCGGGCGCAAAGCGCATCGCTTCATCGTGCCAGTTGCCCATCAGGCTGGTCGGCGCTACCACCAGTGCGGGCTTGGTCAGGCGACCGACTTCTTTTTCGATCAGGATGTGGGCCAAAGTCTGGATGGTCTTGCCGAGCCCCATATCGTCGGCCAGGATACCGGCCAGATCGTATTCACGCAGGAACTGCATCCAAGCCAAGCCTTCAGCCTGGTAATCGCGCAGCGTGGCCTGCAAGCCACGTGGCGGCGCAACCTTTTTCACGCCGCCGAATTCGCTTAATTTCTTGCCCATGCTGCGCAGGCGCTCGCCGCCCAGCCAGCGTAGTTGCGTGCTGCCGGCAAGTTCCGCCAAGCGTGCGGCGTCGAAGGTTGAAAGGCGCAGACTGTCGCCGCTTTTGTCGCTGAAATAGAGTTCGCCCAAGGTATTGAGAATCGGCCTGATACGTCCCCATGGCAAGGCGACGCGCCCACCGTCCGGGAGGGTTGCCAAAAGCTGATCGCTATCGGCATGCCGCGCCAGCACCTCCGGGTTGAAGTCATGCGGCGCGCTGCGAATCAATTCCACCAGCATTGGCAGCAGCGAGACGCGCGCCTGGTTCACGACGATGCCCAGTTCAAGGTCGAACCATGCGCTGCCGGCTTCCTCGCCGACCTCCGCGTACCAATCCTCGACTTCGGCCACGTCGAAGCGATAAGCCTCGGCCTTCCTGATGTGCCAACCCTGCTGCTCCAGCTGCGGCACAGTCTCCTTGGCGAATTGCAGCCAAGCTGAAAGTGTCGGCAAGACCAGTGCTCCCTGCAGCTTGCGCAAGGCAGGATGGTCCTGGGGCGGCAAAGCAAACCCAAAGCTGCGCAACAAATCGAAAGCCTTGCTTTCGGCCGACCGATCGCGCAGGATT
Organism: uncultured Burkholderiales bacterium; assembly: GCA_966211965.1. Classification (GTDB taxonomy): domain Bacteria; phylum Pseudomonadota; class Gammaproteobacteria; order Burkholderiales; family Burkholderiaceae_D; genus CBIHON01. The sequence continues at coordinate 66,987 of CBIHON010000020.1, read as the reverse complement.
TTTTCAATGCCTTTGGCGCTTTGCCGGAGGATCGGTTTGGCGCCCGACGGCGAGCCGTCCACCGTGACTTCCAGTCCGTCGTAGGAAAACACCAGCATCGCATAGTCGTGCCAATCCGGACTGTCAGCCGGGCCGGCCGCGACGCTGCCAAGCATCAAGCTGATCTCGATCTCCACATCCTGCAGCACGACTTCCCGCAATGGCGCCGGCAGCGGAATGATTTGGCCCAATCCGCGCGCCAGCAACTGCTGCGATACGCCAACCGCGTCACGTGGATCAAGCGGCGGCGTTTGCGTCACCAGTGCCAGCAAGGTCTGCGCACTGACCGCGCCCTCTTCCTGCTGCAGGTTTAATTCGCCGCAGGACAGATTGTCCACATACCAGGGCGGATTGGTCGGCAAGACGTAATCGATGATGCGCTCGGATTCGGATGCATGCTCTGCCGTCTGCTGGAACTGCCAGGACAGATGCAGGCTGTTGTTGATTTCGCGCCAGACCAGGCCGGCCTGCCTGGCGGGTGCGGCTTTCAGCGTATGCACCAAGCCTCGGGACAAATCGGCCAGCGAATTTGCCCACAACAGCTTGTTCTCGTCGAGCAGCGCGCGCAGCAACTGCGCCCCCATTTTTCCCCTCGGTTCGGTATAGGGATCGTAGTAATACACGCTGCCTTGCATCGCACCGAAGAACTGGATCAGATCTTCGTCGCCGGGTTGCAGATAACCGGGTGGATTCGACAGCAAGCGGTGCAGGTCGCGTACCTGATCGGCGGCGGCGATCTCGCCGTCGCCGCGCAGGCGCGCCTTGCAGATCGAGAGCGTCGCGTGCTTGCCGTTGTGGGTCGGCGCCAACACGAACACCAGCCGATAGCTGGCTCCCTTTTGCGGTTTGCGGACAGGGTCTTCCTCGGCTTGCGGGCGGGCGGCGGTCACCGCACTTTCCAAACGTTGCAGCCAGGCGCTGGCGGCAAAGGAAAGCGGCTCAGGCGCGGCTTTTTGCGGTGCGGGCTTGCCCTTTGCAGACGGGAGCGTCGCTGCGGCCGCCGACTCGCGGGCACGTACGTATTCAATCAGGACCGCCGCCACATGCTTGCAGTTATAGCCGACCGGGCAGGAACAATCGCCCTCGATATGCAGTTGGCGACTCTTGACCAGAAGCCCGATTTCCTGCGAATAGATATTGCGCCCGCTGCCGATGACCGTGCTTTCGATCATGTCGCCGTTCTGCTCCAAGAGCAAGACCCGGTCCGTTTCCGCATATTCCTGCCCGCGGCTGAATGCGGTACTTCCTACAGCTTTACGGATATCGCCTAATGTCAAATGCATGGATTTTCAGTTGTTTGCGAAGCGGGAATATGACCTCTGAAGCGGCAATATTATCCATGATCGGCGGGATTGTTTTTTGCAGCGGATCAACCTGCGTGGAATAAAGGCCGCTGCACAGCGCTTTCCGGGCCGTTTTTTTCCGTCCTGTCAAGACTGGCGGTTTCACATGGATTGCGTATCATCTGCTGCTTGTTTTCATCATTCCGATACGTTGGGGGCTGAGCGGGCCGCGCAGGCTACGCATCCGCCGAACTTCGTCCCGCAATCTCTACACGACCATGCTGCCATCCATCGAACAACGCCTCGCCCTAGAACTCGTTGCCAAACCGGCACAAGTTGCCGCCGCCATCGCCTTGCTGGACGAAGGGGCGACAGTGCCTTTCATTGCCCGTTACCGCAAGGAAGCAACCGGCGGGCTGGACGATGCGCAGTTGCGCCTGCTGGAAGAACGCCTGCGCTACCTGCGCGAACTGGAGGACCGGCGCGCGGCGATCATCGCGTCGATCGAGGAACAAGGCAAGATGACACCGCCCTTGCTCGATGCCATCGCCCATGCCGAAGACAAGACGCGGCTGGAAGACCTCTATCTGCCCTACAAGCAAAAGCGCCGCACCAAGGCGCAAATCGCCGCCGAAGCCGGCTTGACGCCGCTGGCAGATGCGCTGCTGGCCGACCCGATGTTGAATCCGGAGGAAGAAGCGGCCAAATACCTGAAGCCGGCCTTCAAGGTCGACGGGGCAGCCGACAATCCCGGCGTGCCTGACGCGAAGGCGGCGTTGGACGGCGCCCGGCAAATCCTGATGGAGCGCTTTGCCGAAGATGCAACGCTGCTGCAGGGATTGCGCGAATACCTGACCGAGCATGGCGTGGTGGAATCAAAAGTGGTTGAAGGCAAGCAAGAGGCCGGAGAAAAATTCGCCGACTATTTCGATTATTCCGAAGCCATCGGCACCATTCCCTCGCACCGTGCGCTGGCATTGTTCCGCGGCCGGCGTGAAGAAATCCTGACAGTGGCACTGCGCCTCGACAGCGAGGAAGAAAAGCCGAAATGGGATGCCCCGCACAACCCTTGCGAAGGCCGCATCGCCGCGCGCTTCGGCATCAGCAACAAGAACCGTCCGGCTGACAAATGGCTGGCCGATACGGTGCGCTGGGCCTGGCGCGTGAAAGTCTTCATGCACCTGGAAACCGAACTGATGACGACACTGCGCGAGAAGGCCGAAGTCGAGGCCATCAACGTTTTCGCGCGCAACCTGAAAGCGTTGTTGCTGGCTGCCCCGGCCGGACCGCGCGCCACCATGGGCCTGGACCCCGGCCTGCGCACCGGCGTCAAGGTGGCGGTGGTCGACGCGACCGGCAAGGTGGTCGACACCACCACGATTTATCCGCATCAACCGCGCAATGACTGGGATGGTTCATTACATACGCTGGCTCTGCTGGCCGAAAAGCACAAGGTTTCCCTGATCTCGATCGGCAACGGCACCGCCTCGCGCGAAACCGACAAGCTGGCGCAAGACTTGATCAAGCAGCGGCCGGAACTGAAGCTGACCAAGATCGTGGTGTCGGAAGCCGGCGCCTCGGTATATTCCGCTTCCGAATTCGCATCGAAGGAACTGCCGGAACTGGACGTCTCGCTGCGCGGCGCGGTATCGATTGCCCGCCGCCTGCAAGACCCGCTGGCCGAGCTGGTGAAGATCGATCCGAAGTCGATCGGCGTCGGCCAGTACCAGCACGATGTCGGCCAGACGCAATTGGCGCGTTCGCTCGACGCGGTGGTGGAGGATTGTGTGAATGCGGTCGGGGTCGATGTAAACACCGCTTCCGCGCCTCTGCTGGCGCGTGTCTCGGGCCTCAATAACAGTGTGGCGCAAAGCATCGTCAGCTATCGCGACATGAAAGGCATGTTTACCTCGCGCGCCGCCTTGCGAGCAGTGCCGCGTCTGGGGGACAAGACCTTCGAACAGGCGGCGGGATTTTTGCGCGTGATGGGCGGCGAGAATCCGCTCGATGCATCGGCAGTGCATCCGGAATCGTATCCGCTGGTCGAGAAGATCCTGGCCGACATCAAGAAGGATGTGAAGGGCGTGATCGGCGACGAACGCTTGCTGAAATCGCTCAACCCGGCCAAGTACGCGGACGACAAATTCGGTGTGCCGACCGTTACCGACATCCTGAAGGAGCTGGAAAAACCGGGCCGCGATCCGCGTCCGGAATTCACTACCGCGACCTTCAAGGAAGGGGTCGAAGAGATCAAGGACCTGCGTCCGGACATGATCCTGGAAGGCGTGGTGACCAATGTTGCCGCCTTCGGCGCCTTCGTCGATATCGGCGTGCATCAGGATGGCCTGGTGCACATTTCGGCCTTGTCGAATAACTTCGTCAAGGATCCGCATACCGTCGTCAAGGCCGGCCAGGTGGTCAAGGTCAAGGTGCTGGAAGTCGACGAAAAACGCAAGCGCATCGCCTTGACCATGCGCCTGTCGGATACGCCGCCAGCACCGGGTTCCCGTCCGGAACAGCGCGGCGACCGCAACGATGCGAAACGGCTGGCACAACACCAGCAAGCGCGTCAGCCTGAAGCGGCGAATAGCGCGATGGCCGCGGCTTTTGCCAAGCTGAAGTCATAAAGGACAGCGATCCGAACGCATTTTGCAGGAGGGGCCATGTCCGTAATCGCCTTCCGGGATGCCGGTCGCGCGCATGGCCCGCTCTTGCACACAAGGATCGTTTATAAGTCTTTATTCAAGCGTGCTTAGCAAGACCCGGCCATTTTTCTTATAATGGCTCAATCTTTTACAGTGAGGCAGCCATGAGCGACGTACAAACCTGGATCAAAGAGACCGTGACCCAAAACCCGGTCGTATTATTTATGAAGGGAACCGCCCAGTTCCCGCAATGCGGCTTTTCCGGCCGCGCCGTTCAGCTATTGAAAGCCAGCGGCGTTGAAAACATGGTCACCGTCAATGTTCTGGAGGATGCCGAAGTGCGCCAAGGCATCAAGGAATTTTCCAACTGGCCAACCATTCCGCAGCTTTATATCAAGGGCGAATTCATCGGCGGCTCCGACATCATGAATGAGATGTTCGAATCCGGCGAGTTGCAAGCGTTATTGAAAGAATAACTTGAATCCCCTGGTGGATTCGTCCACCCAATTGAGCTTGGTGCCGAAACGGTTGATCGTGGCCATCACCGGCGCCACCGGCGTCGTGTATGGCGTGCGCTTGCTGCAGGTGTTGCGCGACACGCCTGGCATCGAAACCCATTTGATGGTATCCGATGCCGGCGTGCTGAACCTGCATCAGGAACTCGACATGAACCGCAAGGAGGTCGAGACACTGGCTGACGTGGTGCACAACGTACGTGATATCGGCGCTTCAGTCGCCAGCGGCTCTTTCCAATCCGAAGGCATGATCATCGCACCTTGCTCGATGAAAACCCTGGCCTCGGTCGCACACGGTCTGTCCGACAACCTGATTGCCCGTGCCGCCGACGTGGCCTTGAAGGAACGCCGCCGGCTCCTGTTGATGGTGCGCGAAACCCCGTTCAATCTGGCCCATCTGCGCAACATGACCGCCGTCACCGAGATGGGCGGCATCATCTATCCGCCTTTACCCGGCTTCTACCACCGCCCCCAAACCATCGCCGAAATGGTCGACCATACCGTTGGACGGGTGCTGGACCTGTTCGCCGTTGCACATGTGTTGACGCCGCGCTGGAACGGGATGAAGACAACGGACTAAGGCGCCTCGCCTAAAGTGCCTCTGAGGAATTGGGCTCCCGGCGTCGCCGCTGCTCCACCGCCTGCACGACCAACACTCGCAACTCATTGAGCGGCAGAATTTCAGTCGGCTCGATTTTGGCTGCAGGCAAGCTCTCATCCCAATCGCCATAGATGAAACCGGCCGGCCGCGCGTTTGCCGTCAAGGGCAAGACCATGAAGCTGCGCGCAGTCGGCAGTGCTTCTTTCCACCAGCGCGGCAATTTGTTGACGAAGGCGGGGGTGCGGGCATTCTCGACGAAAATCATCTTGTCGTTCGCCAGCGCCGCATGGAATACATCGGGCTGATAAGCGTCATCGAAAACCAGGCGCGACATCGTTTCCTGGACATGGTCGCCGAAGCACATCCGCGCGATGTACTTGCCCACCTCATTGCTATGCAAGAAGACGATGGCCCGACTCAAACCGAGTCCCTTGTAAACCGTCTCCAGCGCCATCGTGATCAACTGCCCGCTGCTGACATTGTAGGAAGCACCGCGCATGTCGGCTACGCCGCGGGTTAGGATCAACGCCGCATCGTCGGGTTTGCCCGCGGACGATGCCTTGTTGCCGACGGCGGCCTCGACGGCAGGTTTGGCCGGGCGCATGAGCACGGCCTCCTCTTCCGCGGTGATTTGCGCCGCATCGACCGCGGCCAGCACTTGAGATAATTCCACCCCGAGCATTTCGGCATAGCTGTCGGCAATGTGCTCGATCGCCGCGCTGCCGCCCTCAGGATCGGCATGCAGCACAACCGCGCAGCGCGTCGACAGGGTCGAAATCGCAGCCAGCCATTCGCCATGGTCCAGCGGCTCGCCGCCCCGATTCGGCGGAATCTCCTGCAGGCTATTGATCAAGCCGGCCGGCAAGCCCCATTGGCGCGCGATCAGACGCCCGATCTCATCCAAGCCCATTCCCAATATGTCGCGCGCCGCCTCGGCCTCGCTCTGCCCCGATGCGCAGCGCGTTTGCAGCAGCGCCCAATGGTCGCCTAGATAAAACATTACCATCATGCGGCCCAGAGAATGCAGCATTGCGCAAACCACCGCCTCTTCGGCATCGCGGGTACTCGCTGCGGATGCGACCTGGCGCGCGATATGGCCGGATAGCACGGCCCTTTCCATCTCGCCGCGCGTGCCGCTGGAGCCGGCAGCCGCGCCGGACAAGCCGTCAATCAGCTTCAGGCCGAGAGCAAGATGGCCGATCGATTCAGTGCCCAACACGATGACCGCCTTCGACACCGTGTTGATGTTTTGTCCGAAAACCGAGTACATCGCGCTATTCGCCAGCCGCAACACTTTTTGCGTCAGTGCCGGATCGGCCAACACGGTTTTCGTCATGTTGAATTCGCGGTCGTCTTCGCCGCGCATGGCGCCCAGAATCGCGCTGATCACTTTTGAAAAGCCCGGCAGATCGCCACGCTGCCTGACGCGTGACCAGAGCATGTCGAGCGTTTTTTCCGGATTGCCTGCCTGGATCGAAGCCATAGTCATCGCGTGGATTTTTCTACTGCGTAGTCGGGCGCCAACACAATCGGCGTACCGGCCTTCAATAACTCGATAGCCGCTTCAGGCAACAGCGGCCGACCGGTGTAAAACCCTTGAATCAAATCACAACCCTGGGTAGCCAGGAATTGCAGTTGATCTTCATTTTCCACCCCTTCCGCAACCGTCAGCAAATTCAGATGGCTGGCCAAACTCAGCACGACATTGCAGATCGCGACATCCTTGATCGATTCCGGCAAATCCTTGATGAAGGCGCGGTCGATCTTCAGGGTATCGATCGGAAAGCGCTTCAGGTAAGCAAGAGAAGAATAGCCGGTGCCGAAATCGTCGATTGCCACGCGCACGTCGCGCGCGGCGATCGCCGTGAGCAGCGCCTCGGCATGCTCCGGGTCCGACATCAGGATGCCCTCGGTGATTTCCAGCAGCAGTTGCGTGCCTTGTATCCCGGAGAGCCTGATCGCGTCGTCCATGACATCGAGAAACTGATCGTTTCTGAACTGCCGCGGACTGACGTTGACCGACACATACAAGGGACGTCCTGCAGCTTCCTCGAAATGCCTGATTTGCACGCATGCGGCCTTGAGCGCCCAGCCGCCCAGCAAATTGATCAAGCCATTGCCCTCGGCCATCGGGATGAACTGGACCGGCGCCACCATGCCCGACTCCGGCCGCACCCAGCGCATCAGTGCCTCGAAGCCCATGACCTGGCGTGTACGGGCATCGAAGATCGGTTGATAGTGCAACAGGAATTCGCCATTCCGGACCGCTTCGAACATCGCCGCTTCCATCGACACGTCATGCTCCGGCATGCTGAACTTCTGCGGACTGTAGATCACGCAGCGCGCCTTGCCGGTTTCCTTGGCGCGATACATCGCCGTATCGGCGTGCGCCAGCAATTTGACCTCGCTGTCGCCGTGCTCCGGGTAAATCGCGGCACCGATAGAGGTGCTGACGTACAGGAGGTGTCCATGCAACTCGATCGGCAGTTGGGTCGCGGCAATCATGCGGCGCGCAATCATCTGGATCTCGCTCTCTTCCACCGCCCCGGGCAGCACCGCGACGAATTCATCGCCGCCCACCCGCGCCAGGGTGTCGACATCGCGCAAGGTCGCATTCAAACGTTCCCCCGCGATCTGCAGCAGTGCGTCGCCGACCGGATGACCGAGCGCATCGTTGACTTTCTTAAAGCCGTCGAGATCCAGTGCCACTACCGAAAAACCCTTGCCGGTGCGGCGCGAATTGGCAATCGCCATGCGAATCCGGTCCGATAGCAACGAGCGGTTCGGCAAACCGGTCAGCGTGTCGTGATTGGCCATATGGCGCAGCCGTTCTTCGGTCGCTTGCTGGCCGCTGATATCGCGCCCTACCGCCAGCAGTTCGATCGCATCGGGCACCGCCGAATAGACGGTCATCTGCAATTCGAACCAGAGCGCGGCACCTATTGCGTTCATCCGTACATTAACCCGGCGGGGCTGATTCGATTCAATTGCCTGGGCGATCGCCAAGCCGACCACAAGACGGTCCGCCAGCAGCACCAGATCCGCCATCAGCAAGCCGGTCAGGTTGCCGCCGGGACTGATCATCGCGATCGCACGCTTGCTGGCGTAGAGAATCTCGCCCTTGCTGTTGAGCCGGAATACGGCATCCCCGACGGCTTCCAAAAGACTATCGAATTGGTCTTGGGCGGCCGCAGCCGGCGGTCCCCCGCTTTCGGAAAGTACGGTTAAGCTGGTGTCTGGATTATGCATGATGCATTGCTTGGGGTTCCCGCTGATTCATCATGGGTCGCCTAAGCAGCCGCTAAACTGTTTTCGTGGACAAGCACGGCGCGTTGCTCGACAACTTGCCGAACAGTAATATTAACAATATTTAGCAGGAATAAAAGGAAAACTTCTCCTCTGTAGCGTGCGCAAAATGAATGATGTGGCGGCGCGCCGACAACTGCGGCTTGGCAAAGCGGGCATGGGAGGGAGTAATGATCACGGGATATTAGTCCAGCCACGCGCAAAAAAGTGAAATCAAAAAAGAAAGAGCCGGCAATTCAACGGGAGCCGGTCCCGTTGAATTGCCGGCATCAAGTTGCAACACAAATGCTTTACATCAGAATGGAATATCGTCATCCATATCGTTGAAATTGGATGCCGGTCTTGGTGCCGGACGCGGTGCGCTGCTCGCAGGCTGCCGCGGCGGGGGCGCGCTGCCGTAGCCGTCATCCATCTGTGCCCCGCCGCCCGCGCTTTGACGGCTGCCCAGCATTTGCATGGTGTCGGCGCGGATATCGGTCGCGTATTTTTCGATGCCGTCCTTGTCGGTGTACTTGCGTGTGCGCAGACTGCCTTCAACGTAGACTTGCGAACCTTTCTTGAGATATTGTCCGGCGATTTCGGCCAGCTTGCCGAAGAAGGTGATGCGATGCCATTCGGTCTGTTCTTTCTTTTCGCCGCTGTTCTTGTCTTTCCAGCTATCGGTGGTGGCCACCGCAATGGTCGTCATGGCGTCGCCGCTCGGCATATAACGGGTTTCGGGATCGCGGCCAAGATTGCCGACGATGATCACTTTATTGACTGATGCCATTCGTTTCTCCTGTTAAGCTGCGACGGGCTGCACTGGGCCCCGGCGCGGTAGATTTTTCATACTTGACGCAATTATAAGCCAGACAACAGTGAGCACTGCCGCCAGAACAAATACGGATGAGGGGCCGGCGTGCTGCACCAGCCAGCCGCCCAGAAGACTGCCGCAAAATACCCCAAGCGACTGCAGCGTGTTGTATACGCCAAGCGCCGCGCCTTTCGCGGCCGGCGGCGCGATACGCGAGACCAGGGAAGGCTGGCTGGCTTCGAGAATATTGAAAGCAGTAAAGAACGCCAGCAGCAAGAGCACCAGAACCAACCAGTGCGAAGTCGCTTGCGAGAGCAACAGCCAAAGACCGATTTGAACGGCGAGCAGAAGCAGGATCGCGGAGGTAAAGACCTGCTTGATCTTTCCGTGCTTTTCGCCGACAAAGATCGGCGGCAGCATCAAGGCGAAGGATGCCAGCACGACCGGGAGGTAGACTTTCCAATGCTGGCCCACGGGCAGGCCGGAATATTGGACCAGCACCGAAGGCACCACCATGAAAATGGCCATCAGTGTCAGGTGCAGGGTGAATACGCCGTAATTGAGCCGCATCAGTTCGGCATTCTTCAAAACCGCACTCAATGGCACCCGCTCCGGGACGCGCGCAGGGGCGGCCGGCACCACGAACAAGACCAGCAGGATCGCACACATGGAGGAGATGCCGATCAGGGCGAAAATCCCGGACATGCCGATCGCGGTGAACAAAAGCGGAGCAGCCACCAGCGAACCGGCGAAGGTAAGGCCGATCGAGCCGCCAACCATCGCCATCGCCTTGGTCCGATGCTGCTCGCGGGTGGTGTCGGCAATATAAGCGGTAATCGCGGCCGAAATGGCACCGGCGCCTTGCACCGTACGCCCCATGATCATCCAGACAATATTGGTCGCCCCCATTGAAATAACCGATCCAAGCGCAAACAGCAGCAAGCCGGTCACGATGATGCGCCGGCGCCCGTATCGATCGGACGCCATCCCCCAGGGAATTTGCCCGAACGCTTGCATCAGCCCGAAAATCCCCATGGCCAAACCTACCAGCATTGGACTGTCGCCGCCCGGAAGGGTTTTCGCGTACACCGCGAATACGGGCAGAATCAGGAACAAGCCCAGCATGCGCAGCGCGAAAATCGAGGCCAGCGAGACGCTGGCGCGGATTTCGGTGCGCGACATGCGGTCGCCGGGAACGCTGGAGGCGATGGGGGATTCGGAAGGCATGGCGGTCAATCTGGCCGGAAACGGTGGCGTCACGGCAGGCTTCAAAACCCGTTATAGTATCAGGTTGACCCGTCTCACCGCAGAAAGCTGTCCATGGAAGAAATCCGTATCCGGGGTGCGCGCACGCACAACCTCAAAAACATCAATCTGGACCTGCCGCGCAACAAGCTGATCGTCATCACCGGCCTGTCCGGTTCCGGCAAATCCTCGCTGGCCTTCGACACCTTGTATGCGGAAGGACAACGGCGCTACGTCGAATCGCTGTCGTCGTATGCGCGCCAGTTCCTGCAATTGATGGAAAAACCGGATGTCGATTTGATTGAAGGCCTGTCGCCGGCCATCTCGATCGAGCAGAAGGCCACTTCGCACAACCCGCGTTCGACGGTCGGCACCGTCACCGAAATCCATGACTATCTGCGCCTCTTGTATGCGCGCGTCGGCACCCCCTACTGCCCCGACCATCCGGAAAACCCGCTGGCGGCGCAATCGGTGTCGCAGATGGTCGATGCCGTATTGTCCATGCCCGAAGACACCAAGCTGATGATCCTGGCGCCGGTGGTAGCCAACCGTAAAGGCGAGCACGCCGATTTGTTCGAGCAGATGCAGGCGCAAGGTTTCGTGCGCTTTCGGGTGCAGAGCGGCACCGCCGCGGCAAAAATCGTCGAGGCCGATTCGCTGCCGAAGCTGAAGAAAACAGAGAAGCACACCATCGATGTCGTAATCGACCGGGTCAAGGTCAAAGCCGACATGAAGCAGCGCCTGGCGGAGAGTTTCGAAACCGCGCTGCGCCTGGCGGAGGGCCGCGCGCTGGTGCTGGAGATGGATAGCGACAAGGAGCACCTGTATTCCAATAAATTCGCCTGCCCGATCTGCGGCTATGCGCTGCAAGAACTGGAACCGCGACTGTTCTCGTTCAATAATCCGATGGGCGCCTGCCCGGAATGCGACGGCCTCGGCCATATCGAATTTTTCGACCCGAAGCGCATCGTCGCCTTCCCCAATCTGTCGCTGGCCAGCGGCGCGGTCAAGGGCTGGGACCGGCGCAACCAGTTCTATTTCCAGATGCTGTCAAACCTGGCGGCCTTCTATGATTTCGATCTCGACACGCCGTTTGAAAAGTTGTCGGACAAGGCGCAACAGATCGTGCTGTACGGTTCCGGCAAGCAAAACATTCCCTTCACTTACATCAACGAGCGCGGCCGCGCGGTCATCCGCGAGCACACGTTTGAAGGCGTGGTCACCAACCTGCAGCGGCGCTACCGCGAAACCGATTCGATGGCGGTCAAGGAAGAGCTGGCCAAGTTCATCAATAAAAAACAATGCCCATCCTGCGAAGGCAACCGGCTGCGCATCGAGGCGCGTTTCGTCAAGGTCGGTACCGGAACGCAGGAGCGCGCAATTTATGAAGTGGCGGCAACCCCCTTGCGCGAGACGCTGGCGTTTTTCGAGACGCTCAAACTCTCCGGTGCGAAAAGGGACATCGCCGACCGCATCGTCAAGGAAATCGTGTCGCGCCTGAAGTTTCTCAACAATGTCGGCCTCGATTACCTGTCGCTGGAACGCAGCGCCGATACCCTGTCCGGCGGCGAGGCGCAACGCATCCGGCTGGCATCGCAAATCGGCAGCGGCCTGACCGGCGTGATGTATGTATTGGATGAGCCGTCAATCGGCTTGCACCAGCGCGACAATGACCGCCTGATCGCCACGCTCAAGCATTTGCGCGACATCGGCAACAGCGTGCTGGTGGTCGAGCACGATGAAGATGCGATCCGCTGCGCCGATTACGTGGTCGACATGGGCCTTGGCGCAGGCGTGCACGGAGGCGACGTCATCGCGCAAGGCGCGCTCAAGGACATTTTGAAAAACAAGCAATCGCTGACCGCGCAATACCTGAACGGCTCGCTCGAAATCTCGGTGCCCAAGAAGCGCACGGCGGCTGATCCGGCCAAGCAATTGACGATCACGGGCGCCACCGGCAACAACCTGAAAAACGTCACGCTGAATCTGCCGGTGGGTTTGCTGACCTGCGTCACCGGCGTCTCCGGTTCGGGCAAATCGACCATCGTCAACGACACGCTGTATCACGCAATGTCCAGGCATTTGTATGGCTCGCAAACCGAGCCGGCTGCGCATGAGAGCGTCAGCGGCATGGAGCATTTCGATAAGGTGATCTCGGTCGACCAGGCGCCGATCGGCCGCACGCCGCGTTCCAACCCGGCGACCTATACAGGCTTGTTCACGCCGATCCGCGATCTGTTTTCGACCGTGCCTGCGGCGAAGGAACGTGGCTATTCCGCGGGCCGCTTCTCTTTCAACGTCAAGGGCGGCCGCTGCGAAGCCTGTCAGGGCGACGGCGTGATCAAGGTGGAGATGCACTTTCTGCCCGACGTGTATGTGCCCTGCGACGTGTGCCACGGCAAGCGCTACAACCGCGAGACCCTGGAGGTCCAATACAAGGGCAAGAACATCACCGAAGTGCTGGAGATGACGGTCGAAGAGGCGCACGAGTTTTTCAAGCCGGTGCCGGTAATCGCCCGCAAATTGCAGACGCTGCTCGACGTCGGCCTCGGCTATATCCGGCTCGGCCAGAGCGCCACCACCCTCTCCGGCGGCGAGGCGCAACGGGTCAAACTTTCGCTGGAATTATCGAAACGCGATACCGGTCGCACACTTTACATCCTGGATGAACCTACCACCGGCTTGCATTTCCACGACATCGATTTGCTGCTGAAAGTGATCCATCGCTTGCGCGACCAGGGCAACACGGTGGTCATCATCGAACACAATCTGGACGTGATCAAAACGGCCGACTGGCTGATCGATCTCGGCCCCGAAGGCGGCGCCGGCGGCGGCCAGATCATCGCGACCGGGACGCCGGAACAAGTGGCAAAAAATCCGGTCAGCTTCACCGGAAAATATCTCGCACCGCTGCTGAAAAAGAAGTGACAAGGAGGGAAAATGGCCAAGCACTTGCGCATCGAAGGCATTGTCCAAGGTGTCGGTTATCGCGTTGCCTTTTCCCGCCAGGCGCGTGCTCTGCAGCTTGCCGGCTGGGTGCGCAATCGTCTTGACGGCTCGGTCGAGGCAATCGTCGCCGGCGATGCCGCAGCATTACAGAAGATCATTGATTGGGCGCGGCGCGGTCCGCCGGGCGCGCGCGTGAGTGCGCTCGATGTCCATGATGTCGATGATGCGCTGGTGAAGTCCGACACGTTTGAACGATTGCCGACTACCTGAAAGCCGCCAAAGGCTCAACGCAAACCCATCCACAACCCTGCGGGCACAAACACCAACGCAGCAAGATTCCCAAGCAGGACAATCGACGCCACCTTGTCCGGCTCCTGTTTGTATTGTTCCGCCACCATGAAGCAAAAAACCGCCGGCGGCAATGCAGCGAACAAATACATCTGGCCGCGCTGCGCGGCTGTCAAGCTCAACACGCCATCCAATAGCCAAGCCACCAGCAATCCGCCAACCGGACAGCAGATCGCACCGACCAGGCCGATGTGCCAGCTCTTGAAACTGACATCCATCATGCGCACGCCGAGCGCGAACAGCATGACCGGGATGCAAGCTTCACCCAGCATCTTCAAAGCATTGAACAAAGGTGCCGGCAAGGAAATATGCAGCAGCGAAAACGCCATGCCGAGCATCATCGCGATCATCATCGGGCTGGCCAGGAATTTAAACGGCGAGCTGTGGGCGCCAGTGCGGCCGATTTCGATGATCTTGATGCCGGCCGAAAAATACACGAGGTTGCACGCCATGAACAAGGCAACCGCCGCCGGCAAGCCGGCCGTGCCGAAAGCCAGCACCGCCAGCGGCAGTCCCATATTGCCGCAGTTGTTGTACATCATTGGCGGCACGAAACTGCGCACGTCATAGCCAAGCAATCGGGCCAACGGCCACGCCAGCAAACCCGAACCGAGCGAAATCAGCACCCCGGCCAGGATCAGCGTGCCGTTATGCGCAAGATCGAAATCCTTGCCGGCCAATGCGGTAAACACCAGCAGCGGGCACAGGGCTTCCATGCTGACGCGATTGACCGCCCCCATGTCGGACTTCACCGCTTCGCCGCGGATGCGGGCATAGACATAGCCGACGCCGATAATGATGAACACGGGAAGGATGATGCCGAGGATACGTTCAAAAACTTCCATGACTGCTTCCCATGCTTTTATTTCAACAAGTGCGCTTCCGCGCGTGCCACACCTTCGGTGGTGCCGCGTAACACGACAATATCACCGCTCTGCAAGACCGTTTCCGGCGTCACCTCGATACGGCTCTTGCCGCGCCGCACTGCGGTCACTTCCGCACCTTCTTCCACCAGATTCAGGCTGGAGAGTGATTTGCCGACAGCTTTGGCGTCCTCGGCGAGTGCAACCGAATGCAAGCGCACATGCAAATGTTCGTCATCATCGGACGCGTCGGAGGCGCCATGAAAATAGCCGCGCAGCGAAGCATAGCGCTCATCACGCGCCGCCTGCACCCGATGCACCACACGCCGCAAAGGCACGCCCAGCATGACCAACGCATGCGAAGCCAGCATCAGGCTGCCTTCGATCGCTTCCGGAACCACTTCGGCAGCGCCGGCAGCACGCAGCTTATCCAGGTCTGTATCGTCGTGGCTGCGCACGATGACAGGCAGAGCCGGTGTCAATTCATGCGCGAAATGCAGGACCTTCAGAGCCGAGGGCGTACTGGCATAAGTCACCACCAGTGCGGCTGCACGATGGATGCCGGCCGCCACCAGGCTCTCGCGCCGGGCCGCATCGCCATAGGACACATGAGCGCCGGCCGCCTGCGCTTCGCGCACCCGATCGGGGTCAAGGTCAAGCGCATAGTAGGCAATCTTTTCTTCTTCCAGCAACCTGGCCAGGCTTTGTCCGGTGCGGCCGAAGCCGGCGATGATCACATGCTTTTTGGTGGCCATGGTGCGGGTCGCGATTTGCGTCAAGGCCAACGACTGCATCATCCATTCGTTGGAAGACAGCTTCATCACAATGGCATCGGACTTGGCCAGGATCAGGGGAGCAATCAACATCGACAGTACCATCGATGCCAAAATCAATTGAATGATGAGCGGGTCCATCAATTGCAAGCCGCCGGCCTGATTCAGCAATACGAAACCGAATTCACCCGCTTGTGCCAGCGCCAGGCCGGTACGCAAGGCCACGCCGCTGGTGGCGCCGAACAACTTGGCCAGCAAGGCGATCAAGCCGAATTTCAACATCACCGGTCCAATCAGCAACAGCAAGACCAGCCACCAGTTTTCCAGCACCAGGCGCACGTTCAATAACATGCCGATGGTAATGAAAAACAAGCCCAGCAGCACGTCGCGAAACGGCTTGATGTCTTCCTCCACCTGGTGCTTGTATTCGGTCTCGGAAATCAGCATGCCGGCCACGAAAGCGCCCAGCGCAAGAGACAATCCTGCGCGTTCGGTGATCCAGGCCGCGCCCAATGTAATCAGCAAGAGATTGAGCATGAACAACTCCTGCGAACGGCGCTTGACGACGATACTGAACCAGCCGCGCATCAGCTTTTGCCCCATGACCAGCAGCAGCACCAGCACGAAGATTGCCTTGAGCGCGGCCCAAGCCAAGGTGGCCGCCAGGTCGCCGGTATTTTTTGCCAGTGCCGGAACCAGGATCAACAGCGGCACCAGGGCCAAGTCCTGGAACAACAAGATGCTGATGATGCGGCGCCCATGCTCGCTTTCGAGTTCCATGCGCTCAGTCAATATCTTCGACACGATGGCGGTGGACGACATCGCCAGCGCGCCGCCGAGGGCAAACGCGGCTTGCCAGCTGATGTTGGCCAATTGCGGCAGAAAATAAGCAGTAAGCCATCCGAAAACCATTGTCGCGACCGTGGTCAAAAGGACTTGCGCCATGCCCAGACCGAATACGGTGCGCCGCATCGACGACAATTTGGGCAGGGAGAATTCGAGCCCGATCGAAAACATCAGGAACACCACGCCGAATTCGGCCAGCGTGTGGGTTGCTTCATTGTCTTCGGCCCAGCCGAGAGCATGCGGCCCGATCAGAATGCCCACCACCAGGTAACCCAGCATCGGCGGCAAATGCAGCATGCGAAACGCAACCACGCCGAGCACTGCGCCGGCGAGCAATAGAAGGGTAAGTTCAAGAGCGGAGAACATTGATATTTATGCGGCCTTTTGTCCGAACAATATTTTGTTATGTCTGGCAGGTTTTTTGCTTTGCGAATTCGTTTATACTTTGGGCATGAGTGTACCCCATGCAAAAACCCTGTCGGAAGCTTTTGGCGCCGAAAGTGCGCGCCGCGCGCTGAAACTTGCGCGCGAAACCCTGCAAATCGAAGCCGATGCGATTCTGGCACTGCAGCGTCGGCTATCCGACGATCCTGCCGACAGTTTCGCGCAAGCGGTTGATCTGCTGCTGAACTGCACGGGCCGAGTCGTCGTGTCAGGCATAGGCAAATCAGGTCATATTGCGCGCAAGATCGCGTCCACTCTGGCCTCGACCGGCACCCCTGCGTTATTCGTCCATCCTGCCGAGGCGGCGCACGGCGACCTCGGCATGGTGACAGAAAACGATGCCTTCGTCGCCATTTCCAATTCCGGCGAAGCAGCCGAGCTGATGTCGATCGTGCCGATCGTCAAGCGCATGGGCGCGAAGCTGATCGCGATGACCGGGAATGAGGCATCCAGCCTGGCGCGCCTGGCAAATGTCCACCTAAATGTCAGCGTCGACAAGGAAGCCTGTCCCTTGAACCTGGCGCCGACCGCGAGCACAACTGCGGTGCTGGCGCTGGGCGATGCGCTGGCCGTTGCCCTGCTTGACGCACGCGGATTCGGCGAAGAGGATTTTGCCCGTTCACATCCCGGCGGCGCGCTCGGACGCCGGCTGCTGACCCATGTGCGCGATGTGATGCGCAGCGGCGATGCGATCCCGGCTGTCACCAGGCAAGTCTCGCTTTCCTCGGCCTTGCTGGAAATCACGAAAAAAGGCATGGCGATGACCGCAATCGTCGACGATGCGTTCCACGCCATCGGCGTCTTCACGGACGGCGACTTGCGGCGCCTGATCGAAAACGGCCAGGACTTCAGCAAACTATCGATTGCCGAAGTGATGCATGTGCCGCCGCGCACCGTAGGCCCGGACCAGTTGGCCGTAGATGCCGTGCAACTGATGGAACAATTCCGCATCAATCAGTTGCTGGTCGCCGATGGTGATGGCAAGTTGGTCGGCGCGCTGCACATCCATGATCTGACCCGCGCCAAGGTGATTTGATGGACACCAGTGCGATTGCCCGGGCAGCCCGGCTCAAGCTGATGATTTTCGATGTCGACGGCATCCTGACCGACGGCAGCCTTCACTTCGGACCGGACGGCGAAGTGATCAAGACTTTCAATGTACTCGACGGCCATGGTATCAAGATGTTGCAGCAATCGGGCGTAGCGGCGGCAATCATCAGCGCGCGGCACTCGGCCATCGTGCTGCGCCGTGCTGCCGATCTGGGCATCGGCCATGTGCATCAGGGTGTGCACGACAAGCGCACGGCCTTCGAGCAATTGCTGGCGCAGACCGGTATCGGCGCCGCGGACTGCGGCTTCATCGGCGATGATGTAATCGACTTGCCGATCCTGTCGCGCGTAGGCTTTGCCGCCAGTGTGCCGAACGGCCATCCCGATGTGCGCTCGCGCGTGCATTACGTGACGCAGGCCACCGGCGGACGCGGTGCGGCGCGTGAAATCTGCGATTTGATTTTGCGGTCTCAGGGCAATTACGAGGCGGCCCTCGCGCCGTATCTGGCATGAGGAAAGCATCCGGCAACCGCGTTCGGCTGGCGGTGATCGTCGGCTTTTTTTCCCTGCTCGCGCTCGGCAGTTTCTGGGTGCTTGAAGTCATGCGGCGCGGCATCGATGTCAACGCCCCTGTAGCCCCCCGCGCCGAACCGGATTATTACGTGGAAAAATTCGTCTTTGCCCGCATGTCAAAAACAGGCCAACCGAACTACAACGTTACAGGCACAAGACTTACCCACCTGCCGCAGAACGACATGTATGAAGTTCAGTTGCCTGTGATGAACTCGCGCAGCAATCCGGAGTCGCCGATGACGATGCGCGCCGAACGAGGCCTCATCGAACATGCCAGCAACAAGATTCACATGTACCAGAATGTGCAGCTGGACCGTCCAGCCTCGGCCAATGCGGAACACTTTCATCTCGACACCGAGTACCTGCTGACGCTGCCGGATGAAGACGTCATGCGGACAGACAAGGAAGTCCGCATCAAACTCGGCGAATCCAGGTTAAACGGAGTTGGAATGCTGTTCAATAATGCGACGCGCCAATTTCAACTGTCGCACCAGGTGCGCGGCTTTTATCCCCCCGTTGCGCGGACAGGACATTAATCCGCTTGCACCCAAAGAATGCCTCACCTAGAGACTCTGTCATGAAACAATTTTTTTTCTACTCCTTGCTTGCTCTGAGCCTGGCCGTGCCAGGTGGTGCGCATGCGGAGAAAGCTGACTCCGAGAAACCGACCAACGTCGAAGCCGACCAGATGTCATATGACGACGTCAAGCAGATCAATACCTTTAGCGGCAACGTCATCCTGACTCGCGGTTCACTGATCATGAAGGCGGCCAAAGTGGTAGTGACGCAAGACCCTTCAGGCTATCAATTCGCCACCTTGTATGCGGCGCCTAACGGTCTAGCAACCTTTCGCCAAAGGCGCGACGGCGGGCCGAATCTATGGGTCGAAGGACAAGCCGAACGTATCGTGTACGACGGCAAGGCCGAGTTGGTGAAACTGTACAACAAGGCGAAAATGCGCCGGCTGGAAGGCGACAAGCCGACCGATGAAGCGGAGGGCGAACTCATCTCCTACGATAGCCGCGCCGAATTTTTTACAGTGAACAACACTGCCTCCGGCGACAAACCCGGTGCCGGTCGTATTCACGTCGTCATTCAGCCCCGTAACGAAGCCAAGGGAAAATGATGGCCAGTACCTTGACCGTTAAAGGCCTGCAAAAAAGCTATGGTGCGCGCCAGGTGGTGCGCGACGTATCGTTGCAAGTGGAAAGCGGCGAGGTGGTCGGCTTGCTTGGACCGAACGGCGCGGGCAAGACCACATCGTTCTACATGATCGTCGGACTGGTGCCCTCGGATGCCGGCGAAATCAATTTGAACGGCGTCGCCATTTCACACATGCCCATCCATCGGCGCGCCACGCTGGGGCTGTCTTACTTGCCGCAGGAAGCGTCGGTTTTCCGCAAGCTGACGGTCGAGGATAATATCCGTGCCGTGCTGGAATTGCAGCACAAGGATGGCAAACCCTTGTCGCGCCCTGCGATCGAGGAGCGCCTGAATATCTTGCTGGCCGAATTGCAAATCGAGAAGCTGCGCGAAAATCAGGCGCTCTCGCTCTCTGGCGGCGAGCGGCGGCGCGTGGAAATCGCGCGCGCGCTGGCGACCCGGCCGCGCTTCGTCCTGCTCGACGAACCGTTTGCCGGCGTCGATCCAATAGCAGTGATCGAGATCCAACGCATTGTGCGTTTCCTGAAAGAGCGCGGTATCGGCGTGCTCATCACGGACCATAATGTACGGGAGACCCTGGGCATTTGCGACCGCGCCTACATCATCAATCAGGGCACGGTGCTGGCCAGCGGCAGCCCAGACGACATCATTGCCAATGAATCGGTACGCCGCGTGTATTTGGGTGAACATTTCCGGATGTGAACCGGGCATAGAAAATGAAGCAATCTCTCCAACTCCGCACTTCGCAACACCTGGCGCTCACCCCCCAGTTGCAGCAATCGATCCGCCTGCTGCAGTTGTCGACGCTTGAACTGCATCAAGAGCTGGAACAAATCCTGGCCGACAACCCCATGCTGGAGCGCGTCGACGATCCGCTCGATCACTCGGTGCGCTTGCTGGCCGATGGTGCGATCGGCGCAGCCGGAGCAGCGCCGGAAGGCGCCAGCGAAGAAGCCAGTTCTTCGCCTGCAGGAGATGCGGAGAGCAGCTTCGACGGCCCCGATAATTCTTCGGATGCCCCTGCCGAAACTGACTGGAGCTTCGACGACGTCGCCCGCACTTCGAAGGCGCCGGAAGATGACGACGCCCGGCCGCAGCTGGAAGCGCATGAAACCACGCTGCGCGAACATCTGCTGGAGCAGATGCGTGTCACGGTGAGCCAACTGCGTGATCGCGCCCTGCTCGAATTGATCATCGATGCGCTGGATGAAAATGGCTACCTGGAAGAATCGCTGGGGGAAATCCATGCGCGCCTTCCGGAAGAATTGGAAATCGACATCATCGAGCTTTCCATCGCACTGAATCTGTTGCAAAGTTTCGAACCTGCCGGCGTCGGTGCGCGCAATGCATCGGAATGCCTTGCGCTGCAAATCAAGCGCATGCCGAAATTGGCGATGGTGACGCGGCGCATGGCGCTTGCGATTGTCGAAAATCATCTGAGCCTGTTCGCTCAGCGTGACTTCAACAAGCTCAAGAAAGCCCTGGACTGCGACGATGAAGACTTGCGCGAAGCGCAGGCGGTCATCAAGCAATGCAATCCGCATCCGGGCGCGCTGTATGCCTCCGCCACGTCCGACTACGTGGTGCCGGACGTGGTGGTCAAGCGCACCAAGAACGACTGGCAAGTCATGCTCAATCATGATGTGATGCCGCGCCTGCGGGTCAATGCGCTGTACGCGAATATTTTGAAACAAAGCAAAGGTGAGGGATCGCTTACTTCGCAGCTCCAGGAAGCCAAATGGCTGATCAAGAATATGCGCCAGCGCTTCGATACAATTTTGCGCGTTGCACAAGCAATCGTCGAACGCCAGCGCAACTTTTTCTCGCACGGCGCAGTAGCCATGCGACCCCTTGTCTTGCGCGAAATAGCTGATACACTAGGTTTACACGAGAGTACTATTTCACGTGTGACAACACAGAAATACATGCTGACCCCGCATGGTATGTTTGAACTAAAGTATTTTTTCGGTAGCCATGTCGCTACTGAAGCAGGGGGCGAAGCTTCTTCGACCGCGATACGGGCACTGATCAAACAATTGATAGGAGCTGAAGATCCCAAGATTCCATTCTCTGATAGCAAGATAGCAGACATGTTGGGAGAACAAGGCATGGTGGTTGCACGCAGAACCGTCGCAAAATACCGGGAAGCCTTAAAAATCCCTCCAGTCAATCTGCGCAAGTCCTTGTAAGTTTTATTGTAGTGTTGTGTTTTACGTTGCTGTGTTCCGGCGCAGCGGGCTTGAAATAAAGAGCGAGCGCGTTTGAACCTCCAGCGACCCAAATCTAAGGAGCGCTGTATGAATCTCACCATCAGTGGACATCACCTCGAATTGACACCTGCCATCCGTGAATATGTGCAAGGCAAGCTGGAACGCATCAAACGCCACTTCGATCATGTCATTGATATTGCGGTCATCCTGACCGTCGATAAGCTCCCGGAAAAAGAGAAGCGCCAGAAAGCCGAAATCAACTTGCGGCTGCGTGGCAAGGATATTCACGTTGAGAGCATTGCGCATGATCTGTATGCGGCGATCGATGCCTTAATTGACAAGCTGGACCGCCAGGTCATCAAGTACAAGACCAAGATACAGGATCATCAGCACGAAGCCATCAAGCATTTGCCCGAGACCGAAGGCACTGCCCCGACCTAGTTCCGAAAATATCGTGCCGAATAGCCGGCACACGTGATCAAGGGCACATTGAATGCGCCCTTTTTTATTGCTGCCGGGACCATCCCGCTGAAACGCTTCTTTAATGCAGGAAAGGAACGCTCTCGCTTTGCAAGAAGCCGATAGAATGGAATCGGTTTTTCACCGCCTTTTCGTCACGCCATGACCAAACATATCCACTGCAGCGTCCAGAACAATATTGGCTTCCTGACACTCGACCACCCCAAGGCGCTCAACTCGCTATCTCTCGATATGGTGCGCGCAATCACCGAAGCCTTGTTGAGCTGGCGCAACGATCCGCAAGTGCATGCTGTCGTGGTCCGCAGTTCGAGTGAAAAAGCATTTTGCGCAGGCGGCGATATCCGCTTTTTTTACGACGCCGGCAAAGCAACTCCACAAGGCGGCAGCGCCTTGCTGGAAGATTTTTTCACGGAAGAGTATGCGCTGAATCACTTGGCCCACCATTATCCGAAACCGTATATCGCTCTGATGGATGGCATCGTAATGGGGGGCGGCATGGGCTTGGCGCAGAGTGGTCCATCATGCCGTTTGCGCGTGGTGACCGAACTCTCCAGGCTGGCGATGCCGGAAGTGAATATCGGCCTGTTTCCCGATGTCGGCGGCAGTCATTTCCTGTCGCGCACGCCTGGCCATATCGGCGCATATTTGGGCCTAACCGGTGAAACCATCGGTGCGGCTGATGCCTTGTATGCCGGGTTGGCTGACGTCTTTGTACCGACGGCACAATTGCCGGCGCTTTCTGCAATGCTTGAAACCCTGCCGAGCGGGGATCATCGCCGATCGATTCGGGAATTCGCCTCCGCGTTTCAGGAGCAAGCGGACCCAACGACCAGCACGCTGGCGCGGCAGAGGGCCGAAATCGACCAGCATTTTGCGCATGACACAGTTGCTGGCATCGCTGCATCGTTGGTCCGGGACAATGGCGGGTTCGCAAAAAAAGCGCTGGATGTCATGAGGAAGCGTTCTCCGCTGATGATGTGTGTGACCCTTGAACAAATCAGGCGCGGCGCATCGATGGATCTGGCCGACTGCCTGCGCATGGAACGCACGATGGTGCGGCGCTGCTTTGAGTATGGAGAAATTCTCGAAGGCGTGCGCGCCGTCGTGATCGACAAGGATCATGCGCCGCGCTGGACGCCAACGACATGGGAGCAGGTTACATCGGCGATGGTGACGCCCTTTTTCGATCCTGCCTGGCCGGCGTATGCGCATCCTTTGCGGGATCTGCGCTAACGATCATTCAAGAACCCCTTCTCAGGCAGTCAGATTTCATCGACGACAAACAGGCGCCGGTGCTCACGCATTGCATAGCGGTCCGTCATGCCGGCAATGTAGTCTGCCACCTTGCGCGCCTGGATCTGTGCACGTTGCGCCGCGTCGATCTTTGTCACTTGATAATCAGGCGGCAACAGGCGCGGCTCATGCATGAATGCGTCGTATAGCTCGCTGATGATGCGTCGCGCCTTGCTGGTCATACGGTTGACTTGGTAATGCTGATACAGGTTTTCGCGCAGGAAGCGCTTCAGCTGCGCAGCCTCTTTGCTCATCTTCGCAGAAAAAGTAATCAAGGCCTGTGCGTTGCGCACGTCGTCCACTGTTTGCAGCTGCGCATCCTGAATGCGCTCTTGCGAAGCACGGATCAAATCAACAATCAGCGCATTGATCATGCGCCGTATCGTTTCATTGATGGCGCGACGGCCGCTAATGCCGGGAAACAGGTTTTCCACCTCGCTACGATGACGCGCATAGAAATCGATCTCCTGCATTTGTGCCGTCGTCAGCAAGCCGGAACGCAGACCATCGTCGATATCGTGATTGTTGTATGCAATTTCATCGGCCAGATTGGCTAGTTGCGCTTCCAACGTCGGCTGCTTTTTATCGATGAAGCGCTGCCCGATATCGCCGAGCTTTTTTGCGTTGGATAGAGAGCAGTGTTTCAGTATGCCTTCGCGCGTCTCGAACGTCAGGTTCAAACCATCGAACGCGCCGTAGCGCTCCTCAAGTGCATCAACCACGCGCAAGCTCTGCAGATTGTGTTCGAAGCCGCCGTGGTGTTGCATGCAGGCGTTGAGCGCATCCTGCCCGGCGTGACCGAAGGGAGTGTGCCCGAGATCGTGCGCAAGAGAAATTGCTTCGACCAAGTCTTCATTCAAACGCAAGTTGCGCGCGATGGAACGCGCAATTTGCGCCACCTCGATACTGTGCGTCAGACGCGTGCGGAACAGGTCGCCTTCGTGATTGACGAATACTTGGGTTTTATATTCGAGCCGGCGAAAAGCACTCGAATGAATGATGCGGTCCCGATCACGCTGGAATTCGGTGCGTGATGCAGGAGGAGTTTCCGGGAAGCGGCGTCCTCGCGATGCGGCTGAGTGGGCTGCATATGGGGCGAGGGGCGCTTCGATATTCATGAGCGGCCTGAAGCCATCAAAAATGCATGCTTCAATTGAGTGCCTGCCATCAGGTCGAAGCCTCGAGTGTTGCGCGCAAGGTCTCAAGCGGCACCGTCATAATGGCCGGCGTACCAAGTGGTTTCAGCAAGATGAACTTGATCTTGCCGCCTTCATTTTTCTTATCGACTTCCATCAATTCCAGCCAGCGCTCGATACCCAGATCCGGTGCCTTGACGGGCAGACCGGCGGCCTGCACCAATGCCAGTACGCGCTCCTTGGCGGGCGCGTCGATGAATCCCATACGGTGCGACAAATCCGCCGCCATCACCATCCCGCAGCCGACCGCCTCGCCGTGCAGCCAGACTCCATAACCCAAACCGGCTTCGATTGCATGGCCGAAGGTGTGACCAAAATTAAGAATCGCGCGCAAGCCTCCTTCTCGCTCATCCTGCCGTACCACGTCCGCCTTGATTTCGCAGGAGCGTTGAATCGCATAAGACAGCGCCGACGGATCCATGGCAACCAGCTTCTCGATATTTGCTTCGATCCAATCGAAGAATTGCGCATCGATGATCGCGCCATGCTTGATTACCTCAGCTAGGCCAGCGGAAAGTTCACGCGACGGCAAAGTATTGAGCGTGGAGATATCGGCAATTACCGCTTGGGGTTGGTAAAACGCACCAATCATGTTTTTGCCGAGCGGATGATTGATGCCGGTTTTACCGCCCACCGACGAATCAACCTGGGCCAGCAAGGTCGTTGGAATTTGTATAAATGGCACACCGCGCATATAGGTCGCCGCAGCAAAACCAGTCATGTCGCCGATCACGCCACCGCCCAGTGCAATCAACGTAGTGTGACGATCGCATTTTTCCGCCAGCAGCACATCGAAAATTTTCATCAGGCTGGCCCAGTTCTTTTCTTCTTCGCCGTCGGGCAGCACGATGGACGTTACCTGTTTATTCGCAGTTTCCAAAAGTTGGGTCAAGCGATCAAGGTACAACGGGGCGACCACGGTATTGCTCACTATCGCAACGCGACGCCCTGCAATATGCCGACTGATCAAGTCGACACTGGACAATAACGATTCACCGATCGTAATTGGATAGCTGCGCTCGCCTAAGTCGACTTGCAAAGTAATGGGAGCGGAAGATGGCGCGGTCATGGATGGCTCTAAAGAATTACTACGTCTTTCCAATGCAGGCAGGTCGACCGACTTAACGGCAACATGGTCAAGTTGCATCAGAATGGTATGCAGCAGGGATTGTATATTCGTACGGCCCGTTTCAACGATGATGTCAGCAACTTCACAGTAATAGGGTTCACGGGCACGTGCAAGTTCTTCTATTCGTTTGCGTGGATCGGGAGTTTGCAGCAGTGGCCGACTTTTGTCGTGACTCGTACGCTGGAGAATACTATTGACGCTGGCACGCAGGTAAATAACGGTACCGCGCGCTTTCAGGCATGCACGGTTCTCTTCTTTCAAAATTGCTCCGCCGCCTGTAGCTAGAACAATATCGTCCTGAGCAGTCAGCTCACGAATCGCCTCCACCTCGCGTTGGCGAAAGCTTTCCTCGCCTTCGATTTCAAAAATCAAAGGAATAGAGGCGCCGGTACGCGCCTCTATCTCATGATCGGAATCAATGAACCGCTTGTTGAGTTTTTTTGCCAGGGCGCGGCCGACCGTGGTCTTGCCGGCACCCATTAGTCCCACCAGGAAAACGTTGCCTTTCATAGATATAGAGAGACCTTCCCCGCATTCGACTACTGTTGACGCCGAAGCGGGGAAGATAAACTCAATTATTTTCCTTTGAATGCGCCGAGCGAAACCCGGGTAAACGTCTCACCACCGAGGGGTGTCTTCACACTAATATCGATGAAACCAGTAAGATCCTTGGTCCCTGTAACGTCGCAACCTGTTGGCGTGACAGTCATGTTATGAACAGTGCCACGGTTGGCCAAACCAACGCGCAAACCGGTGTTTGTCACGGTATCAGGACTAAAGGTCGCGCCAGCATTGAATCCATTCACTGCACTCAGCTTGGTTCCCTCCGGCATTGGATTTCCATTCACATCTACTAACTCAATCCCGATAGACTGGGGAGTACAATTCGTGGCAAAACTTCCAGTCGCAATCGAACCTCCCGGACTCGCACCTCCCGCAATTCTCACAGTATTTCCCGCCACAGATCCAGGCGCAACCTGATAGACGGTTGCAAATGACCCACTATAGTAAAAATATGTGCTGGCGGTCAGATTTGTACCGGCGTTTGTTGCGGTAGCTACAATGCTGCCCAAACCATTCGTAATTCGTGGGTTCTGACTACGCCAAGTCACGGAACATGTCCCGTTTACTGTCAGACATTTTGAACCGCCAGAACCGAAAATTGCCCCGCTGTCGGTGGTAAAAACAACCTGAGTTCCATCGGCTACCGCACCACCAAAAGAATCCGCAAGCAATACTTGTACATTGTTTTGCGTATTATCATAATTTAAGCCTTCAACGTAATATTTTGCCAAACTAAGCGTGAAGGCAATCTGCGCCGGTTGGCCGGTAGTTACGGTAACCTGGTCCGACAAGGCCGAAATATTGGTCCCGGTGACCGTCGCAATGACCCGTACAGTGGTCGGATCAGTGCCTGAACTCAAAGCGACCGTAACAAGGCCTCCTTGGTCGGTAGTACCAGTCGTCGACGACAGTTTTACGGGTATCGATGGCGGCACAACCGGATTGGTGACCAGCGAGAAGGTCACGTTCGCATTTGCAACGCCACTATTTGTGTTATCGATCACACTAAAGGTCAACAAGGCTACTTCCGTTCTGCCGTTCCCCCCCGCTCCTTTAATAACAATCGACTTATCAGATGGAATCGCGCTGACAAAATTGATTGCAACCGGTTTCGCCGTCGCTGCCGCGCCGACGGAAAAGGCAGCCTTGGCGCTCACCGTCGTCCCGATTGCCGAAGTTGCAGTAGGGAAATTTACGGAGGCTGTTATTTCGCCCGCACCACCCACGCCCGCAGACTGAATGCTCACTTGTGCCACACCGCTTGCATCCGTCAATGCAGTCGCCGCAGCAGGCGAAATTGTCACAATTGATGAACTTACAGAATAGGTAACAAGTTTGTTTGCCAGCGGCGCTCCAAAATTATCAAGCACTGTCGCACGAGCCAAGAGAGGATTTCCACTCGTAACGACATTTTTCGGCGCGCCGCTGCCGTCGGTCAAAATTATCTGAATAGTGCCAGTCGTATTCACAGGCGCAGCCGGAGCGCCGACAGCAAATGCCGCCGTCGCGGATACCGGTGAAGTACCCACCGTAACAGTTGCAGTCACTTCCGCAGCGCCAGCACTCTTATCAGTTGAAAATAAGCTTACTTTTGCAATACCGCTATCGTCCGTCAAAGCAGTCGCATCAGATGGAGAAACTACCGCAATAGCTGAACTCACCTTGAATGTGACCACCTTGTTTGCGACCGGCTTGCCGAGATCATCGGTGACCGTTGCAGTAACAAGCAACGAACCACCGGTTGGAATCGTGTTACTGGTTTGTCCCAGTTGATTAGTCAATGCGATGCGGATAGAGCCGTTGCCTGCCGCATTGACCGGCGGCGCAGCAACCGAGAAAGCGGCCGATGCAGTTACCGGATCCTTTCCGACAGTCACCGAGGCCGTCACTTGAGTCGCACCCGCACCGGTTCCAGCCGATACGATGCTTACTTGCGCCACACCGTTTGCATCAGTCAAGGCAGTGCCGGAAGTAGGCGAAACTGTCGCAATTGAATCGCTGATCTTGAAAGTGACGATTTTATTTTTCAAGGGTTTGCCTAAATCGTCGGTGACGGTCGCAACAGCAAGCAAAGGACTCGTACTGGTAACAGCGTTACTTGCCACACCGCTGGCATTGGTCAAAACGAGACGGATCGCGCCATTATTCGTCGTTTGCACTGGTGCCGGCCCGACTGAGAATGGTGCCGTCGCCGTTACTGACGAAGCGCCGACCGTTGTCGTTGCACTCACCGTTGTCGCCCCACTTCCAAGCCCGGCAGATACTATGCTTACCTGCGCAAGGCCGTTTTCATCAGTCAAGGCAGTTCCTGATGCGGGTGAAATGGTCGCAAGAGCCGACCCCACAGAAAAGGTGACAATCTTGTCTTTTAGTGGCTTGCCAAGGCTATCGGTAACCTTGACTGTCGCGATCAGGGGATTGCCGGTGGTAACGGCATTCTTTGCCGCGCCACTGGCATCAGTTAGTGCAATCGCAATTCCACCAGCACCAGTATTTCCCGTAGTCGTGATCCCTGCTGAGCCCCCTCCGCCACCGCAAGCCGCTATAACAAAAGTCATCATTGCCATCACGCCGGCACACAGAAATCTGCGAATCGAGTTGTTTTTTAAAATGGATCCCATGTTTTATCCTAGAAATATTTTCGCTATTATCGCGTCGAAAGCCGGTCCGTCACAATTTTCGGGGTAATAAAAATCAATAATTCGGTTTTGTCATTTGTGCGGCTAGTGGTCTTAAACAGATTTCCTAAAACCGGTAGCTCACCAAGAACAGGAACCTGCGTCACGCTATCTCGCAACGTCTGCTGAAAAATCCCGCCCAGCACAACGGTTCCCCCATTTTCTACTTGCACCAAGGTCTTGACGTGCTTGGTGTCGATCGCGAAACCTGCGCGCGTTTCTATGCCAACACTATCCTTATTGACATCAACATCCAAAATCACATTACCGTCCGGTGTAATTTGAGGAGTCACTTCCAATTTAAGATTGGCTTTACGGAAAACGATGGAAGTAGCGCCACTACTCGTTGCAACCGCATAAGGTAATTCAGTTCCCTGCTCTATCGTCGCCTTCAATTGGTCGGCAGTCACAACTCGTGGACTGGAAATGATCTTTCCCTTGCCATCCGCTTCCAATGCCGTCAACTCCAGATTCAGAAACCGGTTGGCCGCCGCCGAGAACAGGCTGACCGCAAGACTGCCTGGATTCACGCCGTTAATCCCATTTGCAGGCATATCGACGAATTGTGAATTACTCGTTCCAGGAACCACTCGATCAATCGTGACCAACCCACTCTTGTCAACTGAAATTTTCGCGGTTTGCAAGGTTTGATCGACAATGCCTTGCTGGCTTCCAGTTATACCCAGGCGGTTATTGCCTGCTATTTGATATCCAGCATCTCCTACGCGATATCCTCGCAAATCCATGAAACCCAATTTGGCACCAAGATTCTTGCTGAATTTATCGTCGGCCTCCACAATCCGGGCCTCGATCAATACCTGTTTCGACGCGATATCTGTTTTTTTAATTAACTGTCGGATATCTTCCATTTTTGAAGCGATATCCGTCACAAAAAGCTGGTTGGTACGCGGGTCAATCACCGCACTGCCCCGTTTTGACAAGATATTATTTTTGCCATCTCCGCCACCACCGATATTAAAAACCAGCTTGAACGCCTCTGCCTTCTGGTAGTTCAGCTGAAACGTCTCGGTCTTCAACGGTTCCAGTTCTGCGATCTGAGCCTTTTGTTCCAGCTCCAATTTCTCCTTTGTCAGCAATTCATCCTTAGGCGCTATCCATAGAACGGAGCCATTTTTGCGCATATCGAGCCCCTTGGCTTGCATCACGATATCGAGCGCCTGATCCCAAGGCACGTCTTTGAGACGCAACGTCAGATTTCCGCTCACCGTATCGCTGGTAATGATATTCAAGCCGGTAAAATCCGCGATCACCTGCAGCACCGCCCGGACTTCAACGTTCTGAAAATTCAGGGATAATTTTTCCCCCCGATAACCTTGCGTACCTTGAGTCAATTTGTTCGGATCTTCTTTGATCGGCTTGATCTCGATTACCAACTGAGAATCGCTTTGATACGCGCTATGCTCCCACAAACCTTTAGGCTCGATCACCATCCGCACATTTTCGCCTTGTGGCGTAGTCGTTACGGTACTTACCGGCGTCGCAAAATCGACCACATCGAGACGGCGGCGCAATACTTCAGGTAATGTCGCTTTTAAAAAGTCAACGACAATTGTCTGGCCTTGTTGACGCACATCAACGCCAATTTGGTTGTTAGGCAGGTCAACAACAACCCGTCCTTCGCCTCCTACGCCGCGGCGAAAGTCAATATCGCGGATAGCTTGCTTCCCGATCATCGGCGGTTTCGTTACAACCGGCATACCGGAAGAATCGACTGCCGTTGCGATACCTCCCGAACCATCAATAGTTACTACAACAGTATTGCCTTCGATTACGGTGGCGTAGTTCAAAGGACGCATCAAATTGAATACGAGACGTGAGCGCTCACCAGCCTGGACCACATTAACATTCCGCACATCCCCCAAGCCAATGTCTTGGGTCGATTTACCAGTCGCGTTTGCAGTACTTGAAAAATCCAAGGCAATTCTTGCGGGATTGGTAATTGAAAAACCAATCGGTGGCTTAAGAACAGGATTTTTCAACGCGACCTTTACGATCACGTTCGCCCCCTGCTGATTCGCGCTGATGGATTGAATGGCATTTTCTTGCGCAAGTGCGGCACAGGTGGCGATCGAAATACCCAAGAAAACGCCCAGCTGCAAAATCTTTCTAGTGACAGCACCAAGGCCACGATTTGAAATTCTTCTTAGCACTCTCATTTTTTTGTCTCCTGCAACTCTAACTTGGCTTTACGCTCGACCCAATCACCGGTCGCATCTTGAACTATTTCGGTGAGTTCAACTGCAGCGTCACTAATACTGGTGATCATGCCGTTGTTTTGCCCTATGTAATTACCCACCTTGGCTTGGAATATCGCTTTGTCGATTTGCAGAAGCACATAACTTAGGCCCGGTTTTTGCAAAGTCCCAACCATTTTCAATGAATCCAGTGGATATGCTTCCAACGGCTCACGGCGTCGCTCAAGATCAGGTTTCAGCGAATTTTTTGATGGCGGCTTGAGCCTTGCAAATGCAATGGCAAGTTTGCTGGGATTGTATGGATCAACACTATCTTTGGCGCTGTACAGGAAAGGCGTAAATTTTTTCGGCTCAGCAAGCTTAGGAATGGCCACCTTGGTTTGCTGCTTGGTTTCCTGCATCCACTCCCTGACTTCTTGAATTCCGCCGTCCCCACAACCGCCCAACCCCAACAATAGCGTGGCTGGCAAAACTATGCGTCCGACATCTGAGAGTTTCATTTTTTATCTCCCTTTTTCTTGTCGGCTGCCGCTTTACGCTGTGCATTCACTTCTTCGGCATCAAGATAGCGGAACGTTTTGGCAACTGCATCGAGGGTAAGTAAGCCATCTTTTCCTGCCACCAAGTTCATATTATTCAAGGTTACGATTCTGGGCAGATTGGCGATGTCGCTGCCAAATGCCCCCACATCGTGATAAGTACCCGTCACTTTGATGTCAATTGGCAATTCTGCGTAATAGTCTTTTACCACCACTTGTCCAGGTTTGAACAGTTCGAATTGCAAGCCACGGCCCAGCCCCGATTGATTGATGTCGGACAACAACGCATCCATTTCGGCTTTGCTCGGCAATTGCTTTTCCAACGTCGCCACATATTCTTTAACTTGTTCTTTCTGTTTGCGCAAACCATCGAGATTTATAGCCTGTTGAATCTTGGTCTTGTACTCCCCCTTTAATTTTTCTTCTTCTGCTTGGCCGGCATTGAGTTCATCTAATTGGCCATTCCAATACAATCCCCAGCCCAACCCAATCACTGCGGCCAACACACCGATGGCACATAGCGCCCGAGGCGCCAGCGGCCACTGACCCGGATCGCGACCGTTTAATCCGCGAAACTGCGCAGCTATCGAATCCCCAATTTTTTTTAAATCCGCCATGATGCGTCTTTCATATCAAGGTTTCTTCGGGGCGGCATTGGGTTGAGCATCCGCACCTACTGCCGACGCGGAAGCAGAAGCAGAACTAGCCGCCTTGTCTTTGTCGCGTGGACGCTTGATGCCCACATTAATCGTGAAGTCAGCAACTTTTTTTTGGTCTTTCCCTTGCCCCAAGTTGGTCGTGCGAATCTCGATAAGGTCAGGACGCTCCAGCCAAGGAGAGTTATTGCTGAAATTGCGCAGCAATTCTGATACTCGCTCATTCGACTGTGCATAGCCGTTAATCACTACACGCTGCCCATCTTGCTTAAAGGAGCGCAGGTAAACCCCTTCCGGCACTTGCTGCACCAATTCATCCATCAAATAAACCGGCTGATTGCGATCCCCCTGCAAATCCTCAACAGCCTGCTGACGCGCCTTTAGGGCATCGATTTCCTGCCTGATTGTGGCAACTTCCTTGATCTCATTATCCAGCTTGGCATTTTCAGCTTTGATAAAAGCATTGCGCTGGTTCTGGTTCGAAATGTTGTTTGCGATAAATCCGCCCACTGCCAGCACGACTGCACCGCCCACTACGGCAGACATCACCAACAAGGTTACAAACGCTTTCTTGCGTTGCGCCCGCTTTTCTTCTCGGTGAGGAAGTAGATTAATCTTAACCATCAATCAAACCTCCGCATCGCCAAACCGCATGCAACCAGATAAGCCGGCGCCTCAACACGCAATTGCTTCTCGCGCACATTAGGCGCCAGTTGCATGCCTTTGAACGGGCTCACGACCGAAGCTGAAATTTTCGTACGATCAGCCACCAGATCGACCAAGCCGGGAATAATCGCACAACCACCGGCCAGGAATATTTGATCGATTCGAGTATAGGGGGTTGACGTAAAGAAAAACTGAATGGCACGCGTCACCTCCAGCGCAGCACTTTCCAGAAACGGTCCCAATAACTCACGCTCATATCCCTCCGGCAGATCACCGAGCTTTTTCTTTGTCTCAGCTTCGTCGTACGACAAACCATATGCACGCACGATGTCTTGCGTTAATTGATGGCCGCCGAACGGTTGTTCGCGCTCATAAATGGGCGTTCCGTCCAACAACATCGAAACATGCGTAACCTGGGCGCCGATCTGAAACAGGGCGACAATTTGCCCTTGGCCACCATTCGCCAATTGAGAGGTAATGCGGTCGATCGCGGCACGGGCCGCATAGGATTCAATATCCATGACGGTCGGCGTCAAACCGGCAGCCTCGGCAACAGCAACGCGATCTTCGACTTTTTCCTTCCGTGTCGCGGCCAGCAGCACTTCAACATCATCAGGCGCATTTTGCGCCGGCCCAATGACGTCGAAATCGAGGCTGACCTCATCGAGCGCAAAAGGAATGTATTGACTCGCCTCCGACTCTACCTGCAGCTCAAGCTCGTCTTCAGACAAGCCGCCGTCAAGGATGATCTTCTTGGTAATGACAGAGGCAGGCGGCATTCCAAGTGCAACGAGTTTGGCCTTGGTACCGCTCTTTTTCCAGACACGGCGCACCGCCTCCGACACCTGTTCGATGTTCTCGATATTTCCATCCACGACGGCGCCGCGCGGCAACGGCTCCGTGGCAAATCGTTCAAGCCGCAGCTCGTTCTTACCGACTTCAGATAGCTCCACGAGCTTAATGCCCGACGTGCTGATATCCAGGCCGACCAAAGGCGGAGCTTTTTTACCGAATAAGAAACTAAGATCGAAAGCCAAGGGCAGTTCTCCCCGAAAACATGATTTTTCGTGTGAACGCACCGCCTATCGAATTGTCCAACAGGCAGAAAAATGCTTCCAAACAAGAAATTTCGTTTAAAAACCAGAGTTTAGGCAACATTTATCAAACGTTACATTAAATCGTAGCAATAAGCGTCCGGCAGTGTAAAGCACTTTCCATATAGTAATTGGCAAAAGCGTTGTCAAAATCCCACTGTTCAACATCCTTGGTGGCAATTTACGCTATTTCCCAGCCAAAACTCAATACTCTTTACGGTGTCGGCCGATAATAGCTTTAACTCCGACATTTACGAAGCGCACTTGTTGGTGGTGCGCCGTTATAATGGCGCCAACTGTCCATCCCCATTTTCTTGCTGCGCATGAGCTCTCACCATTCTGCTGGTAATCCTCCTCCAGAAACAACTAAACGTCCCCTGAAGCTACCCATGCGCCTCGCCTTAGGCTTGGCAGGAGTCCTGGCCAGTCTGGTCCTGATAGGTATATTGATCATCGGCTTCACACTGGCGATGGCATATCCGAATCTTCCGGCACTGGATTCCCTGACCGATTATCGTCCAAAGATTCCCCTGCGAATTTTCTCTGCGGATAATGTATTAATCGGCGAATTCGGAGAGGAGCGGCGCAATCTGGTGCGCATCAAAGAAATCCCCGACATCATGAAGAAAGCGGTGCTGGCGATTGAGGATGACCGCTTTTATGACCATGGCGGCGTCGATTATCAAGGCATCGTGCGCGCAACACTTCACAACCTGACTGGCGGCGCGAAGCAAGGCGCTTCCACTATCACGCAACAGGTTGCCCGAAACTTTTTCCTGTCCAGCGAACAGACCCTCAAGCGCAAGGTATATGAAGTTCTCTTGGCCTGGAAAATCGAGCAAAACCTTTCAAAGGACCAGATTCTTGAAGTCTATATGAACCAGATTTATCTGGGTCAGCGTGCCTATGGCTTCGCGTCGGCGGCGCAAATATACTTCGGCAAAAAGCTCTCGGAAATCACCATAGGCGAGGCAGCCATGCTGGCGGGTTTGCCCAAGGCGCCTTCAGCCTACAATCCCGTGGTCAACCCCCGGCGCGCAAAGGCGCGCCAGCAATATATCCTGCAGCGGATGCGCAACCTCGGGTACATCAACGAAGCCCAATACACCAAGGCGCAAGCCGAAGAGCTCAAAACCAAAACGAACAGCAATGAGTTCGGCGTACATGCGGAATACGTAGCGGAAATGGCTCGCCAACTAGTCTACGAACAATTCAAAGAAGACACCTACACGCGCGGTCTGATGGTATTCACAACGGTGACCAAGGCTGACCAGGATGCCGCATACATTGCCTTACGGCGCGGCGTAATGGATTATGAAAAGCATCACGGCTATCGTGGGCCGGAAGGTTACATGGAAATTCCATCCGCAAAAGAAGAAGCCGAAGACGCTATCGAAGCTGAGCTTGCAGATCATGCCGACAGTGACGACATCGTCGCTGCGGTCGTACTCGAAGCGACGCCCAAGAACGTTCGTGCGGTGCTCGCATCAGGAGAAGAAATCGCCATCAATGGCAGTGGCCTGACTTTTGCCGCGAATCTGTTAAGCGATAAAGCCCCGCCCAACCGTCGCATCAGACGCGGCGCGATCATTCGCGTGACGCAGGAAGGACGCAATTGGAACATTACGCAGATGCCGGAAGTCGCGTCCGCCTTCGTTTCCGCCAGCACCGAGGACGGCGCAATCCGCGCTCTGATTGGCGGCTTCGATTTCAACCGCAACAAATTCAATCATGTTACGCAGGCTTGGCGTCAACCCGGCTCGTCATTCAAACCATTCATTTACTCTGCTTCGCTTGAAAAAGGCCTCTCGCCGGCGACTGTCATCAACGATGCGCCAATCAGCTTCGATGGCGGGCAAACCGGCGGACAAGCTTGGGAGCCGAAGAATTACGACAATAAATATGAAGGTCCGATGACCATGCGCACCGGCCTGACGAAATCGAAGAACATGATTTCGATTCGCATCCTGCACAAAATTGGCGCCAAGTACGGACAGGAATACACCACACGCTTCGGTTTCGACGCAGAAAAAAATCCCCCCTATCTGACGCTTGCTCTCGGCGCCGGTGCCGTCACACCGCTGCAAATGGCGGGCGCATATGCGGTATTTGCCAATGGCGGTTATAAAATCAGTCCTTACATCATCACGAAAATAACCGATTCAACCGGCAAGGTATTGTCGCAAGTCACTCCAGACAAAGCAGGCGATCAAGCCAACCGGGTGATTGATGAACGTAACGCATTTCTGATGGACAGCATGCTGCGGGATGTCGCCCGAGTGGGTACTGCGGCCAAAGCACAGGCGATCTTGAAGCGCCCTGACTTGGCCGGCAAAACAGGTACCACAAACGATTCTGTCGACGCCTGGTTTGCGGGTTATCAAGCAAAGCTCGTGGGCATCGCCTGGATCGGCTTCGACCAGCCCAAGAGCCTCGGCAGCAGCAGCAGGGAAACCGGCGGCGGTCTCGCATTGCCGATCTGGATCGGCTACATGCAAAAAGCCCTCAAGGATGTGCCGATCGAAGAACGCGTGGTCCCCGAAGGCTTGATCCATGTCGGCACTGAATACTACTACGCGGAGAATCCACCAGGCGGCGGGGTACGCAGTCTTGGCCTCGGTGATCGCACCGCCTCAGATGAGGAAAAAACCAAGGACGAAGTGAAGAACGAATTGTTTTAAGGCCGCTCCGACTTGCTTGCTGCCGAAGTCGGCTCAAGCCTCCTTGATCTCCAGCGCAACGCCGCCCTGAGCGCTGACCATCTGCGATAGGGCTGCAAACAATTCAAAGCCGTCACGGGTATTGACCCAGCGCCCGGCATCGCGCTTGAAGTGAAATCCCCCGAACTTGGCGGCAACCCAGATTTCCTGCATCGGTGCTTGGCTGTTGACAATGATCTTTGAGCCGTTATCGATGAACTCAATTTCCAGTACGTTGCCGCTACGGCTGCATTCCACATCCAACCCACTGGCATCGCCTGCCCTTTCCAATGCCGCTTCGATCACGGTCAAGGTTCTGTCAGCAAGGGTCAGGAATTCGGTTTCGGTCATGCTACACTCCAATGCGTTTCTTAAAACTGTGATTCTAATCGTGAAGTTCCCATTTGTTCTTTTTCGTTTGGCCGCCATCGTCGCTGCTTCTATATTGATGAGTCAACTCGCCGCCTGCGGACAGCGCGGACCGCTTTATTTGCCTGGCAAACCCGAAACAGCGAACTCCACAACTAAACCCGCGCGGGCCACACCGGCACCGCCTACATCAGCCGGCGTCCCGGCCACCAAATAATTTCGTCTCTTACCATGTCGCATTTCTCATATCAAAACGGCGAGTTGCATGCCGAAGCCACCCCCTTGACCAATCTTGCAAAGCAATTCGGCAGTCCGCTTTACGTCTATTCGAAAGCGGCGTTGGTGGAAAATTTTTCCTCGTACGCAAACGCCTGCAAGAAGCATGGACGCGGCGAGGATGGCGCGCTGATCTGCTATTCGGTCAAGTCCAACTCCAATCTCGCAGTATTGCAATTGCTGAACCGGCTCGGCTCTGGTTTCGACATCGTTTCCGGGGGCGAACTGCTACGCGTACTGGCTGCCGGCGGCGATCCGCGCAAGGTGATTTTTTCCGGTGTCGGCAAAACCGCGGACGAAATGCGGCTGGCACTTTCGCACAACATTTCCTGCTTTAACGTCGAGTCGATTCCCGAATTGCACCGCTTGAACGAAGTCGCTGGGGCCATGGGAAAACGGGCGCCGATTTCCCTGCGCGTAAATCCGAACGTGGATGCAAAGACGCATCCCTACATTTCCACCGGGCTCAAGGAAAACAAGTTCGGTGTCGCCTATGAAGATGCGCTGGGAACCTATCGCATTGCAGCGGCCCTACCCCATATTGACGTGGTCGGCATCGATTGCCACATCGGCTCACAATTGCTGGATGATGCGCCGCTGCTCGAAGCGGTCGACAAGTTAATTGAATTGATCGATATCCTGGAACAGGAAGGCATCAAACTGCATCACCTCGACATCGGCGGTGGTATCGGGATCTCCTATGATGACGACAAGCCGGTGGCCGTCGGCGATTACCTGGCACGGCTGTTCGCAAAGATCGATGCATGGCGTAAAGAAAAACACCATGGCACACCAATCAAGGTGCTGTTTGAACCTGGCCGTTCGATCGTCGGTAACGCTGGTATTCTGCTGACTGAAGTACAGTACCTGAAGGATGGCGCCACCAAAAACTTTGCAGTAGTCGACGCCGCGATGAATGACCTGATGCGTCCCGCGATGTATGAAGCATGGCATGGCGTGCAGGCCGTTGTGCGGCGCGCTCTGCCCGCCAAGACCTATGACGTGGTTGGCCCGGTATGCGAATCGGGCGACTGGCTGGCGCGTTCGCGTGCGTTAGCGATATTGCAAGGCGACCTGCTGGCAATCATGTCCGCTGGTGCCTATGGCATGACCATGGCCTCGAACTACAACACGCGCGGACGCGCAGCTGAGGTCATGGTTGATGGCGACCGCGTGCACCTGATCCGCAAGCGGGAAACGGCAAACGACCTATTTGCGCTGGAATCGATTTTACCTTGAGCGCAAGGTACGCTTGCAAACGTCAAACCGATGCCGTGGTCGTTTGACGTTTATGATTGGCCCGCGCCAGCATCAAGCGCCAATACAATCGCAACAGTAACAGCGCGGCGACAATGGCACCGAACAGCATGGGCTGGGCGAAATCGTGTTTGCCGGCCTTCATCCACCAGAAATGCAAAATACCCAGTGGCGCAATCGCATAAACCAAGCGATGCAGCCACTGCCAGCGCTTGCTCCCCAGGCGCTTGATCATGCCATTGGTGCTGGTAACGGCAAGCGGAATCAGCATCACGAAAGCGATGAACCCAATAGTGATGAATGGCCGCTTGAGCACGTCTTTCCACATTTCCTGTACATCAAAAGAATGATCGAACCACAGAAAAGTCATGAAGTGCAGCGTGCCGTAAAAGAAGGCATATAAACCCAGCATCCGGCGCAGCTGGGCCAGCCAGTTCCATTTGCTTAGGCGACGCAGCGGCGTTACCGCCAAGACGATGCAGAGGAAATAAAGCGTCCAATCGCCGGTATTGCGCGTGATGAATTCAACTGGATTGGCGCCAAGCCGGTCAATCATCGCAAACAAAACCAAACGCAGGAACGGCAGCAAAGCGGCGGCAAACAATGCCGCCTTGATCAGCTTGAATTGTTTGGGGCTGGGATGAGACATTTGCCTTCCCCTCGCTTAAAAAAACTTCCGCAGATCCATACCTTGGTAAAGCGGAGCAACATCGCCATAACCGTTAAACATCAAGGTTTTGCGCTTCTTTGCAAACAGTCCATCTTCGCCGATGCGGCGCTCGCTGGCCTGCGACCAGCGCGGGTGATCGACTTCCGGATTAACGTTGGAATAAAAACCGTATTCCTGCGGCGCGGCGATGTTCCATGCGGTGCGCGGCTGATCTCTGGTAAAACGGATTTTGACGATCGATTTAGCCGACTTGAAGCCATACTTCCAAGGCAAGACAATGCGCACCGGCGCACCATTCTGGCGCGGCAGCACTTCGCCATACATACCGAGAGCCAGCAAGGCCAAAGGATGGTTGGCTTCATCCAATCGCAAACCTTCCACATACGGCCACTCCAGAACCGAGCTACGCACACCCGGCATTTGCTTCTTGTCTGCCAGCGAAATGAATTCGACATACTTCGCATTGCCGGTCGGCTCGACCTTCTTGATCAACTCAGAGAAGGAATAGCCGATCCACGGAATCACCATCGACCAGCCTTCGACGCAGCGCAAGCGATAAATACGCTCTTCCAGCGGCGCCAGTTTCAACAGGCTGTCGAGATCGAGCGTCATCGGCTTCTTGACTTCGCCCTCGATCGTCACGGTCCACGGACGAATTTGGAGTGAGCCAGCATATTTCGCAGGGTCGGATTTGTCCGTGCCGAATTCGTAGAAATTATTGTAGGTCGTGGCGTCCTTGTAGCCAGTGGTTTTATCCATCACCACATAGGATGGGTTGGGTTTGGCAGTCAGCTTTTGCGCAGTCGACGATTGGGCGAAAGCCTCACGTCCGACAATTTCCAGCAAAGCGCTGCCCGTGATCGAACCGACAGCAAGTTGCTTGATGAAAGTGCGACGCGATTCGAAAATCGCGCGTGGCGTGATTTCAGATGAAAACGGGATATCGATGCCGTTGGGATTCCGCTTGATCAACATGGCTACTCCATGAGAAACGATGGGATGAGTTACAGCTTAGGGCTAGTGCTGAGACTCATAAATCTGGAAACAAATAAAAGTGATGAATTGTTGCGCCAAACCAGGCGCGAACCGCCGCGATAGCCGGCCTATCGCGAGGATTCCAACGCGGCCGGCGAGGCGACGTAGGGCGCCGCAAGGCACACTTTTATGTTTCGAAATTTATGAGTCTCAGCACTAGAGCAGCAATCAGGTAGAAAATTTGGCGGTCGTGGCGGGATGCCATGCACAAGGCGTACGGCACAACGCAGTACGGGCACTGTTGGCGAGGGACAACGCAGCAGTGCGCGCCGCAACGGCCAGCAAAATTTTCTACCTGATTGCTGCCCTAGCCCTTAGTCTCGCCAAACAAACCTGACCTTACACCAACACCACAATTTCCCTCTGCATCCGTCAAAGCTGGCCGTATGAATGCAAACCTGAAAGGAACATATTGACGCCCAAAAAGGCAAAGGTCGTCACCAGCAGGCCCGTCACCGCCCACCAAGCGGCTATATGGCCGCGCAAGCCCTTCATCAGGCGCATATGCAGCCACGCTGCGTAGTTAAGCCAAACGATCAGGGCCCAGGTTTCTTTCGGGTCCCAGGACCAATACCCGCCCCAGGCCTCGGCCGCCCATAAGGCGCCGAGTATGGTGGCAATCGTGAAAAAGGCGAAACCGACCGCAATCGCCTTATACATCATGTCATCCAACAGTTCCAGCGAAGGCAAGCGCTCTGCCATCATGCCCTTGGATTTCAACAAGTAGGCTACCGCCACCATTGCTGCCAAGGCGAAAGTACCGTAACCAATAAAGTTGGCCGGCACATGGATTTTCATCCACCAGCTTTGCAAGGCAGGCACCAGCGGCTGAATTTCCGACGCGTCGCGGCTGACCGTGTACCAGAGCAGAAAGCCGACCGCTGCAGAAATCACCAGCAGAACGAAAGGGCCAAGCTGATAGGTCGTGTAATGTTGTTCGTAGTATAGGTAGAACAGCGAAGTGATCATGCAAAACAACACGAAGACTTCATACAGGTTCGAAATTGGTATGTGTCCGACATCGGCGCCAATCAGGTAAGACTCGTACCAGCGCACCAGCATTCCGGTAAAACCCATCACAACTGCGGCCCAGCAGAGCTTGTTGCCGACCGAGCCGCCAAAATCCGACTTTACAATCAATCCCCCCCAATAAAACAAGGTCGACAGGAAGACCAAGGTGCTCATCCAGAGGATAGCGGACTGACTCGACAGCAAGTATTTGAGAAAGAACTTCTTATTGGCCATGTCGAGCACACCGCCATACAGTCCGATTGCCGCGAAGGCCAAAACGGCCAGCAAGGCGATCAGCCAGCGCACCGATTTCCAGTGCCAGCCCAGCCAGGCAAAGGTCGGCG
This sequence comes from uncultured Burkholderiales bacterium, assembly GCA_966211965.1. Lineage (GTDB taxonomy): Bacteria > Pseudomonadota > Gammaproteobacteria > Burkholderiales > Burkholderiaceae_D > CBIHON01. The sequence continues at coordinate 25,168 of CBIHON010000020.1, read as the reverse complement.
CCGCCAGCACGAGAATCGCTTTCTCGTAGTAATCCATATAGATGCCGAAGCGGTTCAGTGCGAACAGCGAAGCCGCCAGCAAAGCAAGCGCATACAACCAGTCCAGCACGCTCAGGCGCTTGAAAAAGCCTGGCGGCGGTGAATAAGTTTGAGTGTGGGTCAATTCCATGGTGTTCTCCCCGATCTTCAGACGTCTAGCCGAGCAGTTCAGTATAGTTTAGGAAGCTGGTTGCTGCACATGCGATCCGGCTTGGATCAAGCGGCTCTTCAGCGTCTCGAATTCCTTCTCAAAATCCAGCGTCTTGCGTTGCGCGCTTAACGCCATCAGCGCATGCGAACTTCCATTCGCTTCCGAACGCAGCCAGACCCAGAGCCGCCGCTCCCGAATGTAAAACATCGAAAACACGCCGATCACCAGGAACAGGCAGCCCAGGTAGACGACGTTTTTTCCCGGCGAACGCGTCACCTGGAAAACGGAGGCTTTGACTTCGTCGAACCCTTTCAGTTGCAGATAGACCGGCGCGCCGTAGAAGAAGGCATCGGCCAGCGCATTGGTCCCGAGCTGTAAAAAGCGCGCATGCTTTTCATCGGGCTCGATCGCTTTCAAACCGTCTTTTTCACGCGCCGCCTGCCACAAATCCCACAAGCTCCCGTTCAGGATTTTCATGAAAATATCCGCGGCTTTTTCCTGTTCGGCAGCCGGTATCTTTTTCAGGAAATTCGACACCGCGACGTAGCCGGCCTCCTTCTCGTCGCCGGCAAAAATCGTCAGGCCTTTGAGCGCCGATTGCTGCAGCTGACTGCGCAGTTTGTCCGCACTGTCAGGCGTGTCCGGCATCGCGCGCCGCGCATAGCGCTGTGCCGCTTCCGCGCGCAACTCCGGATTCAGGACTGCAGCACGCAGGCGCATCCATTCTTGCACGCTATCGTTGTCGTCTGCGGGAATGCGCAAATAGCGGAAAGGCTCGCCGGGCGATTCGCGCATCCCAGCCAGAAACACATAAGCGCCATCCACCAGCATCGGCTGCATATAATTGTGGTATTCGCGCGCCTGGCCGGTCTTGTCACGCAATTTGTACTGCACACTGGGGCCGACATTTTTCAGATCCTTGCTGTTCGCGCTTTTCGCCCCGGAGCCCAAGCGCTTGGCCAGCCCCTCTGAAAAACTTTCATTGAAGCTTTTATTGGGATTGACCGCACGCACGTCCTGCCCGTTTTGCGCCAGGTTTTCGACATTGAAAGGCCGAAAGCCCGACCACTCGACGGTATAGTCAGCTCCCTTGCCATTACCGAGCGGGGTGGAATTGCCGACCTCGCCTGCGATGTCGAAGGCATAATTTTGCGGGCCGATCATCGGATAACCGGCCAGCTTCAGCTTGCTGCCGCCGTCCTCGAAACTGGATTGGTACACCGCGATGCCCTTATAGATCAGCGGTTCGTTTACCTTGATTGTCGCGGAAAACGTCTTGCCGTTCTCGTGGTCGGTAATCACGACATCGCTGGCAAACAATTTCGGCATGCCGGTCGAGTAATGTTCGATGGCAAATTTTTTCAGTTGAATCGTAAACGGTAAATCCTGGATCAACACCCCGCTTTGCTGCGAAATAATCGCCGTATTGCTGCTGCCGCCCTCGGGGATCATGGTATTGCCGCGAAAGGTCGGATTGTCCAAGCCTAGCCGATGCTGCGCCGGTATCTGCGCAATGATGCCATTGCCATTGAAAGGCGTTTTACCATATACCCATTGTTGGAATCGAATCGGCAGATCAGAGTCGAGCAAACCACCAATGCAGATGATGACGATGGCGCTGTGCGCGAAAATGTATCCCCATTTATTTGCCGCACCTTGCCTGGCCGCAATCAGAGTCGCATTGTCCTTTTCGACTACCTTGGTCCTGTAACCGCTGGCACCAAGACGCTCGCTCAATTGTTGCGTCATTACCGGGCGCGATGCGGCCGCAGTCCACTCGGCATTGTGATGAAAATTGCGCAGCGATTGCTCCCGCACATTTTCGCGCCAGCTCCGCATGTCTTTCAGCATCTTCGGCGCATTGCGCGTGATGCATAGCGAAGTCGACAAAACCAGAATGCCCATGATCAGCAAAAACCACCACGCCGAATACACGGCGTATAAACCGAGCTTGCTGAATACCTCGAACCAGAACGGGCCAAATTGATTTACGTAATTCGTCATCGGCTCGTTCTGCTTCATGACCGTGCCGATTGTCGAGGCGATCGCAATCAAGGTCAGCAAACTGATCGCGAAGCGCATCGACGATACCAGCTCAACCGCATTGGCCAGCCAGCGGCGATTGGTTCTTATCTGTATCCCGGTAGTGCTGATTTCCATAAATCTCGGCTCAATCCCACAAAATCAATCTCACGAAATAAATAAAAAAAGGGGCGGCCTCGGCCACCCCCTTACTTCATCCTAATGCTCCGAATTATTGTTTTATTTCAGGCCGGCGATGTAGTCAGACACGGCCTGGATTTCATCATCCGACATGCGCTTGGCAATGGCCATCATCTGCGGACTATTCTTGCGTGTGCCGGCGCGGAAGCTGGTCAATTGTGCCGACGTGTATTCTTGATGCTGGCCGCCGATACGGGCAAACTGTGCTGGAATACCGGCGCCGTCCGCGCTGTGACAGGCAGCGCAAGCTGGAACATTCTTTTCGGCGATGCCGGCGCGGAAGATCTTTTTGCCGATCTCGACCGTATCCTTGTTCTTCGCAGCGCCCGGCTTTTGCGCTTGCGCATCGAGATAAGCGGCGATGTTTTTCATCTCGTCATCGGTCAATGCTTTTGCGATGGGGCTCATAACCGGATTGTTGCGTTCCGGGGTCTTGAAGTTGGAGAGCTGCTTGTAAATATAGGCCTCGTGCTGCGCAGCCAGTTTCGGGTTCTGCGCAATAGTTGAATTACCGGCTGCGCCATGGCAGGCGACGCATGCAGGAATATTGCGGGCCGCATCGCCTGCGCTGTAAAGAGCCTCCCCCTTGGCAGGGTCTGCTTTCTTGACAGCCTCGGCTTTTTTCTCTTCCGACGCCAGTGCGATAGAAGAAACTGCGAGTAGTGTGAGGAATAAAGACTTCACTAGTGGAAAAAACGCACGATTCATTCAAACACCCTGAGACTTGATATTAAAATTCGGCCCTACTGACGGCTGTCTTGTTGTTTTCTGTGCGGCTTCGCATTTGCGGCGCAACTGCAACCTCGTATTGTACAATAGCTTTCCGGCGTTTTCGCCTCCTTTCCTGCATTTTTGCATCTCCTATGTCCCTACTTTGGCAAGCCCGTTTCTTCACCACGGTGAACCATCTCCGTGATTTGCCAAGCACGCAAGTCCCTGAAATCGCCTTTGCCGGCCGGTCCAACGCCGGCAAATCAACTGCGATCAATATCCTCTGCAATCAAAAAAAACTAGCGTTCGCCTCTAAAACACCTGGCCGTACTCAGCACATCAATTATTTTTCGATCGGCGGCGCGCATGTCGGTCAGCATCGAAAAGATGAAACCAAGGTCGATGAAATTCGCGCACTGCTGGTGGACTTGCCCGGCTATGGCTATGCTGAGGTATCCGGCGCAGCAAAGTACCATTGGCAGGAATTGCTCGGCGATTACGTACAGCGACGCGCGCAATTGGCCGCGCTTGTCTTGATCGTCGATGCACGACGTCCCTTTACAGAACTCGATATTCAGATGCTGGAGTGGTTCGCGCCCACCGGCAAACCTATTCATTGCATTCTGACCAAGGCCGACAAGCTCAACCGCAATGAAGCAGTCAATGCGCTGCGTCTTGCACGCACAGTACTGGCCAGCTATGTGAATGAGGAAGGAAAACCTTTTCCCTTCACCGCGCAATTGTTCTCGGCATTGAAGCGTACGGGACTGGAAGAGGCTGATGAAAAGATCCGCCATCTGCTCGGATTATCTGAAGCAGAAGAAAATGCCGAAGCAGATAAAGCGCCAGATGCGATCTAGCGCAACCATGCTGGAATGCTGAACAGAGACGAAAAAAAACCCTGGAGAAAGGGGATATCTCCAGGGTAACAATGCCTTATCGTGTCATACGATTCGGCCCCGCTCAGGGAGGAGAAGCGGGAGGCGAATAAATCACCTGCACATAAGATGCAGGCCCTCGTAAAAAGTTTCATTTATTTGTGCCTGATTTTGCGATTCATTTTCGGATAGACAAATATGACCACCGATTCTCTGAAGCCTGCGCAGTTCCCCGCCATCCGGATGCGCCGCATGCGCAAGGATGCTTTTTCCCGTGCAATGATGCGCGAACATATGCTGTGCACTAGCGACCTGATCTATCCGGTATTCATATTGGATGGGGAAAACCAGCGCGAGAAAGTTTCCTCCATGCCTGAGGTGGAGCGCGTGTCGGTGGATTTGCTGCTGGCAGTGGCGGAAGATTGCGTGGCGCTCGGCATTCCAGTGATGGCTTTATTTCCGGTCATCAATCCATCCTTGAAGACTCCAGACGGCATCGAGGCATGCAATCCCAAAGGCTTGATGCCGCGTGCGGTGCGCGAATTGAAAAGGCGCTTTCCGGAACTTGGTATCCTGACCGACATTGCGCTCGATCCCTATACCAGTCATGGGCAAGACGGCGTGATCAATACCGACGGCTACGTATTGAATGATGAAACCAGCGAACTGCTGGTCAAGCAGGCACTCATGCATGCGGAAGCCGGCGTCGATATTGTTGCCCCCTCGGACATGATGGATGGCCGTATCGGCGCAATCCGTCGCGCACTGGAATCGCATCACTATATCCATACTCGTATCATGGCGTATTCGGCGAAATATGCCTCGGCGTTTTACGGACCTTTCCGGGAAGCGGTCGGTTCATCTGCGACTTTGGGCAAGAGCGACAAATGCACATATCAAATGGACCCGGCCAACAGCAACGAAGCCTTGCGCGAGGTTGCATTAGACTTGGCTGAAGGTGCCGACATGGTGATGGTGAAGCCCGGCATGCCGTATCTGGACATCGTACGGAGAGTCAAGGATGAGTTCAAGGTGCCGACCTTCGCGTATCAAGTCAGCGGTGAGTATGCAATGCTGAAAGCGGCGGCCAAGAACGGCTGGCTGGACCACGACAAGGTGATGATGGAGGCCATGCTCGCATTCAAGCGTGCGGGGGCTGATGGCGTATTGACCTATTTCGCAAGAGATATCGCCCGGCTGTTAAAGCATAGCGGCTAATACGGCATAGAATAAACATCGGCCGGGAGCTTGCTGACCAAGCTTCGGCTCGGATATCCAACAATAAAAAAGCGCCCAAGTTCAGCCGGGCGCTTTTGAGTTCCAGGCACCATATTATTTGTTCGGTTGCGGCGTCATGCGCAGATAAGGGCGCGGAGCACTATACCCTTTGGGGAATTTTTGTTTGATGACCGCTTCATCCTGGATCGTCAACGGGATGATCACGTCGTCCCCATCGCGCCAGTTGCCGGGTGTGGCAACCGTATAGTTATCGGTCAGCTGCAACGCGTCGATCACACGTAGAACTTCGTCGAAATTGCGGCCAGTGCTCATCGGATAAGAAATGATCAAACGCACTTTCTTTTTCGGATCGATCACAAACAGGGAACGCACTGTCATGGTTTCCGACTGGTTCGGATGAATCATGTCATAGAGCGCGGCAACCTTTCTGTCTGCATCTGCGATGATCGGAAATCCCACCACCGTGTTTTGCGTCTCTTCAATGTCGCGAATCCATTGCGTATGTTTATCGACCGGATCGACCGACAATGCAATAGCTTTCACATTGCGTTTCTCAAACTCCTGTTTCAGTTTTGCAGTCAGGCCGAGTTCAGTCGTGCATACCGGCGTGAAATCGGCGGGATGGGAAAACAAGACCACCCACGAATTATCCGCCCACTCATGAAATTTGATTTTACCGATAGAAGAATCCTGTTCGAAATCGGGTGCAGTATCGCCCAAGCGTAAAGTCATATCTTTCTCCTTAGATGCCAAAAGCACAAAAGTAAACTATAGACTTAGTGACGCAAACCTTCAACGAATATTAGGGGCCTGGATGTCAGGTCCTGCGCAGGAATAAGGTCTGCAACTTGGCGGCCGTAGCCTGCGCGAATCAAGGTGCGCGCAAAACTACATGTGATTGGATAGATGTTGGGGCCGCAAGCCTCGCATGCAATAAAAGAGCTCTAAAAAACATTTCTCAAAACTGCTTGGCCAACCCCAACGATTGCGCAAACTTGTCGACATCTTGATAGCCGATTACACGTCCGCCTTGGATTTCCTGGCCCCGTTTATCAAAGAAAATGATGCCGGGCGGGCCAAATAATTTGAAGCGCTTCAGCAGCGCTTTGTCATCATCATTGTTGGCAGTCACGTCAGCTTGCAAGAGCAGCATATTGGCAAATTGCGCGTGGATACGTGAATCAGAGAATGTGAGTTTTTCCATTTCTTTGCACGACACGCACCAATCGGCATAGAAATCCAGCAGCACCGTTTTGCCTGCCGCCCCCGCCAACGCGGCATCCAGTTCTGCACTGGATTTGATACGCGTAAATTCGGCTTTTCTTACGCTGCCGCCAAGATGGGCGAGCGGCGCCAACGCATCACGGCCGCCGCTGACAAGGCCAACCAATTGTACGACACCGAATATCGCAAAGATCATACCCGCCAGTTTCGAAAACCAACGGCCGCTTTTCGACCACAGCAGGTAAGCCCCGTAACCCGTACCCAACGCGGTCCAACCCAGCATCTGAGCAGCAGGCGGTATCACGGGTGACACCATCCATAGTGCAAGCGCCAGCATGAGAACGCCGAAAAAGCGCTTGACCGCTTCCATCCAGGATCCGGCCCGCGGCAGTAAGGTGCCGGCAGAAAGTCCTACGAGAAGCAGAGGAACGCTCATGCCGACCGCCATCGCAAACAGCGCGCTGCCGCCGACCACAATGTCGCGCGTCTGGCTGATATAAAGCAAAGCCCCAGCCAACGGAGCCGCAACGCAAGGGCCGACAATCAACGCGGAGAGTGCCCCCATTACGAATACACCGAGCAGTTTTCCCGCTGCCTGCTTCTCGGACACGCTGATTAATTTCATCTGAATCGCTGCCGGCATTTGCAATTGATAGACGCCGAACATCGACAACGACAATGCGGCCATCAGCAGAGCGAAGGCGCTCAGCACCCAGGGATTTTGCAGTGTCGCTGACAGCCCTTCTCCGACCAAACCGGCTGCCACTCCCAAGGCCGTGTACACCAAAGCCATACCAAGCGAATAGGTCGAGGACAACAGAAAGGCCCGTTTCCGCTTGACCTGCGTCCCCTCGCCGACAATGATGAAGGAAAGGATCGGTACCATCGGCAAGACACATGGCGTGAACGACAAACCAAGGCCCAGCAAAAAAAACAAAGGGAGGATCGCGATCAGTTTTCCACTCTTGAGCGACGACTCGATTCTTCCCATTTCTGAATCGGCCGGACTGCCAATCAGTACCGGCTTGGCGGCATTCACCGGGGACATATTGACTTGCGGCTCTGGCTTGTCCGGCACAGCATTCGTGCCATCTCCGTTCTGTGCGGCCGCAACTGCGGCTATCAGGCCGCCGCCCCCGCCGGGCGATAACTTCGCCTCAGAATCCATCGGCGCATAGCAAAGCCCCTTGTCTGCGCAACCTTGGCCGGTTGCAGTGAGAGTGAAAGGGCCGCTGGCCTCGACCGGCAGCTTGATCGTGACGCTCTTGCGGTAGGTCTCGACATTTTTCTGGAAAGTGTCATCGAACTTGATTTTGCCCGCCGGGATAATCGGCTCGCCCAGTTTTGCCCCTTCTGTCTTGAAGCGAAAACGTTCCCGATACATGTAATATCCATCCGCAATCAGATAGGTGACTTCTACAGTCTTGGCGTCGGCCATTTTTGCGGAGAATTTGAATGCCGCCTCCGGCTCGAGGTAATCGTCGGCCGCATGTGCAAATGGCAGCAACAAAAAGATCATCACTACAATCAACAGCTTAGGCATGAAGTGGTAATACCGGTCGAACTTCTTAAACATATTCATCCTTCTTTGTTTCCTGGGCGATCCAGTCGAGATACGGTGTCCATCCGGCCGTGATCGGCACTGCGACAATTTCCGGCACTTGATACGGATGCGCCGCCTTAATGGCAGCTTCCAATTCTGCGTATCGCGCTGCGGTGGTTTTGATCTGCAAGCTTGTTTCACAAGATTCTTCCATTGCGCCTTGCCATCGGTAAAACGACTGTACGCCGGTTTGAATATTGATGCAGGCCGCGAGTTTTTTATCAACCAAATGACGTGCCAAGGCTTGCGCAGTCGGCATATCAGGTAGATTGGTCAACACAAGTAGTGCTTGTGTCATAGTCGAAACGGGATTCATAAGCTAAGCAGGGCAAAAATGAATTGGGAACTGGATGCAACACCTGACAGTCAACACCGCATTGCCACCATCAAGGCAATCGACATCCGCCTGTATGTGAGCGCAGCATACGATCATTTCAATAAGCGCCGGCGAGTGAGCACTGTCGCGATATAAAATCCGCAAATACAATAGGCAAGCAACACGGCAATATCAGCAACCGGGCTGCTAGGCCATCCGCCGAGAATCAAAGGGCGGACAACATTCACCGCTGCGCTTAAAGGCAGCGCGTGGGAAACCAGCTGCAGCCACGGCGGCAATTGCGCGACCGGATAATATACTCCCGACAGGAACATCATCGGCGTCAACAGCAGCGTGAAATAGTAGGTAAAAAAATCGTACCCATGCGCCAGTGCATTGACCACCAGGCCAAGCGAGGCAAAGGTCATACCGATCAGGAACAATATGGGCAGCGCCAGCAAGGTATGCGGATGCCGGCCGATTCCAAGTACAAGCATCACCCCCAGGATCGCCAAGCCGGAGAACATGGACTTGGTGGCCGCCCACAACATCTCTGCCAACACGACATCGTCCAGATCGAGCGGGGCATTCAACAATGCATCCCAGGTTTTTTGCGCATGCATTCTGGAAAACGCCGAATACAACGCCTCGAACGAGGATGCCATCATGATCGACATGCAAATCGAGCCCGAGGCTAAATATTGAATATAAGGTATGCCATTGATATTTTGCACCAAGCTGCCAAGGCCATAGCCGAAAGCAAGCAGCGTGATCAATGGGTCTGCAATATTGCCCAGCACGCTTACCACTGCGAGCTTTTTCCATACCAAGAAATTGCGCCGCCAGATTGGCACAAATCGCAATGAAAACGAAGGGACGGCATAGTGAGAGGAGCTCATTTCAATCTCGCATTTCTCTGCCCGTCAACTTCAGGAACAAGTCTTCAAGGTTAGCCGGACGATGAATGTATCGCACGCCTTGGGTGACTTGCAGACTGTCGAGCAAATCCTGCACATCATTGGTATAGCAAAATGCCGTCTCGCCGCTTACTTCGATACGGGCCGATTTTCCACGTCCCTCGCTCCGTTCCCAAACCAAGGCATTTTCCCCATACACCTCGATCACTTGCGCTTCAATATGTTGCCGGATCAAATCGTGCGGTGCCCCTTCGGCGATCATGCGGCCACGGTCAATTACGGCCAAGCGATCGCACAACCGCTCAGCCTCATCCATGAAATGGGTCGTGAGAAAAATCGTCTTGCCTTGGCTCAGCAGTGCTTTCAATCGTTCCCAGATCATGTGGCGCGCCTGCGGGTCAAGCCCCGTCGTAGGCTCGTCCATAAAAATCAAATCCGGATCGTTGATCAAAGAGCGCGCCAAGGTCAGCCTGCGTTTCATACCGCCCGACAGTTCCCCAATGGCGGCATTCCGCTTCGCGCTCAAGTTAGCGAACTCAAGCAACTTGGGAATACGCTCTCGGATTGTCGCATCGGCTATTCCAAAGTAACGTCCGAACACCAGCAGATTCTCGCTGACCGTAAAATCCGGATCGAGGTTGTCACCTTGAGGTACTACCCCTACCCGCCAGCGCGCAGAACGCGCGTCAGAAGGAATAGCTTGTCCACCTAAGTGAATTTCGCCCTCATCCGGCTCCGTAAGTCCCAGACAGAGACGCAAAGTAGTGGTTTTTCCGGCACCGTTCGGTCCCAGCAGGCCGTAGCATTCGCCACGCCGTAGCGCAAACGACAGGCCATCAATCACGATATTTCTGGAAGCACCCACACCATAGCTTTTGTGTAGGTTGGTGACCGACAAAATAATGGGTTCGGACATGCTGGAAGCTGACTCTTTGAGTATGCCTATCTTGCCACAAACGAAGCCGACCTGAAAAAACCAAAAAGCCAGGCATCGCCTGGCTTTTTGTATGTCGCTCGCTTTGCAGTGAGCTTGCCTTACTCGGCGCTGGTATCCTCAACCGCTTCGGTGGTTTCCGGACGGTCGAGCAATTCGATGAAAGCCATCGGCGCATTATCGCCGACACGGAAGCCCATCTTCAAAATGCGCAGATAGCCACCATTACGATTTGCATAGCGCGGGCCAAGTTCGGAGAATAGCTTGACGACCATTTCTCGATCGCGCAAACGGTTGAATGCGAGACGCTTGTTAGCCAAACTATCGGTCTTGCCCAACGTCAGGATCGGCTCCACCACACGACGCAGCTCTTTTGCTTTTGGCAGCGTGGTTTTGATAGCTTCATGGCGCAGCAACGAAACAGTCATGTTGCGCAACATGGCGAGACGGTGGGAGGAAGTGCGATTTAATTTACGAAGACCGTGACGATGACGCATGTTATTTCCTTTCTAGTTTAGTTTGAGTCCAGCTCTTCTATCGATTTTGCGCATTGCGCTCCATCGCGGGCCGGTAAATATTTTTACTGCGACAATGACTGAAGGCAGCAGGTCTGCCTCAGCCGGATTATTTTTCCAAACCAGCCGGCGGCCAGTTCTCAAGCTTCATACCCAAGGTCAAACCACGAGAAGCCAACACTTCTTTGATCTCGTTCAAGGACTTGCGGCCCAGATTCGGGGTTTTGAGCAATTCATTTTCACTACGCTGGATAAGGTCGCCAATGTAGTAAATATTTTCTGCTTTCAGGCAATTTGCAGAACGCACCGTGAGTTCCAGATCATCGACCGGCCGCAACAGAATAGGATCAACAGACGGTGCACGCGACGGCGCCTCAGCAGCCGCCTCCGTGCCTTCCAGAGCAGCAAATACATTCAGCTGGTCAACCAGCACACGAGCCGACTGGCGAATCGCTTCCTCAGGCGAAATCACGCCATTGGTTTCGATATTGATGACCAGCTTATCGAGGTCGGTACGCTGTTCAACGCGAGCCGACTCAACGAAGTAGGAAACGCGGCGCACTGGAGAGAACGAAGCGTCGAGAATGATACGGCCAATGGTTTTGTTTGCATCTTCCGACAAACGACGCACGTTGCCAGGTACATAGCCACGGCCTTTTTCAACCTTGATTTGCATGTCGAGCTTACCGCCGGCAGTCAAGTTGGCGATGACGTGATCAGGGTTGACCAGCTCAACATCGTGCGGCAGATCGATATCAGAGGCGAGCACGGAGCCCTCGCCTTCCTTTTTCAAGGTCAGTGTAACCTCATCGCGATTATGCAATTTGAATACGACGCCCTTGAGATTCAACAGCATGTCGACGACGTCTTCCTGCACGCCGTCAAGTGACGAATACTCATGCACGACGCCGGCAATCGTAACTTCGGTCGGCGCATAACCAACCATTGACGACAACAGCACGCGACGCAACGCATTGCCCAAGGTATGCCCGTAGCCGCGCTCAAACGGCTCCATGACAACCTTGGCATGGCCTGCACCCAGTGTTTCTACTTCAATAATACGGGGCTTCAACAAACTGTTTTGCATGAAATGTCCTTTTCAATACCCTCGGCTCGTTACACCGATAAGGCTGATGGCAATTGTCAACATGTGAGGGCCAAGGTGTATGAAGCATCGCGGCTTGCCGCGCCACTCTGGCCCAATCAGAAAAACAAACCGATACGACGGAAAACCGGAATTAACGCGAATACAATTCGACGATCAACGACTCGTTGACATCGTTAGCTATTTCGCTGCGGTCAGGGACCGATTTAAATGTACCTTCCATCTTCTTGGCATCAACGGAAACCCAGGAAGGCATACCAATTTGCTCGGCCAGCGACAGCGCTTCAATAATGCGGGTTTGCTTCTTGGCCTTTTCACGCACAGCAATGACGTCACCAGCCTTGACTTGATAAGACGCGATGTTGACGACATTGCCGTTCACGGTGAACGCTTTATGGCTTACCAATTGACGACCCTCAGCGCGAGTCGAGCCAAAACCCATGCGATAAACGACGTTATCAAGACGGGCTTCAAGCAATTTCAACAGCGTTTCGCCGGTGTTGCCCTTACGGCGGTCGGCTTCCGCAAAATAGCGGCGGAACTGACGCTCAAGAATGCCGTACATACGCTTGACCTTTTGCTTTTCACGCAATTGGTTGCCGTAGTCGGAAGTACGTGCACCAGAAGTACGGCCATGTTGGCCTGGCTTGGAATCCAGTTTGCACTTGGAATCCAGCGAGCGGCGCGCGCTCTTCAGAAACAGATCAGTGCCTTCACGGCGAGAGAGTTTTGCCTTCGGTCCAATATAACGTGCCACGATAATTCCTTTTTAAAAATGACGCCCCGAGCATATCGACTCATCGATTTGCCAGGCGCTAGTCTGATTAAATCTCAATCAAACGGTGGGCTTAAGAACAAAACCCGCCAAGGTCTTTGGCGGGCAATAAAAACATCTCAAAAAGACAAGCTAAACTTGTTGGCCGACGAACCTACAGTGCGTCCTAAACGACCAGTTCGCCAGCAATTAGATACGACGACGCTTTGGCGGACGGCAACCGTTATGCGGCACAGGCGTCACGTCCTGGATTTGCGTGATTTTGATACCGAGGTTGTTCAGCGCGCGAACAGCCGATTCACGACCTGGCCCCGGCCCCTTGATGCGAACTTCAAGGTTCTTTACACCACATTCAACCGCCACCTTGCCCGCAGCTTCGGCGGCGACCTGAGCAGCAAATGGTGTCGATTTACGCGAACCCTTGAAGCCTGCACCGCCGGATGTCGCCCAAGACAATGCATTACCTTGACGGTCAGTGATGGTGATAATGGTGTTGTTGAAAGAGGCATGAATGTGCGCAATGCCTTCAGCAACGTTCTTTTTGACTTTCTTGCGCACGCGTGCCGCGGCGGCGTTATTTGGTGCTTTTGCCATGATTATTTCCTAGAATCCGACGACTAATCTAAAGCCGGTTTTCACCGGCGTGGATTATTTCTTCAGCGATTGCGCTGCTTTACGCGGGCCCTTGCGAGTCCGTGCGTTGGTACGCGTACGCTGACCACGGCAAGGCAAGCCCTTACGGTGACGCAGGCCGCGGTAGCAACCCAAGTCCATCAGACGCTTGATGTTCATCGAGATTTCACGACGCAGATCGCCTTCAACGATGAATTTACCAATTTCATCGCGCAGCTTTTCCAACTCGCTATCATCGAGATCCTTGACCTTTTTAGTGGTCGGAACACCCGTCTTAGCGCAAATTTCTTGCGCACGCGGGCGGCCAACACCATAAATCGCGGTCAAGCCGATAACGGTGTGTTGATGATTTGGGATATTTACCCCTGCAATACGTGCCATTCGTTATTCCTCGATCAATAACGTTAATTAACCTTGGCGCTGCTTGTGACGCGGTTCTGTGCAAATTACACGAACAACGCCTTTGCGCTTGATGATTTTACAGTTGCGGCAGATCCGCTTAACCGATGCGAGCACCTTCATTTTTGCCCTCTTTCTCTCTCAGTTCTTGATTACTTTAAAGCTACTTGGTGCGGAATACGATACGTGCACGGCTTAGATCATAAGGTGTCAATTCAACCGTCACCTTATCGCCGGGCAAAATGCGAATATAGTTCATGCGCATTTTTCCGGAAATATGACCAAGCACTACATGTCCATTTTCCAACTTAACTCGAAACGTTGCATTTGGCAGATTCTCGAGAATCTCACCTTGCATCTGGATAACGTCGTCTTTTGCCATTCGGTCTGCTCGTTCTCCTGGGCACCGCCCTTAACCCTAACGCGTCGGAATTCCGCCCTTGAAATTCGCCTTGCGCAACAGTGACTCATATTGCTGCGACATCACGTAATTCTGTACCTGGGCCATGAAGTCCATCGTCACCACAACAATGATCAAAAGTGACGTACCACCGAAATAAAACGGAACCTTCCAGCGAGCGATCAAAAATTCCGGCAGCAAACAAACCAAGGTTATGTATACCGCACCAGCCAAGGTCAATCGCATCAAAATTTTATCGATATAACGTGCTGTCTGATCACCAGGGCGAATACCTGGCACAAACGCGCCACTCTTCTTCAAGTTATCCGCCGTCTCTTTGCTATTGAATACCAAAGCGGTATAAAAGAAACAAAAGAATACAATCGCAACAGCATAGAGCAACGCATGAATCGGCTCACCTGGAGCTAACGACGCAGCAAGATCCTTCAGAAAACGAATCACAGGATTGCTCGTATCGCCCGACGTAAACCAACTGGTAATCGTTGCAGGAAACAAAATAATCGACGAAGCAAAAATGGGAGGGATCACACCCGACATATTCAGCTTCAACGGCAGATGGCTACTCTGACCGCCGTAAATTTTGTTACCCACTTGACGCTTCGCGTAATTGACCAGAATCTTGCGCTGCCCTCGCTCAATGAACACCACAAGGTAGGTCACCGCTGCAACGATCACTACGATCAGAATGGCCGACAACGCATTCATCGATCCTGTCCGAACCAATTCGAACAACCCTGCAAGGGCACCCGGCAAACCAGCAGCGATACCCGCAAAAATGATGATCGAAATGCCGTTACCTAAACCACGTTCAGTAATCTGTTCACCCAGCCACATCAAAAACATCGTGCCAGTGACCAACGTTACAACTGTCGTGAAGCGGAACGCCATGCCAGGATCCATCACCAAGCCGGCCTGCGATTCCAGCGCCACTGCAATTCCAAGCGCCTGGAAGGTCGCCAATACCAAGGTTGCGTAACGCGTATATTGCGTAATCTTGCGACGGCCGGATTCGCCCTCTTTCTTCAGCGCCTCCATTTGCGGAGACACAATCGACATCAACTGCATAATGATCGACGCCGAAATATACGGCATGATGCCCAGCGCAAAGATGGTAAAACGCGACAGGGCACCACCAGAGAACATGTTAAACATGCCCAAAATGCCGCCCTGGTTCTGCTTAAATAACTGCGCCAACTGTGTCGGATCAATCCCCGGAACAGGGATATGCGCTCCGATGCGATAAACCACCAATGCTGCAAGCAAAAACCACAGGCGATTCCAGGGGAAACCGCTTGCCGCACTCTTAGAAAATTGAGGAGCAGTCGCCAATGTTTACTCCGGTCAAGCCGCCAATTTACGCAACTGAGCCGCCAGCGGCTTCGATTGCGGCCTTAGCGCCTTTAGTTGCGGTCAGTCCTTTAAGGGACACTTTCTTGCTGATCTCGCCGGACACAATAACGCGTACAACCCGCGCCAGTTCACCAACCAAACCAGCTTGTTTCAAGGCAATTACGTCGATTTCGGTAACCGGCAATTTTTCCAGATCCGACAAGCGGACTTCTGCCTTGTACGGGGTAGCCAAAGACTTGAAACCACGTTTAGGCAACCGGCGTTGCAACGGCATCTGACCGCCCTCAAAACCGACTTTATGAAAACCGCCGGAACGCGACTTTTGACCTTTGTGACCACGGCCCGAAGTTTTACCAAGGCCTGACCCGATACCGCGGCCAACGCGGCGTTTGTAGTGCTTGGCGCCATCTGCTGGCTGGATGTTATTCAATTCCATGATTTGCTCCGTTCGTAAGCCGACGCTTACGACACCACTTTCACGAGATACGACACTTTATTGATCATGCCGCGCACTGCTGGCGTGTCCTCTAACTCGCGCACCGAATTAACGCCACGCAAGCCAAGACCGCGAACTGTAGCGCGATGCTTTTCGCGCGTACCGATCAAGCCCATGACCAACTTAACCTTGATTGTCTTTGCCATTCGAATCACCTTAGCCCAGAATTTCTTCAACGGATTTGCCACGCTTGGCAGCAATTTCCGACGGGGTATTCATCTTAGCCAAGCCATCCAGCGTCGCGCGCACCATGTTGTATGGGTTGGTCGAGCCGTTGGATTTCGCCACAACGTTCGTCACGCCCATCACTTCAAAAATCGCGCGCATCGGACCACCGGCGATGACACCAGTACCTTCTTTAGCCGGAGCCATCAAAACAGATGAGGCCCCATGCTTACCGGTAACGGTATGCTGCAGCGTGCCGTTCTTCAAAGTGACCTTAATCATCTTGCGACGCGCTTCTTCCATCGCCTTTTGCACGGCGACCGGCACTTCCTTCGACTTACCCTTGCCCATGCCAATACGGCCATCGCCGTCACCGACCACGGCCAACGCCGCGAAACCCATGATACGGCCACCCTTAACCACTTTGGTTACACGATTAACCGCGATCATTTTTTCGCGCATGCCATCATCTGGCTTGTCGCTTTGCATCTTGGATTGCATTTTTGCCATGACAATTCTTCCTTAGAACTTCAGACCGGCTTCACGAGCAGCTTCGGCAACTGCCTTAACGCGGCCGTGATAACGGAAACCAGAACGGTCAAATGCGACTTCGACAATCCCCGCTTTCAAAGCCTTCTCCGCGACACGCTTGCCGATCAAAGCTGCTGCAGCTGTGTTGCCGCCGGCACCTGATTGACCTGCCAACTGCTGGCGCACTTCGGCCTCGAGCGTGGAAGCCGATGCCAGCACTTTTGCGTCCGGACTGATGATAGTCGCGTAAATGTGCAAGTTGGTGCGATGCACGGCCAAGCGATTCACTTTCAGCTCGGCGATTTTCACGCGAGTCTGACGACCGCGGCGCAGACGTGATTGCTTCTTGTCCATCGTCAACCCCTCACTTCTTCTTAGTTTCTTTAATCACTACCACTTCGTCCGCATAGCGGACTCCCTTGCCCTTATACGGCTCAGGACTGCGGTAAGCACGGACTTCTGCAGCCACTTGACCCACTTGCTGCCGATTGATTCCCTTGATCAGAATTTCCGTCGGCGTCGGTGTTTCACATTTCACGCCCTGCGGCATTTGATGCACTACCGGATGCGAAAACCCGAGGGAAAGATTCAACTTATCGCCTTGCGCTTGCGCCTTGTAGCCCACGCCGATCAAGGTCAGTTTCTTCTCGAAACCCTTGGTGACGCCATTGACCATATTATTGACCAAAGCGCGGAGCGTACCGGACATCGCGTTTGCTTCACGACTATCATTGGCGGCTTCAAACTTAAGTGTGCCTGCGTTGTTCTCAACTTTCACCAAACCCGTCAACGGCTGCGAAAGCGACCCCAACGGGCCTTTTACTGTGATCTGCGCTGCAGTAATGGTCGCTTCCGCGCCACTCGGCAGTGCAATCGGCATTTTAGCTACACGAGACATCTTGCACTCCTTAGGCCACGTAGCAAATAACTTCGCCACCGACACCGGTTGCGCGCGCTTTGCGATCAGTCATAACACCTTTTGGGGTAGACACGATCGCCACGCCCAAACCGTTCATCACATTCGGGATCTCGTCCTTACCCTTGTAAATACGCAGTCCTGGACGGGACACCCGCTCCAAGCGCTCAATGACAGGACGGCCTGCATAATATTTCAAACCGATTTTCAATTCTGCCTTACCGGACGCTTCGGTAACTGCGAAATCCTCGATGTAACCCTCGTCCTTGAGGACGTTAGCAATCGCAACTTTCACTTTAGACGACGGCATTGCCACCGTGGTCTTTTGCACCACTTGTGCATTGCGGATACGGGTCAGCATATCGGCGATAGGATCGCTCATACTCATTGCTTATTCTCCTATTACCAGCTTGCTTTTGTCATACCCGGGATCTCGCCACGCATGGCGATTTCACGGAGCTTAATACGGCCCAACCCGAACTTGCGGAAAGTGCCACGGGGGCGGCCAGTCAACGCACAACGATTACGTTGGCGAGTCGGCGCCGAGTTACGCGGCAACGCCTGCAATTTCAGGCGCGCTTCGTAGCGCTCTTCCTCCGACTTCGATTGGTCATCAATGATTGCCTTCAACGCGGCCCGCTTGCCGGCGTATTTCTTGACCAGGTCTGCGCGCTTTTGTTCACGGTTAATCAATGCCAGTTTTGCCATGGCAACCTCAATTTCTGAACGGAAATTTAAATGCGGCGAGAAGCGCTTTTGCTTCGTCGTCGGTCTTCGCTGTCGTTGTGATGCTGATATTCATACCACGCAGCACGTCGATCTTGTCGTACTCGATCTCAGGGAAAATGATCTGCTCTTTCACACCGATGTTATAGTTTCCCCGGCCATCAAATGCACGCCCCGACACACCGCGGAAGTCGCGCACACGCGGCAGCGCCACGGTAATCAGGCGATCGAGAAATTCGTACATATGGGCACCACGCAGAGTCACCATACAACCAATCGGGTACCCTTCGCGAATCTTAAAACCCGCAATCGCCTTACGCGCCTTGGTAACAACCGGTTTCTGACCGGCGATCTTGGTCAAATCACCTACCGCGTGCTCGATAATCTTCTTGTCCGCCACGGCTTCCGACAACCCCATGTTAAGAGTAATCTTAAGCAAGCGCGGCACTTCCATCACAGATTTATAACCAAACTTCGAGGTCAAATCGGCGACGACCTTTTCTTTATAGAATTCCTGGAGACGGGCCATGATCTCTTAAACCTTAACAACTTCGCCATTGGACTTAAACACGCGAACTTTCTTACCATCCACGACTTTAATCCCAACACGATCTGCCTTGCCAGTTGCAGCATTAAACAATGCCACATTGGACACATGAATTGGCATCAACTTATCTACGATGCCGCCTGTAGTACCGGTCATCGGGTTTGGCTTGGTCGCTTTTTTGGCGACATTTACACCCTCAACCACGACGTAATCAGCATCGACGCGCTGCTTGACCACACCGCGCTTACCCTTGTCCTTACCAGCCAGCACGATGACTTCGTCGTTTTTTCGAATCTTATCCATCACGACTCCTTACAGAACTTCAGGCGCAAGCGACACGATCTTCATGAAACGCTCAGTGCGCAATTCGCGCGTGACCGGCCCAAAAATACGCGTGCCGATCGGCTCCAACTTTGCATTCAGCAAAACTGCGGCATTGCCATCGAACTTTACCAATGAACCATCCTGACGACGCACCCCCTTAGCAGTGCGCACGACGACCGCATTGTAAATCTCACCTTTTTTTACGCGACCACGAGGCGCAGCGACTTTAACAGTCACCTTGATTACATCGCCGATACCTGCATAACGGCGCTTGGAACCGCCGAGCACCTTGATGCACATGACTTCGCGCGCGCCAGTATTGTCGGCTACTTCGAGCCGGCTTTCAGTTTGAATCATAATATTTTCTTTCCCAACTTAACCCGATCAATCCGCACAATGCGGGCTCACGGTCAGTCTTGGTCCCGCCAGGCGCCTTAAGCAAAAGCACACTGATTAGGTGGACGAATTCCAAAACTTCCTAGTATTACGAAATTTCGAACTTGGCTACAACTGCAGGGTACCTCTCTCGCTCTTGCAACACAACCTTTGCCAGAACGAAGCCCAGCATTATTACATCAGAATGCCGGGCCTGCAACACTTATTTTACGAACGTTTAAACTATTTGCGCGGCCTGCACCACGCGAGTCACTGTCCATGCCTTGGTTTTCGAGATCGGACGACCTTCCTGAATCTCAACCATATCACCAGCCTTGGCAGCGTTGCCCTCGTTATGCGCGTGATACTTGTTCGTGCGCATAATGATTTTTCCGTACAGCGGATGCTTAACGTGACGCTCGATCAACACGGTAACAGTCTTGTCCATCTTATCGGAAACCACCTTGCCAATCAGCGTGCGCTTGAGCGCCTGTTTCACTTGATCGTTCATTATTTGGCATCCTTCTGATTCATGACTGTCTTCACACGGGCTATATCGCGGCGTACCTTCTTGAGCTGAGAGGTGTTATTCAGTTGCTGCGTCGCGATTTGCATACGCAGGCCGAATTGCGCCTTCAACAGGTCATTAAGTTCTTTTGCCAAAGCCACTTGGTCTTTGCCGCGGAGTTCAGATGCTTTCATATTTCACTCCAATTATTGGCCGACTTGACGAACGACGAACGTTGTCATCAGCGGCAGTTTAGCTGCGGCCAAGCGGAACGCTTCACGTGCCAAGGCCTCATCGACACCATCCATCTCGTACAGCACTTTACCCGGCTGAATCTCGGCAACGTAGTACTCCGGATTACCCTTACCGTTACCCATACGAACTTCGGCAGGCTTCTGCGAAATCGGCTTGTCCGGGAAGATACGGATCCAGATACGGCCGCCACGTTTGATGTGACGGGTCATCGCACGACGAGCCGCCTCAATCTGGCGTGCAGTGATGCGACCGCGGCCAACCGCCTTCAAGCCAAACTCGCCGAACGATACGGCGGTGCCGCGCTCGTGCGAGATGCCCTTGTTGCGGCCCTTTTGCTCTTTACGATATTTTCTGCGTGCTGGTTGCAGCATGATTATTCTCCTGCTTTCTCAGCCGGGGCACCAGAACCATCCGGCTTCTTGGTGCGAACCCGTTTAGCGGCCGGGGCTGTCGCACCAGGTGCGCCAGCGGATTGGCCTTCAGGGCGCGGCGTGCGTGGGCGTCCACTTGGCTTACCGTCATCACGACGCGGGCCACGGCGTTTTTTATCTTCGTCGGCTACAACATCGATAGTTGGGGCCTCACCACTGGCGAGACGATCGCCCTTGTAGACCCAAACTTTAATACCGATGATGCCGTAGGTCGTTTCCGCTTCACCGAAACCATAGTCGATATCCGCACGCAAAGTATGCAGAGGCACCCGCCCCTCGCGATACCACTCCTTGCGCGCGATTTCGATACCATTCAAACGCCCCGATGACATAATCTTGATACCTTGTGCCCCCAAGCGCATTGCGTTTTGCATCGCACGCTTCATTGCGCGACGGAACATAATCCGCTTTTCCAATTGCTGGGCGATCGAATCGGCGATCAGCTGCGCGTCAGTTTCAGGCTTACGAATTTCTTCGATATTCACATGAACAGGCACGCCCATCATTTTTGTCAAAGCGGATTTGAGAACTTCAATGTCCTCGCCCTTCTTACCGATCACAACACCTGGACGCGAGCTGAAAATCGTGATGCGCGCATTTTTTGCGGGGCGCTCGATAACAACACGGCCAACGGAAGCATTTTTCAGTTTTGCCTTTAGATAAGCGCGGACCTTCAAGTCTTCATTGAGCATGGTGGCAAAATTACTGTTGCCCGCATACCAGCGCGAAGCCCAATTACGCGTAACCGAAAGACGGAAACCAGTTGGATGTATCTTCTGTCCCATCGTGACTCCTTAGTTTCCGACAGTCACGTAAATGTGACAGGATTGCTTCGAAATACGATCACCCCGGCCTTTTGCACGCGCTGTGAAGCGCTTCAGGACCGAACCCTTTTCGACATAAATCGTCGTGACTTTCAACTCATCAATATCTGCGCCATCGTTGTGCTCGGCATTCGCAATTGCGGATTCCAACACGCGCTTGATGATATCAGCGCCCTTTTTTGGGCTGAACTGCAAGATATTGAGGGCTTGATCAACTTTTTTACCGCGGATCAGGTCAGCAACCAAACGGCCCTTTTGAGCCGACAGGCGCACACCACGCAGGGTAGCTTTAGTTTCCATCTTATTTCTTAGCCTTCTTATCAGCAGCATGGCCCTTGAACGTACGGGTCAGTGCGAATTCACCAAGCTTGTGACCGACCATGTTCTCGGAAACATAAACCGGAACGTGCTGCTTGCCGTTATGCACCGCGATCGTCAGACCGATGAAGTCCGGCATGATTGTCGAGCGGCGCGACCAGGTTTTAATTGGCTTTTTGTCTTTGGTCGCTTGCGCAGCCTCGACTTTTTTCACCAAGTGGGCGTCACAGAACGGCCCTTTTTTCAATGAACGTGTCATGTGTTACCCCTTATTTCTTGCCACGGCGCGAGACAATCATAGAAGTCGTGCGCTTGTTGCGACGCGTCTTCTTGCCCTTGGTCTGTTGACCCCATGGCGAAACCGGATGACGACCGGCCGCTGTCTTGCCTTCACCGCCGCCGTGCGGATGGTCAACCGGGTTCATTACCACACCGCGAACGGTAGGACGAACACCACGCCACCGCATTGCACCGGCTTTACCGATCTTGCGCAAACTATGCTCTGCATTGCCGACTTCACCGACAGTTGCGCGGCATTCGATATGCACGCGACGCACCTCGCCGGAACGCAAACGAACTTGCGCGTAGGTCCCTTCGCGCGCCATCAAAACAACACCAGCGCCTGCGGTACGCGCCATCTGCGCACCCTTGCCAGGCAACATCTCGACGCAATGCATGATCGTGCCGACTGGGATATTGCGAATTGGCAGACAGTTGCCGGATTTGATCGGCGCTTCCGAACCATTCATCAATTGATCACCAACAGCCAGACCTTTGGTTGCGATGATGTACTGACGCTCGCCATCGGCGTAGCACAATAGAGCGATATTCGCGGTGCGGTTTGGATCGTATTCGATACGCTCCACTTTTGCCGGAATGCCGTCTTTGTTGCGCTTGAAATCGATGACACGATAATGTTGCTTGTGCCCACCACCGATATGACGGGTAGTGATATGGCCATTGTTGTTGCGGCCAGCAGTCTTCGATTTCTTTTCCGTCAACGCGGCGAGCGGACGGCCCTTATACAGGTCGGGACTAACGACCTTGACCATGCCGCGACGGCCTGGCGAGGTCGGCTTGACTTTAACGAGTGCCATTACTTAGCCTCCTCGGTGAAGTTGATTTCTTGACCGGGCTTCAGGCAGACAAATGCACGGCGGGTGTGGTTACGACGGCCAGTGAAACGGCCCGAACGCTTCTGCTTACCCATACGATTTGCAACTTGTACAGACTCGACCTGAACCTTGAACAGCAGTTCGACGGCCGCCTTGATTTCCAGCTTGGTTGCATCCGGCATCACGAGGAAAACGACTTGCTCGTTTTTCTCGGCGACGAAGGTCGCCTTCTCGGAAATAACCGGCGCCAACAGCACCTTCATCAAGCGCTCTTCACTATGTTTGATCACTGCGCTCATGCCAGCATCTCCTCAATCTTAGCCAATGCCAACTTGGTGATCAGGATCTTCTTGTAGAACACCAGAGAGACCGGATCAGCATGACGCGGCTCGCAAATCAACACATTCGGCAGATTGCGGGAAGCCAGCAACAGGTTTTCATCCAAGCTGTCGGTAATGACCAGAACGGAATCCAACGCTCCCATGCCCTTCAGCTTTTGCGACAAGAGCTTGGTCTTTGGCGCCTCAACCGACAGGTTTTCGATAACAGACAGACGCCCCTCACGGGCCAACTGAGACAGGATCGAGCAGATACCTGCGCGATACATCTTCTTATTGACTTTGTGCGAGAAGTTTTCATCCGGCGAATTCGGAAAAATCCGACCGCCGCCACGCCACAACGGTGAAGACGACATACCGGCACGAGCGCGGCCCGTACCCTTTTGACGCCACGGCTTTTTGGTCGTGTGATGCACTTCTTCGCGATCTTTTTGCTTACGATTACCGCTACGCGCGTTAGCCTGGTAAGCGACCACGACTTGGTGAATCAGCGCTTCGTTATAGTCGCGGCCAAAAATCGTGTCCGGCGCAGCAACATTTGAAGCAGCTTGACCCTGATCATTCAGGAGCTTGAGTTCCATCGATTAGGCTCCCTTCTTGACTTTGGTTTTAACAGCCGGCGAAACGATCACCTGACCATTTTTCGCACCCGGAACAGCGCCCTTTACCAGCAACAATTGGCGATCAGCATCGATACGAGCGATTTCGAGATTTTGCATGGTACGTTTGACGTCACCCAAGTGACCGGTCATGCGCTTACCAGGGAATACGCGACCTGGATCCTGCGCCATACCGATAGAACCTGGAACGTTGTGCGAACGGGAGTTGCCGTGAGAGGCACGGCCAGAACTGAAGTGATAGCGCTTGATCGTACCGGCATAGCCCTTACCAATGGATACGCCTTGGACGTCGACCTTCTGACCAACCTCGAACAGGCTAGCAGAAACGACGTCACCAGCCTTCAACTCGGAAGCCTTAGCTGCATCGATACGAAATTCTTTGAGGACGGCACCCGCCTCGACACCCGCCTTAGCATGATGACCGGCAGCAGCTTTATTGACGCGCGAAGCACGGCGCTGACCGAACGCGACTTGAACAGCGGAATAACCGTCTGTCTCAGGGGTTTTGATTTGCGTCACACGGTTGTTTGACACGTCCAGCACGGTCACAGGAATCGAATCCCCATCATCCGTAAAGATGCGCATCATACCAACCTTGCGACCAACAAGGCCTAGGCTCATTGTTTTCTCCATTCCCACCTACGATTGGGCAGGGCTGATGTTTGTACTACTGAATAAAGCAAAGGCGTGAAACTCACACCTTTACCGAAGCCGAACAGTATAACCCGCAAAATTTCTTTTTACAATAGAAAAATCTGTAAATTGATGGTATATGCGGATTAATTATTGATTACTGCAATTTGATTTCCACGTCAACGCCAGCCGGCAAATCCAACTTCATCAACGCGTCAACAGTCTTATCCGTAGGATCGACGATATCCATCAAACGCACATGAGTGCGGATTTCGAACTGGTCACGCGAAGTCTTGTTGACATGCGGGGAACGCAGCACGTCGAAACGCTGGATACGAGTCGGCAGCGGAACCGGGCCCTTGACGACGGCGCCGGTACGCTTGGCGGTGTCGACGATTTCAAGCGCAGACTGGTCGATCAGGCGATAGTCGAATGCCTTCAGGCGGATACGGATTTTTTGATTTGGTGTCGACATGATGTTTCCTTTAAAGAGCGAACCAAAGGCGGCTAACCGCCTTTGGCAATGTTTATAAATTCTGCGTCAGCAAAATTTATTCAATGATTTTAGCCACAACGCCGGCGCCGACAGTACGGCCGCCTTCGCGAATCGCGA
>CBIHON010000019.1:0-99607 GCA_966211965.1 uncultured Burkholderiales bacterium | reverse complement strand
CTTGCAAGCGAGGACTGTTCCGCGAGCGGGCGATACATCGCCCGAAACCCTCGCTCCACCCTAGTAGGCGGCGGGTTCCGGGGGCTGCGCGATCCCTGCTTGAGTTCATAACAGGCTCTAGAGCAGTTTCAGCCTGACTGTACAGGAGCCAAGGTTGAGCCGAGAAGCGCAACCGTACGAATGGTACGGTGCGCATCGCAGGCGCAAGATTGGCCGTGTACGGTCAGGATGGAACTGCTCTAAAAGAACACAGGGGCAGCAAAACACTTACCGGTTTGCAAGGCAAACCAGAGGGGGGCTCACGCTGCAGCACCCGCTCCGGCTCGACGGACATCCAATGTGCGCGCAAGCGCTTCCTGCAGTAAAGCCGGATCGCCCAGCGCAAGCTTGCGCGAATCGGACAGCGTCTGGCGAAAAGCGCGCGCTCCCTGCATGCCGGCCATCAAGCCCAGCATGTGCCGCGTGATGCTGTTGAGCCGCAAGCCGCCGCTCCTGCCGCCTTGGCCGTGGCGCGCAAGCTGCTCGCGGATATACGGCAACATCGCCTCCACCACTTCGGCACGCGACTTCGGCGCCGTCCCGGCCTGGTAATAGCGCGCGTCGAACGATGCCATCCAGTACGGATTGTGATACGCCTCGCGGCCCAGCATCACGCCATCGACGTGCTGCAGATGGAGGTCGATTTCGTCCAGCGTCTTGATCCCGCCGTTGATGATGATTTCGAGTCGTGGGAAATCGCGCTTGAGCTGATAGGCAAACTCGTAGCGCAGAGGTGGAATCTCGCGGTTCTCTTTCGGACTCAAGCCTTTCAGGATGGCATTGCGGGCATGCACGATAAAGGTGTTGCAGCCGGCTTCCGCAATCGTGCCGACAAAGTCACGCACGAACTCGTAGTGCTCCACGCCATCGATGCCGATCC
Organism: uncultured Burkholderiales bacterium; assembly: GCA_966211965.1. GTDB lineage: Bacteria > Pseudomonadota > Gammaproteobacteria > Burkholderiales > Burkholderiaceae_D > CBIHON01. The sequence goes on along the minus strand of CBIHON010000019.1, from coordinate 98,688 downwards.
GGTGCTTGACCGTGACGTCGATCGCCACCGCATCGCGCATGGCCTTGACACAGTCGGCAACCAGCTTTGACTCGGCCATCAAGCAGGCGCCGAAAGCGCCTTTCTGCACGCGTTCGGATGGGCAGCCGCAGTTCAGGTTGATTTCGTCATAGCCCCATTGCTGGCCCAGCTTTGCGCATTGCGCCAGGTCGGCCGGCTCGCTGCCGCCAAGTTGCAAAGCAAGCGGATGCTCTTCCTCGCTGAAATCGAGGTGTCGCGGCACATCTCCATGCAGCAAGGCGCCCGTCGTTACCATCTCGGTGTACAGCCAAGTATGACGCGTGATCTGGCGGTGGAAGACGCGGCAATGGCGATCGGTCCAATCCATCATCGGTGCCACACTGACAACTCTTCCCTTATAAGCATTTGATTTCATTCAATTTTTTCTAAATTTCAGCCAAAAAATCTGATGCAATTTATGCGCTGTTTTGTGCATTTTTGTAAAATTTTGTGGGCTCATTACATCAAATTTACATCAGCATGGCATCAATAAAAAAACGCAAGGGAATCCCGGCTTGCGTAAATCCAGCATACAGGCCATAAGTCTATCAGCAAGTCATTTCCGACCAAGGGTATGGTCCAGGAATGAGCGCGGAAGATCGAGCGCGACATGGATACCATGACGTTCAAAGACGACCGCAGCTTCTCAGGCGTTAAACTGGCCAACTTGATCGACAGATATTCAAAAGAGATAGCGCGGTCAAACCATTCGGACGAAATAAGAAGGACGTACTTCGCGCACTGAAAAAAAATTGGGTGCGTTAACCTTCCCAGCACGCGCAGCGATTGGAGGCGGCGCATCCGGCGCCAGGGTCAGCATCGTCGCGGGAGCGTGAAGCTGGCCGTTGCCTGTGAGCCGGTATAGATCAGGCTCAAGGCATGGCGCGCGACGTTGTCGGCCGAGTAGTAGGAATTGCCGAACTGCGTCGTCAATTTGACTCCCGACGCCGAGCCCGCCTCGACCTTGACCTTGATGCCATTGGTATACAAGCCGTAATCGATGGAGTTGAACGTGACGACGTCGGCGGCCTCGTCTTTCAGCGTGAGCGAAGATTGCAATGCCGGGTTGATGCGGATGCCGACCACGGTGCTGGGGCCTGCTGTCTGTCCGGACGGATCGAAGGCCTTTTCGATGGCTTTCAACATCGGACCGCTGCACGATGCCTTGCGATTCGCAGGCTGTCCCACACGGCAATCGGGCTGGAATCGAGAATGCCAATACCAATGCATTTCCCTGTGAGGACGTCAAACAACGCACGCAAAGGAACAATGCAACGTGGCATCACTTCCAGGCCGCGCCGATAGCTGGGCAAACCTGGGAATTCGGCACGCAAACAGCGCTGCGCATACGGGAGATAAAATCTTTTGATCCCGAGCTCAGATGAGAATACAAAGATGAAGGGCAGGAAAAACCGGCCCTCTCGTCTTCGGCGCGCTTGAGCCTCAACGTCACAAGGATCGAGCGGAAGAATCGGCGCGCATGCCATTACTCCGGCGCGTGCTCTAGCATGAAACTTAGCGTGGCGAAGTGATGCGTCATGTTCGTCTTGCCCGGGTCGGTCGATGCCGTCTCGTGCTCGGTCTTGACGACATTGAGTCCTTGGTTGCGCACCGGCAGCGTGACTTCGCCATTCGCATCGGCCACGGTTGGGGTGCCGTCGGGGTCGGTCACGATATCCTGCCAGACCTTGGCACCGGCCACGGGCTTGCCCTCAAAGAGTACGCGCACGGTAAGCCGCTCGTCTTTGTTTCTTGGGAAGTTCGTGCCTACCGGCACGATTTGCAGCGCCAATCCCGGCACGGGCTTGATACGGCCGGCAGGCAGGGTCACCAGGTGAGTAGCGTACTTGAGGTAGCGGCCGCTAATGGTGGCGCCGGACACTTCATCCTTGCCCTTGCCATACCATTTGCCATCCGCATCGCGCGACCATAAGCCATTGTTCATTGTTGCCGTTACGATAGCCGGCTTGCCATCGAGATTAACGAACGCGAGCTTGCCTTCGGGGGCAAGTCCGACAGGAACGTGCTCGCCCTGGGCGTTCACCCCTCCTGTCGAAGTGATCTTGGGCAGGCGCTTGACCACATCCAGGTCTTCCGCCCCATCGCCATAGATCAGGGCGAGGCGGTCCGCACGCTGGGCGAACCAGATGCCGTGGCTCCAACTGGCCGAAGAGGCGGCCAGCGCAATGGCGGCGATGCAAAGACGTTGGGTAATATTCATGGGTTTTCTCCTTGTGTTGGGAAACGGGGTTAGAACTTGGCCTGCAGGCCAAGAGTGACCGTGCGTGGAGTGCCTGGGGTGATCCAGACGTTGTTGTAGGCGCTGGCGTAGTAAGGCTTGTCGAACACGTTGTCCACGTCCAGCGACACACGCACGGTCTTGCTGACGCGCCAGTAGCCGGTCAGCTTGACAGTAGTGTAGGCCGGCAGGAGCGGAATGCCGGTATCGCCGGTGCGCTCGCCTACGTGCGTGAAGCCGCCGCCCAGGCCGAGCAGCATGTCGCCTTCGAGCGGTATTTCGCGTACGACAAAAGCGCTGCCGCTATGACGGGGAAACTGCTTCAGGTCGCTGTTGAGGTAGGCATAACTGATGGCAGCGCGCCAGTTGCGCGCGATCCAGCCGGCAAGCTCGAATTCCAGCCCCTTGTTGCGGACCTCGCCTGCAGCGATGCTGAAATCGGTATTGTTCGGATCAGGAACGAGCACGTTATGCTTCTTGATGTCGAACAGCGCCACAGTGCCGCCCAGCCGCTCATCGGCCGATTGCCACTTCAGGCCCAGCTCGCGTGCCGTGCCGCTCTCCGGATCGAAGGCGGCGCCTTTCGCATCGGTCCCCTGGTTGGGCCGGAATGAACGTCCCACGCTGGCGTAGACCGACAAGGTCTGGCTTGGCAGCCAGGTGAGCCCCAGGCGCGGACTTGTCGCGCTGGGCCGCTGGTCCGTGGTGGTGCCGGCCGCCCGGTCCTCGATGTGCTGACGGTAGCGGTCATGCCGTACGCCGGCGAGCAGCTTCCACTGCGGGCTCAGCCCGATCTGATCCTGCACGTAGATCGCCGTGCCGCGTTCGCGCTGGCTGCCGTCCATGGCCGAAACCGTGAGGCCCGGCCGGGCTTGACCGTAGAGGGGGTTGTAGATGTCGATCCCGTAAGTGGACCACTGTGCCCTAGATTGTTGCTTCAGTAACTGGTCGATATTGAAGCGGAAAGCTTCGGCGCCAAGCACCAGATCGTGCTGAAAGCCGCCGAGAGTCAGCTTGCCCAGCACGTCGATTTGCGAGGAGAGGTCATCGGAGCGGAAATCGCGGTACCGCAGGCGGCGCCACAGCAGGCCGGTGTTATCCACCGATGCGGTGCCGCCTCCATAAGCATGTCCTTCGCTCGCATAGCCCTGCATGGTGCCCTGGCGATACTGCATGCCGGCGCGGATTTGCCAAGCCGATGATAGAACATGCTCCATGGACAACTGGTGCGTCTGGTTCTCCAGCGCAATGTCGCCATCGGCCGGCTCGCCGTAGAAGCGCGAGAGGGGTAGCATGCCCAATTGGCCCTTGACCGAAACGACGCCGCGATCCAGCGGTGCCCGCTGGCGCAGCCATTCGCCGTCATAGCGCACCAACGTGTCGCGGCTCACCTTCCAGACAAGCGCCGGCGCCACCAGTTCGCGTTTGCTGTGGACATAGTCGCGGAAGCTGTCCTTATCCTCGGTGGAGACGTTGAGCCGATACGCCAGGCTTGCCGGTTGGTCGGCGCTACCGTTGAGCGGGCCTGTACTGTCAAATGCAAGGCGCTTGTAGTTGTAGCTGCCGTAATAAGCCTCGGCCGAATGAGCAGGCTTAAAACTCGGCTGTTTCGTCACGATATTGACGGTGCCGCCGGGTTCGCTGATACCGTATAGAGCGCCCATTGTGCCCCTGAGAAACTCGATGCGTTCGACGTTGGCCGTGTCGCGCGGCGCATTGAAGCCGCGATTGCCGGCCATGCCGTTGCGCAGCATGCTCATGCCGGTGTTCTCGTTTCCCGCGAAGCCGCGAATGGCCACGTTATCCCAGGTGCCGCCGAAGTTGTTCTGGCGCGAGACGCCGGCTACATAGTCCAGCACATCATCCAGGCGCAATGCCCCCAGATCGTCGATAAGCTGCCGCGTTACCTCGCGTACGGCCTGCGGAACTTCCCGCAAGGGCGTGTCGTTTTTCGTAGCGGCGCCGCCGTCGCTGTCGAAGTAGTTGCCGGACAGCCCCCGTCCGACGACGATAACGGCTTCGAGCTGCTTCTCCGTCTCGGCCGCCTTGTCAGCCGGGACGGCGGCCGACGATGCCGATGTCTGCGCAGAGGCATTGTTGAATGCGAGAGCCAGCATGGCTGCAATCAAAGTGGGGCGCAAATGATGACGCTGAACGAGATGCAAGAAATTCTCCTTGTGATTCGAATACAAAGTTCGGCTGGCGAATAGCTGGCCAGCGTAAGAAAAGCACTGGCGCGACACAAAGCATGTCAGCCCTACACCGTTGGCCTCGACATGCAGCCTGCAAGCATCCAATGGCCTGCCGAAGAACGGACCGAACTCAGGCGGAAGGATCGCAGAAGCAGTCTGTTTGGCCCTCACAACGAACGAAGGGGCAAGTGCAGCCGAGGTGCAAAAATTGCAAAGCCCAATATTTTAATGCGAATCATTATCATTTGCAAACATAACCATGAATGCGCACAGGGGCAGCAGTAAGGGACAATCGAAGAGGAACTTTCGGCGCGTAAGCGAACTGGGCTAAACGTTGTGAAACGTCGCCTTAACTCGAATTAGGGTGAAAAAATTTCGCATATCTTGGCAAATTGTCTGCATCACCTGAATGCATCTCAATGCTGCATTTTTGCGTAGCCCGCCAAGATAGGCGGCCGATAAAAATCCGTGAAAGGCAGACAGTCTAAGCGACGCAATTTCGGGTCAGCCGATCACGCGCTTTGCGTTCCGACGGATGAGTTGTCATCAGGTCGTACAAATCAATATCATTCCCTTGTCCGATCCGGTTGATGCGGCCGTTGCGCTACGCATGCGTCATTGCCGTCATCGGATAATCGTACTGCGCGAGCCAACTCCCCGATTGCAGGTTCGCCCCCGCACCGGCATCCGAGCAAATCACGATATCGGCTTGGCGCTCCCCGCGTCCGGCTTGAAAGCGCGGATTTTTTCCACCTTGTCCTTCGACGAATTCTTGCCGGTAATCAGAATCACCCGATGACCTTCCGATTCCAGGCGCTTCTTGATCCGCTCGACTGCCGCCAGCGAGCGCGCGAATATCACGCCCGGCTTTCCCTTCTTTTCAGCCGCGATCGATGCCACTTCGTCGAGCTTGCCGGACTGCGCATGCGCATTGATCACCTGGTTGGTGGCGGATTCATGAATTACGCCCAGCGCTGCCGCATTGGCCTTGCCCTGCATCCTGGCGATACGCGCCGCGGCCACTTGGCGGTCGACCGCGTCGAGCGCAGCCTTCTGGCCCGGCGTCAATTCGACCGTGCGCTGGTCCCGGGTCACGTTCACCTCCGGCGACAGCGCTGCCGTGAAGGCGCGCCGCGCCAGTTCGCGCCGCAATCCCTCCTTGGCGTACATGGTATCGCCGCCATAGCGGCGCATAGAGGGTGCCCCCCATTTGTTTGGACAGAGATCTGACTGCGTTAAGTGGAACCTTGCGGAGATCGGTGTTGAAGATTTCCGACACCCCGTAATGAGCGATTGCTTCCTGCACGGCATCAATGCAAAAATCCGTCGTCAGCGTGTTTGACACACACGCGCCACGATAATGCCTTGCGGCTGGCCCAGTCCATCGCCGCGAACTCAGTACACGAAACCCCGCTTCATCGGGATATATGTAATTGCGGTCGATCATTTCTTTGCATTCAGCAAGCCCGCTTTGGTGAGCGCCGCTTAAAAAATCGATTGCCAGCGCCCGCTGCCCGATCTCGGCGTGCAACTCCTTCAGGTCTGGCAGGTTCTCGCTCTTGTCGGCCGCTCCGCCGCCGAACACATCGCTGGCTCGCTCCAGAAGTTGCCGCTTCCATTCGGCGATCTGGTTCGGATACACGTCAAAATGTTGCGCCAATTCCGCCAGCGTCCGGTCGCCCTTGAGGGCGGCCAGCGCCACCTTTTATTGCGATCCGGATTGCACGTGCCCTATGCTGCTGGTTGCAATGGTTTCCCGTAAGATGGAACCGTTTGCGTTAAACCTCATTTACATAACTTTACCGAAGCTTCATGGTGCAGCAGACCGGGCAGCGCATAGTGTCCATAATGCCGGTGGGTGCAGCTCACTGCTCTTGAAAACCCTTCCTCCAATAAGCCATCAAAAAATGAATGAAACCAATTTGCCGATGAACCCGATTACGCATGGCAACCGGCCACGCGGACTCTCGCGCCGCTGGTGGATCTGGCTGCTGTTGATCGCGTTGGCCGGCGCCGGGGTCTATTTCTTTTTCTTCGCGCCGGACAAGACACAGCAAACAGCGCCTGCGCAACCGGGCGGGGGCCGGCGCGGCGGGAATGCTTCGCGCGTAATGCCGGTGGTCGCGGTGCCGGCGAAAACCGGCGATATCAATGTCTTCCTGAACGGCCTCGGTTCGGTGACGCCGCAAAATAGCGTGACGGTCAAAACCCGGGTCGACGGCCAGTTGATGAAAGTCCTGTTCAAGGAGGGCCAGATCGTCAAGCGCGGCGACTTGCTGGCCGAAATCGATCCGCGTCCGCTCCAGGTGCAACTGACCCAGGCAGAAGGACAAATGGCGCGCGACCAGGCGCTGTTGAAAAATGCGCAAACCGACCTGGAGCGCTACCGGCTGCTGTTCAAGCAGGATTCGATCGCCAAGCAGCAACTCGACACCCAGGAATCGCTGGTGCGCCAATACGAAGGCGCTGTCAAGGTCGATCGCGGCCAGATCGAGAATGCGCAATTGCAACTGAGTTATGCGCGCATTACCGCGCCGATCGGCGGACGCCTCGGCTTGCGCCAGGTGGATGCCGGCAATATGGTTCACTCGAGCGATGCCAACGGGCTGGTCGTCATCACGCAATTGCAGCCGGTCACGATCCTGTTCACCATCCCCGAAGACAACATTCCGGCCGTCATGAAAAAATTGCAGGCCGGCGCAACCCTGCCGGTCGATGCCTACGACCGCGCGCAAAAGAACAAGCTCGCCAGCGGTTCGCTGCTGACGGTCGATAACCAGATCGATCCGACCACGGGCACGGTCAAACTGAAAGCGCAATTCAAGAACGATGATTTCAGCTTGTTCCCGAATCAGTTCGTCAATACCCGCATGCTGGTCGACGTCAAGAGCGGCGTCACCATCGTCCCTTCGGCCGGCATCCAGCGCGGCAGCCAGGGGACGTTCGTCTACGTGGTGAAGGAGGATCGCAGCGTCAGCCTACGGCCGGTCAGGATCGGCACCACTCAGGGCGACGATACCGAGGTCGAGGCCGGGATTGCGCCGGGTGAATTGGTGGTGGTCGACGGCGCGGACAAATTGCGCGACGGCGCGAAGGTCGAACTTGCGGCGAAGGACGGCAGTGCAGCGCGTCCGCGGGACGGCAGCGGACGGCCCCGCGATGGCAACGGACGAAGGGACGGCGAACGGAGGCGCAGGGATGGCAGCGCGCCTCCGAAGGACGGTTCCGTCCCTGCCGATGCCAGTGCGCCGGCACGGAGCGGCGCATGAATCGCCTCGCACATCCAGATTCGCATCGGGCCGAGCCATCCGCATGAACCCATCCCGTCCCTTTATCCTGCGCCCGGTAGCGACTTCGCTGCTGATGGCTGCCCTGCTGCTGGTGGGCATCCTGGCCTACCGCCTGCTGCCCTTGTCCGCCCTGCCGGAGGTGGACTACCCGACCATTCAAGTGGTTACGCTTTACCCCGGCGCGAGTCCCGACGTGATCACTTCTTCGGTGACCGCGCCGCTGGAACGCCAGTTTGGGCAAATGCCGGGGCTCAACCAGATGTCGTCCACCAGTTCCGGCGGCGCCTCGGTGATCACGCTGCAATTCAGCCTCACGCTGAGCCTGGACGTCGCCGAACAGGAAGTCCAGGCTGCCATCAACGCCGGCGCCAACCTGCTGCCGTCCGATTTGCCTGCGCCGCCGATCTACAGCAAGGTCAATCCGGCCGACACCCCCATCCTGACCTTGGCGCTGACCTCGAAGACCCTGCGCCTGCCGCAGATTCAGAGCTTGGCCGACACGCGCCTGGCGCAAAAGATTTCGCAGTTGCCCGGCGTCGGCCTGGTCAGCATCAGCGGCGGCCAACGCCCGGCGGTGCGGATTCAAGCCAACCCGACCGCGCTGGCCGCCTACGGCTTGAACATCGAGGACATCCGCACCGCCATCGGCAACGCCAACGTGAATCAGGCCAAGGGCAGTTTCGACGGCCCGGCGCGCGCTTACACCATCGATGCCAACGACCAGTTGCGCTCGGCCGAGGAATACAAGGCGATCATCGTCGCCTACCGGGGGGCCAATGGAAGTACGGCAGGCGCCGGCAACAACGGCGCGCCGATCCGCCTGACCGATGTAGCCGACGTCATCGAAGACGCGGAGAACGTGCGGCAGGCGGCATGGGTCAACGAGTCGCCGGCCATCATCCTGAACATCCAACGCCAGCCCGGCGCGAATGTGATCGAAGTGGTCGACCGCGTCAAGCAATTGCTGCCGCAGTTGCGCGCATCCCTGCCGGCCGCAGTCGACGTCACGCTCCTGACCGACCGCACCAACACCATCCGCGCCTCGGTCAAGGACGTGCAATTCGAGCTGCTGCTGTCGGTGGCGCTGGTGGTGCTGGTGATCTTCCTGTTCCTGCGCAACGTGCCTGCAACGGTGATTCCGAGCGTCGCCGTGCCGCTGTCGCTGATCGGAACCTTCGCGGTGATGTACCTGGCCGGCTTCAGCCTGAACAACCTGACCTTGATGGCGCTGACAATTTCGACAGGTTTCGTGGTCGACGATGCGATCGTGATGATCGAGAACATCGCGCGCTACATCGAGGAAGGCGAATCGCCGATGCAAGCCGCGCTGAAGGGCTCGGCGCAAATCGGCTTCACGATTTTGTCCTTGACCATTTCGCTGATCGCGGTGCTGATCCCGCTCTTGTTCATGGGCGACGTGGTCGGACGCCTGTTCCGTGAATTCGCCATTACGCTGGCGGTGACGATCGTCATCTCGGCCGTGGTGTCGCTGACGCTGACGCCTATGATGTGCGCCCGCCTGCTGCGCCATACGCCGGAAGACAGACAAGGCCGTTTCTATCAAGCGTCGGGACGCTTCTACGACCGCGTGGTCGCGCGTTACGGTACTTGGTTGAACTGGGTGCTGGATCGGCAGGGTGCAACCTTGCTGGTGGCTGCCGGCACCCTGCTGCTGACGGTTTTGCTGTACGTGTACATCCCCAAGGGCTTTTTTCCGCAGCAGGATACCGGCCTGATCCAGGGCATATCGGAAGCGCCGCAGTCCATTTCGTTTAGTGCGATGGCGCAACGCCAGCAAGCACTGGCCAGGGTAATCCTGCAAGATCCGGCTGTCGAAAGCCTGTCGTCTTTCATCGGCGTCGACGGCACCAACACCACGCTCAACAGCGGACGCATCCTGATCAACCTGAAACCGCACGAGCAGCGCTCGCAAAACGCAGCGCAGATCATCCGCCGCCTGCAGACCAGCCTGGCCGAGGTCCAGGGCATTTCCCTGTTCATGCAGCCGGTGCAGGACCTGACCATCGAGAACCGCGTCAGCCGCACCCAATACCAGTTCACGCTGGAAGACGCCGACCCCAAACAGCTCAGCACCTGGACCCCGAAACTGGTTGAGCGCCTGAGCCACCTGCCTCAATTGCGCGAGGTCACCAGCGACCTGCAAGACCAAGGCTTGCAAGCCGCGCTGATCATCGACCGCAACTCGGCCTCGCGCCTGGGCGTCACGCCGGCCATGATCGACAACACACTGTACAGTGCATTCGGCCAGCGCATCGTGTCGACCATCTTCACCCAGACCAACCAGTACCGCGTGGTGCTGGAGGTCAAGCCGGAATTCCAGATCGGGCCGAAAGCGCTCTCCAACCTCTACGTCACCACCGCCGGCGGCGCGCAGGTACCGCTCAGCGCCATCACCACCTTCAGCGAACAGGCCACGCCGCTGGTGGTCAGCCACATCGGCCAATTTCCGGCCGCCACCATCTCGTTCAACCTGGCGCCCGGAGTCGCGCTGGGCGACGCGGTGAAAGCGATCGATGCCGCCAAGCAGGAAGTCGGCCTGCCGCCCAGCATGCAAACCAATTTCCAGGGCGCGGCGCTGGCCTTCCAGGCTTCGCTGACCAACCAGTTGCTGCTGATCCTGGCTGCCATCGTCACGGTCTATATCGTGCTCGGCGTTCTATACGAAAGCTATATCCATCCGGTCACGATTCTTTCCACCCTGCCCTCGGCCGGCATGGGCGCATTGCTGGCGTTGATGCTGGCCGGCAGCGACCTCGGCATTATCGCGGTGATCGGCATCATCCTGTTGATCGGCATCGTCAAGAAGAATGCGATCATGATGATCGACTTTGCGCTGGAAGCCGAACGCAAGGACGGCATGAGTCCGCGCGACGCGATTTTCCAGGCTTGCCTGCTGCGCTTCCGGCCGATCATGATGACCACCATGGCGGCGCTGCTGGGCGCCTTGCCGCTGATGCTGGGCGGAGGAGTCGGGTCCGAATTGCGCCATCCGCTCGGCATCAGCATCGTCGGCGGCCTGATCCTGAGCCAAGTGCTGACGCTGTTCACCACGCCGGTGATTTATCTGGCCTTCGACCGGCTTGCCGCGCGCTTCAGGAAGGCCGATACCGGCGGGGCCGAAACCCTGCCGGCCGGGCAATCATGAACATCTCAGCCCCCTTCATCCGCCGCTCCGTCGCCACCACGCTGCTGACGCTGGGCGTGACCCTGGCGGGCATGGTGGCCTTCAACCTGCTGCCGGTGTCGCCGCTGCCGAAGGTGGATATCCCGACCATTTCGGTCTCGGCCTCGATGCCCGGCGGCAGTCCGGAAACCATGGCCGCGACGGTTGCGACGCCGCTGGAGCGCCAGCTCGGCCGCATCGCCGGCGTCACCGAAATGACCTCGTCGAGTTCGCTCGGTTCCTCGCGCATCACGCTGCAATTCGACTTGAACCGCAACATCGACGGCGCGGCGCGCGATGTGCAAGCCGCGATCAACGCGGCGCGTGTCGATCTGCCGAGCGCGCTGCGCAGCAACCCGACCTACCGCAAGGTGGACCCGTCGGCCGCGCCGATCATGATTCTGGCCATGACCTCGAACAGCATGACGCAAGGCCAGATGTACGACGCCGCCTCGACCGTGCTGCAGCAAAAACTGTCGCAGGTGGAAGGCATCGGCCAGGTCAGCGTCGGCGGCAGCTCTCTGCCGGCGGTGCGGGTCGAACTCAATCCGACCGCGCTCAACAAATACGGCATCGGGCTGGAAGATGTCCGCACCGCCCTGACAGGCACCAATGCCAACCGGCCCAAGGGTTTTCTCGAAGAGGGCCAACGGCATTGGCAGATCTATACCGACGACCAGGCAAAAAAAGCCGACGACTATCGTCCCCTGATCGTCTCCTACCGCAATGGCGCGGCAGTGCAATTGACCGATGTGGCCGAAGTGACCGACTCGGTAGAAGATTTGCGCAATGCCGGCATGGCCAACGGCAAACCCTCGGTGCTGCTGATCCTGAACCGCCAGCCCGACGCCAACATCATCGAAACCGTCGACCGCATCCGCGCAATGCTGCCGCAACTGCGCGCCTCGATCCCGAGCGCAATCGATCTTCAAGTAGTGATGGACCAGACCACCACCATCCGCGCTTCGCTGCACGACGTCGAACGCACGCTGTGCATCTCGATCGCACTGGTGATCCTGGTGGTATTCCTGTTCCTGCGCAACGTGCGCGCCAGCCTGATCCCGAGCGTGGCGGTGCCGGTGTCGCTGATCGGCACTTTCGGCATCATGTATTTGTGCGGATACAGCCTGGATAATTTTTCCTTGATGGCGCTGACCATCGCCACCGGCTTCGTGGTGGACGATGCGATCGTGGTGCTGGAAAACGTATCGCGCCACATGGAGCAAGGCATGACGCCGATGCAGGCAACCCTGCTCGGCGCACGCGAGGTCGGCTTCACCGTGCTGTCGATGAGCGTGTCGCTGGTAGCGGTGTTCATCCCGATGCTGATGATGGGCGGCATCGTCGGGCGCTTCTTCCGCGAATTCGCGGTCACGTTGTCGGTGGCGGTTGTCGTTTCGCTGGTGGTCTCGCTCACCACCACGCCGATGATGTGCGCGCGCATGCTGCGGCACGATCTCCAACCGAAACGCAGCCGGCTATACATGGCCAGCGAACGCGCCTTCGATTGGTTACTGGCGCGTTATGAATCCAGCCTGAATCGGGTATTGCGCCATCCATTCATCACGATCCTGGTCATGCTGGCGGTGATCGGCCTCAACTTCTATCTGTACACCGCCATCCCCAAAGGCTTTTTCCCGCAGCAGGATACCGGCCGCATCCAGGGTTCGATCCAGGCCGACCAGGCCACATCGTTCCAGGCCATGCGGCCCAAGCTCGCCGCCTTCATGGAAATCGTCGGCCGCGACCCTGCGGTGGCCAGCGTCACCGGCTTCACCGGCGGCGCCCAGCGCAATACCGGCCAGATGTTCATCGCGCTCAAACCCCTGGAAGAGCGCAAGGTCAGCGCCGACGACGTGATCAACCGCTTGCGCGGCCAGCTCGCCGTGGTCCCCGGCGCCACGCTGTTCCTGCAAGCCGCACAAGATATCCGGGCTGGCGGACGGCAGGCCAATTCGCAGTACCAGTACACACTGCAAGGCGACAATCTGGAAGAACTGATGGCCTGGTCGCCGCGCATCATGCAGGCGCTGCGCGATGTGCCGCAAATAGTCGACGTCAACACCAACCAGCAAGACAAGGGTCTGCAACTGACGCTGACCATCGACCGCGCTACCGCCTCCCGCCTGGGCGTGACGCAAAGACTGATCGACGCCACGCTATACGATGCGTTCGGCCAGCGCCAGGTCTCAACCATCTACGCGCAGCGCAACCAGTATCACGTGATCATGGAAGTCGCGCCACAATACTGGCAGCGGCCGGAAACCCTGAACGACATCTACGTGCGCACGCCGGCCGGCGCAATGGTGCCGCTCGCCGCGTTCTCGCATTTCGAACCGACCACCACCACGCTCTCGGTCAATCATCAAGGACAATTCGCGGCGATGACCTTGTCCTTCAATCTTGCACCTGACGTCGTGTTGAGCGATGCGGTCAAGGCGATCGACGATGCGGTCGCGCGCAGCGGCATGCCTTCTTCGATGCGGGGCAGTTTCCAGGGTACGGCGAAGGTGTTCCAGGCTTCGTTCGCCAGCCTGCCTTTCCTGATCCTGGCTGCATTGGTAACGATTTACATCGTGCTGGGCGTGCTGTACGAAAGCTACGTGCATCCGATCACGATCCTGTCCACCCTACCCTCGGCCGGGGTCGGTGCATTGCTGGCGCTGCTGCTGTGCAAGATGGACTTGAACATCATGGCCTTCATCGGCATCGTGCTGTTGATCGGGATCGTGAAGAAGAACGCCATCATGATGATCGACTTCGCGCTGGTGGCGCAGCGCACCGAAAACAAAAGCCCGTTCGATGCGATCCGGCAAGCCTGCCTGCTGCGTTTCCGCCCGATCATGATGACCACGATGGCGGCGCTGCTGGGCGCCTTGCCGCTGGCGCTGGGGAGCGGCACCGGGTCTGAATTGCGCCGGCCGCTGGGTATTACCATCGTCGGCGGCTTGATCGTCAGCCAGATGCTGACGCTGTACACCACACCCGTGGTCTATCTGTATCTGGATCGATTCGGCGCATGGAGCAGGCGGGTCTGGCGCAAATTACGCGGCGGGCGGGCCATGCCGCCGGACGCCGCACCGGAAGCGAGTGCGTAGTGTCTTGAATGAGTGCAGGCGCCGAGCTTGAGCGTCTTCATTCATAGGCCATCATGAGTGGTCGTAAATGTTCGTGGAGAATAAATGGAATTGCATTTGAGCCGTATGAAATATCTCACTCTGGCGGTGCCGTTGGTGTTCCTGGCTTCCTGCACGGTCGGCCCCGACTATGTGCGGCCGGCAGTAGAAACGCCCCTGGCTTTCAAGGAAACGAAAGGCTGGAAAATCGCGCAACCGCAAGACCAGGAACAGCGCGGCAAGTGGTGGGAAGTGTTCAACGATCCGGTATTGAATTCACTCGAAGAACAGATCGATATCTCGAACCAGAATCTGGCGCAGAGCGAAGCGCGCTTCCGCCAGGCCAGAGCCCTGGTGCAGTCGACACGCGCCGGCTATTTTCCCACCCTCTCGGGCGATCTTTCCACCTCGCGGTCGAATCGCGCCACCCAAAACAGCACGGCCGCGAGCGGACCGAACGACAGCCATAGCCTGACACTCGATGCGAGCTGGGAAGCCGATGTGTGGGGCCGGGTGCGACGCAGCGTCGAAGCGAATCAAGCCAGCGCCGAGGCCAGCGCGGCCGATCTCGAAGCGGCGCGCTTGAGCACCCACGCGCAACTGGCACAGTCCTATTTCCAGTTGCGTACAGCCGACGCGCAACAGCAATTGCTGGAACGGACGGTGGCGGACTATCAGAAGTCGCTGCAGCTCACTCAAAATCAATACAACGCCGGCTTGGTCGCGCGGGAAAACGTGGTGCTGGCGCAAACCCAGCTCAAGAGCACACAAGCGCAACTCATCGATATCGGCATCCAGCGCGCGCAGTCCGAACACGCGATTGCCCTGCTGATCGGCAAAGCCGCATCGGATTTTTCCCTAGCGGCTGCCCCGCTGACGGCGGCGGTGCCATCGATACCTGCCGGCCTGCCGTCAGCGCTGCTGGAAAGGCGGCCGGATATCGCAGCAGCGGAACGGCGCGTAGCCGCCGCCAACGCGCAGATCGGGGTGGCCAAGGCCGCATTCTTCCCGGCACTGACGCTATCCGCCTCCGCCGGCTTCCAAAGCGGCAGTTGGAGCGAATGGCTGAGCCTCCCAAACCGCTTCTGGTCGCTGGGCTCGGCCTTGGCGATGAACCTGTTCGACGCCGGCGCGCGCAAGGCCCAGACTGACCAGGCCATCGCCGGTTACGACCTCAACGTCGCGGCCTATCGGCAAACAGTGCTGACCGGCTTTCAGGAAGTGGAAGACAATCTGGCCGCGCTGCGCATCCTCGAACAGGAAGCACAGGTGCAAAATGAAGCGGTGCAATCCGCACGCTTGTCGGTGGAGCTGACCAACAACCAGTACAAGGCCGGGATCGTCAGTTACCTCAACGTGATCACCGTACAGACTACCGCGCTGGGTAATGAGCGCACCGCAGTCGATCTGTTGAACCGGCGCCTGGGAGCGAGCGTATCCTTGATCAAAGCGTTGGGCGGAAGCTGGAGCACGAAATGAGAAGCCGGGTCGCCGCTTCAAATTGATCTTGCCGGGACGGCCGCCCGCAACGCGGCCAACTCATTGAGGACCAGTGCCGCCACCACCACTGCGCCGCCGATCAGGGTTTCCTGCGCAGGCACTTCACCCGCACCCAGCCAAGCCCATACCGGTCCCAGCAAGACCTCCAGCAAAGCCAGCAAGGAGATCTCCGGCGCCGACAAGGAGCGGGTAGCCTTGACCATCAGCATGCACGGAAAACCAAGCTGAAAAAATCCCAGAACCGCCAGCAAGCTCACGTCATGCAGCGAAGCCTGCAGCGGCCATGCCAACGGCAGCATCAGCACGACCGAGAACACGCTGCCGAGCAAGATCGCCGGGATCAGATCGACTCCATGCCCAGCCTTCTTGATGGCGATCAGGTTGATCGCCGAAGCCAGCGGCACAGCGCTCGCGATCAGCATGCCGGTCAGATGCGTGCCGCCGACGGCGCTGATGCCATGCACGAACATCCAGACCATGCCGATCAAGGCAAGCACAATCGCCCACCAGGTTCGCTGGGGAATCGCTTGCTTCAGGATCAGCCAAGCCAGGAAGGCGGTCAGCAAAGGCGACACGCTCATCACGACCAAGGTATTGGCGACGGTCGTCCTGGTCAACGCAATCATGAAGCAGATGAACATCACGCACCACATCATGCCGGACAGCGCTCCAAGCCAGCCGGCTGCGCGCACCGTGGCGGCCGCCTTGCCCGCGCCTTGTTGCCACAACAGGGCGCCAGCCACAAAAATCGCGGAGAACAGGCTGCGCCACAGCGTGACTTCAAATCCGCGTGCGGCATCAAGATGGCGCGTAAAGACACCTGCCATGCTCCACAGCGTGGCAGCGCAAATCATCAGCAGGACGGCGCTTCGATGCGGTTTCAAAATCGGCATGGGCGGTATGAAAAACAAACCCGGCGATTCCGAACGGCTTGATGGGCCTTCAAGAATCGCCGGGCTGTGAACTCGGCGGGATCAGCGTGAGGGCCTGCACCCAGGCCCTCATGATCGGACGAGATTACGCTGCTTCGCGTCCTGCCTTCTTGCGCTCATGCTCTTTCAGATAGCGCTTGCGCAGACGGATGCTCTTCGGCGTGATTTCGACCAGTTCGTCATCGTCAATGAATTCAACCGCGTACTCCAGCGACATCTGGATCGGCGGCACCAGGCGCACGGCTTCGTCGGTCCCGGAAGCGCGCACGTTGGTCAATTGCTTGCCCTTGATCGGATTGACGACCAGGTCATTGTCGCGCGAATGAATGCCGATGATCATGCCTTCGTACACCGGATCGTTGTGCACGACGAACATGCGGCCGCGGTCCTGGAGTTTCCAGATGGCGTAGGCAACCGCAACGCCGTCTTCCTGCGAAATCAGCACGCCGTTGCGGCGGCCGGACATCTCGCCCTTGCTGCTGTCGACCGGCGCGTATTCGTCAAAAATGTGGCTCATCAAACCGGTGCCGCGGGTCAAGGTCATGAACTCGCCCTGGAAGCCGATCAGGCCGCGTGCCGGAATGCGGTACTCCAGGCGAACCCGGCCTTTGCCGTCGGACTCCATGTTTTGCAGGTCGCCACGGCGACGGCCCAACTCTTCCATTACGCCGCCTTGATGTTCTTCCTCGACGTCAACAGACAGCAATTCAAACGGCTCGTGACGCACGCCGTCCACCATCTTGAACACAACGCGCGGACGCGACACGGCCAATTCGAAACCTTCGCGGCGCATGTTTTCGATCAGGATGGTCAGATGCAACTCGCCGCGTCCGGACACTTCAAAAACCGTGTCGTCATCGGTCGGCGCCACACGCAAGGCGACGTTGGACTTCAGTTCGCGCTCAAGACGGTCGCGCAACTGACGACTGGTGACGAACTTGCCTTCGCGGCCGGCCAGCGGCGAGCTGTTCACCATGAAATTCATTGTCAGGGTCGGCTCATCGACGGTCAGCATCGGCAGCGCATCCGGTGCCTCCGGCGCGCACACCGTGGTTCCGATGCCGATCGCATCGATACCGTTGATCAGCACGATGTCGCCGGCGACGGCTTCATCGACCAGCACGCGATCGAGGCCTTTGAAATTGAGCACCTGGTTGATGCGCGCCTTGACCGGCGTGCCTTCGGGGCCGTCCATGATGACCACGTCCTGCAGCGCCCGGACACGGCCGCGGGTGATGCGGCCGATGCCGATCTTGCCGACGTAGGAGGAATAATCGAGAGAGGAAATTTGCAATTGCAGCGGACCATCCGGGTCATCGTCGCGCGCCGGGACGTGCTTGATGATCGCTTCGAACAAGGGCTTCATGTCGCCGCTGCGCACGGTTGCGTCCAAGCTGGCGTAACCGTTCAACGCCGATGCATACACCACCGGAAAATCCAGCTGATCTTCAGTCGCACCGAGCTTGTCGAACAGCTCGAAGGTGGCATTGATCGCCCATTCAGGACGTGCGCCCGGACGGTCGATCTTGTTGATCACGACGATTGGTTTCAAACCCAAGGCCAGCGCCTTGCGCGTCACGAAACGCGTTTGCGGCATCGGACCTTCCTGTGCATCCACCAGCAGCAACACGCTATCGACCATCGACAGCACGCGCTCCACCTCGCCGCCGAAATCGGCATGGCCTGGGGTATCAACGATATTGATGTGGGTGCCTTCGAACTCGACCGCGCAGTTCTTCGACAAGATCGTGATGCCGCGTTCCTTTTCAAGATCGTTGGAATCCATCACCCGGGTCTCGACTTGCTGATTCTCGCGGAAGGTGCCGGATTGGCGCAGCAGCTTGTCGACAAGCGTCGTCTTGCCGTGGTCAACGTGGGCGATGATGGCGATGTTGCGGATGGCGCGTTTGGTATTTGACATGGTCTTAGTTGGCGGGATTCGGAAAACCGAGCATTATAGCATGCAGCGTCGCACGACTTTTCAAAAAGTCTTGGAATTTCAAAGGGTTGCTTGTATTGCGCCACAAGCGGCGTATCTCGCCGTAGCGGCTTTGTCGACTACTTCATTGTACGAGATGCTCGACGGGTTTCAACCAGAAAAACACATCACGGCAACGAACGTGATCCAAACGCAGCCTCGGAACCTGTTCAGGGTTCCAGACTCAAGCAAGGTCGGTCGCAATCAAGCGTTCGGGAGCGAGTACGCCGAATTCGGCAATCTGCCCCGTACCAAGCAGTTTTCCATCCGCATCACGATAAACGCGCACACGGCCCTGCAAGACAGGTATCGCAATGCTCTCTTTACCAAGCGACAAGCGTTGCCCGTGCAGAAATCGTTTTGCCAACTCTTCCGTCAGATTCACCGGAGGGAAAGACGAGAGCAAAGCATCCACCGGCGCCAATGATTGCTTGCGCTCCGCCTCCTCGATCGCGGCAAAAGCATCGAGCGTCACGGCGCCTTGGAGCGACAGCGCGCCGACCCGGGTACGGCGCAACGCCTGCAAATGGCCGCCGCAACCCAAGGCCGCCCCGATGTCTTCGCCCAGCACCCGGATATAGGTCCCTTTGCTGCACGTCACGCGCAGGTGCAGATACGGCGCCTCGTAGGCAAGAAATTCCAGAAGATGAATGCGTACCGGACGTGCTTCACGCTCCAGGGTGACGCCGGCGCGAGCGTATTCGTAGAGGGCCTTGCCGTCGCGCTTGAGCGCCGAATACATCGGCGGCACTTGCTTGATGTCGCCACGGAATTGCGCCAGCACCGCGTCGATCTGCTCGCGAGTGACATCGACTTCGCGCCGTTCCAGCACCTCGCCTTCGGTATCGCCGGTGACCGTCGTGATGCCGAGATGCACCACTGTCTCATAGGTTTTATCGGCATCCAGCAAGTCCTGGGCAAACTTGGTCGCCTCGCCGAAACACAGAGGCAGCAAGCCGGTTGCGAACGGATCAAGCGTGCCGGTGTGGCCTGCCTTTTGCGCATTCAGCAGGCGCTTGGCCTTGATCAGTACATCGTTGCTGGAATGTCCGGCAAATTTATCGAGCAGCAGCACGCCGTGCACCGGGACACGAATTTTCTTGGGCGCGGGAATCGCCATCGGAATTACCTGGTTTGAAGGGAAATGCCGTGAAACGCAGAATCAGCTTTCGTCGGCATCCTTGGCGCGCGTGGCATTGGCTTCGTCAATCAACTTCGAGAGTTCCATGCCGCGCGAGGTGGAGGTATCGTGCACGAAATGCAGTTCAGGGAGCGTGTGTATCGTCAGGCGCCGGCCCAATTGCCCGCGAATGAAACCGGACGCGGCTTTCAAGCCGGCCACGGTATTCTGGATCGCTTCCCTGTCATCGCTCAGCATGGTGAAAAACACCTTGGCGTGCGCGTAGTCGGGAGTGATCTGCACTTCGGTGATCGTGACCATCCCGACGCGCGGATCTTTCAATTCGAACGCGATGATCTCGGCCAGATCGCGCTGGATCTGGTCGGCCACGCGCAGACCGCGTCCCGGGATGGATTTGCTGTGTTTTGCCATAAATTACAAAGTACGTGCGACTTCCTGGACTTCGAATACTTCCAGTTGATCACCTTCCTTGACGTCATTGAAGTTCTTCAGCGTCAAGCCGCATTCGAAGCCGGCTTTCACTTCCTTCACATCATCCTTGAAGCGCTTGAGCGAGTCGATTTCGCCGGTCCATATCACGACATTGTCGCGCAACAGACGCACCGACGAGCCGCGCTTGACCACGCCGTCGAGCACGAAGCAGCCGGCGATCGCGCCGACCTTGCTGACCAGGATGACCTGACGGATTTCAACCAGACCCAGTGAATGTTCACGCTTCTCCGGCGCCAGCATGCCCGACATCGCCGCCTTGATCTCGTCGACCGCATCGTAAATGATGTTGTAGTAACGAATGTCGATGCCATTGGCTTCGGCCAGCTTGCGCGCCGACGCGTCGGCACGGGTGTTGAAGCCGATGATGACCGCCTTGGACGCGAGCGCAAGGTTGACGTCGGACTCGGTGATGCCGCCGACCGCGGCATGCACGACTTGCACGCGCACTTCGGCAGTCGACAATTTCTGCATCGAATGCACCAGTGCTTCCTGCGAACCTTGAACGTCAGCCTTGATGATCAATGGCAGGTTCTTGACCTCGCCCTCGCCCATCTGCTCGAACATGTTCTCCAGCTTGGCCGCCTGCTGCTTGGCCAGCTTCACGTCGCGGAATTTACCTTGGCGGAACAGGGCGATTTCACGCGCCTTGCGCTCGTCGGCCATCACCATCACTTCTTCACCGGCAGCCGGCACTTCGGTCAAACCCTGGATCTCGACCGGGATCGAAGGGCCTGCTTCAGTGATGCTCCTGCCGTTCTCGTCCAACATGGCGCGCACACGGCCGTAGGAAGAGCCGGCCAGAACGACATCGCCGCGCTTCAGGGTGCCGGATTGCACCAGGATGGTCGCGACCGGGCCGCGGCCCTTGTCGAGTTTGGCTTCGATCACCAAACCACGGGCCGGCGACTCCACCGGCGCTTTCAATTCCAGCACTTCGGCTTGCAACAAAACGTTTTCCAGCAGGTTATCGATGCCTTCGCCGGTCTTGGCCGACACCGGAATGAAGGGCGACTCGCCGCCGTATTCTTCCGGCACGACTTGTTCCGCAACCAATTCCTGCTTGACGCGATCAAGGTTGCCGCCCGGTTTGTCGATCTTGTTGATCGCCACCACCAGCGGCACGCCGGCGGCTTTCGCGTGAGCGATCGCTTCCTTGGTCTGCGGCATCACGCCGTCGTCGGCCGCCACCACCAAGATCACGATGTCAGTCGCCTTGGCGCCGCGCGCACGCATGGCGGTAAAGGCCTCATGGCCCGGCGTATCGAGGAAGGTGATCATGCCGCGCGGCGTTTCGACGTGGTAGGCGCCGATATGCTGCGTGATGCCGCCAGCTTCGCCGGATGCCACTTTGGCACGGCGGATATAGTCCAGCAACGAGGTTTTACCATGGTCGACGTGGCCCATTACGGTCACGACCGGAGCGCGCGGCATAGTCTCGATATCGGCGTGTTCCGCACCGTCTTCCAGCAATGCTTCAGGATCGTCCAGCTTGGCCGCATGCGCGGTATGGCCCATCTCTTCGACCAGAATCATTGCCGTTTCCTGATCCAGCACCTGGTTGATGGTGACCATTTGTCCGAGTTTCATCATATGCTTGATGACCTCAGAAGCCTTGACCGACATCTTGTGCGCCAATTCGGCCACAGTGATGGTCTCAGGCACATGCACGTCTTTAACGACAGCTTCGGTCGGGGCCTGGAAATTGGACTCGCGCTCCTCGCCGCCATGTCCGCCGCGCCGTCCTTTCGGTCCGGCACGCCAGCCTTCACGGGCGCCTCCGGCGGCATTGTTGCCGCGCGTCTTGATGCCCGCGCCGCGCTTCTTGGCTGCATCGTCTTGCCAGGTAGAAGAAACATTGGCCGACTTGATCGACTTCTTGTCTGCCGAGACAGCCGGCTTCTTGTCGTCTTTTTTCTCAACCTGTTGTTTCTTGTCGGCTGGTTTATGCAGGGTGCCTTCGCCAGCCTTGGCGGCAGCTTTTGCAGGGACGGCAGGTGGAGGCGGTTCCGGCGCCTTCATGACCTTGCGCGGGGCACTCATCATCAGTTTGATCTGTGCCACTTCGTCGGCCACCAGTTTGCGCGCGCGCTCGGTCGCGGCGGCTTTTTCCGCTGCTTCCTTGGCTGCGTCCTTGGCAAGCTGGGCGGCCTTTTTCTTGGCTTCCTCGGCGGCTATGCGTTTCTTCTCCTCGATCGAGGATTCGTCGGTTTTCACGGCGGGAGGCGGTTCCACCGCCACTTTCCGCGCTTCGGTTTCCGCTTTCTGCATAGCCTTGGCTTGTGCTTCTTTCTCTGCTTCGAGCTTGGCCAGACGTTCCTGCTTTTCACGCAGGTCGGCTTCCTGACGCGCGATCAATTCTGCTTGGCGGCGCGCCTCTTCGGCACGGCGCGCCATTTCGGCTTCATCGATCACCGGCGCAGCCACCACCTTCTTCACCGGCGGTTCTTCAACCGGCGTCTCATCGCGTTTCACAAAGGTGCGCTTTTTGCGCACTTCGACCTGAATCGTGCGCGATTTGCCCGTGGCATCCGCTTGCTTGATTTCGGTGGTCTCCTTGCGAGTGAGGGTGATCTTCCTCTTCTCGCTTTCCGGCGCCACACCGTGCGCGCGACGCAAATGTCCAAGCAGTTTGTCCTTGTCTTCCTTGGACAGCGCATCGGAGGTCGAACTCTTCTCGACGCCGGCAGCGCGTAACTGCGTCAGCAGCAAGTCTGCAGGCATCTTCAGCTCGGTGGCAAATTGGGCTACGTTGTTACTCGCCATTCAGTCCTCTTTTCTTTGTGACGCGGTGGATGATGTTGGAACTTCCCGGACCATTCAGCTTCCGCGGTTCCACGCCTTGGCTTGCAGCGCCTTGGCGTGATCATCGTATTTGGCATCGATGAGCTTCATTTCATCGTCGGTCACATCTTTAAATTCGTCTTTGATCAATTGACGCGCACGGTCCCCCGACAGGGCCAGGATCGCGCCAAACTCGTCATAAGCCAAACCGGCAAACGCTTCGAGTGTCTTGATGCCAGCCAAGCCGAGCTTGCCTGCGGTAACGCGATCCATTCCTTCCAGGTTGACCAACGCCTCTTCCATGCCTTCCAAGCCTTCTTCGGAGGCAATCGCTTCGGTCACCAGCGCGTCACGCGCGCGGTTGCGCAACTCGTTGACGGTCTCTTCGTCGAAGGATTCGATTTCCAGCATCTCGCTGATCGGTACATAAGCGATTTCTTCCAGGCTGGCAAAGCCTTCTTCCACCAGGATGTCGGCAACCTCTTGATCGACGTCGAGTTTCTCCATGAACAACGCGCGCACCGCCGCTGTTTCGACGGCGGATTTATCAGCCGACTCTTCGGCTGTCATAATGTTGATTTGCCAGGAGGTCAGTTCAGAGGCGAGACGCACGTTCTGGCCGCCGCGGCCGATCGCGATCGCGAGATTTTCCTCGTCCACCACGACATCCATCGCATGCTTTTCTTCATCGACCATGATGGATGAAACATTTGCCGGTGCCAGTGCGCCGATCACGAACTGCGCCGGGTCTTCCGACCACAGCACGATATCGACACGCTCGCCGCCCAACTCACCGGTCACCGCCTGCACGCGCGAACCGCGCATGCCGACGCAGGTACCGATCGGGTCAATCCGCTTGTCATTGGTGAAGACTGCAATCTTCGCACGCACACCGGCATCACGCGCGGCCGATTTAATTTCAAGCAGGCCCTGCTCGATCTCCGGTACTTCGAGCTCGAACAGCTTCATGATGAATTCCGGCGCGGTACGCGACAGGATCACCTGCGGTCCGCGCGCATTGCGGTCGATGCGCAAAATGAAGGCACGCACGCGATCGCCGATACGCAGGTTTTCTTTCGGGATCATCTGGTCGCGCGGCAAGCGCGCTTCGATCTTGCCGGACTCGACGATCGCATCGCCACGCTCCATGCGCTTGATGGTGCCGGTCACGAGGGAATCGCCACGCTCCAGGAAATCAGCCAAGATCTGCTCGCGCTCGGCGTCGCGAATGCGCTGCAATACGACTTGCTTGGTGTCCTGCGCAAAACGGCGACCGAATTCGACCGACTCGATCGGCTCTTCGATATGATCATCGACATCGATATCCTCGATCTGTTCCTTCGCCTCGAAATGCAGGATTTCCTGATCGGGCAACTGCAAACCAGCCTCATCGGGCACCACGTGCCAGCGGCGGAAGGATTCGAATTCACCACTTTCGCGGTCGATTGAGACGCGGATATCCACATCGCCTTCGTAACGCTTCTTGGTAGCTTGCGCGAGTGCGTGCTCAAGCGCCCCGAAGACAATATCCTTATCGACGTTTTTTTCGCGCGCCAGCGCATCAACCAACAATAAAACTTCGCGACTCATGCTTTGCGGCTCCTAAAATCCACTTTTGGCACCAAGCGTGCCTTGTCTACATCGGCCAGCGTAAACTCCAGCATGGCCGGCCCATCGTTTGCTTCGAATTCGAGTTTCAATTTGTCGCCATCGGGTGCGTGCAATACCCCTTGAAACGATTTGCGATTTGCGGCGCCCGGCATCGGCATGCGCAATTTCACCAACGCCTCCTGCCCGGCAAAACGGATATAGTCAGCGAGCTTCTTCAGCGGCCGGTCGAGGCCCGGCGATGATACTTCGAGCCGTTCATATGTGGCGTTTTCCACCGTCAGCACATGCAGTAATTGATGGGTTACTTTTTCGCAGTCTTCCACCGTGATATTGCCCTTGTCGGCATGCGGTGCTGCAAAATCGATATACACGCGCAGCAGCCCACGCGCCGCCTGCTCGAAATCGACCAGCTCATAACCCATGCCAAGCACGGTTTTTTCTATCAGTTCGACCAACTGCAAAGCACTCTCCGTATAAACCCAATCCTGCATCGCGGCCACCGGCCGGACACGGCAAACTGTTCAACAAAAAAAAAATGGGCATCTGCCCATCTTTTTATCATAAGCCACCTGCGGTTATTTCCACAGAAGGTATGTGGGGTGGCCTTTTGTTAACTGCCAAATTATAAGCGATTACTTTGTGCGCCGCAATGCCGAATAGCATGCGGCGCACTGGTTTTCACCCCGGCAAAGCGCATCAAACGCGCATATGCGGCTTCCCAACGAAGTTGATTTCCAGCAAAAGCCTATCCTCTTGAACGCCGCCTTGGCATCCCTTGGGAGCCTTGGCCGCTCAACCCGCCCCGCGGACCGGCATTACGGCGCGGCTGCCCCATACCCGGAAAACCAAGGGCCGTTTGCAGCGGATCAGGCTGGCGCGAACGCGATTGACCTTGCCCCCGAGAGCGGCCTTGCCCCTCCTGCCCACGCCTCTGCCCGGGGCCTTTTTCGATCACATTACCGTTGCGATTCCCCCCGCTTTGGCGCTCCTGGTATTCGCCGCGCGCCTTGCCGCCGCCCTGGCCAGCCATCTTTTCCAAGCCGCTGATGCTAAGCAAGTCACGCACCGCATTCTCTTCCAGCTCTTCCCAGCGGCCGCATTTGAGGCGTGGCGGCAGGACCATGGCACCATAGCGTGTGCGAATCAAACGCGAGACAGTCAGGCCGACGGCTTCGAACATCCTCCGCACTTCACGGTTACGGCCTTCGCCGATGATCACGCGGTACCATTTATTGACCCCTTCGCCACCGCCATCGGCAATCCTTGAAAATTGCGCGGTGCCATCTTCAAGCTCAACGCCGTGCAACAACTTCTGGCGCATCCCCTCTTCCAGTTCGCCCAGCGTACGCACCGCATATTCGCGATCGATGCCATAGCGCGGGTGCATCAACCGATTGGCCAGGTCGCCCGAGGTCGTAAACAGCAGCAAGCCTTCCGTATTGAAATCGAGGCGGCCGACCGCCAGCCACTTGCCGCCTTTCATGGTCGGCAGGCGATCGAATACCGAAGGACGCCCCTCGGGATCGTTGTGACTGACGATTTCGCCGGCCGGCTTGTGATATACAAGAACGCGCGGCGGGCGCTTGCTGACCTTGCGCTGGATCAATTTGCCGTTGATGCGCACCTGATCGGTGGGCAAAATGCGTTGTCCGATATGCGCCGGCTCACCATTGACCGATACACGGCCAGCCACAATCAACTCTTCCATATCGCGGCGCGAACCCAGTCCGGCTTCCGCAAGAACCTTGTGCAGCTTCGGCGCATCATCGTCCGCAGTCAAATCGCGACGCACGTTTTTTGCCGGTCCACGCCGGACATCCCGCACATCGTCGGCCGCAGCATGGTCGAAGGCCTCTGATGTGACATACGAAAACACTTCATCCGCATTCAACACTTTTGCGGTAGATTGCACGGCCTTTCCGCCCTGCTTATTGCGCGAGCCCCGGGCTGGAGCAACCGTTTTCTGGTTTCCATCCTTACCGCGACTGATCGTTTCGGAGCCGTTCAGCGGCGCAACGCGTTTGGAGCGTGGCGCACGGGCCTTGCCGCGCACGACCGCCACGGATGCATCGCTCTCCACAGACACGACATCCATGTTTTGCACCCCACCCGCCTCAGCCTCAATATCGGCCACCGGTATCGGCGCATCAGCTTCCGGGACACGGGCCGAGGAGCGGTCACGTCGCAAATTCCGCGGTCCGCGCACGCCGCGTTTTGCCGGCTTGGCCTTGCCCGGCGCGGCGGCATCCGCAGAAGTGCCACTGTCGGGAAGGCTCGTCAGCGGCCTGTTCATATCTTGCGCATCATCAGGGGGAAGGGTCAACTCGGTAGCCACCGGCGCATTATTGGATTTAGGCAGATTCATTATTCGGTTCTTGGTTGTGCTGGCTTGTTGCAAGCTCACCCGTCAACTCGGGCGCAAGGTCATTGGGAAGCGCTTCCTCAGCCGCCATAGCGGAAGAGTCCGTCGCGACAACTATCATCGCAGCATCGGCGACATCACCACCGGCTTCGATCCCGGCTTCAGGCAACGCAACGTTCGCCTTCGCCGTTTCTTCCGCAAAGTCGATTGCGGTTTGATCCAGATTTTTTTGCAGGCCGGTTTCGAGCGCCTGCATTTCAAGCAATGCACCTTCTTGCATATCGCCTTTGGCGACTTGCTGCAACGGCGGCAGTTGATCCAGCGAAGTCAGGCCGAGATCATCCAGAAAGTGCTTTGTAGTGGCAAACAAACTAGGGCGCCCCGGCACATCACGATGCCCAATCGCTTCAATCCACCCGCGGTCCTCAAGCAATTTGATAGTTTGCGAATTGACCGCCACGCCACGGATTTCCTCTATATCGCCACGCGTTACCGGTTGCCGGTAAGCGATGATGGCCAAGGTTTCCAGCGTTGCACGCGAATATTTTGGCGGCTTTTCAGGATTCAAGCGCTCCAGATAGATCTTCATTTCAGGGCGACTTTGGAAACGCCATCCGGTTGAGAGACTGACGACTTCGATACCTTTGTCCGACCAGTCGCTGCGAAGCTCTTCCAGCATCTGCTTGATCGTATCGGCTCCCACTTCGCCAGCACTATCACCGCTCTCCGCATAGAGCTTTTTCATGTCGTTAATCGACAAGGGCTCGTGGGCGCATAACAGCGCGGTTTCGAGGACTTTCTTCGCCTCAGCAGTATTCATGTGCGTCTTGTGCGGCTTGATCTATTTATCCAAGTTTGCAGAGAAATTATTTTCAACGACAAGCATCCATTGATGCCGCCCGGTTAGAGAACCCGTTGATGCTGCTTTCCGTCGCCCGGTTTAGAGGAGGTGTAATGATGGGCGGGAAGTAAATAAGACTTTTGAGACTTGGTTGCGGGGGCAGGATTTGAACCTGCGACCTTCGGGTTATGAGCCCGACGAGCTGCCAGACTGCTCCACCCCGCGTCTGAAGACAAGAACTATACATGGTATCGGCCACCAAAGCAAATGCAATCGCGTCTTGCACACGGTGATACACTCTTTGCTGCACACCATTTGTCGAAACACAGCGCCGGCAGCAGACGTTTCAGCATTCCGGCCAAACACCCAAACAACCTCCGCGATCCTCGCTTAACATGAAATTTTGTTCTGAATGCGCACACCCTGTCTCCTTGATCATCCCGCCGGATGACAGCCGTCCACGCCATGTGTGCAGCCAGTGCGGCCTGATCCATTATCAAAATCCAAAGATGGTGATAGGCTCCATTCCGGTATGGGACCACGATGGCGACACG
This sequence comes from uncultured Burkholderiales bacterium, assembly GCA_966211965.1. GTDB lineage: Bacteria > Pseudomonadota > Gammaproteobacteria > Burkholderiales > Burkholderiaceae_D > CBIHON01. The sequence goes on along the minus strand of CBIHON010000019.1, from coordinate 70,436 downwards.
CGCATCCTGCTATGCAAACGCGCAATCGAGCCGCGTCACGGCTATTGGACTTTGCCTGCCGGCTTCATGGAAAACAATGAGACGACAGCCGACGCCGCGCGGCGCGAAACCGAGGAAGAAGCCGGCGCGCGCATCGAACTGCATGGATTATTTTCACTGCTGAACGTGCCGCATGTGCATCAAGTGCACATGTTTTATCGCGCGAGCTTGCTCGATCTCGACTATGCAGCAGGTGTCGAAAGCCTGGAAGTGAGACTCTTTTCCGAAACTGAAATTCCATGGGACGATTTGGCTTTTCCGACCACCGCTCACACCTTGAAATTCTTTTTTTCCGATCATGCAAAACTCAAGGAGGGCGGCGCATACGGCTTCCACAGCTATGACATTTTGAAACCGATGCGCTCCCCGCCCGAACAGTCCGGCGACTGAATATCCATTCGATTCCCGCTCAGACGTCGCGGAAATATTGTGGATCAACAAATTGGCCCCGTCGTATTCCTGCTCAGGCCCAAGACGAATTCCGACCATGGTTTTCAGCAAGCCATAAATCTCCACCCCGTCAACCGCAACGATCGCCACCCCCATCGCAGTACCGACAAATTGCGACATCAACGACACTCGGCCTAAACCGCGCAAGCCTTTCATTCTCAAAATGCCGGCTTCTATACCGCCCCCCGACATCCCAAAGCCCGGGCAGCAGCCAAACGCCCGGCACGTCGTCGATCTTCCACCTACTTTGCGTCAGCGTAGACATCCACACAAAAATCACGCCGGGATTGCCGCCACGAAGGTCGGCAAAAAGAACAATTTAACCAATTCAAAACCGTTTTTTATGACGAGCACTTCAGCACTGCTGAAAAAGTGAGTGCTATAAGCAATATTGCAGCGGCGAAAAAATAGGCAATGGTGGAAACAGCAAAATCGACTAAGATTTTGACCAAGGCATTCACTTGATTTTCCTCGTGTACTGTACCAAGCTCCAAGAATGCGAAACCCGCATGCATGGCTAAAATCAGATTGCGCCGAGCAAAATGAACAGAGCGTCCGCGCTGTTTTTTAATGCCCCCATGCGGAAAACCTCCAATAAATGTGCACAAATTAAGCATGAGCACTACAAACAAACAAAAATTATTCCATTTTGGTGCAAACTTAATCCGTTGATTTCACTAGAGAATTTTTAAATGTTTGAAGCCCGCCTGTTTTTCGCACCCTTGCTGCGCCCTTCTTCGATCCAAGTTGGGGAGTGAGGATGATCCCTTGGCTGGACGAAAACATGCCTTTTCCAGATGTTTCCACGGCATTGACCGAAACTGACGGCGCGGCCGGCTTGCTCGCCGCCGGCGCGGACCTGTCCCCGGAACGCCTGCTGGAAGCCTATAAACACGGCATTTTCCCCTGGTTTTCCGATGGCCAGCCGATCCTGTGGTGGAGCACCGACCCCCGCATGGTGCTGTTCACTGAACGCTTCGTGATCTCGGACAGCCTAAAAAAAACCCTCAAGAAAATCAGCAAGAGCATGGATTCTGATCAGCGCTGGGAAGTGCGCTTCGATAGCGCATTTGAACAGGTGATGCGAGCTTGCGCCGCACCGCGCAAGGAAGAAGCGGGCACCTGGATTTCAGAGGAGATCATTGCCGGCTACAGCGCTCTGCACCGGCGCGGCTTTGCGCATTCATCTGAAGTATGGCTGGACGGACAACTGGTCGGCGGCGCATATGGCGTCAGCATCGGCCGCATGTTCTACGGAGAATCGATGTTTGCACGCGTAACGGATGCATCGAAAATTGCACTTGCCCATCTGGTGCGCTTTTTGCAGAAAAACGGGGTTTCAATGATAGACTGCCAGCAAGAAACAGCGCACCTGGCATCTCTTGGCGCCGCGCCCATCAGCCGCAAGGAATTCATTATCCACTTGCGTGAGGCAATCAAGGCGCCGCAAATCATAGACTGGAAACCAGTAAAATTATTTTAGATATTCCGTGTAAAATTTTTGTGTTGTTTTTCCCTGGCGCTGCAATGCCCTGCTATTGCCGCCAAACAGGACCAAACAGGACCAAACAGGACAAATGGGACGTGCATGACGCATCTTAAAGACCTGCCCTTCTCAACCTTGCAGTTCTACGCAACTGCGCCCTATCCATGCAGTTACCTGGATGGGCGGCAGGCGCGTTCGCAAGTTGCCACCCCGTCGCACCTGATCAACGCCGATGTCTATTCGGAACTGGTGAAGAACGGCTTCCGGCGCAGCGGCATCTTCACGTACCGCCCCTATTGCGACGGTTGCCAAGCCTGCACGCCGGTTCGCATCAAGGTCGAGGACTTTATCCCGAATCGCAGTCAACGCAGAGCACGCATCAAGCATCAGGACTTGGTTGCCTGGGTCACCACGCTGTCCTATGTTCCCGAGCATTATGACTTGTACCTGCGTTACCAGGCAACGCGCCATGCGGGCGGCGGCATGGATCAGGACAGCCGTGACCAATACGCCCAATTCCTGTTACAGAGCAAGGTGAATACGCGGCTGGTCGAGTTCCGCGACCCAGGCGGCACGTTACGCATGGTCAGCATTATCGATGTCCTGGATGACGGCTTGTCATCGGTTTATACCTTCTACGATCCCCACGTCGAAGGTGCGTCCTACGGCACTTACAATATCCTATGGCAAATCGAACAGGCCAGACAAATCCAAATGCCTTACGTCTACCTCGGCTATTGGATTAAGGAAAGTCCGAAGATGGCCTACAAAATCAACTTCAAGCCGATTGAAGCTCTCAAGCACGGCAAATGGGAAGTTCTCGATGCAAACTAACTTACGATGAGGCGCATTGCGTGACGGTAGAATAGCGGATTCGGCCACATCGATTGCTCGTTGGATTTTCAGCGCGCGCAGTGGCATCACTTTCTACGCCTATGTCCGACAAACTCCTGTACACCCTTGCACGCCCATTCCTGTTCTCGCTTGACCCCGAAGCAGCTCATAACCTGACCCTGCCGTCACTCAAACGCGCAGCGGCTTGCGGCCTCGCCAAAGCCCTCCCCAAGCCAAAGGCCTCTCCCCGAACGGTGATGGGCCTCACATTCCCCAACCCGATCGGATTGGCAGCAGGGCTCGACAAGGATGGTGCCTACATCGACGGTTTGGCGGCGCTCGGATTCGGCTTCATCGAAGTCGGTACCGTCACGCCGCGCGCGCAACCAGGCAATCCGAAGCCTCGCATGTTTCGCTTGCCGAAAGCGAACGCGATCATCAACCGCATGGGTTTCAACAATGGCGGGGTAGATGCCTTCGTCGCCAATGTGCAAACCTCGCAGTATTATCAGGACAGGCAAGGCGTTCTTGGCCTCAACATCGGCAAGAACGCCGATACACCGATCGAGCGCGCAGCAGACGACTACATTCTGTGTCTGCAAAAGGTGTATCCGTATGCGAGCTATGTGACGGTTAACATCTCTTCGCCGAACACCAAAAATCTGCGCCAACTGCAGGATGCCTCCGAACTCGACGGGCTGTTGGCGCGACTGAAAGATGCCCAACAGCGCTTGGCTGACCAGCATCAACGCTATGTGCCGATCACGCTCAAGATCGCCCCGGATATCGATGGCGAACAGATCAAGAATATTGCAAGCGCTCTGCTGCGGCACAAGATGGACGGCGTAATTGCGACCAATACCACTGTCAGGCGCGACGCGGTCAAGGGGTTGCCGCACGCCGAAGAAACGGGCGGATTGTCGGGCGCGCCGGTATTCGAATTGTCCAACGCAGTAATCCGCGGATTGAAGGCTGAACTGGGAAATGCATTACCCATCATCGGTGTCGGGGGCATTTTTTCCGGCAAGGATGCGAAAGCCAAGATTGATGCCGGCGCCTCCCTCGTTCAAATCTATAGCGGCTTGATCTATCGCGGTCCTGCACTGATCAGGGAGTGCGCTGCAGCTTTGCAATAGTGTGTAGCTGCCCCCCTCTTTGCATGGGTTGCGACCGCGAATTTTCTCGGATTTTATGTTACCGAACTAACGGAACTCGCTCCACGTAACTCGTATTCTTGGGTTTTCAACTAAGGAGAAAATCATGAGTTACCTCGAGCGCGACACCTATGGCATCTACAAAAATCACAAAGGGCCCGGCCCCGACTTGATGGGCGCCGATACCCTGATTGGAAATGATGTCTACAATCACAAGGAAGAAGAACTGGGCGACATCAAGGAAATCATGCTGGATGTCCGCGATGGAAAAGTCGCCTACGCCGTGCTCTCCTACGGCGGCTTTTTAGGAATGGGCGACAAACTGTTTGCCGTACCCTGGAATGCATTGACCCTCGATACGATCAATAAGCGTTTTATTCTCAATGTCGACAAGGAGCGCCTTGCAAATGCCCCTGGGTTCGACAAGGATAACTGGCCCAACATGGCCGACGAAGAATGGATAAACCAGATTCATTCTTACTACGGCACGAAGCCATACCGCGAAGTCCCCGTAATCTAAAGCAACGCACGGACAGGCCCATCAAAATGTCACACATCATCGCAGGTCATTTTGAACAACAGGAACAAGTGCAGCACGCCATCAACCACTTACTGGATGCCGGCTTCCCTCCTGACCAGATTAGCTCGTTTTATGTCAATCCACCCGGTCAGCACGATCTTTACCCGATAGGAGGAGATCGCGACACGTCGCCCGGCGCAGAAGAGAGCAGTGAAGGTGTCGTGCGCGGCGTCGCCGTTGGTAGTGTAATCGGCGCCGGCGTCGGTATGGCCGGTGTCGGCGTTGCCGGCCCGGTCAGCCCGGTAGTCGGCGCCTTGGTGGGGGCGCATCTTGGCTCACTGATCGGCGGCCTGTCCGAAATGAAGGAGCGCGGCGAAAGCGAACCCAGCAGCGACCAGAACGCCGAGCCGCAACGCAAACCCGGCCTGCTGGTGGCGGTCAGCACCTCGGATGCGGCTCACCAGGACCGCGCCATCCAGGTTTTCCGAACGTTGGGTGCAGATCAGATTGAACATGCCGACGGCACCATTGCGGAGGGTAATTGGCAGGATTTCAACCCTTTGGCTCCACCGCGGCTCTTGAATGATTAAAGCCCTACAAGGACACTAACGGGACACCAACGAAAACTGCTTGCGATTGCTCAAGCTTAACTTATACTGATAGACAAAAAACGCCAATGGAAACATTGGCGTTTTCAATTGACAACATCTATTTCCAAGCCGTCCAGCTAGGCAACTTGGCCACCTCCTAAAAAGATTGCCAAGTCAAATTACATCAATCCACTTCCACTGCCTCCAGCGGCGGAGCGGGGGGCAAAGTATCACCCTCTGCAAAATCCAGCTTGATCTGGTCTTTGTCATCCAGATCCACCGTGACGCGGCCGCCGGCAACAAGTTTGCCGAACAATAATTCGTCAGCCAGCGCTTTGCGTATCATGTCCTGGATCAGACGCGACATTGGACGCGCGCCCATCAAGGGATCAAAACCTTTCCTTGCGAGGAATTTGCGTAAACTGTCGCTGAAGACAGCTTCCACTTTTTTCTCGTGCAACTGCTCTTCAAGCTGCATCAGGAATTTATCGACCACACGTAAGATAACTTCTTCATCCAGCGCGCCGAAACTGATAATGGCATCCAAGCGGTTACGGAATTCCGGCGTGAACATGCGCTTGATATCCGCCATCTCGTCGCCTGCTTCCTTCTTGTCGGTGAAGCCGATAGAACGCTTCTGCAAGCTCTCCGCACCCGCATTCGTCGTCATAATGATGATGACGTTGCGAAAATCGGCCTTGCGTCCGTTGTTGTCGGTCAACGTCCCATGGTCCATGACCTGCAGCAGGATATTGAAGATATCCGGATGCGCTTTTTCGATCTCGTCGAGCAGCAATACCGCATGCGGCTTTTTCGTAATCGCTTCAGTCAGCAAACCACCCTGATCAAAGCCGACATAGCCTGGCGGCGCACCGATCAAGCGGCTGACCGCATGGCGCTCCATGTATTCCGACATATCGAAACGAATCAGTTCGATACCGAGAATAAATGCGAGCTGCTTCGCCACTTCGGTCTTGCCAACCCCGGTCGGTCCGGAAAACAGGAAGGAACCGATCGGCTTGTCGGTTTTGCCTAAGCCGGCGCGTGCCATCTTGATGGAGGAAGCCAACGCTTCGATTGCAGGCTCCTGGCCAAACACGACATTCTTCAAATCGCGATCAATCGTCTGCAGCTTGGTGCGATCATCCTGGTTGACCGACTGCGGCGGGATGCGCGCGATTTTCGAAATGATGTCTTCGATCTCGGTTTTGCCTATTGTTTTTTTCTGCTTGGATTTCGGCAAAATACGTTGTGCCGCCCCAGCTTCGTCTATGACGTCAATCGCCTTGTCCGGCAAGTGGCGATCATTGATGAAACGAGCCGCCAGTTCAGCTGCGGAACTTAATGCGGAAGCGGAATACTTGACGCCATGATGCTCTTCAAAACGCGATTTCAGGCCGCGCAAAATTTGCACGGTTTGCTCGACCGTAGGTTCGTTCACATCGATCTTCTGAAAGCGGCGCGACAACGCATGGTCTTTCTCGAACACACCGCGGAACTCGGTATAAGTCGTCGCGCCTATGCATTTAAGCTGGCCATTTGAAAGTGCCGGCTTCAGCAAATTAGATGCATCCAGTGTACCGCCCGAGGCAGAGCCCGCACCGATAATCGTGTGAATCTCATCAATGAAGAGGATGCCGTTCGGATTGTCTTTCAATTGCTTCAAAACCGATTTCAAGCGCTGCTCGAAGTCGCCGCGATATTTGGTCCCGGCCAACAAGGCGCCCATGTCGAGCGAGTACACGATCGCATTTTGCAAAACCTCGGGCACATCGCCCTGCGTCACGCGCCAAGCCAAACCTTCGGCAATCGCGGTCTTGCCGACGCCAGCTTCGCCAACCAGTAAGGGGTTATTCTTGCGGCGGCGGCACAAGGTCTGGATCACGCGCTCGACCTCAGCCTCACGGCCGATGAGCGGATCGATTTTGCCCTCCGCCGCCAGCTTGTTGAGATTCTGCGTGAATTGATCCAACGGGCTTTCTTTCTGCTGCCCTTCGGCCTGTATGTCTTCCGCACCTTCCGGCGCCTTTTGGGATTCTGCTTGCTGATCCTTGCGCACGCCATGCGAGATGAAGTTGACCACATCCAGACGGGTAACGCCCTGCTGGTGCAGGTAGTACACCGCGTGTGAATCCTTCTCTCCGAAGATTGCAACCAGCACGTTCGCGCCAGTCACTTCTTTTTTCCCGTTCGATGCCGACTGCACGTGCATGATGGCGCGCTGGATCACGCGTTGAAAACCAAGCGTCGGCTGCGTATCCACATCGCTTGCACCCGGCACAGTCGGGGTGTTGTCACTAATGAAGTTGGTCAGGGTCTTGCGCAAGTCTTCGATATTCACCGCGCATGCCCGCAAAACTTCCGCTGCAGACGGATTGTCAAGCAATGCAAGAAGCAAATGTTCAACCGTGATGAACTCGTGCCGTGCCTGCCTCGCTTCGACAAAGGCCATATGCAAACTAACTTCCAATTCCTGCGCAATCATACTTCCTCCATCACGCATTGCAGGGGATGCCCCGCCTTCCGTGCGTGTGTTAAAACCAACTCTACTTTTGTGGACGCAATATCTTTAGGATAGACGCCGCACATTCCTTTTCCATCCCGATGGACCTTCAGCATAATCTGCATTGCCGTTTCACGGTCCTTATTAAAATATTCCTGAATGATCGCCACGACGAACTCCATCGGCGTGTAGTCATCATTTAACAGTATCACTTGATACATCGGCGGCGGCTTGAGTTTCTGCTCTTGCCGCACAAGGACTGTATCGTTCTCATGCTTGGTTGCCATGCGTCTATTCTAATGCCTTTAACTGCGGATGCAATGCGCAAAGGTAAGCTGTATTCGCCATTCATATTAATATTACGCGCTTTCTTGTTAGAACGCAGATGACGTTCAAATAGTGTAAATCAAGGGTGTGTGTTGTGATTGCTTTACACAAAGCGAAAGGCCGCACAAATCGCCTTGACTTTTCTATTTTTTAGAGGAAGAATGGTATTTATTGTCAAGTGTCGAAGTTAGGTACTTGTCAATATGAAGTGAGCAAGTTTTAGGAGGGGCAGCGTTACGCGAGGCTTCTTGCTTTTACGGCTCGTGTGATTAGTCAATATTAGAAAGACGCTTTTATGGCAACAGGTACCGTCAAGTGGTTTAACGACTCTAAAGGCTTCGGCTTTATCACTCCGGATGACGGCGGCGAAGATTTGTTCGCACACTTTTCCGCAATCCAGATGAACGGCTTCAAGACCCTCAAAGAAGGTCAAAAAGTACAGTTCGAAGTCACGCAAGGCCCCAAAGGCAAGCAAGCTTCAAACATTCAAGCCCCCTAATAATAAGTTAGTTGGTGCTGCAAAAAAACCTCGCAACAGCGGGGTTTTTTTTATTCTACTTTGTAATTCTGAAATTTCCCTCAATTCAGTAGTAGCACGTAAGCAAGACGAGCGAAAAAGCATGTAAAGTCTTACTTCATGAAGCTCAGGCACAAGATCATCTTGCTTGCTATTGCGCCACTGATCGTGGCGTTGTGCGCGATTGCGGTTGCCGTTCGTTATCAAGCAACTCTGCTGGCGCAGCAGCAGCGCGCCTCAGTCGAAGCGGCCTATCTGGCCAGCAAGGAAACGGAGCTCGAACACTACGTCACCCTCGCCTCGCGCGCTATCGCCCATCTCTATGAGTCTGGCCGGCAAGACGAAGCCACACTCAATGAAGCGAAAGCCATCATTTCCAAGCTCGATTACGGAGGCGATGACGGATACTTTTTCATCTACGATCTTAATGGCAGGAACCTGATGCATCCACGCAAGCCGGAACTGGTGGGGCGCAATCTATGGAATCTGACCGATCTCAATGGCAACCCTACCATCCAACGGCTGATCAATCGCGCCAAGTCCGGTGGCGGCTTTGAGCGATACTTATGGGAAAAGCCATCCACGCACAAGATAGAACCAAAATTGGGATACGTCGTCATGCTGGAGCGCTGGGGTTGGATGCTTGGCACGGGGATCTACCTGGATGACGTAGATGACGCCCTGACAAAAATCGACACACAAATCTCCGGAAACATTCACAACACGATGCTATGGATCGCGGCAATCGCAATTGCCAGTGCCCTGATCATTGCATTGTCAGGACTGGTATTGAATATCAGCGAATCCAGAGTCGCCGACGCCAAGCTGAAAGTTCTTGCGCAGCGCGTGGTGCGCTCCCAAGAAGATGAACGGGCTCGCTTATCGCGTGATCTCCACGACGGCATCAGCCAATGGCTGGTATCGATCAAGCTGCAGGTTGAAGCCGGTATCGCCAAACTAAGCAGCCACGCCGCACAACCTGAATCGGCTCAAGCCTCATTCAACCGCGCCGCAGGTCAGCTCAACGACGTGCTCGGTGAGGTAAGGCGCATTTCGCATGATCTGCGGCCGGCGATATTGGATGATCTCGGCTTGGCCGCGGCGCTTGATCACTTATGCCAGGAATTTTCCGATCTCAGCATGCTGCCAATCGTATTCGAAGTGGAGGGTTCGACCGATGGCTTGAATGACGTCGGCAGTACGGTGTTGTTCCGGATCGCACAAGAAGCATTGACCAATATCAAGCGGCACGCCAAGGCAACGGAAGCGAGAGTGAGCCTTGCCGGTGACGGCAAGACCGTCAAACTGACCATTGCTGACAATGGTGTCGGATTTGATGTCGCCCGAATCGCAGAACATCCCAAGCGCGGCATTGGCCTGCGCAATATGCATGAACGCCTCGAAGCGGTAGGCGGAGAATTGCACTTGACATCATCAGCCGACGGCACCCAAGTTGTCGCCGCCTTACCTCGACGCTAACCGGATTTGATATGACTATCCCGCCCTATGTTCACATCTTGCTGGTCGACGATCATCCGCTGGTGCGTGACGGCCTACGCTCGCGCTTGGAAAGCATCCCCCATTTTGCCGTGGTCGGGGAAGCCGGCAACGCTGAAGAAGCCCTGCGTCATGCAGCATCACGGACGATTGATCTGGTCTTAATGGATATCAATCTATGCGGCATGAGCGGCATAGATTTAACAGGCCGCTTTCACGCCTTACACCCCGAAATCGCCGTCCTGATGCTGAGCATGCATGATAAGGCCGAGTACGTGATGCAATCGATCCAGGCGGGAGCGCGCGGCTATGTGCTAAAGGATGCACCGGCGCAGGACATCATCACGGCTATCGATACCGTCATGTCGGGCGGGATTTATTACAGCGCCGGCTTATCGAAACAATTGTCCCGCCCCCTCGCGCCAGCCATGTTGCTTACGCCGCGCGAGCGGGACGTGCTACAGAGGATCGCGACCGGCAAATCCAATAAGCATATTGCGCGCGAACTGGATTTGAGCGTGCGTACGGTGGAGACTCATCGTTTGAATATCAAACGAAAATTAGGCATAGAAGGACAAGCCGACCTGATTCGATTTGCATTGGAACAAACCGGTGCCCGTTAATCCGAATAACAAAACAAAAGGCCGGATCAGATCCGGCCTTTTCAATTCCTGCCAATGGACGCGATTACATGTTCCCGATCATCACATCGCCAAAGCCGGAGCATGATACTTGGGTTGCACCTTCCATCAAGCGCGCGAAGTCATATGTAACCTTTTTCGCGGTGATCGATTTTTCCATTGAGCTGATGATCAAATCGGCTGCTTCCACCCATCCCATGTGGCGCAACATCATCTCAGCCGACAAAATCAGTGAGCCCGGGTTGACGTAATCCTTGCCTGCATACTTCGGCGCCGTGCCGTGCGTAGCCTCGAACATCGCGACCGAATCCGACAAGTTCGCGCCTGGAGCGATACCAATACCACCGACTTGTGCCGCCAGTGCGTCGGAGATGTAATCCCCATTCAGGTTCAAGGTTGCGATGACGCTGTACTCGTTCGGACGCAACAAGATTTGCTGCAGGAATGCGTCGGCGATCGAATCCTTGACGACGATGTCCTTGCCGCTCTTCGGATTCTTGAATTTGCACCATGGACCGCCGTCAATCAACTCTGCACCGAATTCCTTTTGCGCCAGCGCGTAGGCCCAATCACGGAAACCGCCCTCGGTATACTTCATGATATTGCCTTTATGGACAATCGTCACCGATGGCTTGTCATTGTCGATCGCATATTGGATCGCCTTGCGTACCAAGCGCTCGGTGCCTTCACGCGACACCGGCTTGATGCCGATACCCGACGAGCCCGGGAAACGGATTTTCTTGACGCCCATTTCCTTGGTCAGGAACTCGATCACCTTCTTGGCGCCGTCTGAGCCTTCCTGCCATTCGATGCCGGCATAAATATCTTCCGAGTTTTCGCGGAAAATCACCATATCGGTCTTTTCCGGTTCGCGCACCGGCGAAGGCACCCCCTTGAAATAGCGCACCGGGCGCAGGCATACGTACAGGTCAAGTTCCTGACGCAGAGCAACGTTGAGCGAACGGATACCCCCGCCCACCGGCGTGGTCAATGGCCCCTTTATCGAGACCACATAGTCCTTCAATACCTCGAGCGTTTCTTCCGGGAGCCACACGTCCGGACCGTACACCTTGGTCGATTTCTCGCCAGCGTAGATTTCCATCCAGCTGATCTTACGCTTGCCGCCATAAGCTTTGGCCACGGCCGCATCGATCACCTTGATCATGACGGGACTGATATCCACACCGGTACCGTCACCCTCGATATACGGCAGAATGGGATTGTCTGGCACGTTCAACGAGAAATCGGCATTAACGGTGATTTTTTTGCCGTCGGCTGGCACTTTAATATGTTGGTACATCGTTGTCTCCGAATTAAAGGCGAAAAAAGAGGAAGGGTTGTTTAGGCATTGCAGGACGCGGCTGAACGCTGCCGTACTTTGGCCACGATAAGCCAAATTGAAAACTCAAGTCTTATATAAGACATAAGACTGCATTCCATATTATGCACCAGAATTTTACTGGGTACCATATTTTTACGAGAATTTAATGCTTATCAAAAGATCACCGGGAACTTATCTTCCCAGCCTTTGTGAGCGAAAACAGTACAATTCAAGAACTAGCGAAACGCTCTGCTATCGTTGCAAGTCCCGCCATCTGTTGCAGCCTACTCATGCCGCTCATACTATTCAATAAACCATATCAAGTAATGTGCCAATTTTCTCCTCACTCCAGCCGGGAGACTCTTGCCAATTACATCAAGATTCCGAACATATATCCCGCCGGACGGTTGGATGCAGATAGCGAAGGCTTGCTGCTGTTGACTGACGACGGAAGACTGCAACACGACATCAGCCATCCCGTCCGCAAACAGCCGAAAACCTACCTGGTGCAAGTCGAAGGAACACTCGATGCCACCACGTTGACAAGGCTGCGCGGTCCGTTGGACTTGGGGGATTTTGTAACGCGCGCCTGCCAAGTCAAGCAAGTGTATGCCCCGGACTGGTTATGGCCGCGCGACCCGCCCATCCGTCAACGCGCAAATACGCCCACCAGTTGGCTTACGATCACACTGGAGGAAGGAAAAAACCGGCAGGTGAGGCGAATGACGGCAGCGGTTGGCGCGCCGACCTTGCGCCTGGTCCGCGTCGCGATCGGGCCATTCTCCCTTCAAACACATCCTCTTTGGCCGGGCGAATGGCGTGAAGTGTCGCCGGGAGAATTAAAAACCCCACCATCCTGATAAAACGGTCAGACTGACACCTTATCAAACTCAAACCTTGGTGCCGTCGGCCCGATCCACAATAATTACAATGATTAAAATGGCAGCAGCTTCAAATCACCGGCTCGCTCTATGAGCCAAATCAGTGCCAAAATAGCGATCACAACCGAACCACCGAGCAAAACAAGACGGCGGTAAAACCATGTATGACGCAATGCGAATGCAATCGGCAAGAAGGCAGCGACAATCGCCAACTGCCCTGCCTCGACGCCGAGATTGAAACCGACCAGCGCCAGTACCAGCGTATCCTGGGGCAAGCCAAGGTCGGTCAAAACACTGGCAAAGCCAAACCCGTGAATCAATCCAAACACGAATGCCATCACCCAGCGCCGCTCCCGAAATAAGGGAAAGACGTTATTCAAGGCAGCTATCACCACGGACGCCGCGATGGTCGACTCGACCCAGCGCGATGGCAGACTGACGACCCCCAATGTCGCAAGGGTCAGGGTAATGGAATGGGCCAGCGTAAACGCGGTAACGATCTTGAGCACCGCCCAGAACGCCGGTTTGAATGCCGGCACCGCCTGCCATATCCTTTCTTGCCGGACTACCACTGCCGGCAATAGCAATGCCAGCAAAAACAGAATATGGTCAAACCCGATCCAAATGTGCCAGACACCTTCACGTCCATAGTCCATAAACTGGCTGAACTTGTTTGGCCTACTCAAGGTAAATTGTTGAGTCGCTTTGTCCGGACTGAAAACCCCGGTGCTTGAAATGCCTTGATATTGCAAGCGCAATAAGCCCTTGTGCTGAGGGTCGATATCGAAAAAGAGGGCGTAGTGCGCCTGCAGGGTTTCCAGCGCCGCCGGACATTCCGCCTTGAAACGAAGCACCGCATAAGCACCATCGGTGTGGTCATCCACCAAATGCTCGGTTACGCGCGCCGGACATACCTTGCCCGCAGTCGACAACTGCAAACGAGACATCGCGTAGGCGGCAATGTCGGCATGCTTTGCGCGCACTTCGCCCCAAGTGATCTCGGCATCGCCGTTGGCGTCCAGCCCGATAGCGAAATCCAGGTCACGCAAGGCGACATCCCATTGCCCATTAATCGTATTGCCTTCAACGACGAAAGTCAGATAACTATCGCTGGGCTTGTGCGCATGGGCACATAATGCCCAAAAAAATCCAGTGAGCAGCAGTATCAGGCGCCTCATTTACGCATCCCCTTCAACTGCCGTCCCAGACTGAGCAAATATTGATCTTCAATATGGCTGTCATCCAGCCATTGCAATACGGGTTGCGCCGAAGCCGCATCTTTCGCGGCAAGCGCCGCTTCCAGAAAAATCCGTGCATCGCGCGGCTCCAACTGCACTTTCCAATTTTCCCGAGCCAGCCTCAGCGCTTTTTGCGGATCTTGCTGCACTTGCAGCGCAAAACGCGCTTCCTCCTGTTGATGCACCGTGTCGCCACGTAATTGGGCCGCAGAATAGCGGGCGGCAAGCGCTGCTTCGCGCTCCTTCGCCGTCGGCAAATTCAAACTCCGTTCGGCAAACACCAGACGCAGCAGCAATGTGTCGGAACGCGTCTTATCCTTCAGCAGTGCCACCACTTCCGCCGGTCGCCTTTGATCCAGTAAAAAGTCAGCGTATGCGGCGAGCAGAAATGTATCGCTGATACCGAGCTTGAGCGCTTGCTTAAAATATGCCTCGCTACTGTCAGTCCGCCCGAGTCGCTGCGTCATTTCGGCAAGGCGGGTCAGAACCCAGAGTTTTTCGTCGGCAGAAGCTTGCGGATGGTTCTTGAGTGCCTCGCTCAATGTTTGAAGGGCACTGGCCGCCTTACCGGTGAGTCCGTCCACCATGGATTCACAGCCGATTGCGACAAGTTCGCTTGTCAAGCCCCGCAACGCCTGGCAGTCGATTCTAGCCTCCGGATAGCGGGCTTGCACAATGTGAATGGTAGCGCGCAATGAGCGTGCCTGAGCCTGTCGTGGATCGCGCTCGATGACCTTCGTCAAATCGGCCATGGCGCCGACGAAGTCATGCCGGAATTGAGCGAGGCTGGCACGCAGCACCTGTACCTCCACCGGGGGACTCGGCAGATCCCACCAAGAAGCAAGCGCTGCCTGGGCATATCCCAGATAACGTGGGTCGCCTTCCTCAGCAACCAAGCCGTAGTAGCGTCGTGCAAGCCGCACTGCCACGTCGACATTCTGTGGATTTTGCCGCAACTCAAGCCGCATCTGCGCCATCTCGCGCGCCGTCGGGTCGTTGGGCTTAAATGGCAAGCGTTCTAATACTTTAGCGTCAGATTCAGGAACATAAGGTGCCGCGACAACTGTAGTAGCCACGCTACTTAAGACCGAAAAGCATGCCGCGAAAAGGTAGGGCCGAAGGGACATCTGGGTATCCGAATTAACATCATGGCAAAGCGCGAAGAGTTCAGCATCATAGCAACGCCGCAACTGCCTTGCAATTTAGCCCCAAATTTCCTGGATATCTATGGCAACCAAATCACTTAGCTCCACCGCCAGTCGAGACTGATATCAATATTCCCCTCGCCTTTTCATTGCCAATATAAAAATATCTGTATCTTTTGAGCGAAACCTGTCAACCGACTGCACACAACCTCGTTATTTGCACTGATTCATCAGAATCGTCGATTTCCTTAACATGTTAAATTGAAGGACTACAAAATGAAAAACCTGATCGCTGCGCTGGTTGCCGGCCTGTTCGCTGCTTCCTCTTTCGCTGCTAGCCACACCGCAGCTCCTTCGGCTTCCGCTTCCGCTTCGGCACCTGCCGCTGCTTCCGCTTCTGCTGACGCATCCGCACCAAAAGCAAAGAAAGCGAAGAAAGCGAAGAAAGCAAAGAAAGCTTCCGCTGAAGCTTCTGCTGCCGCATCCAAGTAATTTTTACTTGACTTAAAAAAAGGCGGGCTTGTCCCGCCTTTTTTCTTCCCCCAGCATTTCGATATTCCGGCCACGTGCGCCTGCGCCGCCGTCATCTTGACCGGATACAACGCGAAATTAACAATTCAGCAACACCCCCATCAAGTAAATGCTGGATCTAAAACTTAAGCACCCTTATTTTTTTGAGAAACATGTCAACCATTCGAGATAGTCAGCGTTAATGGCACTGGTTCGCTGGAACCGTCATTTTGTTAACATGTAAATTTTTGGGGATTTAAAACAATGAAAACTCTGATCGCTGCTCTCGTTGCTGGCTTGTTCGCTGCTTCCGCTTTTGCTAACGACGCTCCTTCCGCTTCGGCCTCGGCCAAAGCTTCCGCACCTGCTGCTTCGGCTTCGGCTGACGCTTCGGCACCAAAAGCAAAGAAAGCTGCAAAACCATCTGCTTCTGCCTCCGCATCCGCATCTGCTGCTTCCGCTGCTTCCGCTGCTTCCAAGTAATTTCTGGTTTAGCTGCACAAAAAGGCAGGCGCACCCTGCCTTTTTTCATTTACACTACACAGCCCTTGTGACTTCTTGCCACTCGCTGGCACCGCAAAATGCGCAGATTCTCGCTTTTCCTGGCTCCCCTCGCTGCCACCCTCCTCGCATCCACAACATTTTCAGTCTTTGCCCAGCAAAGCACCAAGTTCCCTGCAATATCGCTTAATGTAGGCATACACGTTATCAAAGCCGAAGTTGCGGCAACCAATGCGGAACGCCAGCAAGGATTAATGTTTCGCGAAAAAATGCCCCCCAATGAAGGCATGTTATTTATATTTGATGCGCCTGCCGAAGTCTGCATGTGGATGAAAAACACATTACTACCCCTCTCCGTTGCCTTTATTGACGAGAGCGGCAAAATCATCAACATTGAAGACATGAAACCGCAAACCACCGACTCGCATTGCGGAAAAAGACAGGTGCGTTATGCATTGGAAATGAACCAGGGCTGGTTCAAGCAAAAGAATATCAAACCAGGCAGCACCATTGAGGGTCTGCCACGAGGGTAGCAAATACCCGACAAGACAGGAAAGTGACCATTTGCAAAGCCTAGGCAATGCAAATTAACTCAGCAGATTACAGAAAAGCATCGAATACAACGACAAAAACCCGCCTGACAAAGTCATTCGGGTTTTATTTTTTTTGACTTACCGATTCCGTCAATCGAATGACGGTAAATGCACGATGGATTAGGCCAGTGCCTTCAGCGCAGCAGCGAGGCGGCTCTTGTGGCGAGCAGCTTTGTTTTTGTGAATGATTTTCTTGTCGGCGATACGATCGATCGTGGACACAGAAGATTGAAACACGTGCGAAGCTGCAGCCTTGTCGCCAGCCTCGATTGCCTTGCGGACAGCTTTAATTGCCGTGCGCAGCGTCGAACGCTGGCTGGAATTGTGAGCGTTTTGCTTGACTGCTTGACGAGCGCGCTTGCGCGCTTGTGCGGTATTTGCCATGAAATTTCCTAAAACGGGGTCAAAGTGTGCCCGCAAACGACAGCGTTTGCGCAACAAAATTCTGTACAGCCTTGGATTATAACGGCTATTTCAGCAACGAGCAAATCAAAAACGCAATTCAAGGCATCTGGGCGCTGAAAGGCTATAATCGCGCACCATGAACTTGCTAAAAACTCTTGCAACGATCTCCGGAATGACCATGGTTTCACGTGTGACCGGTTTGCTGCGCGAAATCCTTTTTGCGCGAGCTTTCGGCGCATCGGCTGCCACGGATGCCTTCATTGCAGCCTTCCGTATCCCGAACCTGTTGCGCCGGCTATTTGCCGAGGGGGCTTTTTCGCAGGCTTTCGTGCCGATTCTGGCTGAATATAAGCATCAGCAAGGCGATGCCGTCACCAAGAACCTCACGGATCATGTGGCCACTTCGCTGGTATGGGCGACACTCATTACCTGCGCAATCGGGATTGCGGGATCACCCATCTTGCTCTATCTGGTTGCGACCGGACTGGCAAAAAGACCGGAGGTATTCGAGGCCTCGGTTTTTATGACACGCGTCATGTTTCCCTACATCGTGTGCATGTCTTTCGTTGCATTGGCCGGCGGTATCCTGAACACTTGGCGCGAGTTCAAGATTCCAGCCTTTACGCCCGTCCTCCTCAACTTATCTTTCATTCTTGCGGCCCTGTTCCTTGCGCCATATATGGAACAACCCATCTATGCAATGGCCATTGCCGTATTTGTCGGCGGCCTCCTGCAAGTCGCAATCCAGATACCCGCCCTGATCAAGATCGGCCTGCTGCCTCGCCTTTCTTTTAACCCTCTGGTCGGCCTACGGGATCCTGGCGTACGTCGCGTATTGAGCAACATGGTGCCTGCCGTGATCGCCGTATCAGCGGCCCAGATAAGTTTGATGATCAATACCAATATTGCGTCACGGCTGGCAGAAGGCAGTATTTCCTGGCTGTCCTACGCCGATCGTTTGATGGAATTTCCCACCGCCCTGTTAGGCGTGGCACTGGGCACCATCTTGCTGCCCAGTCTTTCCAAGGCGAATGTGGACGGCGATAAAGCTGAATACTCGGCGCTCCTCGACTGGGGCTTGCGGCTCACATTTCTACTGGCGTTACCCTCGGCGGTCGGACTCGCGACGCTGGCCGAACCGCTCACGGCAACGTTACTGAATAACGGGCATTTCCGCGCGGAGGATGTCACGATGTCGGCCAGACCGCTGATCGCCTACAGCATCGGTCTGATTGGCATTATCCTTGTTAAAATTCTCGCGCCGGCTTTCTACGCTAAACAGGATATTCGAACTCCAGTCAAAATCGCGATCGGCGTATTGATCGCAACCCAACTCATGAATCTGCTCTTTGTGCCTTGGATTGCTGTTTCCGGGTTGGCACTTTCGATCGGACTGGGTGCGTGCCTGAATGCTGCATTTCTTTTTCGAGGTCTGCGCAAACGGGAAATCTACCGACCACATAGCGGCTGGGGCATGTTTTTCGTCAAGCTGACGGGTGCCCTGTTCCTGATGGCGGGTGTAGCCTTGTGGAGCGCCAGCGTTATTGACTGGATTGGATTGCGAGAACACCCTTTTCTACGCGGCGGCGCCTTGCTCCTCGTCATTAGCTTGTGCATTGTCGCCTATTTCGGAGCATTAATGGCAATGGGATTCCGCCCCAAGGATTTCAAACGCATGGCAGCCTGAGGTGTCGGCCGCAGCCACCCAACCTTACCCTTTATCTGGTGACATCCTGGCTATATGATGATCACATATGATGATTAAATCTCTCGACTACTTCGCCTCGCTGGTGCAACAAGACGATTGCATTCCGCTTTTTGAGGCCGCGCTGGTGCTCGCACAGGATGCCGATCCTCAACTCGACCTGAGTGCCACGCAAGCCGAAGTCGATATGCTCGCCGCGAAGCTGCGGCAGCGCCTCCCATCCGACGCATCGCATGTCCAGAAACTGCGCATGCTCAATCACTTTTTTTATCGCGAGCTAGGCTTCGCCGGCAATGTCAACGACTACTACGCCCCAGAGAACAGCTATGTGCATTGCGTGATCGCTACACGTCGCGGCATCCCGATTTCACTGGCCGTAGTGTATATGGAAGTGGCACAACAAATCGGCTTGGACGTGAAGGGAATTTCCTTCCCCGGCCATTTTTTGATGAAGCTGTCGGTCCAATCCGGCGATGTCATTCTCGATCCATTCAATGGAGCAAGCTTGTCGCGCGAAGATCTGGAGGAACGCTTGGAGCCTTACATACCCCAGCACGCCTACTCAAGCGAAATGCCGCTTGCAGCTTATCTGCAAGCGGCACAGCCCCGCGAGATCCTGGTGCGCATGCTGCACAATTTAAAAGCCCTGTTTGTCGAAAATCAGCAGTGGCAGCGCTTACTGGGCGTACAGGAGCGCCTGGTGATTTTGCTACCGAATGAAATTACCGAGCGACGCGACCGTGGTTTGGCCTACGCAAACCTGAAGTATCCGCAAGCAGCATTGCAGGATTTGGAGGCTTATCTGGCCGAGCGCCCGTACTCATCGGATGCGGAGACATTGCGCAGCAAATTGCCCGAACTACGTGAAGCAGGCAAACGGACGGATTGAAACATTCCCGCTCGGCCTGAGCCAAAAACATCACCCCTTCGCCTTTGCCTCAATCACTTCCCATTTTTCGAGATTTTCCAATAGCAGAATATCGATTTCAGCAAAACGCTGGTTGAGCCGCTGCACTTCATCGGTCGGCTTCTTATAGAGTTCGGGATCGGCCAATTTTTCGGAAATCATTTTCTGCTCAGCCTCCAATTGCGCGATCAACCCGGGCAAGGCTTCCAGATCCCGCTGCTCCTTATAACTGAGTTTTTTCTGCTTGGTAACGGCTGGCTCCGGCACATCTTTAGGTTCCGACTTAACTTCCGTTTTGGCCGCATTCTTCGTTGCTGCGGTCGGCGAACTAGCCGGACGAACGCGCTCCCAATCGGTGTAGCCGCCAATATACTCGCGCCATACTCCATCACCTTCAGCGACAATGACTTGGGTCACCACGTTGTCGAGGAAGGTTCGGTCGTGACTGACCAGAAATACCGTGCCGTTATATTCTTCCAGTAATTCTTCCAGCAATTCCAGCGTATCGATATCGAGGTCATTGGTCGGTTCGTCCAGCACCAGCACATTGGCCGGCTTGGCAAACAAACGCGCCAGCAGCAGACGGTTGCGCTCACCGCCGGAAAGCGATTTGACCGGAGAACGTGCGCGTTCCGGCGCAAATAGGAAATCATTGAGGTAGGTCATCACATGTTTGCGCTGGCCATTGATCTCAACCCAATCGCTACCCGGCGCAATGGTGTCGGCCAAGCTGGCATCTTCGTTCAGTTGGGCGCGCATCTGATCAAAATATGCAACCTGCAGCTTGGTGCCAAGGCGGATCGACCCGCTATCCGCTTGTTCTTCGCCCAGGATCAGCTTGAGCAAGGTGGTCTTGCCGGCACCATTGGCACCGATCAAGCCGACTTTGTCGCCGCGCAGAATGGTCGCGCTAAAATCCCGCACAATGGCCCTCGCACCGTAGCTCTTGCTGACGTTTTCCAGTTCCGCGACGATTTTGCCGGAACGTTCTCCGGCCGAAACCTCCAACCGCACTTGCCCCTGCTGTTCGCGCCGCGCAGCACGCGTGAGACGCAGCGCCTCCAAACGCCTGACACGGCCTTCGTCGCGGGTGCGGCGCGCTTTCACGCCTTTGCGAATCCAGACTTCTTCTTGCGCCAAGAATTTATCGAACTTGGCATTTTCGATTTCTTCGATGTCGAGCAACTCGCTCTTGCGCACCTGGTAGGTACTAAAATTGCCGGGGAAAGACAACAAGCGGCCGCGATCCAGTTCGATAATGCGAGTCGCGACATTGTCCAGAAAACTGCGATCATGGGTGATGAAAAGCACGCTGCCTTTGTAATCGCGCAGCAAACCTTCAAGCCAAAGTATCGAGGTAAAGTCGAGGTGATTGGTCGGCTCGTCGAGCAACAGCACATCCGGTGCACTCACCAGTGCACAAGCCAGCGCAACCCGCTTCTGCATCCCGCCGGATAAGGTACCCATCAAGGCATGCCTGGTAAGATTCAAGCGGTCCAGCGTCGTTTCTACACGGTTGTTGAGGCTCCAGGCATCGGCTGCATCGAGTTTGACTTGGATGTCATGCATGCGCGCCATGATTTCATCATCACGCTCTCCACCTAACTGTCCGGTCAACGCTTCATATTCGGCCAACAAAGCTTGCATATCACCCATGCCTGTCGCGACCGCATCGAATACTGACATTTCAGAGGAAAAATGCGGTTCCTGATCAACATACGCAATCTTGATTCCTTGTTGCATTACGAGCAGGCCATCATCCAGCTTGGATTTGCCGGCGATGATTTTCAGCAGGGACGATTTACCGGTGCCGTTGCGCCCGATCAAGCCGACCCGCTCGCTTGACTCAAGAGAAAATTCCGCGTGATCCAGCAACGCAACATGGCCGAACGCGAGTTGGGCATTTGAGAGAGAAATAACTGCCATACATGCCTGAAAAAATGAGTGGAAGCCCGCATTGTACCGATAGCCGCATAACGGCAGCCATTCTTCTCGAAAGTGTGG
This sequence comes from uncultured Burkholderiales bacterium, assembly GCA_966211965.1. Classification (GTDB taxonomy): domain Bacteria; phylum Pseudomonadota; class Gammaproteobacteria; order Burkholderiales; family Burkholderiaceae_D; genus CBIHON01. Next base: position 48,668 of record CBIHON010000019.1, on the reverse strand, counting down.
GCTATAATCTCGACCGCAAGTCTTCGTTTGTTCGTCGCGCAAGCCTCTCGCCGTAGCACAATGGATAGTGCACATGCCTCCTAAGCGTGGGATACAGGTTCGATTCCTGTCGGCGGGACCATTATTGCGTTAAGTCAAGAATTCCGGAAGAAGCAAAAACACGGCATTCTGGTGCTGATGCGTTTTTCATTCAGTATTCCAATCAAACAATTTCCTTCCTTTCCTCAGCAGCACTGCTCGCAGACCATACCGGCCAAAAAGAATCCTTGCTGCGGATACATCCTTTTACATTTTTTTTGTTCACCTGCAAGCCCATATGGCGTTTACTGGTGTATCTGATAAAAAAGGAGGTATCAAATGAAGGTCCCAAGCAAAACAATCGTTTCTCTTCTCTGTTTAAGCGCGCTGGCGACAGCGAATGCAGCCGACTTCGACGATTCTGCCCGCGTGTTAAGCGTCACCCCCCAGATCGAGCAATACAATCAACCACGGCAGGAATGCCGAACCGAATACGTACCTGCCCCTCAATCGCGCGGCGCTGGTGGCGCAATCATCGGCGGCATCGCTGGAGGCCTCCTCGGCAACCAAGTAGGGGGCGGCAATGGGCGAACCGCAGCAACTGCGGTCGGTGCCATTACCGGAGCAATTGTCGGCGATCGGATTGAAAATAACGGCAACAATGGCGGCGGCGAGCAACAGGTTCGCAATTGCCGCACTGTCGATCACTGGCAATCGCGCACCAGTGGGTACGCAGTGACTTATGAATATCATGGCCGCAGTTACACCAGCGTAATGCCGTATGATCCAGGTGATCGAGTCAGATTGCGCGTTTCCATCACACCCCGGCCCTGATCGCCGGATCAAGCCTTCAGCTTGAAAATCTTGTTCTTCGAGACATGGGTGAGAGAAATCTGCGCTTAATCCTCCTCACCCATTCAAGGAGATTGCATGAAACTGGTTCGCTACGGCCGCTCTGGAAAAGAAAAACCCGGCCTGATTGACGATGCGGGCAACTACGCGACTTGTCCGCGATCGTGGCCGACGTCAGCGGCATGCAACTCTCTGACAAGGCTCTTGCCAGACTTTCCAAAATAAACCCTGAAACGCTGCCACTGGTTCGCGGCAAGCGGCGCTTCGGCGTACCCGTCGCCGACGTAGGGAAATTCATCGGTGTCGGCCTGAATTATTCCGACCATGCGGCCGAAGCCAAAATGGCCATTCCGCAGGAGCCGATCCTGTTCATGAAAGCGATCAGTTGCTTGTCCGGCGCCAACGATCCGATCATGCTGTCGAAGAATTCAAGGAAAACCGATTGGGAAGTCGAACTAGGCGTCGTCATTGGCATGAAAACTCGATACATAGCCGAGAAAAATGCGCTGCAACGCGTTGCCGGCTACTGCGTGGTGAACGATGTGTCATAGCGCGCCTTTCAACTCGAACTTGGCTCCCAATGGGACAAAGGCAAGGCTGCGACACCTTTGGGCCGGTTGGGCCTTGGCTGGTGACACGCGTTGAAGTACCCCAACCACAAAAACTCGAAATGTGGCTTGACCTGAACGGCGAACGCATGCAGTCGGGAAGTACCAGGACCATGATTTTTCTGTCGCGAAGATCGTCAGCTACATCAGCCGCTTCATTAACTTGATGCCTGGCGATATCATTACAACCGGTACGCCGCCCGGCGTAGGCGTGGATATGAAGCCGCAACGCTTCCTGCAAGCCGGCGATGAATTAACTTTATGCATTTCGGATCTGGGCAAGCAACATCAGAAAGTAATTGAATATCGCAAGAATGAATGAGGCCATAGGAGCGACGGGGCACCACGCAGATTGTCGCGGTGCCCCAAGGCCTCCAGTTCCTTCACTGCCGATCTCGCGTGCGCAATGAGGCCCCGCTGTGCCACGATCGAACGACATCACCCTTCCGCATCCGGCTGCTTCGCCGGCGCCGCATTCGCAAATGCATCGAGCGCCAGACAATTTTGATTGATGCGCATGATGATCGGCATCGCCGACAGGTCGCAATTGAGACGTTGCGCATTGGCGATTTGTGGAATCAAGCAACAATCTGCAATGCTCGGCGTATCACCGTAGCAAAATCTGCCGTGCCGTGTGTTGTTGGAAAGTTTTGCCTCGATTGCCGCCAATCCTTGCTCACACCAGTGTCGATACCACTTGTCTTTGTTTTCTTCGTTCACCTTCAATTCATGCATCAGATAGCGCAGTACGCGCAAGTTGTTGAGCGGATGGATTTCACATGCAATCGATAGCGCAATACCGCGCACATAGGCACGATCGCCTGCGGCTTTGGGCAGCAAAGGTGGCTCGGGATGGGTCTCCTCAAGGTACTCGATTATGGCGAGCGATTGCGTCAACACAGGGGTATCAACTGCCGAGTCGTCAAACAAGACCGGCACCAGCGCATCTGGATTGAGCTTGCGGTATTCGGAGACGAATTGTTCGCCGCCGTTTTTGAGCAAATGAACCGGTACCGTCTCGTAAGAGAGACCTTTCAAGTTCAACGCAATACGCACCCGGTAAGATGCCGAGCTACGAAAATAACTGTAGAGTTTCATATCAGCCTCCTCTTTAGAGGGCATCCCCTGAATATACGATCAAACAATCTTCACCCGCAGTTCGCCCAAACCGTCTATCCCGCCTTCAAGCAAGTCCCCACGCTCGACTGCAGCGACACCTTCCGGGGTACCGGTAAAAATCAGATCACCCGGCTGCAAGGCATAATATTTCGACAAATGTTCGATGGTTTCCGCGGCATTCCAGATGAGTTTCTCGAGATCGCTCTTTTGCCGCGGAACGCCATTGACATGCAGATGGATTGCACCGTACGTGAGCAAACCGGTATCTGCGACTGGGTGAATCGGAGCGATCGGTGCGGAATGGTCGAATCCTTTGCCGGTACACCAAGGACGGCCCTGCTTTTTCGCCGCTCCCTGCAAATCACGCCGCGTCATATCCAGGCCGACCGCATAACCCCAGATGTGCTGTTTGGCGTCGGCGGCAAGGATATTTTCACCTCCCTTGCCGATCGCCACCACCAGTTCTATTTCATGATGCAAGTCGTTGGTCATGGGGGGATACGGCATTTCCCCGATCGTGCCATGCAGCACAGGCAGTACCGCGTCGGCGGGCTTCATGAAAAAAAACGGCGCCTCGCGGCCGGTGCCCCCCATCTCCTTCGCGTGTTCGGCGTAATTCCGTCCGACACAATAAATCCGATGAACTGGAAACAAATCGTTGCGGCCAGCAACCGGTACGGCGGCGGGAGCAGATGGCACGAAGGCAAATTGCATGAGGACTCCTTGACGTTTCGTGAATTATGCCATTTGCGGATGGTGACCGTAATGCAGCGGCAAACATGAGCCCGGCCGGCAAAATAAAACTGCCTTGCCGGTTTCCCATGCAAGGCAGTCTTGAGTGACCCAAGCTTTGTCGCGAGCCTGAATTAACCTTCGCCCAAATACGCGGCCTGCACCTTCGGATCGTCCAGCATCTCTTTTGCATTGCCGCTCATGGTGATCAAACCGGAGTCCATCACATAGCCACGATGCGCCGCCTGCAAGGCAAGCTTGGCGTTTTGCTCGACCAGGAGAATCGTCACGCCTTGCGCCGATACGTTACGCACGACCTCGAAAATCTTTTCGACCATGATCGGCGACAAGCCCATCGATGGCTCGTCCAGCAGCAGCAACTTTGGATGGCTCATCAAGGCGCGTGCCATCGCCAGCATCTGTTGCTCACCGCCCGACAACAAGCCGGCCAATTGCGTTGCTCGTTCTTTCAAACGTGGAAAAACACCGAACCATTTTTCGATATCGGCATCGATTCCCGCCTTGTCGTTGCGCGTGTAAGCGCCCATCAGCAGGTTTTCCTGGATTGACATACGGGTGAATACACCCCGGCCTTCCGGCACCATTGCCAGATTCTTCTTCACCAATTCGAAAGAGCCGATACCCCTGATCGCCTCTCCGCAATATTCGATCTTTCCTTCAACCTTGCACTCCGGCAGCGTGCCGGTAATCGCCTTCAAAGTGGTGGTCTTACCGGCGCCGTTGGCACCGATCAAGGTGATCAATTCGCCTTTGTTGACTTCCAGATCGATGCCCTTGACCGCTTGAATCCCGCCGTAGGCGACTTTCAAGCCGCTGACTTTCAATATATTTTCACTCATTAGTGAGCTCCTCCCAAATACGCCTCGATCACGGCCGGATTTTTTTGAACGTCGGCTGGCACGCCTTCGGCAATCGGCTTGCCGTAATCCAGAACCGTCATGCGGTCACAGAGTCCCATCACCAATTTGACGTCGTGTTCGATCAACAGAATCGTTTTGCCTTCGGCCTTGATCTTGACCAGCAATTCGCGCAGGCCGAGTTTCTCAGTTGCGTTCATCCCTGCGGCCGGCTCGTCCAATGCCAGCAGTTGCGGTTCGGTCGCAAGAGCGCGGGCGATTTCCAGACGGCGCTGATCGCCATAGGAAAGGAACTTCGAAGTACGTTCGGCAAATTGAGCGATGCCTACAAAATCCAGCAGCTCCATCGCACGTTTGCGGATACCCGCCTCTTCTTCGCGCGCTGCCTTATGGTGCAGCACCGCACCCAGCACGCCTTGATGGGTACGCACATGGCGTCCGACCATCACGTTTTCGAGTGCTGTCATTTCGCCGAACAGGCGGATGTTCTGGAAAGTCCGCGCGATACCGGCCTTCGCAACTTCATGCGGCGCGGAAGGCGAATAAGGCTTGCCGCCCAACTCGAACGAGCCGGTATCGGCCTGATACAGGCCGGTGATGACGTTGAAGAAAGTTGTCTTACCGGCGCCGTTAGGGCCGATCAAGCCATAGATCTGCCCTTTCAGGATCTTGACGCTGACTTCGGACAATGCTTGCAGGCCACCGAAACGCTTGTTGACGCCTGCGATTTTGAGAATGGTTTGTTCGCTCATGGCTTTCCTTATGCGGCAGTTGCAGTAATTGCACGCTTCTTTTTTCTCTGAGGATGGTCGGCATCCGCATCCGGCCGCAAGGGCCTGTTGTCGAGATCGCTGTCAGGCCGGTTCTCAGCCTTGGGCGCTGGCCACAAACCGGCAGGGCGATTCAGCATGATCAGCACCATAGCCAATCCCAACAGCAGTTGGCGCAACACCTCGGCATCGATCAACACCTGTCCAAACAATTGACGTTGCACCGGTTCGACCACGTGACGCAGCACTTCCGGCAAAGCGGCCAGAATAACGCCACCCAACACGACACCGGGGATATGACCCATGCCTCCCAGCACCACCATCGACAGCACTGCGATCGATTCGGTCAGCGAGAACGATTCCGGCGACACGAAACCCTGGAAAGCAGCGAACATTGCGCCAGCCACGCCACCGAAGGACGCGCCCATGGCAAAGGCCAGCAACTTGATGTTGCGAGTGTTGATGCCCATCGCCTTGGCGGCAATTTCGTCTTCACGGATTGCGACGAAGGCACGACCCAGACGCGAATTCTGCAAGCGGATCGATATGAAAATAATGCCGATGCACAAAACCAGGAACAGGAAGTAATAGGCGTTCACGGAAGGCATCGAAAGGCCTGCGAAATGCACGGTCGCTTTCGAACCCGCTTCGCCGGACAGCGACACACCGAAGATGCGGATCGGATCGATGAGATTGATGCCTTGCGGACCATTGGTGATATTCACCGGCGCATTCAGATTGTTCATGAAAATGCGGATGATTTCACCGAAGCCGAGTGTCACGATCGCCAGATAGTCGCCACGCAGTTTGAGCGTCGGTGCGCCGAGCAAAGCACCGAATACTGCTGCCAGGGCAGCGCCAAGCGGCACAATGAACCAAACCGACAAGTGGATGCCGTTTTTCGCGATCTCAGGCCCGAATATCCACAGCAATGCATTGCCGATAGCCGGATAAGTATTGACGAAAGATTCCAGCACCACGGCGAATTGCGGTGACGCCAGCAAACCCGTCATGTAGGCACCGAGCGCATAAAAAGCAATGTAGCCTAGGTCAAGCAAGCCGGCAAAGCCGACCACGATATTCAAACCCAGCGCCAGCATGATGTACAACAATGCGAAGTCCATGATGCGGACCCACGAATTGCCGAAATTGGAGGCAATGAAAGGAAAAATGATGACCGCAACCGCGATCAAGGCCATGCCCGTATAGGCCTTGCGTGGATCATTTTTTGTGTCGAAATAATTAGCCATGAGTAGTCCTTTTACGCGCGGTCAGCGACACGCTCACCCATGATGCCGGAAGGCCGCAGGGTCAGCACGATGATCAATACAATGAAAGCAAAGATGTCTTGATATTGGCTGCCCAGGAAGTTGCCGGTCAAGTCGCCGATATAGCCTGCCCCGAGGCTTTCGATCAAGCCGAGGATGATGCCGCCGACCATCGCGCCGTAGATATTGCCGATACCACCCAGCACCGCTGCGGAGAACGCTTTCAAACCCGGCGTAAAGCCCATCGCAAACTGGGCCGAGGAATAGGTAGCGCCCCACATCACGCCGGCGACGGCAGCCAAGGCGGCACCAAGTGCAAACGTGAGAACGATGACGCGATTGGAATCAACACCCATCAGGCCGGCGACACGCGGATTTTCCGCAGTGGCACGCATCGCGCGCCCCATCTTGGTTTTTTCAACCATGAAAACCAAGCCGACCATCGAGATTGTCGCGAGTATCAGCAGCATCACCTGTGTCGGGGAAATCAACGCTCCCAGGACGTTGTACGAGTCCGAAGGCATCACCTGGGGGAATGGTATCGGGCTGCGGCCCCAGATCATCATCGCAAAGGTTTGCAGCAGGATCGAAACACCGATCGCCGTGATCAACGGCGCCAAGCGCGGCGCATTGCGCAGGCGACGATAGGCGACGCGCTCAATTAATACATTCACCGCAATACAAACCGGGATGGCGCCAATGATTGCAATGATAAGCTTGACGACGCCCGGCAAGTCCGGCGCGACGTTTTGCACTATCTTGAGGATCGTGATGGCCATCATCGCGCCCACCATCAGCACGTCGCCGTGCGCAAAATTGATGAGGTTCAGCACACCATACACCATCGTGTAGCCGAGTGCGACCAGTGCATACATGCTGCCTAGCACCAAGCCATTGAAGATTTGTTGGATAAATGTATCCATAGTTTAATTACTCTCTATGAGGGTCATTCAAATGGTTCTACGAGTTGACTGCAATTGCGTGATGTGCACTTGCAGCAATAATCGTTCCTGATAACAAAAGCGGCACCCAGGTCTTCCTCGAGGGTGCCGCATGTGGCAAAACGCTTGTTATCCGAAAAGACTAGCCAGGATTGTTTGAGCGGCGAAGATGTGATGTGTGCCCATGATATGTCGTCTCCAATTTTCGTTTTCAATAAAAAACGTTGTTGTATTTTTTGACTATGCCTTGTGAGCCATTACCAGTTGGGCGGCATCATCATATCGAATCAGTTATCTTCGTAACCTTAACCGGGTATGCCCTGCGTAATCTTTCAGCATACTACTCTGCTCACCGCACTTCGCACAGTCCCATCAACTTAAATGTCGAGCGGCCGGCACGAGTAATCAGTTTGCGCGGCCAGTGTAACGAGGAAGGCAAAAAACTATCGATGGAAAATCACTCCTTGTTCTGAATTAAATTTCGCACCGTTTGCGACGTCCCCAGGCCCTTCGGCAGAGGGAAAATCACATGCTCTTCCACGCCGTCCAGGGTTCTTACGCTTTTTGCGCCGCAGGCCTTCAAGCGATCGATCACCGCCTGCACCAGCACCTCCGGCGCCGACGCGCCGGCCGTCACGCCGATGCGCGCTTTCCCTTCCAGCCAGGCCGGATCGATTTGCGAGGCGTTGTCGACCATGTAGGCCAAGGTGCCTTTTTTTTCAGCAACCTCGCGCAAGCGATTGGAATTGGAACTATTCGGACTGCCGACCACGACCACCATATCGACTTGCGGCGCCATGAATTTCACCGCCTCTTGGCGATTGGTGGTGGCGTAACAGATGTCACCTTTTTTTGGTTCGGCGATATTCGGGTATTTGCGTTTGAGCGCGCCGATCACGTCGCTGGTGTCGTCAACCGACAAGGTGGTTTGTGTCACATAGGCCAGCATGTCGGGATTGCCGACCTGAAGTTTTTCTACGTCCGCAACTGTTTCAACCAGATGCATGCCCTTTTCCACTTGGCCCATCGTGCCCTCGACCTCCGGATGGCCTTCATGCCCGATCATGATGATTTCGCGGCCTTCACGGCGCATTTTGGCGACTTCAATATGCACTTTGGTCACCAGTGGGCAGGTCGCGTCGAAGACTCTCAAGCCGCGCACTTCCGCCTCGGCTTGCACGGCCTTGGAAACCCCATGCGCAGAAAAGACAACCGTGTTCCCGGCTGGAACATCGGCCAGCTCTTCGATGAAAATCGCACCCTTGCTGCGCAGGTCGTTGACCACATAAGCGTTATGCACGATCTCGTGACGCACATAAATCGGTGCGCCGAACTCGGCCAATGCGCGTTCGACGATCTCGATTGCCCGATCCACGCCGGCGCAAAAACCGCGCGGTTGGGCAAGTAGAATTTCTGCTTCCATTACCAATCCTTAAAAACGCCGGGGCGGGAAAATCGGGAAGCTGTTCCCTGCGCGATTCTCAACAAACCCCGCCACACCATATCTACAATATGCCGATGATCTTCACTTCGAATTTCAAGGTCTGTCCCGCCAAGGGATGATTGAAGTCGAATAAAGCATTCTCGGCATTGATTTCGCGCAAGACGCCGGCAAAGCGTCCGCCGCCCGGCGCCGCAAAATCGACCAAGTCGCCGATCTCATATTGCGCATCAGCGGCGGAATTTTCATCCAGGGTAGCGCGGGATATGCGTTGAACGAGATCGGGATTGCGCAAGCCGAAGGCTTTTTCGGGCGGCAGTTCGAAGGTTCTCTGCTCGCCTTCCGGCAAGCCGATCAGGCAGGCTTCGAGAAATGGAGCAAGTTGGCCGCTCCCCAACTGCAAGGTGGCCGGGTTATCTCGAAACGTACTCACGATATCGGCACCGTCGATGGAGGCCAGACGATAGTGCAATGTGAGATAAGCGCCCTCGGCGACAACGGGCTGTTGTAAGTTTGACATTTAAAATCCCAGATGGCATCATGGCCTGCTATTTTAAGCCAGCTTTCACCTAAACCACCCTTCAATCATCATGGCAATCACCGACTGGCCCGAAGAACTCCGGCCGCGCGAGCGGCTGATCAAACATGGCCCTCATGCGCTTTCGGATGCCGAATTGCTTGCCGTGTTTTTACGCGTGGGCGTCACCGGCAAGAGCGCGGTCGATCTTGGGCGCGACATGGTGGGGCATTTCGGCTCACTGAATGCGATGTTTTCCGCGACGCTGGCGGATTTTTCAGCCATCAATGGCTTGGGGCCGGCAAAATTTGCGCAGCTTCAGGCCGTGCTGGAACTGGCCCGGCGTGCATTGGCGGAAGAACTGCGGGACGGTGTGACGCTCAGTTCACCGCTCGCAGTCAAACAGTATTTGCAATTGCTGATAGGCGGCAAGCAGCATGAGTCGTTCGCGGTTCTCTTCCTGGACGTAAAAAACCGCCTGATCGCCAGTGAAGAGCTATTTCGCGGCACCTTGACCCATGCCAGCGTCTATCCGCGCGAGGTGGTCAAAGCGGCGCTCGCGCACAATGCCGCAGGAATCGTGCTGGCGCATAATCACCCATCCGGCACACCCGAACCAAGTCCGGCCGATCACAGCTTGACGCAAGCGCTCAAGCAAACGCTGGCGCTGGTCGATGTGCGTGTGCTGGACCATTTTGTGGTGGCCGGACGCAGCGTCTATTCATTCGCGGAACACGGGCAGTTATAGTCCGAGTTCGCTCAGGCCCGGATGATCGTCGGGACGCCGCCCCAGCGGCCAGTGGAATTTGCGTTCTTCCGCCTTGATCGGCAAATCGTTGATGCAGGCATAGCGCCGCGCCATCAAGCCGTTTTCATCGAATTCCCAGTTTTCATTGCCATAGGAACGGAACCAGTTGCCCGAGTCATCGTGCCATTCGTATGCATAGCGCACGCCAATTCGGTTGCCTTCGTAAACCCAAAGTTCCTTGATCAGGCGGTAATCCAGTTCCTTGGCCCATTTGCGCGCCAGGAATTGCGCAGCTTCCTGACGGCTATTGATGAATTCGGCCCGGTTGCGCCACTTGGTATCGAGGGTATAAGCCAGCGCGACGCGTTCCGGGTCGCGCGAATTCCAGCCATCTTCGGCCAGCCTGACTTTCTTGATTGCCGTTTCACGGGTGAAGGGAGGAAGCGGCGGACGAGCTTCTTGAGTTGCAGACATCGTTTTTCTCCAGCAGGACGGGACCGTCCGGTTAATAAAAGGGGGAAGCCGCCAGGAGTTGCCTGGCCAGCATGCAGGCGTCATCCGCTGCGCCTGGATTACCAGTAACCAGCGCCACTGCAATGGCGCCGTCGATCAAGATCAAAAACTGCCGCGCCAGTGCACCAGGGTCTTGCGCACCATCCGCGACGCACAGGGATTGGACAAATGCCAGCAAGCGCTCCTTGTGCAGCTTGGCCACCTTGCGGATCGGATCGTTCGGGTCGCCGGTTTCGCCTGCCGCATTGATGAAGGCACAGCCGTGAAATCCTTCGGATGCAAACCAGCCGCGCAGCACCGGAAACATCGCCAGCAACCTGTCGCGCGGCGTTGCAGCTTGATTCACCTCGGCGGAAAACCAAGCCATCCAGCGCTCGTCGCGACATCTCAGCGCTTGCGCCACGAGCTCTTCCTTCGATCCGAAATAGCGGTACACGCTTTTGCGCGACACGCCGGACTCACGCACGATACGGTCCATGCCTGTCGCATGAATGCCACCGGCGTAAATCAATTGCTCCGTGGTTTTGAGCAAGCGTTCTCGCGGTTCGAGCCTGGAATCGGATTGCATAGCAGATTGCATAAACAAATGGTAGAACGATCATTCTCCAACTGTCAAGCCTTGAATAGGCATCATCAAAAACTTGGCCATGGCTGATCAATTCAAATTGTTAAATTTAATAAATTCAAGAAGACACAATTGTTTTCTGCAAGTCGTTGAATCCTCTCACTTTTTTGGCTATACTCTCGTTTTTTCCAATTTCGGAAATCTTTAAGGAGTTAAAACATGGCACGTGTCTGCCAAGTCACCGGGAAGGGGCCGATGGTCGGCAACAACGTTTCCCATGCAAACAACAAAACGAAACGCCGCTTTTTGCCTAACCTGCAAAACCGCCGCATTTTCGTTGAGTCCGAAAACCGCTGGGTTTCCCTGCGCCTGTCCAACGCCGGTTTGCGCGTCATCGACAAAATCGGCATTGACGCCGTGCTGGCCGATATGCGCGCCCGTGGCGAAAAAGTCTAACTAATCTTGAATTTGGGGTGCAGAGCCGAATAAAGCTACTCTGTTCCCAACTAGAACGAAGGAATAATCATGGCTAAATCCGGCCGCGACAAAATCAAGCTGGAATCGACTGCAGGCACGGGTCATTTCTACACCACTACCAAAAACAAGCGCACGACGCCTGAAAAAATGTCGATCATGAAGTTCGACCCCAAGGCTCGCAAGCACGTTGAATACAAAGAGACCAAGATCAAGTAAATCCGAACACCGTCTCTCGCAATATCAAAAGCCGTTCTCATCGTGGAACGGCTTTTTTATTTCCACCCTCTCCCACATGCCAAAATCCATTCTGATCGTCGAAGATGAAATTGCCATCGCGGACAGCATCGCCTATGCCCTGCGGACCGAGGGTTTTGTGCCGCATCATGTGAGCCTGGGTGAAGCGGCGCTGGCCTCGCTGCACCCTGCCGCCAACGACCTACCCGAACTGGTCGTGCTGGACGTCGGCCTGCCCGACATGAACGGCTTCGAAGTCTGCCGGCGCTTGCGCCAGTTCTCGAACGTGCCGGTCATTTTTTTGACCGCGCGCAGCGATGAAATCGACCGTATCGTCGGACTGGAAATCGGCGCCGATGATTACATCACCAAGCCTTTCTCGCCGCGCGAACTGGTGGCGCGCATACGTGTGATCCTGCGGCGGCTGGCGCCGGCCACGCCCCATCCCGCAGTTCCTCAAACGCCGGCCGATCGCTTCGTCTTGCGCCGGGAAGAAGCGCGCATTCTTTTCTGCGGCCATGTACTCGACCTCACCCGCTACGAATACCTGCTGCTGAAGACCTTCATCGACCATCCCGGCCATGTTCTGTCGCGAGCCCAGTTGATGGACCGGGTCTGGACCGACGCGCCCGATACACTTGAAAGAACCGTCGACGCGCATATCAAATCCCTGCGCGCCAAGCTGCGCGCGATAGACGAAACAAGTGATCCGATCCAAACCCACCGCGGCATGGGTTACAGCCTCAGCACCTCATGAAAATCGGCCTGCGCATTCTGCTGGGCTACTTCCTGATCGTCGGTCTCGCGGCCTGGTTCGTTCTGAATGTCTTCATGGAAGAAGTCAAACCCGGCGTGCGTTCGACCTTGGAAGACACGCTGGTGGACACCGCCCAATTGCTTGCCGATCTGGTCACCGACGACGTCAAGACGGGCAACCTGCAAAACGCGACGCTGGTCAAGCGAATGCAAGCCTATGCGCAGCGCAGCGTTGATGTCACCATCAGCGGCATCTCGAAAGAAACGCTGGACTACCGGGTCTACATCACTAACGAGCGCGGCATCGTGCTGTTCGATTCGGACGGCAAGGATCTCGGCAAGGACTATTCGCGCTGGAACGACGTGTACCTGACCTTGCGGGGAAAATATGGCGCGCGCAGTACGCGCGATGATCCTGCTGACGATACCACTTCGGTCATGCACGTGGCGGCGCCGATCAGGGATGGCGACAAAATCATCGGCGTCCTGACCGTAGCCAAGCCGATCGCGACGGTCCAGCCTTTCGTCGAACGCAGCCAGCAAAAGATCCGGCGCCGCAGCGCGGTGCTGCTGCTGGGCTCACTGCTGATCGGCCTTGCATTCGCATTCTGGCTCACGCATTCGCTGCGCAGCTTGCAGCGCTACATCAGCAGCGTGGAAGCCGGGGAAAAAGCGGTGCTGCCCAAGCTCGGAAACAATGAAATCGGAACCTTGGGCCGCGCTCTCGACGCGATGCGCAACAAGCTGGAAGGCAAGGAATATGTGGAAGAGCTGATGCATACCTTGGCGCATGAATTGAAAAGCCCGATCGCGGCAATCCAGGGTGCGGCGGAATTGCTGCAGGAAGACATGCCGGCGGCCGAACGCAAACGCTTCACGAAGACCATCCTGGAACAGAATAGCCGCCAAAAGCAATTGATCGACAAACTGCTGGCCTTGGTCAAGGTCGAAAAGCAGCAGCAATTAGGGAAGCACGACGTAATCCGATTGCGCGAACTCATCGCCCAAGTCGAGTCCGACTTCGAAACCAGAATTGGCGTCAAGTCGCTGCAACTCAAACTGGACATCCCGGATATTGCTCTGCAGGGCGATGCTCTGCTGCTGCGCCAGGCAATCGGCAATCTGCTCGACAATGCGATCGACTTCGCCCCGACCGGCACGGCGATTGCCATCAGCGCGCACAAACTTGACGGCCAGGTAGTGATCAACATTCGCGACTGCGGCCCCGGCATACCGGACTATGCACGTGAGCGGCTGTTCGACCGCTTCTATTCTTTGCCCCGCCCGGATGGCGCAAAAAGCACCGGACTGGGTTTGCCTTTCGTACGAGAGGTAATGTCCCTGCACAAAGGAACTGCAGAAATCGGCAACCAAGTCGAGGGCGGCGCCTGCGCCGTTCTACGGCTCCCTTCCGCATGAGAATTCCTGATTCACCGTAGCCGGCATGGATAGCATCAATAGGCACGGCTTCACACAAAACGCATCATCACCACACATCGGGTTTCTACACTGGCGATATCTCAACCCAAAGGAGTCGCCATGCAAAAAACTCTGCTGTTCAAAATCCTGATCATAAGCGGCCTCATGCTTGTTATCGGGATTCCCTTGATGATGATCCAATCAACCATCTGGGAACGAATGAGCTTCCGGGACGAAGCTGTACGCAGCATCGCGGCCGATTCGGTCCGCGAGCAGACCCTGATCGGCCCGGTTCTTGTCCTGCCTTATACGGATGAATACGAAGAGCAGGAAGAGGTTTCGGATGAAAAGAAGAAAAAGACCAAGATAGTAAAACGCAGCTTCAACAAGCGCGCACTGGTATTTCCCAATGATTTGAAAATTACCGGGAATATCGAAACCGACCGTCGCTATCGCGGTATTCACAAGGTCCTGGTGTACAGCGGCCAGCACGCAATATCGGGCGATTTCATCCTTCCGAAGCAGGACGACCTGCCGCGCGAGAAATCGATATCCCGCCTGACCCTGGGCAAGCCTTTTGTTGCGCTGGCCATCGAAGACGTCAGGGGAATCCGGAATATCCCCAAAATAAATTGGGATGGCAAGCTGTTCGAATTCGAGCATGGCTCCGGACTGACGTCGTTCAAGAACGGCTTGCACGCCACCCTGGACATGATGGATTTGAAGGAGCCGGCCAACATCAAATTTTCCTTCGACCTCGGCCTGGATGGCATCGAACGCCAGCATTTCGCGCCGCTGGCAAAGAACAATCAGGTCACGCTGAAATCGAACTGGCCGCACCCGCAATTTGCCGGGCGCTTTTTGCCTTCGCCGAAAGCGCGCTCAATCGATGAACATGGCTTCAGCGCGACCTGGAGCATCTCCGCACTGGCCAGCACCACCCAGCAGCAATTGATCCGCATCGAACAAGGCACCGGCACGCCGGATAATGCCCAGCCGGGCGCGGCACCGTCAGCCGACCTCGACCGTTTCAGCGTCGGCTTCATCGAACCGATCAATATCTATTCGCAAGCAGACCGGGCAACTAAATACGGATTGCTTTTCGTCGCTCTGACCTTTGCCGCATTCTTTGTCTTCGAAATATTGAAGCGCCTGCCGATCCATCCGGTGCAATATCTGCTGGTCGGGCTGGCCCTGGCGCTATTTTTCCTGCTGCTGGTCAGTTTGTCCGAACAAATGGCGTTCGTTCTGGCTTATCTGGTTTCCAGCAGTGCCTGCATCGTGCTGATCGGTTTTTACCTGGCCTACGTATTACGCAACTGGCGTCGCGGCCTTGGTTTTGGCGCCGCTCTGACGCTTTTGTACGGCGCGCTGTATGGCTTGCTACGCTCGGAAAACAATGCGCTCGTGATGGGCAGCATCCTGCTGTTTGGAGTATTGGCCGCCATCATGATCGCGACCCGCAAAGTCGACTGGTACCAAATCGGCAAACTCGGCAACATGGCGGTATAAAAATATCCCGCCAAGGCGCAGCACGTTGCACAAGCCCCAAAAAAACAGCCCGCTTCGGCAGGCTGTTTTTTTAAGGGTGATTGGTATTCCTTGACTGACTATGCATAACTGCGCAGGCGCAAGGAAAAATCACGCAGCGCGATGATGCCGGACGCCTCCGCCCGTGCACACCAATCCTGCAACTGCTGCAGCAACTGGTCGCGCGTCGCATGCGAACGTTCCCAGATCGCGCCCAACTCGACACGCATTTCATGCATGGTCTGCAGTGCTTTGCTGTGAGTGAACAATTCGGTCAACTGCTGCTTTTGCGGCGCTCCGAGCTTGGCCGGTTCGCGCTGCAGCAGCTTCTTCGAAGACTTAAGAAAGGCGGCTTCAAGTTCGGCTTTCTTTTTCAAATGCTCCAGTTCATCCTGCCATGCGCGCTTCAAGGACTTTGCGTATTTCGCCATCACGTCGTAACGGTTTGCGATCACGGATTGCAGCGTCTCGAAATCGGCGACCATTTTCTCGCGGTCGAATTTGGGTTTCGGCGCCAGCTTTTTCACCTTCGCCAGCCCCATCAATTCGAGGGCACGGATATACCCCCACCCGATGTCGAACTCATACCATTTCAGCGAAAATTTGGCCGAGGTCGGGTAAGTATGATGGTTGTTATGCAGCTCGCAACCGCCGATCAGGATACCAATCGGCAGAATATTGGTCGAGGCGTCCGCGCAGTCGTTGTTCCGATAGCCCCAGTAGTGGCCAATGCCGTTGATGATCCCCGCTGCCATGACGGGAATCCACATCATCTGCACTGCCCACACCGTCAGGCCGGCAACGCCAAACAAGAGCACGTCGATGATCAGCATCAGACCGACACCTTGCCAGCTGTACTTGGTGTAAAGATTGTGTTCGATCCAGTCGGAAGGCGTCCCATGGCCGAACTTCTCGATCGTTTCGGGATTCTTCGATTCGGCACGATAAAGTTCCGCGCCTTCGAACAACACCTTCCGGATACCGCGCGTAACAGGACTATGGGGATCATCTTCGGTTTCGCACTTGGCATGATGCTTGCGATGAACCGCCGCCCATTCTTTAGTAACTTGCCCAGTGGTCAGCCAAAGCCAGAAACGAAAAAAATGGCTGGGAATCGCGTGCAGTTCAAGCGCCCTGTGTGCTTGGCAGCGATGCAGGAAAATTGTGACGCTGGCGATCGTGATGTGCGTCACGACGAGGGTGAAGGCGATGGTCTGCCACAAGCTCGCATGCATCAATCCATCGGATAAAAAACCAAGTACTGCATCGAAAACGGCGTTCAAATTACTGCTCCAGAGTGGGTAAGTCGCTAAGGCCTGTGCCGGGAAGTGCGGGCTGCATATCTGAAATTTTGCCCCGGAATTGTACGCTTTTTATTACCCTGCGGCACAAATTACCGCTCAGCTTTTGGCAAGTTCGACCATTCTGATTTCGCGTTGCGGATAAGGCACTTTGATTTGATGTGCTTTCAGCACGCGCCAGATTGCCAGGTTCACATCGGATACGACGCCCAGCCTGCCATTCTCGGGGTCGGCGATCCAGAAGCCGATTTCCAAGACCATGCCATCGTCGCTGAATTTAAGCAGCAGCGCGCTCGGCGCCGGGTCTTTCAAGACGCGCTCAATGGCGGCAACGGTTTGCTCCAGCAATTTCAAGAGCGGTTCAATATCAGTTTCGTAATCGACCGTCACATGCGTGGCCAGCCGGAGCGTGCGGTCGGTCAGGGAATAATTCTGTACCGGCCCCGACACCAGCATTTCATTCGGCACTACCGACTCGACGCCATCCAGGCCTTGCAAGATGGTGTAACGCGTATTGATCTGTGTCACCTTGCCGGAGTATTTATCAACAGTGACCATGTCGCCCACCGCCAGGCTGCGCTCCAGCAAAATTACGAAGCCCGATACATAGCTGCTGACGATTTTCTGCAAGCCCAGCCCAAGCCCGACCCCCAAGGCACCGCCGAATACGGACAGCACGGTGAGATCGATCCCGACCAGCGACAAACTCACCAGGACAGCGATCAGGATCAGCAATGCACGCGCCATGCGCACCATGACCGCACGCAGCGAAGAGTGCATGGTATCGATGCGCATCAGGCGCTCTTCCAGCAACGCACCGACCCAGAGCGCCAATACCAGCGTGACGATCACCGACGTCACCACCTGCAAAATCGCCAATAGCGAAACCTTGTAGCGTCCGATCGGAAGCACCGTGTCTTCCAGGTATTGAATCAGATCGGGCCACAGGCCGGTGATGTAAAGAGCAACGCCGAACCAGACCAGGGTCGCGAAGGATTTTTCGAAGAGCAGCAGTACGCTGCCGGCCTTGCCGCCCTGCGCGAAAACGCGCCGCAAGACATAAAAAGCCAAGCGTATCAAGGCGAACGAGGCCAGCAAGGGAATCGCGACCCGCAACAAATTGACGTGCTGCCATTTCATCAGGAGCGCCTTGGCGATAGCGATCAGTGCCAAGGCAATCAGCGGCGATAGGACGCGCGCGAAACTCTCGACGCCCAAACGCACCACGCGCTGCTGCACATCTCTCTTGGTCAGTGTGGCACGCACGGAGCGTGCCAAAACCCAGCCCAGGCTTAGGGAAGCAATCAGGACCAGGATTTGCCAGAGCACGCCTGGATCTTGCAAATCGTTCCAAAGGTCGGCCCACAGGCTCGAAAGCAGGGATGGCGTCATTGTTTTTTATAGGGTGTCGCGTCTTGCCGATGCCGTTCCCAATTCATGGCATAGCGTGCGGCGAGCGTGGGATTTTTGCGCGCAATCAGAATGTTTTCTGCATTCTTGTGCTGCGCCGTCCAGGTGAAATTGAAGCTGCCGGTAATGACGCTTGCATCTGCCGAGCCGGCGTCGATCACGATGATTTTATTGTGGGCATTTTGGTATTTCGTCTCGAGCCAGACCGGAACGCCTGCCGCCGCCAATTCCGGCAGCTTCGAGCTTTCGATCTTGCCGAGCTGTTCGGCATCGGCCAGCACGCGTACGTCGACGCCACGCTTTTGCGCCGCAATCAGGCTGGTAGCGATTTTCTTGCTGGTCAGCAGATAGGCTTGCACCAATACTTGCTTCTTGGCGCCGCCGATCGCGTCCATGATGAGCTCTTCAATATTGTCCCAAGGCGCGAATGCCGCTTGCAAAGTCCCTTGCGCGGCAAGCGGAGTGGAAGCCGCATCGAAGGCGCGGCAATTCGATGCGGCAAGCGCCAGGCAAGTCCACGCTGCCAATACAGCGAGACGGCGCCTCATTTTTTCCGCTCTAATACCGCAGCGAAGAAACCATCGGTTTGATGCAGATGCGGCACCAGCTTCAAATAGTCCTGCATCTCCAGCACGATTTTTTGTTCCGCCAGGATTTCTTTCATCGGCACCAGGACAAAATCTTGATGTGTCGACAAGAACTGCGTGACGATCGCTTCATTCTCTTCATCCAGCAGACTGCAGGTTGCATAGACCAGGCGGCCGCCCGCTTTTACCAAGCGCGCAGCGCCCACCAAAATGGCGCTTTGCTTAAGGTTCAGTTCGGCCAGCGACTGCGGCGTCTGGCGCCATTTGACATCGGGATTACGACGCAAGGTGCCGAGGCCGCTGCAGGGCGCATCCACCAGAACACGGTCAATCTTGCCGGCCAGACGCTTGATCTTGGCATCGTTTTCATGCGCGATCTGCACCGGATGCACGTTCGACAAACCGCTTCGCGCGAGTCTGGGCTTGAGTTTGGCAAGCCGCTTTTCCGACACGTCGAATGCATAGAGGCGGCCGGTATTGCGCATGGCCGCCCCCAAGGCCAGCGTTTTGCCGCCGGCGCCGGCGCAAAAATCGACCACCATTTCACCGCGTTTGGCGCCGACCACCTGCGCCAGCAATTGGCTGCCCTCGTCCTGCACTTCGATCGCACCGTTCTTGAACAATGGAAGATTTTGCAATGCAGGCTTCTTGAGAATGCGGACGCCGAGCGGCGCATAGACGGTTGGCTCGCACAGGATCGGCGCCGTCGCAAGCTCGGCGATGACGTCGTCGCGCGTCGCTTTCATCGCGTTGACGCGCAAGTCGAGCGGCGCTTGCCGGTTCAAGGCTTCTGCCAACCGGAGCGTCTCTGCCTCGCCGTCGCGCGCAACAAGTTTATCAAACAGCCACTGCGGCAGATTGGCACGCAAGATGGCAGGCAAGTGCGTCCGATCGATTTGCATGACGCGCCCCAGCCATTCGGCTTCTTCTTCCGTCAAGCCGCCGAGTGCATCGACGCCGACGGCATCGGCCAAGCCGAGCAAGGTCATGCGGCGCATGGTAGGACCGTTGCCCGATTCGGTAAAGCTGGTGTACACCGCTTTGTTGCGCAACAAGCCGTACACTGCCTCGGCGATCACACCTCGTTCACGCGAACCGAGCTTCGGATGCTCGCGGAAATAGCGCGACAAGGTACCGTCTGCCGGGCCGGTGAAGCGCAGGATCTCGCGCAATACCTCTTCGGTATGGTTAATAATTGCTGGAGGCAATCTCATTCAAAGTCCTTTACGCAGCCTGTGCCTGTGGGATCACGCGAACCAGGCCGTTGTCAAGCACCAGTCTGTCTTCGATAAACCAGCGTACCGCACGCGGATAAATCACGTGTTCCTGAGCCAGCACACGTGCCGACAAACTATGCTCGTTATCGCCGTCCTCTACCGGTACGGCCGCTTGCGCCACGATGGGGCCATGATCGAGCTGGGCGGTGACGAAATGGACTGTCGCACCATGCACTTTCACCCCTGCGTCCAGGGCCTGTCTGTGGGTCGCCAAGCCGGGAAAGCTTGGCAGGAGGGAAGGATGGATATTGAGCATGCGGCCGGCAAAATGCTCGACGAAAGGTGCTGTAAGAATGCGCATGAAACCTGCCAGCACCACCAGATCCGGCGCAAACCCATCGATTACGAGTTGCAGCGCTGCATCGAAGGCTTCGCGGGTCGGATAGTCCTTGTTTGCGACCACGGCCGTCGGTATGCCTCGTTCGGCGGCAAAGGATAAGCCCTCTGCGTCGGCGCGGTTGCTGATGATGGCAGCGATCTTGGCTGGCCATTGCTCGGTTTGAGCGGCTTGGACGATGGCTTGCATGTTGCTGCCCCGCCCGGAAATCAGGATGACGATATTTCTCATGCCGCGCATTGTACCGTACCGCCGGGACGCGGCCCAGCCAAAACGCGTGCAGGGTTGGCCGTGATGAGCCAGCCAGGAAGGCGAACCGATTATTGAAAAGAGTAGAACACGCGGAATGCGACCTTCTTGTCAGCCCAGAAATCGGCTGCGTCACGAAACACGTCCAGCAAGGTTTCGCGGGCTTCCTTATCGAACTTCTGGGTATTTGGCAACTGCTCCAAAACCACCAGAAAACCGGGTTGCGGCCCTGCCTTATGCGCCAAGTCGGTCAGGCAATCTCCCAACGCATCGAAATTCTTGCCGAAATGCTTGGGAAAATGGAATGCCTCCGCAATGATGGCCAGCACTTGCTGCTTGGTCGTCGCCTCTGCGCAATAAGCATACAAGAAGTGCTGTCCCAGTCGAGCCGCCTCATCCCGCAAGTCGGTCACCCGAAAGGCGCGAATGGATTGCACCACGTTTGACGGCACGGTTTTGAATAAGCTCATTTCTCCCTCGGGTCGTGCAGTTATTTTGGCGCTCATTCTGTGCAATAGCTCAGTGTAGAGATTATTCTCGAATGCGTTTGAAAGTTGCATAGTGATCTTCAGTGTAATAGCGCTCGCGCGACGACACCAAGTCTCCGCCGACAATAATGCGCCGTGCGCCTCGCGTGCGTATTCCGGGGGTTCTCACCGTAAATTCATGATAATACCCGCGCCCATGTTTAGGCAAAATTCCTTCGTAGTTGCCAAAAACCACACCATCTTTGGCAAAAGGAAATGGCCCGCCTTGTTTGATGAGCTGCAGCGTTTTCTGTGCTTCGATCGGCAGGTCAGCCGCAGCGATAACCTCGATCTTTGTAAATTCCTTTGCAAAAACAGCAAGAGAGAATAGCAAAGCCGCGAAAAAAATGCTCCAATTTTTCAGTGACTTAGCTTTCACGCGCGTTCCCTAGGCTAGTTGTTTGCCAATTTATTAAGCAAAAATACTCCCGATACCGTAGGGTAACGTGTTGTACAAAACGAATCAACCCGTATCGCTGGAATGCTTGATTTGATGCGCATGAAACACGCTTTCTGCCCATTCCAAAAAGCAACAACATATCTAAGCAACAAGCATTGAAAGAACGTAGAACCTCACCGCACCGACGTCTCCGCCCTTGGCATTGAACTGCTCGGCTGCAGGCCGAAAAAAGCCAGCACATCGGCTCGGTGAGCAAAAGCATCATGCTGGCCCAGCCGGATCAATTCGCAGGTGTAACTTGCTTCGAACAACAGATAGGATGCCAGTGCCGCGCCCCGCACTTCGGTTGCACCGATGCCGGATAACATCATCCGGATCGGGCCGGGCAGGCTATTTACGTGGCGGCTGGCAATTTCGTCCAGGCGTTCAGACGGCGCGATGATCAGCATCTCGATAGGCCGCAAAGGAGTTCGAGCCCTTTGTTCCTCAGTCAAAAACGACAAGGTCAGGTTGATCCTGTTCATGCGTTCGATATCCACCGCCAGGCTGTCCAGGAAAATGCTGGACATGGCATGCCCGGCAATCTGGGCAAGGCTTGGGTATTGGGCCAATTCCGCGGTATCTCGTACCGGTTCGGTCAGACGGCCCGCGCCGATCACCAGGACTTTTTCAGCCCCCAGATGGATCGCCGGTGAGATCGGCGCCAGCTGACGCATCGAACCGTCGCCGAAATATTCGCGGCGGCCATCGCAATAAATAGGGGTGGCAGGAAAAATGAGCGGAATGGCAGATGAGGCGAGCAGATGTTCCACGCCGATCTGGCTGCGCAACGCAATCCTTTGCGAACGCACCCAAGGCTGGATTTCATGTTCGGTTTGATAAAACGTGATGTGTTGGCCGGCAGTATAGGATGATGCGGTCACCGCAAGCGCATGCAGCGTGCCATCGATCAAGGCTGCATCGAGGCGCGGAAAATTCAGCATGCGGTTCAACAGGGTCACTAACGGGGTATTGTCGAGCAGGGCATTGGGCGGGTTGGCATGCCATTTTCGCAACAACCAACCAAAAGACAGAAGCGACAGCCATTTTGCCCCGGAACGCACCACCCCAAGCGAATCGGCCCGATACACTTGTTCGACCCTGAAGTTTTCCCATACGCGCAGCAGCCTTTCCAGGCCTTCGCCGAAGTCATCTGCATAGCATGCCAGTGCGGTCGCATTGATAGCGCCGGCTGACGTGCCGCAGATGATGTCATAAGGATTACGGCCGGACCGCCAGCCGGCTTCGCGCAAAATCATGGCGACAGCCTGCAGCACGCCGACTTGATATGCCGCGCGCGCACCTCCTCCCGTTAGAACCAGGCCGGTTTTCTTTCTGTCACCCATATGCCAAAGATTAGCAGGGTGTTTGCCGTTTGTGGAGGCTAATGCGCGGCAGGCACGGCAAGATTTTCCACAAAAAAGAAAAGGCAAGCTGACACTTGCCTTTTCCGGTAACGGGCTGACTTAACGAGCTTAGAGCCTCTTACACAAACGTTATTTGGGTTGCATGCGAATTGCACCGTCCAATCGGATCGTCTCGCCGTTCAACATCACATTTTCGATGATTGCTTTTGCCAGGTGGGCGTATTCGTCCGGTTTGCCGAGGCGAGGTGGGAACGGCACCATTCGGCCCAGTGCATCCTGCACGTCTTGCGGCATGCCGAGCAGCATCGGCGTTTCAAAAATACCCGGCGCAATCGTCATCACGCGAATGCCGTTGCGCGACAGGTCGCGCGCCATCGGCAGGGTCAGGCCGACCACGGCTGCCTTGGACGAGCCGTACGCCGCTTGCCCGATTTGCCCATCATAAGCGGCGACCGATGCGGTATTGATGATGATGCCGCGCTCGCCCTGTTCCGTGGCCTCGGTTTTCGCCATGGCCTCGGCGGCAAGGCGAGCCATGTTGAACGTGCCGATCAGGTTGATGTCGATAGTGCGCTGGAAGGCATCCAGCGGGTGCGGACCTTCCTTGCCTACCGTGCGGATTGCCGGCGCAATGCCGGCGCAATTCACCAAGCCGCGCAATGTGCCCAACCCGACAGCGGCCTCGACGGCCGCCTTGCCGTCGACCTCGGAAGTCACGTCACACTTGACGAAAACGCCTTGCAGTTCGGCCGCGAGTTTTTCGCCGGCCTCCACCTGAACATCGGCCAACACCACTTTGCCGCCGCCGGCGACGATCATGCGTGCGGTGGCCGCGCCAAGACCGGAGGCTCCGCCCGTGATGATGAATACATTGTCTTGAATTTGCATTGCCGGCCTCTTTTGAAGAATGAAAAAACGGAAAGGTTTGCATGACGTTAACGTTAACGTAAACATCGACTCGCAATTGTAGCGAATTTTTGCGTCGCAAAAAAGGAAAAGGCAGCTGCGGCTGCCTTTTCATGAAGTGCTTGACGTTCCGCTACTTGGCTGGTGCCGACGCGGCAGGAGCACTCGCGGCCGGTGCTGCCGGGGCCGATGCTGGGGGTGCGGTCGAGGTTGCCGGATTCGCGGGCGCGGCGGCGGGCGGCATCGTTGTTGCAGGTGCCGGACCCGTGATCGCCGCTGGCGTCGGGGCGTGTCCTCCGGCCGAGGTCAAGCCTACTGCCGGCAACAGAGGGACCAGCAGCAATGCAACGATATTGATGATCTTGATCAAAGGATTGACTGCCGGGCCGGCGGTATCCTTGTACGGATCGCCGACGGTATCGCCGGTCACCGCAGCTTTATGCGCTTCCGAACCTTTGCCGCCGAAGTGGCCATCCTCGATGTATTTCTTGGCATTGTCCCAGGCGCCGCCGCCGGTGGTCATCGAGATCGCGACAAACAGACCAGTCACAATCGTTCCCATCAACAGCCCGCCCAACGCGGCCGGCCCGAGCAGCATGCCGACCAGGATCGGCACGATGACCGGCAATAGCGAAGGCATCACCATTTCCTTGATCGCCGATGCGGTCAGCATGTCGACCGCCTTGTCATACTCCGGTTTGCCGCTGCCGTCCATGATGCCCTTGATGTCGCGGAACTGGCGGCGCACTTCGATCACCACGGCCCCGGCTGCACGCCCTACCGCTTCCATCGCCATGGCGCCGAACAGGTAGGGAATCAAGCCGCCGATGAACAGGCCGACAATCACCATCGGGTTCGACAGGTCGAAGGTCGTACTCTTGTTGACGGAATCCAGCGCGTGCGTGTAATCCGCGAACAGCACCAACGCGGCCAAGCCGGCGGAACCGATTGCATAACCCTTGGTCACCGCCTTGGTCGTGTTGCCGACCGCGTCGAGCGGATCGGTAATTGCGCGGACCGAGTCAGGCAGATGCGACATTTCCGCAATGCCGCCGGCGTTGTCGGTGACGGGGCCGTAGGCGTCGAGCGCGACGATAATGCCGGCCATCGACAGCATCGAGGTCGCGGCGATCGCGATGCCGTACAGGCCGTAGCCGCTGCCGGCCGTGCTGCCCAGCCAATAGGCAACCAGGATCGCCACGCAAACCGCCAGCACCGGATAAGCGGTGGCTTTCATCGACACCCCGAGGCCGGCGATGATGTTGGTGCCGTGGCCGGTGGTCGAAGCTTCGGCGATATGCTTGACGGGATGAAAATCGGTCCCGGTGTAGTACTCCGTGATGTAGACCATCAAGCCCGTCAGCACGATGCCGACCACGGCCGAACCCATCATCGGCATGCGCATGTCTTCCGGCATGAGCATCCACGTAACGACCGCAAAACCGATCAATGAGAGGCCGGCGGCCCACCACAAACCGGTGTACAGCGCCGACATGATTTTCTTGCCGGGCTGAGCCTTGACCATCGAACAGCCGATGATCGAGGCGAGAATCGATACCGCGCCGAGCAGCAAGGGATACATGATCGCCTCGGTGGCCGCCTTGGTGATCAGCAGGGCGCCGAGCAGCATGGTGGCAATCAAGGTCACCACGTAGGTTTCGAACAAGTCGGCCGCCATGCCTGCGCAATCGCCGACGTTGTCGCCGACGTTGTCGGCAATCACGGCCGGGTTACGCGGATCATCTTCCGGAATGCCGGCTTCGACTTTGCCGACCAGATCGGCGCCCACGTCTGCGCCCTTGGTGAAAATGCCGCCGCCCAAACGGGCGAAAATGGAAATCAGCGAGGCCCCGAACGCCAAACCGATCAGGGGCTTGATCATGTCATGCTGCGATGCCGGCTGCCCCAGTCCGGGGGATGCCGAAGAGGTAAGGACAACGTAAAACACGGTCACGCCCAGAAGGCCCAAGCCAACCACCAGCATGCCGGTGATGGCGCCGCCCCGAAACGCCACGTCGAGCGCTTCGTTCATGCCTTTGGTCGCCGCCTGTGCAGTCCGCACGTTGGCCCGCACCGACACGTTCATGCCGATAAAGCCGCAGGCGCCGGACAGCACCGCGCCGATCAGGAAACCTACGGCGGTGGTAGGGCCAAGACCGGGAAGAATGGCGATGAGGACGAACAAGACAACGCCGACGATGGCGATGGTCCGGTACTGACGTGCCAGATATGCGGCAGCGCCCTCCTGGATCGCCCTCGCAATCT
The DNA here is from genome assembly GCA_966211965.1 of uncultured Burkholderiales bacterium. GTDB lineage: Bacteria > Pseudomonadota > Gammaproteobacteria > Burkholderiales > Burkholderiaceae_D > CBIHON01. The sequence continues at coordinate 22,617 of CBIHON010000019.1, read as the reverse complement.
CTTGCATGCGGGCGTTACCGGCATCCTGTCGCAGGATCCAGCTACGCGACATGAGTCCATAAATCACGGCAATGACGCCGCACGCTACGGTAAACCACAACCACACACCTGATGCCATGTTTTCTCCTTTTCGTTATTACGACCAAGTTAAACACATCCGAGCTGGCGGCTTGCAACGATGGACTCCCTGCTGCGCTACATCGATGCATTCCGCGACCTGCGTACTGCAAAACTGTTCGTTGTCTTTTTATTATTCTCGCTTGAGCTAACCGGCACATTGATCGGGTTGGCGAGCTTGCAGCACTAAGGCGAGAGATAAAAAAAGCGGACACAAGGTCCGCTTTTTTCATTCTGCCAGGGCAGCAAATGCTCTGTCGCGAATTTGATCGACCAGGCCGACGCCGGCGATCTTGCGATATTGGGGCGCGCCGGGTTGGCCGGATTTTGCCCACTTGTTGTAGTAGTCCACCAGTAACTCGGTTTGCTCGTGATAGACCGAGAGGCGCTTCTTGACGGTTTCTTCCTTGTCGTCGTCGCGCTGGATCAGTTCTTCGCCGGTGACGTCATCCTTGCCTGCCACTTTCGGCGGATTGAATTTGACATGATAGGTGCGGCCGGATGCCGGATGAACCCGGCGGCCGCTCATGCGCTCGATGATCGCATCGTCCGGCACATCGATTTCCAATACGTAATCGATGCCGACGCCGGCTTCCTTCATCGCATCCGCTTGCGGGATGGTGCGGGGAAAACCGTCAAACAAATAGCCGTTGGCGCAATCCGGCTGCTTCAGGCGGTCCTTGACCAGACCGATGATGATGTCGTCCGACACCAATCCGCCCGCATCCATGACCTTCTTGGCTTCCACGCCTAGCGGTGTGCCGGCCTTGACCGCAGCGCGCAGCATATCGCCGGTGGAGATTTGCGGGATGTTGTATTTTTCTTTGATGAAAGTGGCTTGCGTGCCCTTACCGGCACCAGGCGCTCCTAACAGGATGAGGCGCATGCTATTTCCTAAACGAGTTTTGAATTCAATTGCGGCACTTGCCAAAAAGCCATCTCAAACTATAGCGCAAGCCATTGCTGCATCGCTGGCTACGCACGGCAATATTGAGAATATTCTTTTTGCAGCACCTTCAGATAGCTTTTTATCACACGAACTTTGCACGAAACTTACCACATAAATTCATCGGCACCCGCTCTTTGCCGCCGATTTCAAAAAATTCAGCCGAAATGCCGCCGCACCCGCATCAAATCGTCCGGGGTATCGACGCCGGCTTCAGGTGCTGTGAGGCTTACATGGACGGCAATCGAAAACCCATGCCACAGCACACGCAACTGCTCCAACGCTTCGATTTGTTCCAAAGGTGAAATCGAAAGTTGCGGATAGGCTTGCAAAAATTTATTGTTATATGCATAGAGCCCGATATGTCGCAGTGCGACATAGCCGTCGGGCCGCGACTCCCTTGTTTGCCCGAACCCGTCGCGATGCCAGGGAATTGCCGCACGCGAAAAATACAACGCCCGTCCTTCCCGGTCCAATACCACTTTGACCACGTTGGGATTGAATACATCGGCCATGTTGTCGATGGCATGAGCCGCGGTCGCCATCGGCACATCAGCGTCGATCAGCGATGCGGTCGCTGTGATCAGGTCCGGATCGATCAAGGGCTCGTCGCCTTGCACGTTGACGATTACGGCATCCTCGTCCAATCCCATCAGGCTTGCCACTTCCGCAATCCGGTCGGTGCCCGAAGGGTGGTCCGGACGTGTCATATGCGCGGTGATGCCATGCTCCCGGCATGCGGCGAGGATCGCGGCATGATCGGTCGCCACGATCACTTGCGCAGCACCCGACAATGCGGCACGCTCGGCCACCCTGACCACCATCGGTTTGCCGCCCAGATCCGCAAGCGGTTTGTCAGGCAAGCGGGTCGATGCAAGGCGGGCCGGAATGATGACGATGAAAGGCTGCACGGAATGATTGGTTTGATTCATCCAACTGTTTCACGGGTGGGTCAATATGAGGAAAAGCGTGAATCGTCATCATGCTTGCAGCCAGTGCAGGCCGGACAACGATGCGTCAAACAGCAGAGGAGCTGATAGACGGCGGCGCCGTCAATTCGCGCGCCTGGTCGGCCCACATAATGGGAATGTCGTCGCGGATCGGATAGGCAAGCTTGTCCGCATGGCAAATCAATTCTTGCGCTTTTTTATCGTATTCGAGCCGCCCCTTGCAGATCGGGCACACAAGGATATCAAGCAATCGGGTGTCCACGCAGTTTCTCCAGAATTCGTTCAGCCAGCGCACCGTCGATCTGCGCGCTTACCGGCACGACCCATAAGCGCGGGTCGTTTTTGAGTATGTCAATCTGCCCACATTTTACTGCATCCTTCTCGGTGATCAGAATGATATCGGCATCAAGATTTGCAAAAGGATTCACACGGTAGTCGTAATGATCCGGCAACGGCATCTCGGCGAATTGCAAGCCGGCATCGCGCAGCATGGTGAAAAATCGCGCCGGATTGCCGATGCCGGCCGCTGCCACGATCACGGCTGATGATGCAAAAGCCGCCACATCCCGACTTTGCGTTCGATCGCAAAGACGTTGAGCTATCCGCCCCGCCAATTGCATGTTGATCGCATCATTGGGCATGCCGGACGGGCGCCGGTTCGCATTGATGACGGTAAAATCACAGCGCCGCGACAAGGGTTCGCGCAAAGGCCCGGCAGGCAGCACCCAGCCGTTGCCTGCGCCCCGGGCATCGAACAGGGCGACTTCCACGTCACGCGCCAAGGCATAGTGCTGCAGGCCATCGTCGGCGACGATCACATTCACCTGCGGATGAGCAGCCAGCAAGGCTTGAGCAGCAGCGGTGCGCTGACGCCCGACCACGACCGGGCATTGTGTGCGCCGAGCAATCAACACCGGCTCATCGCCGGCTTGCCGCGCCGCCGAATCGGCTGTGACCTCCAGCGGCGCCTCATGGGAGGCGCCATAGCCGCGCGAGATGACCCCCGGTAAATAACCCGCGCGCCGCAATGCCTCGACCAGCCAGATGACGAGCGGCGTCTTGCCGGTTCCTCCGATGAATAGATTACCGACCACGATCACCGGAACCGGCAAGGAGGTCGATTTCAACAGGCCGGCCGCATAGAAGCTGCGCCGCAGGGCGGTGAGCGCGCGAAACAGCAATGAAACCGGAAACAGCAGGCAAGCCAACCAGCCGCGCCTGGACCAGGCGCGGGTCAAAATCGTTTCAAGACGGGAAAATTGAGAGGACAAGCCATTAGATCCGTAAAGAGCGAGGCATGACCTCGCGCGTCGCATTACCGTACCGCCCTGCTCTTCTACGGATGCTCCGGCGTAACGGCATGGTGGCAGACCGAATATTTCGAGACGGCTGCCTTGCTATTTTTTCCCGCTGGCCTGCGCGGCAAACGTCACTTTCTCGAACCCGGCCAGACGCGACGCTTCCAAGACGTTGATCACGCTCTGGTGTGCCGCCGTGGCATCGGCATTGATGATGATCACCGGATCTTTCCGGGATTCCCCTTTGCCGTTAGCCACGCTTTTCAGTTCTTCAGCCAAGCCGGCGGCGTCGCGCACAGCGAGGCGAGCATTATTGATCGCATAGCTGCCTTGCTGGTCGACCGCGACATTGATCTCGAATGGCCGTTCCATTGCCTTTTCCGCATCGGCGGTCGGCAAGGTGATCTGCAAGGCGGTGAATTTGCTATAGGTCGTGGTGACCATCAAGAAAATCAGGATCACCAGCAAGACGTCGATAAACGGAATGAGGTTGATTTCCGGGTCTTCCCGGCCTTTGCCTTTACGAAAGTTCATGGACGCGTCTCTTTATTTTCGGCTGCCATGCACGGTATCGACAAACTTCACCGCCTGCTGCTCCATATCGACGATGAAGCTATCCACCAGCGCGCGGAAATGCCGATAGAAGACCAGGGTCGGCATTGCAATCGCCAGGCCGAAACCGGTGTTATACAGCGCCACCGAGATGCCATGCGCCAGTTGCGCCGGATTGGCGCCGGCGGCGTTCTGGGCGCCGAAAATCTCGATCATCCCGACCACGGTGCCGAACAGGCCCATCAACGGCGCCAGGGTCGCGATGGTGCCCAAGGTGGTCAGGAAGCGTTCCAGTTCATGGCCGGTACCGCGCCCGGCTTCTTCGATCGATTCCTTCATCGCGTCGCGCGGGGCATCGACGTTACGCAAACCGGCCGCCAGCACCCGACCCAAAGGCGAATTCTGTTCCAGCGTGCTGATCACATTCGCGTCGATCTTGCCGTTGTGATAGACCCGAATGACTTCCTGCAAAAGGTTCGGCGGTAGAATCCGCCCGCGGCGCAGGTACAATAAGCGTTCGATAATCAGCGCTAATCCGATGACCGAGGCGATGAGCAGCAGCCAGATCGGCCAGCCTGCAGCTTGAATAATTGCGAGCAAAAAAGGCTCCTTGTTGAATACGATGATGAATGCCGTTGTCACGCCCCGCGCTCTGGCGAAAACGACGAAACGGTTGATGGATGCAGAATGTAACGTGTTGAGCAATTGTGAGCAAGTCTCTATACACGTAAATTCAGCACAAAAGTTTTTCACATTTTATGTGGATAACTTTGTGAGTAACTTCCAAAATCAATGCAAAGTACTTGATTCGTAAGGGTTTTCCCTTCTTGCATGAAAATGAAGCAGGAATTAATTTCCGCTTTAAAATCAAATACTTATAGAAAATATTGCGAGATACACAATGGTTTATTACAGGAAGATGGCAGTTTGGCGCGCCTGTGGACAGGTTTTACCCCGGAATCCCGCATGAACCCTGGCGATGTAATTGAAAACGCCCATTCGGCGCCGCCTGTGCTGACGGTTTCGGTTTTAAATCAAGCTGTGGCGCGAATGTTGGAGCGCAATTTCCCGCTGGCTTGGGTTTCCGGCGAGATCTCGAATTTCACCCGCGCCGCGTCCGGCCATTGGTATTTCACGCTCAAGGATGATGCGGCTCAGGTACGGGCGGTGATGTTCCGGGGCCGGGCGCAATACGCCGGCTTCATGCCGCGCGAAGGCGACAAGGTCGAAGTCCGTGCCTTGGTGACGCTGTATGCGGCACGCGGCGATTTCCAGCTCAGCGTTGAGGCGATCCGCCGCGCCGGAGTGGGCAACCTGTACGAGGCGTTCCTGCAACTGAAGGCCAAACTGGCGGCGGAAGGCTTGTTCGAGCCGGCGCGCAAGCGCGCAATCCCTGTATTCGCCAGAATCATCGGCATCGTCACCAGTCCGCAAGCAGCGGCCTTGCGCGATATCCTGGCCACGCTGCGGCGGCGCACGCCGCATATCCGCGTAATCCTGTATCCGGCGCCGGTGCAGGGCGAAGGCGCGGCGCAAAAAATCGCGCATGCCATCGCCACGGCATCCGCCCGTGCCGAATGCGAGTTGCTGCTGCTCTGCCGCGGCGGGGGCAGTATCGAGGACTTGTGGTCATTCAACGAGGAAGTGGTGGCCCGCGCGATTGCCGCCTGCCGCATGCCGGTCATCTCGGGGGTCGGCCATGAAACCGATTTCACGATTGCCGACTTTACCGCCGACCTGCGCGCGCCGACCCCCACCGCCGCCGCCGAACTGGCTGCCGCGCCGCGTGACGACTGGATGGCGACGCTGGATGGGCAGGCCGTCGATTTGACGCGCGCCCTGAAACGGCGCTTGGCCGACGCCGCGCAAACCCTCGATTGGCTATCGCGCCGCATGGTCAGTCCGGGCGCCTACATCAGGCATGAACGCTTGAAATTGCATGGCTTGCAGACGCGCTTGCGGCATTCGGCGCAAACGCCGCTGAGCGAAGCGCGTCATGCCTTGGTGCAGTTGCGCAACCGCTGGTCGGCTCAATTGCCCGACACGGCGACGCAACGCCTGAGCCTGGGAGAAAAAACAAGGCGCCTCGCGGCAAGCATGGCCAGCCGCTCGCAGCAACAACGCCAGGCGCTGTCTTCGCTGGCGGCACAACTGGAATTGCTCAATCCGCAACGCACGCTGGAGCGCGGCTACGCGATTGTGACCGACGGCAAAGGCAGGATCGTGCGCGCGCCCAAAGAACTCCAGCCACGCGAAACGATCACAGTGCGGTTGGCCGAGGGCAGTGCGCAAGTGGGTATCGCCAGCGTGCAGGCTAGTTTGTAAATTTTTAGCGCTTGCATGCCATGCAGGCAATCCGCATCCGACTTACAATTACCGTTTTTTCATCGTCTTCTTATTCTTCATCTTTAAAAGCACGCCCTCAACTCGAACAACAGAAAGGACATACCATGGAACATACTCTTCCTCCTCTCCCCTACGCGATGGATGCGCTGGCTCCGCACATCTCCAAGGAAACCCTCGAATACCATTACGGCAAGCATCATCAAGCGTATGTCACGAACCTGAACAACCTGATCAAGGGAACTGAATTCGAAAACGCCTCGCTCGAAGAGATCGTCAAGAAATCCTCCGGCGGCGTATTCAACAATGCGGCCCAGGTCTGGAACCATACCTTCTACTGGAACGGCATGAAGCCGAACGGCGGCGGCGCACCAAGCGGCGCATTGGCCGATGCGATCAACGCCAAGTGGGGTTCCTTCGACAAGTTCAAGGAAGAATTCACCAAATCCTGCGTCGGCAACTTCGGTTCCGGCTGGACCTGGCTGGTCAAGAAAACAGACGGCTCGGTGGATATCGTCAATACCTCCAATGCCGGCTGCCCGCTGACCGGCGCCGACAAACCGCTGCTGACTTGCGACGTGTGGGAGCATGCCTACTACATCGACTATCGCAACCTGCGCGCCAAATATGTCGAGACCTTCTGGGGTCTGGTGAATTGGGAATTTGCAGGAAAGAATTTCGCGTAATGACGAAGGCCTTGTCGATTCAAAACAATGAATGACAAAAAATAGCATCCGGCATTTGCCATCGGTCTTGCAAAAAAAGCCGCTACCGCGAGGGAGTGGCTTTTTTTATGGAAAGCCCGCGTCCGTTCTTTCCTGCCGATGGAAAAAATACCTGTCTGCCGTCCCCCCTTGAACCCGGCAATTTTCCGCTGCCCCGCTTCCGATGTGATCCAGTCGATCAACTGCAACGCGCCCTGATAATTGATGCCCTTGTTTGACCGGGTTGACCGCGATGATGCCGTAGGGATTGAACATCCTGGCGTCGCTTTCGAGCGCAATCGCCAAACCGGTACGGCTGCGATACGCCAGGTAAGTCGCACGGTCGCTAAGGGTATAGGCCTGCAGTTCCGCCGCCATGTTCAGCACTTCGCCCATGCCCAGTCCGGCCGAGACATAAGCGCCGGCTGGCGGCTTGCCGCCGAGCGCCTGCCAATAGACCTGCTCCATCTGGTCGGTGCCGGGCGCCGCGATCAGCAAGCCAAGAAATGATCTCTTGAGCGAAATCCAGGTGGTTTGCCGCAAGGCGCCGTCACCGGTAAACAGCAACATGAAGGCATCGCGGATCGCTGCGCTCAGTTGCCTGCAAAGACAGGAAGCTGGTCGGTCATGGGGACATGATGCGGTGAAAATTAATCCCGCTCAATGCACCTGGAGATGAGGCGCGCTATGATGAAGAAGGTGCAGAATTGCGCCCATCAATTTCAGGGCAAACAGTGCATGCGGCCAGGGTCTGGGCAATGATAATGGCGATTTCACAGGCAAGTGAAGGCCGCATGCGCCGGCCCAATTGATCGCGCCGGATGCGATAAAACCGGCGAACGGACAAGAAGCATCAAGATGAATCAGGACCAACGATGAATCACACAGTCATCCCGATAGCGGTGCAAGGCCCCTCCAGACAGCGCAAGCGCCAAGCGCCCAAAGGCCGCCGAGTCGACCCGCAAGCGCTGGCCGAGGTGCAAGCCCTGCTCGGCGGCGCGTCGCGCCAACCTGATCTGCTGATCGAACATCTGCACAAGATCCAGGACCGCTACGCCCGTCTCTCCACCGCACATCTGGCGGCGCTGGCGCAAGAGATGCGGCTGGCGCAAACAGAGGTGTATGAAGTCGCCACCTTCTACCACCATTTCGACGTAGTCAAGGAAGGCGAGACGGCCCCGGCCGCATTGACGGTGCGCGTGTGCGACGGCCTGTCTTGCGAAATGGCCGGCGCGCGCGAACTGCTGCAAACACTGCCGGCCATACTCGGCAAGGAAGTGCGTGTGCTCGCAACGCCCTGCGTCGGCCGCTGCGAACAGGCGCCGGTCGCGGTGGCGGGTCAACTTCCGGTGCCGCATGCAAGCGGCAAGGCGATCGCCGACAAAGTGGCTGCAGGGGAAATCCGCCACATGCCGGAAGGATTCATTGACTATGCAGCTTATCAAGCACAAGGCGGATATGCGCTGTTGAAGGATTGCGTTACCGGCACGCATCAGATTGAAGCGGTCATCAAGACCATGGAAGACTCCGGTCTGCGCGGCCTGGGCGGCGCCGGGTTTCCGGCCGGGCGCAAGTGGCGTATCGTGCGCGCCGAAGCCGGACCGCGCCTGATGGCGGTCAATATCGACGAAGGCGAACCGGGCACGTTCAAGGACCGCGTCTACCTGGAGCGCGATCCGCATCGTTTCCTGGAAGGCATGCTGATCGCCGCCTGGACGGTCGGCATCGAAACGATTTACGTGTACCTGCGTGATGAATACCACGGCTGCCGCGCCATGCTCGAAGCCGAGCTGGAAAAATTGCGCGCCGCACCGCCGGTGGACAATATGCCGGCCATCATTTTGCGGCGCGGCGCAGGCGCCTACATCTGCGGCGAAGAATCGGCGATGATCGAATCGATCGAAGGAAAACGCGGCATGCCGCGCCTGCGTCCGCCCTATGTGGCGCAGATCGGCTTGTTCGGACGGCCGACGCTGGAACACAATTTCGAAACCCTGTACTGGGTGCGCGAGATCCTCGAAAAAGGCAGCGCCTGGTTTACCTCGCACGGCAGGAACGGCCGCAAGGGCTTACGCTCGTTTTCCGTTTCCGGCCGGATCAAGCAACCGGGCGTCAAGCTCGCGCCGGCAGGGATCACGATCCAGGAACTGATCGATGAATATTGCGGCGGCATGCAGGACGGCCACACCTTTTATGCCTACCTGCCCGGCGGCGCCTCGGGCGGCATCCTGCCGGCGGCGATGAATGCGATTCCGCTCGATTTCGATACGCTGCAAGCCTACGGCTGCTTCATCGGTTCCGCCGCGGTAATTGTGCTGTCCGACCGGGATACGGCGATCGGCGCAGCACGCAACCTGATACGGTTTTTCAAGCATGAATCCTGCGGCCAGTGCACCCCATGCCGGGCCGGTACCGCCAAAGCATCTGCACTGATCGAACGAGCGCAATGGGACTTGCCGCTGCTGGCCGATTTATCCGCAGTAATGCGCGATGCATCGATTTGCGGCCTGGGTCAAGCGGCGCCGAATCCGATTGATTGCGTCGTCAAATATTTTTCGCATGAGTTATCGGGTCTGAAGTAAAAACTTTAGGAGCCGTTCCGGGGTTCCCTGGGACAGCGCGGAGTTTGGAGCATCCTCAAAGAAAACGGTCATGAACGCAATTACCCGCAATGAACCGGGCCGGCTCGACGCCCCCGTGGTCGACTTCACCTTGAACGGCCGCCCTGTCAGCGGCAGGACAAACGAAACCTTGATCGAGATCGCCAAACGCGAAGGCATCGCGATCCCGCACCTGTGCTACAAGGAAGGCCTCGAAAACGTCGGCAACTGCCGCGCCTGCATGGTCGAGATCGACGGCGAGCGCGTGCTGGCGCCGTCCTGCTGCCGCTATCCAGCCGCCGGCATGCACGTCGTCACCGACAGCGAACGCGCACTGAAGGCGCAGCGGATGGTGCTGGAACTGCTGCAATCCGACATGCCGGAAACCGCCTATACCCGCAACAATGAAGTCGATCAATGGGCCAGGAAACTAGCGCTCGGCAAGCCGCGCTTCGCCGCGCGCGAAGCGGTCCGGCAAGATGCCTCGCATGCCGCCATCACGGTCAATCTCGATGCCTGCATCCAGTGCACGCGCTGCTTGCGCGCCTGCCGCGACGAACAGGTCAACGACGTGATCGGGCTGGCGTTTCGCGGCGACCACGCCAAGATCGTGTTCGACATGGACGACCCGATGGGCGCCTCGACCTGCGTCGGCTGCGGCGAATGCGTACAGGCCTGTCCTACCGGCGCACTGATGCCGGCGCGCGACGCGGCGCTGGCGATGCCGGACAAGCGGGTCGATTCGGTCTGCCCCTATTGCGGCATCGGCTGCCAGCTCAGCTACCAGGTCAAGGACAACAAGATCCTGTACGTCGAAGGCCGCGACGGTCCCGCCAATCATCAGCGCCTGTGCGTCAAAGGGCGTTACGGCTTCGACTATGCGCACCATCCGCAGCGCTTGACCAGGCCGCTGATACGGCGCGCCGATGCCCCGCCCAAGCGCGGCGACTTCACGATGGACCCGGAACGCGTCATGGACGTGTTCCGCGAAGCCAGCTGGGAAGAAGCGCTGGCCTTCGCCGGCGGCACGCTCAAGCAGATTCGCGACCGGCACGGCGGGAAGGCGCTGGCCGGTTTCGGTTCGGCCAAGGGCAGCAATGAAGAAGCCTACCTGTTCCAGAAACTGGTGCGGGTCGGCTTCGGCAGCAACAATGTCGACCACTGCACCCGCTTGTGCCACGCCTCTTCGGTGGCCGCACTGCTGGAGGGCATAGGCTCGGGCGCGGTATCGAATCCGGTGATGGACGTGACCAAGGCCGAAGTCGTGATCGTGATCGGCGCCAATCCGGCGGTGAATCATCCGGTGGCCGCGACCTGGATCAAGAACGCGGTGAAGAACGGCACCAAGCTGATCGTGATCGATCCGCGTCGCTCGGAGATGGCGCGCATCGCGCACCGCTTCCTGCAATTCAAACCGGACACAGACGTCGCACTGCTCAATGCGATGATGCACGTGATCGTGCATGAGGGATTGATCGACCAGGACTTCATTGCGAACCGCACCATCGGTTATGAAGACCTGGAAAAAAACGTCGCCGCCTACAGCCCCGAAAAGATGGCGCCGATCTGCGGCGTCGATGCCGACACCATCCGCTACGTCGCGCGCCTGTATGCCGGATCGAAGGCCTCGATGATCCTGTGGGGCATGGGCGTCTCGCAGCACGTGCACGGCACCGACAATGCGCGCTGCCTGATCGCGCTGGCCCTGATGACGGGCCAGATCGGCCGCCCCGGCACCGGCCTGCATCCGCTGCGCGGGCAGAACAATGTGCAGGGCGCGTCCGACGCCGGCTTGATTCCGATGATGTATCCGGACTACCAGCATGTGGCCGATCCCAAGGCGCGGGCTCGCTTCGAACAGGCCTGGAAACTGCCGCCCGGGGTCTTGGATGCCAAACCCGGCCTGACCGTGGTGGAAGTCATGCATGCGATCAAGAAAGGCGAAGTTCGCGGCATGTACGTGATGGGCGAAAATCCGGCGATGTCCGACCCCGACGCCGATCATGCGCGCGAATCGCTGGCTGCCCTTGAACACCTGGTGGTGCAGGACATCTTCCTGACCGAGACAGCCTACCTGGCAGATGTCATCCTGCCGGCCACCGCCTTCCCCGAAAAAACCGGCAGCTTCACCAATACCGACCGCCTGGTGCAAATGGGACGCCAGGCGATCGATCCGCCGGGCGACGCCAGGCCCGATTTATGGATCATCCAGCAGATGGCGGCGCAACTCGGACTGCGTTGGCGCTACGCGCATGTGTCGGAAGTCTTCGACGAAATGCGGCACACCATGCCCAGCATCGCCGGCATCACCTGGGACCGCCTGGAACGCGAGCACGCGGTCACCTACCCCTGCCGCCACGAAGGCGATCCCGGGCAGGCGGTGGTGTTCGTCGATGACTTCCCGCGCGAATCGGGACGCGCCCGCTTCGTGCCGGCCGACATCATCCCGGCCGATGAAAGACCCGACGAAGAATATCCGATGGTATTGATCACCGGCCGCCAGCTTGAGCACTGGCACACCGGCAGCATGACGCGCCGCACGGCCGTGCTGGATGCCATAGAGCCGGATCCGGTGGCGCTGATCCATCCGCTCGACCTCAATGCGATGGGCGCCAAGCCGGGCGACATCGTTACCCTGGAATCGCGGCGCGGCATGGTTACGCTGTATGCGCGGGCCGACGACAGTTCACCGCGCGGCGCGATATTCGTGCCCTTCTGCTTTTATGAAGCGGCGATCAACAAGCTGACCAATGCGGCGCTCGATCCGTTCGCCAAGATCCCGGAATTCAAGTATTGCGCAATCCGCTGCACGCCCGGCGGCGCCGCGCCGATGCAGGGCAGCTATGGCGGCGGACGGCAACTGGAGGCCGACGCGCGATGACATTGCGGCCGAGACTCTCCAGCGCGACGATCGATCTGACCCATCAAGTCGAAGCCATCGACGAGCGCGGCCGGCTGTCGACCATTGCGATTCCATGCGAACGGCCGCTCACAGTCTATGTCGACAAGCGCGAACTGGTGACCCTGATGACCCTTGGCGGCGCGCCGGAAGCACTGACGCTGGGCTATTTGCGTAATCAGCGGCTGGTCGGGTCGATCGAAGAGGTCGCGTCGGTGCAAGTCGATTGGGAAGTGGACTCGGTCGCGGTCGTCACGCGCCGGGGAATAGGCGACATTGAAGAACGCACCGCGAAACGCGTGGTCACCACCGGCTGCGGACAGGGCTCGGTATTCGGGGGCTTGATGGATGAAGTCGATGCGATTGTATTGCCGCAGGATGCACGCCTCAGGCAAGCCACTCTGTATAGCATCGTCGAAACGATCCGTACCCAGCAATCGATCTACAAGCAGGCCGGATCGGTACACGGCTGCGCGCTGTTTTCCGCGGAAGGCGAGCTGATTTATTTCATCGAGGACGTGGGCCGGCACAATGCGGTCGATGCCATCGCCGGCAGGATGTGGCTGGACGACATCAGCGGCGGCGATAAGATTTTCTACACCACCGGCCGGCTGACCTCCGAGATGGTGATCAAGGGCGCCCAGATGGGCATCCCGTTTTTGCTGTCGCGCTCGGGTACGACGCAGATGGGGCACGGGGTGGCCGAGCGGCTGGGCATGACGCTGATCGCGCGCTGCACCGGCAGGCATTTCCTGTGCTTGAGCGGCATGCACAGGCTTTTGATTGAACCGCATTTGTTTGGCGCCCTCAACACGGATACGCCTAAGAGCATCTAAACGAATAGAGCATTTTCAGCCTGATCCTGCGGAGTCAAGGTCAGGCCGAGGAGCGGACGCGCCCAGGCGTACGCCGAGCACCGGAAGCCTGAGGTTGGCCCGTACGGTCAGGCTGAAACTGCTCCAGCCGCTATTCAAAGGCTATCGCGCCACATGGCCCGCTCCTACAAAGCAAATTGCCGCAGATACCCATTTGCCCATAAAACAGGCAAGCCGCGCAAGCCGCAACAAGACTGGCTTCGGCGACTATCCATGGCAGTTATCAACAACGCTATCCACAAGAAGTGTTAATAAGGGCGGAAGGGAATTTGCCCCTGCTCTGGTATGCTTGCGAAATACACGATGAAGCGCAGTTCCCCCATGCTGAACGCCTCATTGGAGAGCGTGCGGCACGCAAAGTCCGCGCCTGATTTTTCTTCCTCCGATTCGAATATGCACATCCGTAGCGCAAACCCGCAAGACGCCCCTGTCATCGCCGCACTGGCGATCGCATTCAGAAACCACCTGGAGCGCGCCACGCCTTCTGACACACAATTTGCCGCAAGCGTGGCGCGCATCCTCGCCTCCGATGACGCCGAATTCTGCTTGGCGATCGACGGCGATACTACCGTCGGTTACGTGCTGCAACGCTACCGCTATTCGATGTGGGCTGCCGGCATCGAGGCCACGATCGAAGATCTGTTCGTCGCCCCCGCCGCACGCAAAGGCGGCGTCGGCAGGAAGCTGATCGAATACGCGCTGCAATGCGCAAAGGCCAGAGCCTGCACCTCGGTCTGCCTCGATACCAATGAAAACAATCTCGGTTCAACCAGGATCTACACCCAGTTGGGATTCAACTCGGTTTCGAAACGCTGGAACGGGCGTCAGATTTTCTATCGGCTGAACCTGCAGCACGCGCCGGCCTGAGCGAAGTTCTCAGGCGCGGTCCAAGCGGCATCTTCCGGCTATTGAACCGGCGCCGTGCAACCAACCGGCGCACGCTACATCCGGCTATCGGGTCAATGCCGCAACGGCGTGCAGGCGGGACTACATCCGCAAAAATGGCCGAGGAGTGCTCAATCGATGCTATCATTACGCAACTGAGTTGCATTTAAAAAATAGAATGCGCCTTGCTTCCCATGCAAGATCGCCCTCTCCATTTTTATCAATAAGCGCGAACCATGAAACATCTATCAAGCCTTTTCCTCGCCGTATTTGCCCTTGCCGTACAAGCCGCAGACGATCCCGCCCAAATGAAAAAAGAGATCGCCCAGCACCGCGCCATCGCCGCCGCGCATGAAGCCGCAGCAAAATGCAAAGAGAGCGGCAAGGATGAAGAAATCTGCCATGCCGAACTGGCAAAAGCCTGCAAAGGGATTGCCATCGGCAAGTTCTGCGGCATGAAACACACCCATTAACAAGCCCTGTCTCTGCTCCCCTCGATGCCCTCGCCGCACCGTTCAAGCCGATCGGCAAACGCCGCAATCCTTCTGCTGGCGCTCGCCTTATTGTTTGCGCAATGGATCGGTCTGAAGCACAGGATCGCGCATGCAGACGGGCATCACGCGCCTCATCAGCTTGCGCAGGCTTCCGTTTCGGCACCGGGCCAGGATAGCGACGACCTGCATCATTCCTGTGCGGCATTCGACGCCGCGACGCTGGCCGACAGCATTGGCAACGGCCCGCTCCTGCCGGTGCTTCTACCCAACCTGCATACCCTCGCATTGTGGCTCGCATTCGCATCATGGGATGCGCCACTGGTCTGCCATTTTTCTTCCCGCGCCCCACCCGCCTAAGAAGGTCTCGACAAAACGACTGCGCGACCCAGTCTCTGGGTTGCCGCGCTCGCCGCACATTCCGAACGGATGCGCTCCTCGCGCCAATCTTGGGCCGCCCGCTACGTTTTGTTGAGACCTTCTGAGCCTCGCCGGCTCCCGGTTACCTCTGGTCTGATCGCCTGAGTGCGATCAGGCCGCGCCTTCTTTTCTTTTGCTTTTCAAGGAATCATCATGCACGTCCAACGCACCCGGTTGGCCGGAGCGGTCTTGTCCGCTCTGGCCGCCCTGTCCACCCACGCGCTCGCCCAAACCGAAACGAAAACACTGCCCGAAGTCGTCGTCACCGCGACACCGTTCGGCAGCGGCGAAGGCGCGCAAATCCTGGCGCCGGCCAAAGTCCTGTCGGGCGATGAATTACGCGACAAACTCGGCAGCTCGCTCGGCGATGCGCTGTCGCATGAACTGGGCGTATCGACCTCCGCCTTCGGCGCCGGCGCCTCGCGCCCTATCGTTCGCGGCCTCGAAGGCACGCGGGTCAAAATGCTGCAAAACGGCATGTCGGTATCGGATGTGTCGAGCATTTCCAACGACCACGCGGTAGCGGCTGAAGCCTCGACCGCGCGCCAGATCGAGATCCTGCGCGGACCGGCAGCATTGCTGTATGGCTCGGGTGCCATCGGCGGCCTGGTGAACGTGGTCAACGAGCGCATCCCGACCGAACTCGAAGCCAAGCCGACCGGCGAAATCGAAGCACGCTACGGCAGCGTCGAGAAAGCTAAAAGCCTGTCGCTGTCGGTCGACGGCTCGGCAGGAAAAATCGGCCTGCACGTGGACGGCAACACCCGCCATGCAGACGACTACAAGATTCCGGGCGAGCGCATTCTGAACGACCCGGCTTCCGGATCGGGCACGCTGCCCTGGTCTTACACCCGCCAGGACAGCTTCGGCTTCGGCGCCTCTTATATCGAGAGCTGGGGGCACATCGGCGCCTCGGTCGGCACGCTCAATAACCGCTACGGCATTCCTACCGAAGAAGGCTCGCAGATCGACCAGTCGCAAACCCGGTATGACATCGATGCCCTGGTCAAGGAACCCTTCGCGGCATTCGAGTCTTTCAAATTCAAGCTCGGCTATACCGACTATAAGCATGCCGAACTCGATCTCACGGATGTACCGCAGACCAATTTCACAAACAGATCGCTGGAGTCGCGCTGGGAATTGACGCACAAGGCATTGGCTGGCTGGCGCGGCACCTTCGGTATGCAAACCGAGAACACGCGCTTTTCCGCATTGAGCGCGGACAGCGGCGCTCCGGATACGGTGCCTGTGACGCGCTCGACTTCATTTGCAGGATTCCTGGTGGAGGAACGCACTTTCGGGGCGGTCCGCATGAATGCCGGGCTGCGCCTGGAGTCCGTCAAGCGGGAACCGGTCACCGGACCGGACCGCTCGTTCAGCCTGGCCTCGTACTCGCTCGGCGGTTTGTGGGAATTCACGCCGGGATACGGCCTGGGCAGCACGCTGTCGATAGCGCAACGCGCGCCGGCAACCGAGGAACTCTACTCCGCCGGACCGCATGACGCGACCGGCACGTTTGATATAGGCAATCCAAATTTTGAAAAGGAAACCTCGCGCAATATCGAACTGACGCTGCAAAAAACCGCGGGGCCGGTGCGCTGGAAAGCCAACCTGTTCCAGAACCGCGTGAAGAACTTCATTTACGGCCAGATCACCGGCAGGCGCCTCGATGCCGAGGGCAATCCGG
This sequence comes from uncultured Burkholderiales bacterium, assembly GCA_966211965.1. Lineage (GTDB taxonomy): Bacteria > Pseudomonadota > Gammaproteobacteria > Burkholderiales > Burkholderiaceae_D > CBIHON01. Next base: position 5,850 of record CBIHON010000019.1, on the reverse strand, counting down.
GCGACGAATTGAACGAGCGCCTGTTCGCCCAGGCCGATGCCACCATCCGCGGCGCGGAAGCAGAAATCAGTTACAACCTGCGCGGCGAAGGCCTGTCGCTGCGCGGCTTTGCCGACACTTCGCGCGGTACGCTCGACAATGCCGGCAACCTGCCCTTGCAACCGGCCACGCGCTTCGGCATCGATGCCGGCTACAAGCAAGGCGCATGGCGCGGCGGCATCTCGCTGCTGCACGCGCAAAAGCAGGACCGCCTGGCTTCTTTCGAAACGACCGAAACACCGGCCTACACGCAACTGGATGCAAACTTGTCCTATACCCAACGCTATGGCAGCTATCAGGTGACATGGTTTGCGCTGGCGAAGAATTTGCTGAACCAGGATATCCGGCTGTCGACTTCGGTACTGAAGGATGTGGCGCCGCTGCCGGGACGTAATCTGGTAGTCGGCGTGCGCACCAGGTTCTGAAGCCTCGATCCAGGTCAGGGTTCGAAGCCCTGGCTTTTTATTCGTGGAAGCAGTCCGGTACGCCCGGAATTTGAAGGCGAAGAGAAATACTGATTCGTCGGAGGGGTGCAGCCCATCATGATCAACGGGGCATTTGACGGGCTGCACCCCCATCCTGCGAATCTGGGACGACTCAACTGCATCCCATGCAGCCGACACAAACAATATTGGATGGCGCGGTGCGGACCAATACTGTGGCCCGGTGAAAATCCGCCTCATCAACCACCGTACCCGCACGCGGCCTGGCTTGTCTTTCCCAAGTGATTCCAGCATAGTGTTTGCTTTCTTCCTGGACACACACCAATCCCTTTCATGCGTTCGCCGATCATCCGGATGCTATTGCTGACCAAGGCCGTCACCGTGCCGCCCTGGTGCAGCCGCAACGTCCTGCTGTATTTGATCGCCGTCCTGCTATGCCTGGCGGCCTACGCCTTGCCCAAGAACGCAGAATCGCCTCTGGCAACCTTGCAGCGCTCGGCCTTCGATGCGCAGATGCGCTGGCTGCGCGAGCATTACCCGCGGCCTGCCGCGACCGAACCGGTGTTGATCGGCATCGATGAAAGCACCATCGACTTGTTCCCCGAACCGCAGGCGCTGTGGCACGGCCACCTGGCGCAAATGCTGCTGGCCCTGGCACGCGCCAAGCCTGCGGCGGTCGGCATGGACATCGTCCTGCCGGAACGATCCTATGAAAACATCTTGCCGGGTGTGCAGATCGCGCTGATCCGCAGCCTGTTTGCGCTCCGCCAGAGCACGAATGCCGTGTTCGCGCGTGCCGTCGGCCGCGACAGCAAGGCGGCGCCCATGCATCCAAGTTACGAGCGCATGCTGGGCGATGAAAATATCGGCTTCGATCAAGTCTTGACCGATCCCGACACCGTGGTGCGCCGCTTCAGCGAACCCGACATGGGCAAGGGCAAGCCGATTCCATCGCTGGCCGGGCAAATGGCGCGCGCCCTCGGCAAGCCGGTCAGCGCCGGCTATATCGATTACAGCCGGGGTGCCCCTCTGGACTATGTCCGTATGCAGCAAGTAATAGGTTGGCTGCAGGACGAGAATGACGCAGAACTGAAGCGGCGCTTTGAAGGCAAAGTGGTGCTGATCGGCTTCGCGGTAAAAGACCTCGACCGCCGCAACCTGCCGGTCGCGCTTGAAAACGCGGAAGCAAAAAGGCTGCAAAACAGTTTCGAACAACCCGGCGTTTTCATCCACCTGCAAATCCTGCGCAGCCTGCTGGGTGCCGGCCTGATCACGCCCTTGCCGGAGTGGGCCGCATGGCCGGTCGCTCTGCTGCTGGCAACCGTCGTGGCCTTGCGCTCCAGCCTGGGCCGTTTTCTCGCCGGCGCCCTGCTGGCCCCCACTGCGCTGACGGCGCTGTCGCTGCTGGCCATGCAAGCCAACCTGATGCTGCCGCTCGCCTTGTGGTGCGCCGCCTTCCTGATCGCCTTGACGGTGCGCGCGCTTGCCGACGCGCTCGAAACGGCAGTCGAGAAAAAACGCCTGAAGCAGTCCTTCGCCGGCAGCGTCTCGCCCGCCGTAATGCATGAAATCCTGGCCGGCAACATCGCCGCCGGCACTTCCGCGCAAACCATGAAAGTCTGCGTGCTGTTCAGCGACATCCGCGGCTTTACCGCACTGTCGGAAGCCTTGCCGCCGGAAACCGTGACCGGCGTGCTGCAACGCTATTTCGACCGCATGGTGGAGGTCGCGCATCGCTATCACGGCACCATCGACAAGTTCATGGGCGACGGCATGATGGTCTTGTTCGGCGCGCCCAAGCCGCTGGAAAACGCCTGCGGCAATGCTGTCTTATGCGCACACGACATGGTGGCCGCGCTGCTGGCGCTGAATGCGGAATTCAAAAAGGAAGGATTGCCTGTTTTCGAGTTCGGAATCGGCATAAACTATGGCGATGCGGTAACCGGCAACATCGGCTCGAGCGAACGCCACAATTATTCGGCCATCGGCGATGTGGTCAATGTGGCATCGCGCGTCGAAGGCCTGACCCGCCGCCTGGACGGTCAGGTGGCGCTGACGGAATCGGTAAAGTCGCAGCTAGCCGAATTCGCCGACAAGTTTGAACTGATAGATTGCGGCGAGCAACCTATCCATGGGCATAGTCCGGTGCGCGTCTGGTGCATCAAAGGCGGAACCGGAAAAACGGCTTGAATAATAGGGAAATGACATGAAAACCACGAAATTGATCTGCACCGGCATCCTGCTGCTCGCGGGCGCGGCGGCACAAGCCGCCGGCATTGCCTTCATCACCAACGTCAAGGGCGAAGCCAAGACGGATAGCGGCAAACTGGCGCTGATGGGCGAACTCGATCGCGGACAAAAAATCGGTTGTGCGGCCGAATGCACGATCGGCATCATGTTCCTGCAGTCCGGCAAGGAATTCGTGGTCAAAGGGCCGGGCGAATACGTGGTTGGCGACAACGAAGTAAGCGCAAAGATCGGGGTGCCGCCCGTGGTGCGCGACACCCCGTGGCGCGTATCTTCGCAAACGCTGGTGCAAGTCGCTCAAACTTCAAGCGCCTCTGTCCGCATGCGTGGCCTGAGCAGCGCCAAAGCAGAGGTAAAACCGGCAGCAGAACGCCAGCCCTATCCGATCGAAACCAAGGTATCCACCCTCCAGCCGGTATTCGGCTGGTCCGCTGCCGAAGCCAAGGGCCCCTATGACTTTGAATTGATCGGACCGGCAAGCGGCAAGCCCCTGTTCAAGGGCAAGGCGCTGGTCAACAGCCTGAAACTGCCGGCCTCGATCAAGCTGCAGCCCGATACCGAATATACCTGGAGCGTAAGCGCGGCCGGCAACAAGCTGGTTTCGGGGAGCTTCACGACCCTTCCTGCGGCCTCGATGGAGCTGGCACAGCAACGCAAGCCCGACGGCAAAGCGCCATTCTCGGACTGGCTGCTGTATGCGTTGATGCTGCACGAACTTGGTGCCATCCATGATGCGCGGGATATCTGGGCCAAGCTATCCAAAGAACGCCCCGACCTGCCGGAATTGACTGCTCTGCTCAAGTAGGCGTCCGCTCCAATCCACTTGAGCCAAAAAAATGGCGTGCCGGCAACGGCGCGCCATTTTTTTGGGCGAAAGCGACTTTCTTCGTTGTAACGACTTCGCGCCTGGGGCAGAATTTGCATCATAGGCAAGACACTGTCGGATATGTTCGAACACTACCAGCATTACTAAATCAAAGTCAGGGTGGCCGGAAGAATGGAAGCAGTCAATACAAGGAGGCAGTCCGTGCTCGCATCGGCGATGTCGGCGATCCGCATGCTGGCATTGGCGGCGCTTGCCGCTGCCGCGCTGGCGGCTGCGCCGGCAATGGCGTCCGACGAGCGCGTCGCCCTCGTCATCGGCAACGACGCCTATCCCTTGGAACCACTCAAAAATGCGGTCAACGATGCCCAGCAAGTAGCCAAGACCCTGACTTCGCTCGGTTTCAAGGTCATCATCAGGACCAATGCCGACTTCACCGCGATGCGCGCCGCCGCGGTCGAATTCGCCAACCTGCTCGACAATAACCAAGCCGCCGTGTTCTATTTTGCCGGGCACGGCATCCAGTACCGCGGCAAGAACTACCTTGTGCCGGTCGATGCGAAACTGACTTCCGAGACCGAAGTGGTATTCAACGCGCTGGAGGCAACGCAAATCCTGGAGCGCATGCACGACGGCAACGTACGGCACAAATTCCTGATCCTGGACGCCTGCCGCAATAACCCCTTTCGTGCGGTATTTGGCAGCAATGCGCAACAGGGCTTGGCCAAGATGCAAACCCCGCCCGGCACCACCGTCGCCTTCGCCGCGCAGGCCGGCGCGGTGGCAGAAGACGGCACAGGCGAAAACGGCGTGTACACAAAATACCTGTTGCGTGAATTGAAGAAGCCCGGCATCCAGGCCGGCCAGGTATTCCAGCAAGTGTCGCAAGCGGTCCAGGGCGAAACCCTGGGACGCCAGACGCCGGAAGTGCAAAGCGTCGCCGCCTCCAAGGGGTTTTTCATCTTCAACGACGCCGGACTGAACCCGCAAGGCGAGGCTGCCGCGGCCAATTCCGCCGGCACGCGCGTCTCGGCCGAGATGGAAACCAAAGTCGATCTCGAATTCTGGACCAACGTCAAGGACAGTACGCGCGCCGACGATTATCAAGCCTATCTGGACCAATTCCCAAAGGGGCGTTTCGCGATATTGGCAAGCAAGCGGATGGAAGAAATCAAGCGCCAGCAAGTCGCAACGGCCCGCCCTGCCGCTCCGGCCGGCACACCCGCAAGTGCCGCCCCTGCGCCAATCGCCACCACGACGGCAAAGCTGGAAACGCCACCCGCAAAAGCCCCCAATCCTGAGCCGCAATTGGTGGATGCGCGCGGCCTCGATGCTAAACCGGCCGCATCTTCCGAGACCGCAAAAATCCCGGCCAAACCGCCGGCTGATGCCTCCGGCAAGATCGCCATGATTTCACGCGAACAGCAAGCTGCGGCGACGGAACCGAAATTCGACGAAATCCTGTCAGGCACCATCGAGTTTTCGGATAACGCACGCTACACCGGGCAGTACAAGCAAAACGCCAGCCGCGTCAGAATCCCGCATGGGAAGGGAGAGTACGTCGCCAGGACTTTCCGCTATGTCGGTGAATTCAAGGATGGAAAAAAGCACGGGCGTGGCCTGTATACCTGGCCCAACGGCGACAGTTATGACGGCGATTTCGCCGACGACACGCCGAACGGGAAAGGCGTATTCCAGCTGGCCACGGGTGACAAATACGAGGGCGAAGTGGCGGCCGGACGGATATCCGGACGCGGCATTTACATCACCAGGGAAGCAGACCGGATCGAAGGCTCGTTCATCGATGCCAAGGCTTTCGGGCAGGCGCTGTACCTGTTTGCCAACGGCGACAAGTACGAAGGCGAGATGGCAGCGGGACGCCTGTCGGGCAAAGGCATCTACACCACCAAGAACCGCGACCGCATAGAGGGTACCTTCGTCAACGGCCAGGCGCAGGGCGAAGGTATCTGCTATTTCGCCAACAACGACCGCTACGAGGGCGAGATCAAGGCCGGCGCGCTGACCGGCAAGGGCAAGTATTTCTACGCCAACGGCTTGCGTTCCGAAGGCGAATATGTAAACGGCAACCTGCACGGCAAGGGCAAGTTCTATTTCAATGACGGCTCATGGTTCGAAGGCGAATTCGAAGCCCAATCCAAACGGGCCAAGGGTTTTGCCTACCTCAAGGACGGCAGCAAGCGCGAGGCCGTGATCATCGATAACGTGGTCAAATTCATCGATAGCTAGTGCTGAGACGCATAAATTTCGAAACATAAAAGTGTGCCTTGCCGCGCCCTA
>CBIHON010000018.1:0-100110 GCA_966211965.1 uncultured Burkholderiales bacterium | reverse complement strand
ACTGGCGCGGCGCGTATTCGCACAGCTTGTCGGTTTCGCCCTGCTCCAGCGCCAGGACTTTTGCCATTGCAGTAGACAGACCTGCGTTGGCCAGGCGCTTGCGGTAGGTGTCCAGGCCCAGCCAGTCGGTAGCGTCCTGCACGTCCTCGATCTCGACCGCGCCAGGGCGCATCAGGTATTGGCGCTTCCAGTCACCGCCGTTTTTCTGGATCTGGCAAAACAGGGTGACTTCGTCATCGCTGAAGAAACCGGATGAACGAAACGGGCGGTTCGACAGTTGCCGCCCGACGTTGCGGTTGTCGACCACGGCGCGCAGCCAGGCGGTCTGCTGGCCGGAGTGGCGCGCGTAATGCTTGTAGGAGCGGCCCATCGAGCAGTCCAGTCCGAACAGGGTGCGCAGCGCATCGAGCAAGGTGGTTTTGCCGGAACCGTTCTGGCCTGCGATGGTGATGATCTTGGCGTCGAGCGGAATGTTCTTGATGCGTTGCCAGTAGTCCCAGTGGACCAGTTCGAGCGATTTGATATGAAACATGGGCGGTCTTGTTCTGTGCGTGGAAATTTACAGGCTGTTGAGGCCGAAGTACCGATTTCTTATTTCGATTTCGTTTGAGCGGCGTACGCTACGCATGAACGCTGCATTTAACCCTGCTCCGCAATGTGAATGACGGTCGCCTCCTTTGGAGGACGCTTGAACACGTCGGACAATGCCCCGTTGATGATGCGTTCCTTCAGCATGTCGGTATCCATCATCAAATCCAGCAGCGGCCCTTCGAGGATGGTGTCGCCGCGTATTTCGACGAAGCCGAGCTTGGCGAGCTGCCCCAGGTTCATGCCCATGCGTGTCTTTTTGCCGAGCTTGTCGCCGAAGTCGGCCAGCAGCGCCTTGTAGGAAATGCCCATGGAGGAGTCTTCCGCGCGCGGCATGGGCTTCTCCTTGCCGAACATGTCGTTCTGGTCCTCGTCGGAATTCTGGTGCGCTTCCTGCCGTTCGCGCTTGGGCAGAATGATGAGCGCCCACAGCACGACCAGAAGCGCGACGCCGTCTCGGGCCAGGCCGAAATTATTGTTTTGCCAGACGTCGCGGGCACCGAAAATTTTCGGTTCGACTTCGCGCGCCAGCGCCAGCGTGACGTGATCGGCGTAGACGTTGTCGAGCATTTTGATGCCGCAGGCCGCCAGCCGGCTGTCCAGTTCGGCCCGGAACAATTCATCCGACAGCGCGCGCTTGACGAGCTTGTCGTCGCGCGGGAGAGTTTGGTGCGTCAACAGCCGAGCGATCAGGATTTGCGTGTCATCGTTCATGCTTTGTGTCCGGTTGAGTCTTTTGTGTCTGTTGCGTTTGTTGTTCGAGGGTGGCGATCGAGATCGCGGCCACATGCGGGTCTTTCAGCTTCTTCATCTTGTCGCTGGGAGTGAAGGCCAGCGGCAGGCGCGCCATTTCGGCGGTGCCGCCTTGCAGCGCGGATTCGCTCTCATCCCCCAGCAGCGGCAGCAGCGAGGCACGGTAGGAGGCAATGGCGAAACTTGCGGGCAGCAGCGTGGCCTCGATCGGGGCCGTCGCGTCGTCGGCTTGAGCCAGCGATGTCAGGCGGTCCAGCCAATTTCCCAGTTCTACCGGCATGGTGTTGGCCTCGGTTTGCGACACCACGGCATTTTCGCCGGCGGGCAGGCCGAAATCGGCTTCGGCCTCGCGGTCGGCCAGCAGTTCGGTCTCCGCCACGTCGACCATCTCGGACGGCGTGATGAACAGCGGCGTGACCGGCATGGAGATCGCATCGACCGCGAGCGAGGCCAGGTCGTCCTGCTGCAACAGCCAGAGCTTGATGTCGGTGGTGGACAAGCCGGATTGCCCGAGATGGACGCGCTGGCGCTCGATCTGGTTGAGCGCGCGCGAAAACATGCCTTGCATATTGAGCAGCGCGCTTTGGGCGCGGCCGATCGCCTGTGCGGCGCGGTGGGTGGCGGCATCGGCGCGTTCGTCTGTGGTAATCGCGTAAATGATTTGCGAGCCTTTTTCGACCCAGTCGCACGCCTGGTGCCATTTGGCCTGGGCGCTGCGCAGGCGGAATTCCGAGCCGGAGGCGATCGCATCCCGGAACTCTTCGGTCAGGGCGACCAGGCGGCCCAGCAAATGCTGCAATTGCTCGACCGTGACGCCGCCGACGGCTTGGGCGCCGGCGACCTGCGACAGCACATAGCCCATTTCGGCCTCGTCGTCGCCCGGCCCCAGGCCCAGCAGGCCTTCCAGCGCGGCCAGGATATTGCGCGCGGCCGAGGTGACGCGGTAGACGCCCTGGGCTGCATCCCAGGCCAGCAACTGGTGCGAACGCAGGCGCGCCAGCACGGTTTCCAGCGCATCCGGGGCCAGGTAGCCGAGCCTGGCGTTGATGTCGGCGCGCGACAGCGCCGCGGATTGGCCGTCCGCCGCCAGTTCGCCCAGCACCAGCAAGCGCACCAGCACACCGTCGAAACCGCCGTGAAACAAGGCCGTAAACGCCTGCAGCATGGGCTGTGCGCGCTTCAGGCGGTAAACCTGTTCCAGATCGTCTGGGGAGACTTCGGGGTTGAAATAGGCTTGTAGGGAGGTGGCTTGTTCGTCCTGCGGCGCTTCGAGAGCATTCGTTAATGTGTTCTGCATCCCGCTATTTTAACGGTTAGGCCGGCAGGCAACAGTTTTTTGAAGCAACCCAGGCATGGCGGCCCAGGCGGTATCCCCAGATTGACGCCGATGACATCATGCCGTATTTCAATCCGTGTCAATCCGCGAAACCTGCGAACCCAGGTCCCACTTCCACGCGGGTTGCACGCGTCCTTGCCGTGCTTTTTTCCTTGTCCCGACGCGCTTTCGCCCCTTTTATTTTTGCAACGAACTTGCGGAACAGGACATCAGCTTTCCGGCAATTCACTCGTTTTTTGAAACCGCGCAGCGGGGTGAACGTTTATAAAAATTCCAACTCCATGCTGGACACGGCTCGCCATTCTGGCTGCCACTAGTGTTCTGTTCCGCAAATTCGTTGCAAAAGTAAAAGGGGCGAAATCGGGCCGAGACGAGGAAAAAGCATAGCAAGGCCGAGGCCTTGCGCGCATTTTTGACGCGGTATCGGCGCGATTCTCGTCATCTTTTATGCAACGAATTTACGGAACAGGACACTAGCTCTACGTTGAAGGGCGCGGCAACTTCCCCATGAGTAAGGAGCACGGAAATGATCGGCTCAAAAGCAATCTTTCAGACTTATACCGTATCGGCGATCCTGACCCTGGTATTTGGCGCGTTCGTACTGATGGGAATCGCCTTGCCGGCACATGCCACGACAATTCCTGTTCTGATCAACTCGGACACGGTGGCGGACGACGGGTCCTGCTCGCTTCGAGAGGCGATCGCTGCGGCCAACACCGACACGGCTTCGGGTTCCTCTCCTGGCGAGTGTCCGGCGGGCAGCGGCAGCGACACGATCACCATCCCTGCAATGACAATTTCGCTTGGCGGCCGGCTCGAAATCAGCTCGCCGATAGAACTGGTCGGCAGGGGTGTCGAGAGCACGGTTGTCGACGGGAAAAGAAACGGCCAGGTCTTCTTTATCGCCGCAGGCCCGGTGGCGTTGCGAGGCATCACGATTCGGGGCGGCGGCGAGCCGCAGGCAGGCGGCGGCATCTTTGTCGATGCAGGTACGGTCGAGATCAGCGACGCGCGAATCACCGACAACCGGGCATTTACCGGCGGCGGCGGCCTTTACGTGGGGCCCGGCACGCAAGTGACGATCCGGCGAAGCACAATTGACGGAAATCAGGCCACAGGCGCCTTCGGTGGAGGCATTTGGAATGACGGCGCGTTGTTCGTGCACGAATCGCTCATCGGCGGAGACTTGCCCGCCCGTGGGCAGCCGCCCGGCCCCGGAACCGGAAACGACTCGAACCGGGCCGGCGGTATCCACAACGCCGTCGGCGCTGTCCTCAACCTCCGCAACACGACGGTCAGCGGAAACAACGCCCATTCTTCCGGCGCCGGCACCGGGGGCCTCAGAAACTGGGGCTTCGCGTTCCTTAACAACACGACGATCACGAGAAACAAAGGGATAGGGAACACGCCGGGCTTCGACCGGGGCGGCGGATTGCAGTCGTCTTCAGGGGCAACCACGGTGATCAAGAACAGCATCATCGCCGACAACGACGGTCGTGGAGGTCCCAACGACTGCGCCGGAGCGCTTACCAGCGACAGTGTCTATAACCTGATCCGCGACACGAACGGTTGCGAACTGCCTCCCATTGAGCAGCCTCCCACACCGGCAACATTCATCCTCGGCCAGGACCCGAGACTTGGCGAACTGGCCTTTGGCCGCGGCCCCACCCGCACACACCTGCTTGCCCCCGGCAGCCCGGCGATCGACGCCGGATTCCCGTTCCAGCCCGGCGGACCTGCCGCCGATGCCTGCGAGGCCACGGACCAGCGTGGCGTGCCCCGGTTACGTTGCGACATGGGTGCGTTCGAACGGGATGTCGTGGTCCCGACCGAGCTCACCGTGAACAGCACGGCCGACGAGGTTGACGCCAAGCCCGGCGACGGCACATGCGCGACGGCGAGCGGCACCTGCTCGCTGCGTGCGGCCATCCAGGAGGCCAATCGGCTGCCCGGCACCCAGACGATCATCGTTCCGGCAGGGACCTACGCACTATCCGTCCCGCCAGACGACGAGAACGGCATCGATCCGGCTGCAGGCGGGGATTTGGACTTGCTCGACAGCGTGATCGTGGCGGGGGCCGACCGGGCGACGGTGATTCTGGATGGCAGCGGCATCAGCAGGATCTTTGACGTAGCGCCCGGAGCAACGGCCACCATCCGTCAGTTGACCATCCGCAACGGCGCTGACCTGGGTGGCGGCGGTGTGCGGATAACATCGGGAGCACTCACTCTTGACAATGTGATCGTCGAGAACAATGAGTCCTCCTTCAAGGGAGGCGGTATCGAGGCGGGCGGCCTCGATTCAATGCTCGACATTCGTAATTCGCTCGTTCGCAACAACCGCGCGCCTTTCTTTGGGGGCGACGGCGGCGGGATCGCCGCAGACGGCCGGATCACGATCAACCGCACCCGGATAACCGGCAACGAGGCCAGTAGCGCCGGCGGCGGCCTGCTTGCGAGCGGAGCGGTCAGCGTGATCCAGAGCACGATCTCCGGCAACAAAGCTTCCGGTGCGGGCGCGTTCTCCAATGGCGGCGGCATCAGCGCCTCCGGCCTGAATCTGGTGGAGAGCACCGTGTCCGGCAATGCTGCAGACGCCCAGGGCGGCGGCGTGTTTGCAAGCGGCTCGATCATAAACTCGACGATCTCCGGCAACACGTCCGCCACCAACGGCGGCGGCGTGTCGACCAGCGGAACGCTTTCGCTGTTGCACGCCACGATCGCTGCCAACAAGGCAATGGCAGGCGGCAACGGCCTGCACCGATTCGGATCGACCTCCGAACTCTCTTTGCAGAACACGATCCTGGCCAATCCATCCCGCACGGAATGTGCCGGCCTGCCCCCGGCTTCCAGAGGCAACAACATCGCCGGCGACACATCCTGCGGGCTGAATGCCGGCGGCGACAAGCCAGGCACAGATGCACGTATCGATCCGCTCGCAGACAATGGCGGGCCCACGCAGACCCACCGGCCCAGGGATGACAGCCCGGCCATCGATGCAGCGGCCAACGTTGGCCTGTTGACGGATCAGCGAGGCGTGCGCCGTCCCCAGGGCTTGCGGCCCGACATTGGCGCATTGGAGAGGCGGAGGAACTGAAATCGGTGAACCACAACCTCTTCAACGTCGGCGACACGGTGAGTTGCGTCAAATACCTCAGAACCTGTTCAGAACGAGATCAATAGCAAGACAGCGGTGAATCTATTCATTTGAGCGTCCCCTTCGAGATTGCTTGAAGGCGTCGAGCATGTATGGCTTGCCCGGCCGAGATTCAAAGCATCTGCTGCCCGCCGGCGGAACGTCTTCCGGCGACAAGCAGGCAAAAACTTACTTGCTGTTTTTTCCGTGCGGGACTTCCTGCGGATCGCTGACGCAATTGAAGGCATGGCCGCCGGGGTCCTTGGTGCCGGCGCCGCAAACGAATACTTCATTCACCATCACGCCGTTAACCGTCCCTTTTACGCTGAATCCATAGACACCGGCGCGCGTAGGCCGCATCCAGATATTGAAGCGATTCGGATTGCTGAAGTCGCGGCGCAGCGTGTCAGTCAGCGGCACCGTGGCTTGTACATCGGTGATGGAGTCACCCTTGAAGTAAAGGAGATCGACTGCCAGTTGAATCGCCGTCACGGCGACATTGTCGGTGACGATGAAGTCCAGAGCGTTGATCGAATCGGTAAAAGCCGGCTCGTTGCGCCAGCCGACCGCGACGTGCAAAGCACCGCCGCCGATGGCGCGCGGTTCGTGCGCGCTGGCGGGTGCGACGTACAACAAGCTGCTCAATGCGGACAATGCCAAAAATGCAGATAGACGTAGTTTCATAGTTTTACCTTTCTTCGATTAATGAATAAATAGTTTGATGAATCAACGAAGCCTTGATGCGAATACTTGCGGTTTATTGCGCTTGCTGGTCTTGGGTTGGTTGTAGCTATGCTCCTGGAAACCTCCTTTCATTTACGTGTCGGTTATGCCTGGGGCCCCCTCTCCCGCCGGAGGGAGAGGAGTTGGGGGAAAGGGCGGCCGCAACAATATTGTTTCTGCCGCCTACGGTGAGCGTGCTCACAGCGATTGACCGGAAGATTTCATCCTGCATTCGCCCTCTCCCCCTGCCCCTCTTCCGCAAGCGGGAGAGGGGGAACCTGGTTTGTCCCACCTTTAAATCGTCTGCCTCATCTCAAACGCCGGGAAATTATTCTCCCCGTTCTGCCGCACCACCCGCGCCGGCACGCCGGCCACGGTCGAGTACGGCGGCACATCCTTGAGCACCACGCTACCTGCCGCCACCTTGCTCATCGTGCCGACTTCGATATTGCCGAGAATGGTCGCGCCCGCGCCGATCATGACGCCGCTGCGGATTTTCGGATGGCGGTCTCCTCGGTCCTTTCCGGTGCCGCCCAGCGTGACGTTTTGCAGGATCGAAACGTTTTCCTCGATCACGGCGGTCTCGCCGATCACGATGCCCAGTCCATGGTCCAGCATCACGCCGCCGGCAATGCGCGCGGCCGGATGAATATCGATGCCAAACGCCAACGAACCGAGATTGGACAGCATCGAGGCCAGTTCGTGCCGGCCCTGCAGCCAGAGATGATGCGTCACGCGGTGGGTTTGCAGCGCATGAAAGCCCTTCAAGTTCAGCAGCACGTGCAGTTGATGCGGGCACGCCGGATCGCGGTTCATGAAAGCGTCGAGATCGGCGCTGGCGTCGGCCAGAGCGCGCTTGTCCTTGCTCAGCACCTCCAGCATCAGCGCACGCACCTTGGCCTCCGGCATATCGGCGCCGCCAAGACGCCTTGCCAGCACTGCCGCCAGCATCTCAGCGGCGGAATTCCTGCGGATGATGCTATGCCTCAGGCGCGGCGCCAGCAGCGGTTCGCGCGCCGCGATTTCGGCTGCCGCAATCTGCATGCCGCGCCATACATCGTCGGCAGCGTCGAGCGGGCGCGGCAGACATCTGTCGCCGTGCGCTTCTCTCAGCGTCACGAGCTTGCAGGGAGAAGCAAGGATGTTTTCAGTGTTCATGGCTGCTCCAGAAATCCATTGTGGTATTCATGCATGGCCGGTTTGGGCTTCCAACGCCATCCATTCGGCCGCACGCTCGGCCAGCATCATGCAGCTCAGGTTGGTGGGCGCCCCGGGTATCAGCGGCATCACCGAGGCATCGACCACGCGCAGGTTTTCGACCCGGTGCACCCGGCAATGCTGGTCGACCACCGCCATCGGATCGTCGGCCGGCCCCATCTTCGCGGTGCCGACCGGGTGCCAGGTGGCGTTGATGAAGCGGTTGATGGCGCTCTTCAACATGCTGTCGTTATTCATCATCGCGTCGCTCCACAAGAACACCGATTGCGTGCGCGAAGCGATCGGCGCCGCGCGTGCGATGCGCCAGGCCAGCCGCACGCCATGCATCAAGCGTTCGATGTCCTGTGGCGCCGAAGCCAGGTTGAGTTCGATCACCGGCTTGCCGTCCGCCGCGGCCGAGTCGAGAAACACGCGGCCGCGCGATGCCGGATCGGTCAGCACAACCGAAATCGCATGGGCGCGCGGCGTCTGCAGCAGTTCGCTCAGCATGGGCACGGTGCGCGTATCGAAATTGCTGAGCACGAACAGGTTAAGGTCAGGACTCTGCCCTGCGCCGCTGGCGGCGCGTGCCATCACCTGGTGCGACAGTTGCGCTTCCTGGCCGCCGCCAGCTTTCGGCGTCATCCACAGCATCACGGCCGGATGATCGGCCAGGTTTTCTCCGACGCCGGGCAGATCGGCCACCGACGGCACGTCCAGCGAACGGCACAGCTTGCCGTTGCCGATTCCGGAACGCAGCAGGATAGGCGGCGTATTGATCGCGCCTGCGCACAGTGTGATGCGCTTGCCAAAAATGCTTTGGCGGCTGCCATCCGCATGCAACAGCTCGACCCCGACCGCGCGGCGCCCATCCAGCAATACGCGGTTGACCGTGCAGCCGCCCTGCACGCTCAGGTTCGGCCGCGTCCTGGCGACCGCCAGATAGGCGATCGCGCTGGAGATGCGGACATGGTCGACGCTATTGCTAGGTACCAGCCCGACTCCAGCCGTGGACGAATCGTTCATGTCCGCGACGTCGGGCAATCCGGCGCTGCGGCAGGCATCGCGGAATGCCGCCTGCAGTTCGTGCAATTCCGATTCCTTGGCGCGCGCCACCGGCACCGGTCCCTGCCTGCCGTGCGCCGCGCCTTCGAAATCACGGTCGCATTCGATTTTTTTATAGAAGGGCAAAACCTGCTCCCAGCTCCAGGCATCGTTGCCCAGCGCCGCCCAACGCGCGAAATCCTGTTCCAATCCGCGCAAGGCAATCGCGCCGTTGACGGCGGACGAGCCGCCCACCACCTTGCCGAGAAAATACGGAAACTGCTGCAGCGTCGCGGCCAAAGGCTGCGGTGCCCGCAGTGCCGCCTTTGCCGCGGAAAACATGTCGCGCGGCGCGACGGCCAGCATGCCGGCCGACTGCAGCAGATTCTGGAACAGCCCGCTGCTGCGCAGATACGCCGAGAAATTCCAGTTATAGCCTTGCATCACCGGCGCCCGCGCGTCCTTGAGTGCAGCGGGGATCTGTTCCGTCTGCGCGAAGTCGGGGCCGGCTTCCAGCAGCAGCACACGGCGGCCGGGTTGTTCCGACAAGCGGCTCGCCAGCACCGCGCCCGAGGAACCGGCGCCGACGATCACGTCGTCCCATGGTTGATTTGAATTCATGTTTGAAAGCTTGAGCGTTTCGATAGAAGTGTTCATAAATCAGTGCCGGTGCCGAGAGCCGCGCCTATCCATTGCTCCAGGCACCTGGTCAGCGCACGCGGCTGCGTGCACAGGTAAAAATGGCCGCCGCTGAACCAGTGCATCCGGTACGGACCGCTGGAGAATCGCTGCCAGGCCGCCAGGCCGTCGGGCGTGACTTCACGGTCGCTCTCGCCGGCGCAGGCGAACAGCGGACATGACAACGATGCGTCCGTGCGATGGGTGTAGGTCTCCAGCACCTCGTAATCCGCTTTCAGCAGCGGGATCAGCGCCGCCATCATCTGCCGGTCGGCCAGCACATCTGACGGCGTGCCGCCCAGTTCTGCGATATTGGCGAGGAAGGCGTCTTCGTCGGCGGTATGCCAGCAGCGGTTGGAGGCTTCCCGGCTGCGCGGCGCGGCATGGCCGGATACGATCAGTGCAGCCGGTGCGCGCCCGGCCGCCTGCAAGGCCAAGGCCATTTCATAGGCAACCATCGCACCCATGCTATGGCCGAACAGAACCAGCGGCAGATCCGACATTGCAGCCAACTCGTCGATCAAGTGGCTGACAATCTGCTCCATGCGCCGTAGCCGCTGTTCGGCGAAGCGCTCTTCCCTGCCCGGCAACTGGACCGCGAGCAATTCGATATGCGGCGGCAGGCCGGGCGCCAGCCGGCGATAGACGGAAGCGCCCGCACCGCACCAGGAAAAACACACCAGCCGCGCCTGCGGCTGCGCACCGCCGCCGTAGCGCCGCAGACTGCCGCGCGCTTGCACCGTTTTATGCGTCGTGCCGTGCATCGTCAATTCCCCCGGCGAAAATCAGCCGCCAGCTTCTCGGCGATCATCAGGCTCGTGAGGTGAGTCGGCGCACTCGGAATCGACGGCATGATGGAAGCATCGGCGACCCAAAGATGGTCGGTGCCGTACACCCGGCCTTGCCCATCGACCACCGCGCCGCGCTCCGGCGAACCGCCCATCCGCGCCGAACCGCAGGCATGGGCACTGGGCCGCACGAAGGTGGTGACCGCGCGCTCCAATGCCACCTCGGACTGGATCATGCCGCCGGTCCACGCCAGGATCTGTTCGAAGCGAGAACCGAGCGGCTGATGCTGCAACAGCTGCCAAGCCAGCCGCACGCCTTCCTTGAGCGGTGCGATATCGCCTTTGTCGCCGAGACAGTTGATCGACACCTGCGGCTTGGCATGCGGATCGGACGAGGTGATCCGCACATGGCCGCGCGAGGTCGATTTATTGAAGCAGGCGGTGATACCGGCGATGGTCGGCGCCGATGAAGTTGCGGCCAGCTTGGGGAACATTTCGCGCACGTCGATGCCCGCCATCATGCAAATGTGCATATCGTTGCGGTAGCCGGACATGCTCGACGAATAGCGCAGCAGCGTCTGCCGCAGCGGTTCGCCCAGCGTGCAGGCGCCGGCTTTCGGGATGCCCCAGATGCCGACGACCGGATGGTCCATCAGGTTTTCGCCGACGCCTTTGAGCGCGCTCCTCACCTTGATGCCGAGCGGTGCGAGCAGGTCCGGGTTACCGATGCCGGAGCGCATCAGGATGGCCGGCGTGCTCATCGCGCCGGCGCAGAGAATGACTTTGTCGGCGAAGATCTGCAGCAATTCGCCGTCGATCTCCACTTCCACGCCTTCGCAGCGCGCCGTGCCGTTCCACAGCAGGCGATGCACGTGGGCGCCGCCGGCGATCGTCAGGTTGGGCCGGCGCCGTGCCGGCGGCAGATAAGTGAGCGCGGTCGACATGCGCACGCCGTCCACCACATTTTTCGGGATCACGCCGACGCCGCTCGTGGCGGGATCGTTGTGGTCGTCGATTTCGGCGAAGCGGTTGGCGACGCAGGCATCCATCAATGCCGCCTGCAGGGTCGTCAGATCTTCCCTGCGTTCGCGCCGGATCGGCATCGGCCCGCCGCGCCCGTGCAGGCTGGGACAGCCGATCGGGTCGTCCTCCAGCTTGCGGAAGTAAGGCAGGACCTCGTCCCAGGACCAGCCGGCGCCGCACTCGGCGGCCCATGCGTCGTAATCGAAAGGCATGCCGCGCAAGGCTTGCACTGCGTTGATGGCGGACGACCCGCCCACCACTTTGCCGGCCTCGTAATCGAAGGTGCTGGCGATGCCGCGCGCGGCTTGCGGGTTGCCGCGGTTGCTGCCCTTGATGTGGGTGTGGATTTTCCAGTTCAGGCCGGGCACGACCGCGGGCTGGTTGGCGTTGCGGATGGCTGCGTTCATCGCCTCGACGGCCGGGCCATCGGGACCGGCTTCCAGCAGCAGGACGCGGCGCCCGGGGTCTTCGCTCAGGCGGCTGGCCATGACGGCGCCGGTTGAGCCGGCGCCGACGATCAGGACGTCGTAGCGTTCGGGAAAATGGGTTTGCTTGGTTTGCATGGATCTGGTCTTTGGGTTTAATTGCTGGTGGAGTCTTTTCTACATTTCAGCGGCTAAGCAGGTCGTCAAAAGTTTTTTGACCGCGTAATGATTGCTCGCCAAGCTCCCTCTCCCGCTGCCGGGAGAGGGAGCCCCATACCTGAAGCGAGAGGAAACCACTCAAGAATCCGCATACCTCAATGCAGCTACGCCGCCATCGCCATCCCCCCGCGCCGCCAACTCATCCCACCCGGCCCTGGCCGCAACCCCCTCCCAATAACTCGCCGGCGTCAACCCCTCCAGCTTCGCCCCCTGCCCGCTGCGTTCAAAGCCCTGCGTCTCGAACACATGCTCGCTGAACATGTTCTCCACCGCACTACCCACGGCGCGCCGTGTGAACAGCATGCGGGCCAGCGCCGCATCTTCGCCGGGCAGATCTTCCGCCGCAGCGATGCAACGCAACTTCCATTCTTCCAACGGCACGCATGCGGCGTTTTCGCCATCGCCCAAGATCAAGCCAAGCAAGGCTTGCAGGCTGAGCGGGTCGCGGTTCTCGATGTGCACGACGCGGCCTTGCCCGTCGGCCGCAAGCGAATCTTCAACCAGCAGACGCGCGAGCGTATCCGTCGGCACGCCATGCAGCTTCGAATCGGCCCAGGCCGGGACCACGCCCGCGGCGCATGCCGTTTTCAACACGCTGCCGTAACTGTCGTTGGCTTTCGCCAGCCCTTTGCCGGCAGTCGGCAATGCATGCGACGTGCGATAAATCGTGACCGGCAACCCGCGCTCGGCCGCCGCCAGCAGCACCTGCTCGGCAGCCCATTTCGATTGCGCATAGCCGGTCAGCAAGCCGTCCGGATTGCCGTGCCCGCGTTCCTCGGCAAGCACCTGCAAGCGGCCCTCGATGTGGCGCCGGCATACCGTCATGGGCGAGAGGAAGAACACTGCCTTCCGGTGATCTTCGGCCGCGAGCCGCACCAGCGCGGCAAGCGGCGTGACGTTGACCTTGCTATGCGTCGCATAGTCGGCAAGCACATTGACCGATGCGCCGAGGTGGTAGATCGCGTCGACCGACTGTGCCAGCCGGCTCCAATCGGCGGCGCAAAGGCCCAGCGCAGGCGCGCTCAAATCGCCGCAGACCGGCACGATGCGCTCGCCCCACGATGCCGCCAGATCGACGCCGCACTGCAGCAGGTTGTCGATCAGGCGCTGGCGGCCGGCGGCCTTGTCGGCGGCGCGCACCAGGCAATAGACCTGCGCCGACGTAGCGGTCAGCAATTGCGCCAGCACCTGGGCGCCGACCCAACCGGTGCCGCCGGTCAGCAGCAGCGCCCGCGGCGCGGCCGGTGACGGTGCCGGCATGCCGCTGAAATCGATCTCGTCGAAGGAGGCGACGGCCTTGTCTACGTCCGCCAGAATCGCCGTCTGCTCCTCGGCTTGAGGCTCGTTCTTGCGCAGCGGGACGACAGCCGATGTCGTCTCGATCTCGGCTTCCGCCGCTTCGGCGCGGCTTTGATACAAGGCTGCCAGCATTTCGATCGTCAGGTTTTCAAACAGCTCGTGCATCTCCAGTTGGAAAGGCATGCTCGCATTCAACTCGCGCACCAGTTGCGTCGCCAGCACCGAGTCGCCGCCCAGCTCGAAGAAATTGTCGGTGACGCCGATATCGATGCCGGTGATCACGCGCGACCAGGCATCGAAAATGGCTTGTTCTGCCGCATTGCGCGGCAGAACCCGTGCGCGGTTTTGCGCGACATCCTCTTCCACCACCGGTAAAGCCTTGTAATCGATCTTGCCATTGGCCGAAACCGGGATCGCATCCAGCGCCACGACGGTACGCGGCACCATGTAGTCCGGCAGCCGCTCGGCGAGATAAGCCTTCATTGCCTGGGCGTCTGGATGGTAGGCGGCGAGCTGCTGCGCCGCCCTGTCCGCCGTGCCATGCGAGGCGGCATCGGCGCTGCCGAATTCGACATAGGCCAACAATTGCCGGCTCTCCGCCGCAGCCGCGGTCGGCACCACGATCGCCTGCCGGACAGCCGGATGCTGGCGCAGCACCGCCTCGATCTCGCCCAGTTCGACGCGGTGGCCGCGGATCTTGATCTGGCCGTCGTCACGACCCAGGATCACGATATTGCCGTCGGCCGCATAACGTCCCAGGTCGCCGGTGTCGTACAGCCGTTCACCGTTGTGCGGATTGATGACGAAGCGCGCCGCCGTCTTGTCGGCATCACGCCAATAACCGATGGCCAGTCCGATGCCGCCGATATGGATGCGGCCCTTCACCTGGTCGGGACAAGGCCGGAACGCGGAATCGAGAACCCACATGGACTGGTTCGGCAAAGCCTTCCCGTAGGGGATGCTGGTCCACCCGGGCGCCACCTCGTGCACCGGGTAATGGATCGACCAGATCGAGGCTTCGGTCGCGCCGCCCAGGCTCACCACCTCGGCTTGCGGATAACGAGCGCGTATGCGCCGCGGCAGATCCAGCGGGATGAAATCACCGGACAGCAGCACGGTGCGCAGCGGCGCCTCTTCCTCTTCGCCGGGGAAGAAACTGTCCATCAGCATGCGCATCAATTGCGGCGCCGAATTCCACAATGTCACCTGATGTTCGACGATCAGGTCGCGCCAATGAATCGGATCATGGCCTTTGCGGTAATCGGGCAGCACCAGCGCGCCGCCCGCATCGAGCAAGCCGAAGATGTCGTACACCGACAGATCGAAACTGAGCGACGACACCGCCAGCACGCGATCTTGCGCCCCGACCCGGTACATGCGGTTGATGTGTTCGATCGTGTTGGCCACGCCGCGATGATCGATCATCACCCCCTTCGGCACGCCGGTGGTGCCGGAGGTGAAAATCACATAGGCCAGTTGATCCAGCGCGCCTTCCAGCGAGGCAGCATGCTTGGCGCCGTATGCCGCGCCTGCGCCGGGGCGCACGGTATGGATGGCCCACTCGTCGGTATTGAGCTCGTCGCGCGCCGCGCCGGGCTGGGTCAATACCTGCCTGACTTCACCGATGCGCAACAGGTCGAGCTGACGCTTGGCCGGCAAGTCGGCGTCGATCGGCATATAGGCCGCGCCGGCCAGCAGGATGCCGTACACCGCAACCACCTGTTCCCAGCCTTTGCGCATCACCACCGCCACCGGCTGCCCGGCTTGTACTCCGGACTGGATCAGCCAGTCTGCAACGGCCGCGCTTTCGGCCAGCAGTTCGCCGTAGCGCAACGTGCGCGCCGGCGACAGGACGGCGGGCGCTTGCGGATTGCGCAGGGCGTTGCCGACGAAGCCGGCATGCAGGCGTTGCTGCGGCAAATGCGCCTCGGTGCGGTTGGCTGCTTCACGGCGCTCCTGCATCTCGTCCGGCAAGGCTACGATGTCGCGGCGGTCCCACACCGCGGCGTCATCGGCCAGGCGCTCGATCAGCTTGCAGTAGGAAGCAAACATCGCGTCCAGCACGCCGTCCTCGAACACCGCATCGGCCGCATCCCAGATGAAGACCAGGTCGCCGTTGAGTTCCATCACGTGATGATCGAGCCACACCTGCGAAGTCTGGCTGACGCTGTAAACCTTCTTTCCGAACTGTTCGAGATCGCCCGGCTCTTCATCGCCGCTCCAGATCAGGCCGCTGGAAAACACCACCGGCATCGCCGCCTGCAGCGAAATGCCGCGCCGCTTGGCCCACTCGCGCATCACGGTGACGCCGCTGACTTCACGGTGCTCCATGTCGGTCAGGAATTGCTGTTGCGTGCGGCGCGCTCGTTCCAGGAAGCTGGAATCCGCATCGCGCAAATCGACTTCCTGCATCACAAGCGAAGTGAAATCGCCCAGCAGGCTGTTGACCTGCGGATGCAAAGGCAGGCGGTTGGAGACGGTCACGTTCACCGTGAAATGCGGGGTTGCGCTCCAGCGCGCCAGGACTTCCGAATAAGCTGCCAGCAGCAGGCCGGAAGGCGTCAAGCCCTTGTCGCGCGCACTGCTGCGCAGCTTGGCCCAACGCGATTTTTCCAGCCGCGCCTCGCGCCGGCTGAAGCGCGGAGACCGGCGTGCCGACAGTTCGGCGCGCAGGGGCAATTCCGGCGCCGCCGGCAGCGTCTCGACCCGCTGCATCCAGTAAGCGTGGGCGCGACGATGCGATTCCGATTGCTGCAGACCCTGCTCGGCCAACACGTAGTCGCGAAAGGAGAGTTCGAACTTCTCTTGTACGGTTTGCGGCTGCTGGTAGAGCTGATGCCATTCCTTGAAAAACAGGAAGATGCTCCATGCATCCAGGATCAGCAAGTCCAGGCTGACGTGCAGGCGCACCCGTTCGGCCGGCAAGAGCGTGGCGCGGATATCGAACAGCGGCCATTGATCTGCTTTCAACACCTGATGCGACAAGGCGTCGCGGGTTTCCATCACCGCGCTTTGCGCCGCCTCCGGCGATGCCGCCGATACGTCCGTCTGCATGATCCGATAGCGCGGCACGCTTGGCAAGATACGCTGCATGCCGTCGCCGCCGACTACCGCGCGCAGCATGTCGTGGCGCTCGATCATGCGGCACAGGGCATCGTTCAAGCGCGCCACGTCGAGCGCCGCGCAATCGAGTTCGACATACAAGTGGGTGGCGACATTGCCCATTTCCATCGCACTGTCGCGTCCCAGCCAATAGGCGTGCTGCAGCTCGGTCAGCGGAAAAGCTTCGGCCAGCCGGGCCGGGTCCGGCGTCAATAGCGGCAAGGGCTGTTGCGCCACAGCGGGCGATTGCAGCAGCTTCACGATCTGCTCCTTGTGCTGCCGCAGCGCTTGCCGCAGGTCTTCGGTCAATACGCCGGGCGGCGCATTGACGCGCAACTCGCCGCCCTCCGCGCGCAGCTTGATACCCAGTTTGTTCAAATCAAGCAGTAACTGCTTCATCTTGTTTCTCCAAAAATTTTCAATGCCTTGAATTCTCAAAAAAGCGTCCGTTGCCGGAACGCGAATGCCCCCAGAAAGACTTCCTTCCGGACGTAGGAGCGGGCTGCGCCGGCGCAACACAGCCAACCAATATCGGTCGCGGACATGGCCCGCTCCTACAGCTGGTGCAATCGGCTAGGGCTTCATTTTTCACGGGACAGCAACCAGCCCTCTATCGCTTTCGCGACGCCGGGCAAGCTGGATTCCGACAGCAACGTGTAATGCGTGCCGGTAAAGGATTCGGTATCGACGTTGGCCGAAGAGAAATCACGCCAGCCCCAATCGGTACGCTGTCCATGCGGATGCGCGGCAAACTCGCTGACCGCGCCGTCGCGTGCGCGGATCAGCAACAAGTCGACGTCGCTGTGCGCTCCCGCATAACGCCGGCTGCCGCGCACGATGCCGGTAAACACTTGGTAAATTGCGCTGATCTGCTCCAGGTCGAGCGCGAGCGGGCGGCCGGATTGCACGAGCACGGCGGCGACTTGCTCAAGCTGCTGCCGCGCGCCGCCCGCGACCTCAACAGATGCCAGCAATTGGGCCACCGGCAAATCCAGCGCAAGGTCTTCCAGGAACCAGCCGAGCAAGACCCTGTCGTCGACTGCAGGACCGGCCAAAGGCGCCGGACAATCGAGCATCGCGACGCCTGCCACCATGCGTCCGCGCCGGCGCAATTGCAGCGCCATTTCAAATGCAATCAAGGCGCCGGACGACCATCCACCCAGCAGCACGGCGCCTTCCGGCTGCTGCGCTTCGAGCAGGTCGACATAGGTTGCAGCAAGCGCTTCGATGGAGTCGAGCGGTTCGCCTCTGCCTTCCAGGCCGGGTGCCTGAAAGGCGTACACCGGCCGGTCCAGCAAGGCTGCCAATCCGCGGTAACACATCACGTGGCCGCCGGCCGGATGCACCAGGAACAGCGGCTGGCCCGTACCCTGCGCACGCAGTTCAAGTAGATGGCTGCCCTGCCCGCCTGTCCGGCCGTCGCGCAGCAGCTTGGCGACCCGCTCGACGCTGCGCTCTTGCCAGATCGAACCGAGCGAGAGCGACACGCCGAAGGCTTCGCGCACCGCGCCGATGATCCGCACCGCTTCGAACGACTGTCCACCCATGTCGAAAAAATCGTCGGTGACGCATAGCTCGGGCCGGCGCAAGATCCCGGACCAGATCGCAAGCAGACGGCGTTCGGTTTCATCCATCGGCGCACGAGTGTTCCGAACCATGGGTGCGGCCGGCTGCTGATCGATGCGCGGCAAGGCCTTGCGATCCACCTTGCCGTTGCTGCTGAGGGGCAGGCGTTCGAGCACCTGGATGCTGCGCGGCTGCATGTAATCGGGCAGCTTGCCGGCCAGCGCGGCGTGCAGCTTTTCAATGTCCACCGCCGCCCCCACGGCTGACACCACGAAGGCAACCAGTTGCGGATTGCCGCCGGCGCCGCTCTGCACCGCCGCCACCGCCGCGCTGACATTGCTGTCGGCGCAGAGCACCGATTCGATTTCTCCCAACTCGATGCGATGGCCCTGGATTTTTACTTGCGAATCCTTGCGGCCCAGGAACTCGATCACGCCGCCGGGCAGGTAGCGGCCGATGTCGCCGGTGCGGTAAATCCGCTCGCCGCTTTGCGGATGGCGGACGAAACCGGCCGCGGTCTTTTCTTCGTCCTTCCAATAGCCGCGCGCCAGCCCATCGCCGCCGATGTACAAATCCGCCGCCGTCCAGTCGGGCGCCGCGCGCCCCCATTCGTCCAGCAGATGCCAGGGCTGGTTCTGCATCGGATAGCCGTAGGGAATGCTGGGCCAGGCCGGATCGACGTCGCCGATTTCGTACAGGATCGACCAGATCGAGGCTTCGGTGGCGCCGCCCAGGCTGACCACTTGCGCTGCCGGCGCGACACGCCGGATACGGTCCGGCAAATCCACCGGAATCCAGTCGCCGCTCATCATCACCAGCCGCAGGTCGGGCAGCGTGACGCCGCGGTTCTCGGCGGTTTCGACCAGCAGCAAAGCCAGCGGCGGCGCGGAATTCCAGAGCGTCACGCGCTGCTTCTGCACTACGTCCAGCCAGTGGGAAGGGTTCAGGCTTTGCTCGGGGTCCGGATACACCAGGGCGGCGCCGGCTGCAACCGAACCAAATAAATCGTAGACCGATAAATCGAAGCCGAACGAGGACACCCCGAACAAGCGATCCGCCGGCCCAACCTTGAAACGCCGGTTGACGTCTTGCACGGTATTGACCACGCCGCCGTGTTCGAGCATCACGCCTTTCGGACGGCCGGTGGAACCGGAGGTGTAGATCAGGTAAGCGAGGTCATGCACGCTGCAGTCGCTCGACGACTCGATAGGGCTGGGAGCGCCCGGTGTAGAGCTGGGATGGATTGCCGTGCAACCGGAACCCATCCCCCACCCGACCTCCCCCTTGAAGGGGGATGAGCTCAAAACCGGCGCGCACTCGACCTCCTCGATCGCCAGTACGGGAATATGCGCAGGCCATTGCAGCGCCGGCGCATAGGCGTGTTGGGTCAACACCGCCGCCGCCTCGCAATTATCGAGAATATAGTTACGCCTTTCCTCCGGCAGCGAGGGGTCGACCGGCACATAGGCGGCCCCTGCTTTCAGCACGCCATACACCGCCTTGAACAACGCTGCGCCGCGAGCGGCGACAATCGCGACATTCCTGCCGCGCACGTTCCCGGCTCTCGCCAATGCGCCGGCAATGCAGCCGCTGGCCTGATCCAGCTCTTGAAAACTCAAGCTGTTATCGCCGGCGATCAGCGCGACAGCCGCCGGCGAGGCCTGCACGCTGTCACGCAAAAAATCCTGCAGCATGCGCTGCGGAATCGGCAGCGGCGGCGGGCACAGCGCGGCACGCGTCTGCAGCATCGCAGCCGGAGCCAGTTCCAACACCTCGCTCTGCCACAGCGCTTCCTCCGCCCCGAGACGCACGATCAAGCCGCGGTATGCCTCCCACATGCTGTCGATCATCCCTGCAGGGAAAAACGCCTCCAACAGATCCCACACATAGAAAAAACTGCCGTCGCCCAGCTCCCAGAATTGATGGTCGAGCATCACCTGCGACGTCTCCAGGCAACTGAAATCGGAGCGCTCGAATCCTTCCATGAACAAGCCGCTGCCGATCACGAACGGAATCGCCGCCGTGCCCAGGCTGCCCTTGCGCCGGTTCAATGCCTGCATCACCTGCATGCCGCCCCATTGCAAATGGCGAGCGTCGCGGATCACCTGTTCCTGCAGCTTGCGCGCACGTTCGACGAAGGAGCTTTTCTCGCGGAAGTCGATTTCAAGCGGATACAAGGAGGCGAAATTGCCGATGATGTCGCGGATCTCCGGATGAATATTCAGCCGCCGCGTCATCATGTTGCTCAATACGAAGTGCCGGTTGTTGCTCCATGCGCCGATGATCTCGGCATAGGCGCAAAACACAGCATTGGACGGCGTCACGCCGAATTGCGCGGCGCGCGCCTTGAAGGCCGACCATGCCGCGGCCGGGATGAAACCTTCGCGCCGTTCCAGCCGCGAACGGCAGCGGCGTTCCATGTTGGCGCGCACCGGCAGCGCCGGCGGTCCCGGCAAATCATCCAGCCGCTGTTCCCAGTAACGCTGCGCCGCCTTGCCCGCCGGGCTCCGGGCCAATTCGTCCAGCGTCAGGGCCGCATCGCGAAAACTCAGGGTCAGCGGCGGCAATTCCGTTTGCGGATGACGATAGTAGGTATCGATCTCTTGCAGCAGGCGCGTGGTGCCGTAGCCGTCCGAGAAAAAATTGTTGTGGTTGTAGTGGATGGTAGCCGTCTCGACGCCGCCATCGAGCCACAGGCTCACGCGCAGGTCGATCCAGGGCCAGCTCTCCAACGGCAATTCGCTGCGCATCATCTCGGCACGCACCTGCGCCAGCGCATGCTTCACTTCCTCCGGGGCCGAGTCGCGCAAGTCCTGCATCTTGCAAGCCAGGGGCGCAGGGTCCTTGAGCACTTCCAGCCGTCCGTCCGCGCGCACCGTGACCAGTTCGCCCTTATGGCGCATGAGCGCCTTGTTCCAGGCTGCCTCATAACGCAGCAGGTCGAGCCCGGCGACTTTTTTCTCGATGTAGTAATGCGGCCTCACATGAAACTCCATGTACGGATCGTCCGCCATGTAAAAACCCAGTTGCATGTCCGACAACGGGAACGGTTCGTGCCTGTGCTCGGCATCCGGTACGCATACCGGCAGCGGCGTTTCGCCGGCTTGGCTCGACTCTCGCAGCCAGCGCAGCATGGCCGGTTTATGAGTGGCCAGACGGGCGCGCAAATCGGCGTCCAGGGCCCCTTGAGGCGCGTTGATTTTCAGGTTGTCGCCCTGTGCGGCGAGCGTGATGCCGCGCTGGCGCAATTCCTGCAACAAAACCATCATCGTCATAATACGAATTCCTCTCCATCGTCGATCGCCGCGTCGGCGTCAGGTGCGGCCGAGCTCAGGTAAGCGAGCAAGACCTTCTGGTAGATCAGGTCGGATACTTCTTCCACCGAGCTGTTGCCGATCAGCAGATGCGCCGGCAAATCGACATTGATCCAGGCGCGCACGCGATTACGCAATTCGGTCGCCATCAAGGAATCGACACCCAGCGAAGACAGGCGCAGATCGCGCGGATCCTTGCCCTCGGCCAGCGGGCCGTTGTCGCCGCTGCGCAAGACCTGCCGCAACAGGTCGGCAAGCGCACGGCGAATCGCCAGGCCGGCTGCGCCTGCATCGAGCGCCGCGAGCGCTTCGGCTGAAATCAGTGATTCGCCCTTGTCTGCCGAACCGGTGCCGTGCGCCTGCGCGATGCCGCGCAACACGCTCGGCAGCACCGCGTAGCTGCCGGTAAAGCGCGGCCAGTCGAGCGCGGCGATACCTGCTTGCGCCTGTCCTCCATGCAGCACGGCATCGAAAGCATTGAGCGCGGCGCGCGGCGCCATCGGCAGCAGACCCTGCCGGCTCAAGCGTTGCGCCAATGCCGCGTCACTGGCCATGCCGACCTCGGCCCATGGTCCCCAATTGATGCTGAGCCCACATAAGCCCTGCTGCCTGCGCCGCGCGGCCAATGCGTCGATCAAGCCATTCGCGGCGGCGTAATTGCACTGCCCGGCCGACCCGAAGCTTGCAGCAATCGATGAAAACAAGACGAAATGATCGAGTGCGAATTTCCGGCTGTAACGATCGAGCAGCAAGGCTGATGCGGCCTTGGCATTGATCACCGCATGCCAGTCCTGCTCCTCCAGGCCGGCCAGCGGATGGTCGCGCAACACACCAGCTGCGTGGAAAATACCGCGCAATGGCAGCGGACCTGTGCCCAGTTCTGCAAACAGTTCCGCCACATCCGCCTCGCAGCTCAAATCGGCTCTGCGCAGCAGGATTTCGACGCCGCGTGCACGGCCATCATCGATCAGTTTGCCGATGCGCTCATCCGCTTCCGCACGGCGCGCGGCCAGCACGATGCGCCCGGCACCGGCCTTGAGCAGCCATTCCGCCAGCGCAAGACCGAGCCCCCCAGTGCCGCCGCTGATCAGGTACGCGGCATCCCGGCGAATTGCGGTCGCAGTGGAAATCTGCGGCATTTTCCCGGCCTGCACGCGCGGCGCATGGACTGCGCCGCCGCGAATCGCCAGATGCGTTTCGTCGCTCGCCAAGGCACGGCTCAAAGCCTCGTGACCGGCATGATCGAGATGCGCCGGGAGGTCGATCTGGCACAAGGACAATTGGGGATATTCGAGCGCCGCCGAACGCAGCATCGCCGCCGCCCCCGCGTGCGCCAAACCGGCCTGCTCGCCGTGTATCGATACCGCGGCGCGCGTCAGCACACCGACCTTGAAGCCGGCAGGAAGACCGTCAATGCCCGCCAAGACAACCAGCAGATGCTGCAGCTGCCGGCACAAACGGATACAGCGCTGTGCCGGATCGTCATCCTCCGGCTCCGCTTGCAGGTGCACGATCAGACCTGCGGCGGCAGCCAACGAAAGCGGCGCGTTTCCGAGCGCGCTTTCGAATTGCGACATATTCGCCAGGCTGCAGGCAAGCTGATGCGCCTGCACTGCTGAAAGCGAGGGCGCGGCAGAATCTTCCGTCATCATCAGCCACGGTTTCCGTTGTGCCTCGGGAACTTCTGCCGCCATCCACTGATTCACCAGATACTGCGGCGAGGCAGCGGATGGCATGCCGGCAAGCGCAGCAAGGGAAACCATGCTCAGGTGCAATCCGCGCACTCTTGCGACGAGGGTGCCGCGTTCGTCGTACAGCGTCAGGTCGGCGACGATCTTCCTGTCGCTCGAAGCCGCATCCAAGCACGCTTCGACTCTCAACACACCCTCGCCGACGGCGAATACCAGCAGTTCGTCCACGCTGGTGGGCAACGGCGCCAGGCCTTGATGTTCCCGGCTCTCGCCGAGCAGGGCGCCGACAGCCTGGAACGCGGCATCCAGCAACACGGGATGCAGAACCGCATGCACACTGGATGCATCCGCATCGTCCAGCGCCACCGAAGCCCTGGCCGTGCCGGCGTCAATCGACAGATGCCGCAACCCCTGGAAGCGCGGTCCATATTCCAGCCCCTCCCGCGCCCAATGGCTATAGAACGCGGTGAGATCACGCAGTTCGCCATTCGTCGGCAGCGGCGTTCCACGCGGCGCGTTCTGCTGCACCGTGCTGTACAGCTTGCCGGATGCATAAGTGTCCCAACTCGCGCCATCCCAGGCCAGCACACGCGCCGACCAGCCGCCCGGCAGCGCGTCGTCCGCATCGTCCTGCTGGCGGCGCTGGAGGATGGTTTGCACCCGCAGTTCGCCTTGGGTCAGATCGAGCGGGCGGAAAAATTCCAGCGCCTGCAGCGACAGCGCCGCACCATTTACCGCGATGCCGGCCTGTTGCGCCGCGCTCAGCATCAGGCTGGCATAAGCAGCGCCCGGCATCACCGCGCGGCCGCGCAGTCTGTGGTCCTCGAGATAGGAGGCCGCGTCATTCGGCAAAGCGGTTTCAAAGCAGGCAATATCCTCCAAGCCGATATCGAGACGGCGGCCCGCGATGGAAGCGGTTGCCGGCACGGCGCGCATTGCGCCGGATGCCGGCGCAGCAGCGCTGAACCAGTGGCGCGCGCGATCGAACGCATACAACGGCAATGAAACCGGCAGGTCCATGAATTTTCCGGCGCCGCCGAAGCGTAGTTCGACGCCATTGACGAACAAGGCGCCCAATGCTTCAAGCAAATGCAATGGCTCGTCCGCGCCCTTCTGCATTGGGGCTATCCAGTTCACATCATGCAAGGTGCGCGCGGCGAGGCGTGACAGCACGGGCATCGGTCCGGCTTCGACAAAGGTATCGGCGCCGGCGGACGCCAGCGCGGCGACCGCATCGGCAAAACGCACCGGCTGCCGCAACTGCTCTACCCAGTAATCCGGATGATCGAGACGCGCATCCGGTGTGCCGCAAGATGGAATCATGCGCAATCCGGCCGGACGGAATACCGTAGCCGCCAACGCCGCCCGGAAATCGTCAAGAATCGGGTCCATCAAGCGTGAGTGGAAAGCGTGGCTGACTTTCAAGCGCGTAGCATCGATGCCGCCGCGCGTGAACAGTTCGAGCGCCGCATCGATGTCACCGCATGGACCGGAGAGCACCAATTGATTCGGCGCGTTGACGGCTGCGATTTCCAGCGTGCTGCCGATCTCGGCAAGCATGCCATGCACCCGTTGCGCGGAAGCAGCGACCGACAGCATCGCACCCTGTCCCGGTGCTGCGGCCATCAAGCTGCCGCGCCGAGCCACCAGCTTCAGCGTCGTTTCGAGATCGAGCAAGCCGGCAACGCAAGCGGCAGCGTATTCGCCCACGCTATGGCCGCACACGAATTCCGGCTCTACACCGTAGTGCCGCAGCAGTTCCGCCAGCGCCAGCTCCAACGCGACCACGGCCGGCTGTGCGTAGCGCGTGTCATCCAGCAGGGCAGTCTCGCCGCCGAACAATATGGCGCACACCGAATGTCCCAGCAAGGGCTGCAGGACGGCATCGCAGCGGTCGAGGTATTCCCTGAAAAACGGTTCGGAACGATACAAGCCCTGCCCCATGCCGGCGTATTGCGCGCCCTGTCCGGTGAACAGGAAGGCAATCCGCCTGCGTTGCCGTGCGCGGCCTGTAGCGAGTCGCGGCGCAACAGTTCCGGAATCGGCCGCAAACGCGGCCAGCGCCTGCGCCATCTGTTGCGGCCCGGCCGCCGCGACGGCAAGCCGTTCCGGCAAATGCGCGCGCCGTCTGTAGGCCCCCTCGCAAATCGCACCGAGCGTGACGGTATCGGACGCCTCGACCAGCCTCGCATATTGACTCGCCAAGCCGCGCAGGCTGGCCGCGCTGTTGGCAGACAGGCTCAGCAGGAAGGCCTCCTTGGAAACGGATTGTTGCCCGACGACGGCCGCCGGCGCAGCTTCGACAATCAGATGCGCATTGGTGCCGCCGAATCCGAATGAACTGACGCCGGCACGGCGCGGCCCTTCTCCGCCCTTCGGCCAGTCGACCAGTTCGCGCGGAATCCGCACGCGGCTGCCATTCAAATCGATATGCGGATTTTGGCTGCCCGCCGTGCACACGGGCGGAATTTGCCCATGCTGGAGAACCAGCACGGTCTTGATCAATCCGGCGATGCCGGCAGCCGGTTCCAGGTGGCCAATGTTGGGCTTGGCCGCGCCGAGCCAGCACGGCGGCTGTGCTTCGGAAGCGGCGCCGTCAAGCACCGCCTGCAACGCGCCGACCTCGATCGGATCACCCAGCGGCGTGCCGGTGCCATGCGTCTCCACGTAGGAAATCGCGTCCGGCCTCAGGCCGGCCTGCTGCAACGCAGCGCGGATCACCTGCTGCTGCGCCAAAGCATTGGGCGCGGTCAGGCCATTGCTGGGGCCATCCTGATTCACCGCCGAGCCGCGGATGACGCCGAGAATCCGGTCGCCGTCACGCTCGGCATCACGCAGCAATTTCAACACCACGACGCCGCATCCTTCTCCGCGCACATACCCGTCTGCAGCAGCGCCGAAGGTATGGCAACGCCCGCTCGGCGACAGCATCTGCGCCTGGCTGAAGATAGCGCCATAGTCGGGCGACAGCACCAGGTTCACGCCGCCCGCCAATGCAAGACTGCTTTCGCCAACAGCCAAACTGCGGCAAGCCTGGTGCACCGCGACCAGGGAAGAAGAACAAGCCGTATCGAGCGCCATGCTCGGCCCTTGCAAACCAAGGCAATACGAAATGCGGTTGGCCGCAATGCTGAGTGCGCTGCCGGTTCCGGAATGGATGTCCTGGCCAGCGCCGGCCGCGCGCTGCAGACGGAAATAATCATTGGCGCTCACGCCGATGAAAACGCCGGTCGCACTGCCGGCCAGACGGTTCGGCGCGACACCGGCCGACTCCAGCGCATGCCAGGCGGTTTCAAGCAGAAGCCGTTGCTGCGGATCGATGCTCTGCGCCTCGCGCGGCGAAATCCCGAACAGCGATGCATCGAAAGCGTCGACGTCGGACAGGAAGCCACCCCAGCGGAAGGCATCCCCTGCGCCGGCTTGAAAACCGGTCAGCGCACTGCGCTCGGAAGGAATTTCCGTAATCGCACTGCGGCCGTGCTTGAGCATTTCCCAAAACTGTTCCGGCCCGTCGGCGCCCGGAAAACGGCAGCTCATGCCGATGATCGCGACCGGTTCGAAACCGCCCTGCTCCCGCATCGCCGGCGCACCTGCGGCGCCGCTCAGATAGCCTGCCAAGTCTTCGATCGTCGGATATTCGAAGGCCAGGCCGGGCGCCAGCACCCGGTCCAGCGCTTGTCCCAGTTCGGTCAGCATTTCCACCAGCTTCAAGGAGTTCAACCCAAGTGCGGAAAACGGCTGGCGCATGGAAATTCTGTCTGCTGGAAGCCCGCCCAGGCGCATCACCAAGTCGCGCAACAAGCCTTCCAATGCGATGCGGTTCGGCGAGGTTTTTGCACTGCGTGCCGCCTGGTGCGGCACGCCTTTGCCGGCACGTTGCCAACGTCCGATTTCACGCAATTCATTGTCGAGAAAAAGCTGCTTGCATGGCTTGCGCTGGATTTTCCCGCTCGATGTTTTCGGCACGCCGGCCGGTTCCACCAACACCACGATATCGACGTCGATGCCATGCTGCCCGGTGATGGCCTGCATCACCGCCAAGCCGACCTCGTTTACATCCAGCTTCTTGCGCGCGGTGCGCTCGACCTCATGCACCAGCACCAGTTGCGGCGCATCGGGCGCATCATCGAGCGTGAACGCCGCACCCCATCCGCCCTTGCGCAAAGCGGGGTGGGAATTTTCCGCAGTCTGTTCAAGATCTTGCGGATAGTGGTTGGCGCCGCGGATGATGATCAAATCTTTCAGGCGGCCGGTCACATACAGCTGACCGTCATGGATGAAACCCAGGTCGCCGGTACGCATATAGCGCCGGCCCGGCCGCTCCGCCAGCGTGGCGCCGAACGTTTCTTTCGTTTCGCGTTCGAGTTGCCAATAGCCGGCGCAGACGCTGCTGCCGCAAACCCAGATCTCGCCAATCTCGGATGGGGCGCAACGCTGGCCGCGCTCGGCATCGACGATGCATACTTCGGGATCGACGCCCACCACGCCGCTGCTGATCAAGGCTTGGCAACCGGGTTGTTCCGCGGCGCCGATTTCAACGCGTCCCTGTTCCAGGGCATGCCTGTTTATCCATAACGCCGGCACAGCTTCGCCTGCTTTGCCGCAGCTCACGTAGAGCGTCGCTTCGGCCAGACCGAAGCCGCCGATCAGCGTCGTGGATTGGAGTCCGGCAGCGGAAAATTTCTCCGCGAACTTGCGCACGGTCGCCGGTGAAATCGGCTCGGCGGCATTGAGCGCCGCACGCCAGCAGGACAAATCGAGCCCGTCCAATTCTTCCGGCGCGGTTTTGCTCGCGCACAGCTCATATGCGAAGTTGGGGCCGCCACTGAAAGCGGCCCGATAGCGGCTGATCGCGCGCAGCCAACTCACCGGCTTTTGCAGCAAGGCTGCCGGCGGCATGAAGACCGCGGTGCCGCCAAGCGTCAGCGGCATCACGATGCCCTGAACCAGGCCCATGTCATGGAAAATCGGCAGCCACGACACCAGCGTTTCCCCTTTTTCGAGGCCGAGCGCGGCGCTGTACAACGCGCAATTTTTCAGCAGATCGCCATGGCGCACCATCACGCCTTTCGGGTTGCCGGTCGAGCCCGATGTGTACTGCAGATAAGCCAGCGTATCCGCGCCGATCTGCTGCTCAGCAAAACCCGCGCGCATCAGGTCGATCCGATCAATCGCGATGATCGCCTCGGCGGCGGATGAACCGGCATCCAGCAATCTGGCGCTTATCTCGCTGCCGAGGTTCGACAACGTCAAGGTCGCACACGCACCGGCATCGCGCGCAATCACGGCGACACGTTCGGCATGCCAGTTGTTTCTCGGCGGGTAAGCAGGAACCGCCACCACGCCTGCATACAAGCATCCAAAAAATGCGAGCACATATTCCATGCCAGACGGCAGCAACAACAAGACGCGCTCGCCTTGCAAGCCGCGATGCTTGAGTTCGGCCGCAATGGCCATTGCACGCTGATGCAATGCGCGGTAGTCGAGCGCTGCCGATTGATCTTCACCATTTTCGAGGAATACCAGCGCATCGCGCGATGGCTGTAATTCTGCGTATCCGGCAATCAGTTCATTGATTCTCAAAAAAGGCGGCGTTTCCTTTTCTGCCGTTGCGAGATCGCTGTTCGATTTCTGCTTACTCATGTTCTATCCTGCCTCGATATGTCGGGTGTTTAAAAACCGAACGCATCGTAGGCCTTCGGAACGGCCTTAACAATCCCGAAAATATGGGATTTCCAGAAAACTCTTTCTCTCTATTTCGATGTAACGCAAAGTACTTCGCCGATTTTTTGACCGGCCTTTCAATCAACTCAAAAACTAAAAATGAGTTATCTGCCGGCATCAGCTCAACAGGAAAAAAATTGAAAAAGATCGTGCCAAATTTGACGGGAGATGAGGGGTGTGAGTCCGCGGAGAAAGCAAGCTTCATGTTCGCCTTGCGGGTCCAAACGGCAGAGATCAGTCTATCTCTTCGGCAGCACAGCAATTTCGATTCTGCTTGTTGCGGGCCGCTCGCTTTCCAATGACGAAAAAGCCATATCGGATGGGGAGAATTCTGCGCACGCGAAGGCGCATCTGCAGCAATTTCTTCTAGCAAGATCGTCTCCTTCGGATGCCTTCGTGGACATCCTTATATTTTCTTTTTGATCTTAACCGCACCAGCCTGAAATTGGTTTGCTTATATCGCCGGCAAAAGTCGTATTTTTAGAAAGCGTTTCTACCATTACCGCCATAAATCATGCCATTGCCAGAGCATGCGAAACTCTGAAACGGCAATAGTCGAGAGAAGGATCTGCAGAAAACATGCCATCGATTTTCCTTGCGACTAAATTAAATCAAGCCTTTGATTTAATTTAAATAATAAATTTAAGGCAAGTAAAAATGACGGACAAGGCGTGCGTTTTTTCACACTCACACACTCTTGGCAGGGCGGATTTTTATACACTGCCGAAGTGCAATTTCTCACACTGCTGCGATGTAATATCCACACCGAATGAATATAATTTCCATGAAAAAACATTCGACGGATTTTCTGCAACCTTCTCACCGTCAAACGCGACCTGTAATCGATTCAATTGCGATATCCATTCGCGCCAGGACTGCGTTCGGCAGAAAAAAGCCCCGCGACGCGAGGCTTTTTTGTTCAATTGAATGAGGGATAAACCTACTTCTTCAATCTCTTCTTTTTTCTGGATGCAGGCACATGGGGAAACAGAGCATCCGTCCATGCTTTGGTCATCTGCTTCGCATTTTTCGTTGCCTCACGCTTGGCTGCTGCAGTGGCGCGCGCCCGAGCCGTTCCTGCAACCCTATTTGCACCGCTCAGGAATATGCTCATAAATGGATTTTTCATAGCACCGATACTTTCAAAAGGAAAAGAAAGCGACCTGGAAGCAAACTCCAAAGATTGGCGGCCCCCAAGCCGGCAAAACCCACAGGACAAATCTGTCCTGCGGCCACAGGAGTTGGACTACGAAGAAATAGGCAAGATCCGTGGAGTGCAAACCCAAACCGGCGCATTTCGCGAACCTGGCGATCCGCTTTGAAAAATCCCTGATGCCCGTTATGAACTCAATCAGGCGCTAACGCTGATTACCGTAATTCGCACTTTTTGTTCCTTTGGCCGTATCGACCGAAACGGTGCCGCCATCCTTGCTGCCGCTGACAGAACCGCTGGCGGTCTTGCCGCTGTTGGTGGTGGCGGTCCCGCTGGCGGTAACGCCTGAATCGGTCTTGGTTGCCGAGCCGCTTCCAGTAACGCCGCGACCTCTGGCGGTCTGCACGCTGCCGCTGCCCGTTGCAGTGTTGCCCTTCACTGAGCCGCTGCCTTGTGCGGTCGCACTCCTGCCGCCGGACGTGGTGACCGTAGCCTCGCCCTTGGCTTTGCCGCCGACCACGGTCGAGGTTGCGCTACCCGTCACGCTCTTGCCGTCCGGCCCGGACATGGAAACCGAGGATGAGGCATTCGGCCCGCTGACCGTTCTTTCCCCCGACACCTGTCCGCCGGCGTTGGGACCGACGGTCTTTTCCTTTTTTCCTTGCGGACCCTGGCGCGCTTGCAAGGGCATGGCAAGAATCGACAGGAAGAGCGCTACCGATGCGGCTTGGATGAATTTCTTCGTTTGCATTCAATTCCCCTTTCTCTTTGGTGAAGGTGCGGCCTCGTGGATCATAAGCGAGTCTAGTGTAGCCCCGATCCAAGGGGAATGGAACGTCGCAGCGAGCTTGTTTTTTTTTGCGGCGCCGCGCACCGAGCGCTCCTGCCAAAATTTCAATGCGCTGTTCGCAATCGGGCTATGCCAGCATACCCGGCTGCCGGAAGCTCGAATAATCAATCGTGTCACGGATGTGTTCGATCATCAGTTCAGGCGCATGCAAGCCTGCAGCTTGATCGCCTTGCAGCAGCACGTTGCGCGTCGCGTAGGCAGTGTAGCGATCCCAACCCCACATTGTTTGTGCCGGCGCCTGTGCATCTCCGGCGGCGGCAAACAATGTCAGCGGACAATCCAGGCGGCGCTCGCGATCAAGTACCGACTGCTCATGCGCAGCGCAATCGGCCCTGAAAATGGGAAGGTAAAAATTCATCAATTCGGTCTGGCCGAACGCTGCGTGCTGCGCTCCCGGGAGCCTGCGCATTTCCTCGGCAAGTTCCGCGTCGTCCAGCATCGAGAGCTTTTTTCTTTCCACGTGAAACGGCAATCCACCGGAGAGAAAGCAATGCGCAGGCGCTTGCCGCAGACGTTGCGACAGACGCGAGCACACCGCGAAATTGAAGACGGCGCCGGCGCCATGCCCGAAGCCGGCATACAGCACATCACCGCCCTGGCGCCGCGTGTTCGCGATGTCCTCGGCGATCTCACGCGTCAAGGTCAGGATCAGACTCCGATAATCGTGAATCAGGGGTGCGTTGATACGCATGCCGCGCCCCGGCAATTCGACCGGACGAACCCGGATATTCTCCGGGAAGGCACGCTGCCAATCCCGAAAGATCAAGGCGCTGCCGCCCGCGTCGGAAAAACAGTAGAGCAAAATGGTCGGAGAATAGGATCGTTTCATGCGGCGCCTCGATTGTGTTTGTTTTAATTTGCGGCCAGCGCGGTCGGTCCGTTGATAGAAGATGCCCGATTCCGCGTTGTCCCTCCGGTGACGATCCAATGGTCGTCGTGCTTATGTCGTTTTCCCTTCGCAGAAAGCGTGCCAACCGCAAGCCAGGCCGGGGCGGCAACGCAGATGCTTGATTTGCCTGATTTTTTTACAGAACGCAGCCTGCAGCGCATCGCAAGAATGCGCGGCGAATTACACTGCAGCCGCTTGGCCCGTGCGGATATCTACACGACGCCCTCCATCTGCGCGAGAACCGCCGCCGGAACACTTGCGGCAGTCGCGCGCTGCTGCATAGACAAGCACTTACATACGACCAAGGGGCTTGGTAAGATGAACGCGCGTTCCGCCTCCGATGAGGTTTTCATGATCGGCGCCCGCTGCGAAACCGGCGGCAAACCAAGGATTAATTTGCAATCGTTTTGGAAGTCCCGCATCTATCGTTCCGCTGGTAACCTGCTGGCGTGGATCAGCATCCTTGCGTTTTGCGCGGGGGCGATGGTGTTCGCATATTTTTGGAGCGAGCGCCGGGAATATGCGCGCCTGGACGAAGTCTCGGTGCAGCAACTTGATCTGTATGCATCGGGACTCGAAAGCGAACTGGGCCGCTACGAGTACCTGCCGAGCATCCTGACGCTGGACGAGGACGTGCTGTCCCTGCTGACGGCACGCGGCGGCCCGCGACTGCGCGAGAAAGTGAACAAGCGGCTCGCCAGCCTGAACGTCAAGGCAGGATCGCTCGCCATCTTCGTGCTCGATACCGCAGGTATCGTGCTGGCATCCAGCAACGGTTATCAGAACGAGAGTTTCGTCGGGATGAATTTTTCGGCCAAACCCTATTTTGCCGATGCGCTGCAGGGTGGACAAGCGCGCTATTTTTCCGCCGCACCGCTGAGCGGCGCGCCCGAATATTACTTTGGCCAGCCGATCCGGGTGAATGGCAGTATCGTCGGCGTCGCCGCAGTAAAGATCAGCCTGGAGCCGATCGAATCAACCTGGGTCGCTTCCGGTTCACGCTCTGAAAGCGACAAGCTGCTGGTAGTCGATGAAAACGACGTGATCGTCATTTCGTCGATCCACGACTGGAAATACAAGACCATGGCAAAACTCACGCCGCATCAGCATGACCGGCTGGTCAGCCTGGGGCGCTATCCGTCCAGAACCATCGAATCGCTCGGCATGACCCTGGAGCGCAAACTGGCGCATGGCAGCTATCTGGTAAGCCTGCCGGCTGCGGGCACGACCGCCTCCCAAACGCAGTACGTGGTGCAGGAGAAGCCGGTGGCGCGTCCGGACTGGCGCTTGATCGCGTTGTCCAACGCCGCACCGGTCTGGGCCAACGCGCGCTATACCGCATTCGGCGCCGGCGCGTTGAGCGGTTTCATCGGCTTGCTCGGTATGTATCTACTGCAGCGCCGGCGCGCGATTGCCAACCGCTTGGCCGCGCGTGAAGCGCTGCAGCGTGCGCATGACGAACTGGAATTGCGGGTCGAGCAGCGCACCGCCGAACTGCGCCAAGCCAACCTGGAACTCGTGCAGGCCAGCAAACTGGCGATGCTGGGCCAAATGTCGGTCAGCGTCACGCATGAAATCAACCAGCCCCTGACCGCGTTGCGCGCACTCTCCTACAATTCCCGCCTGCTGCTCCAGCGCGGCAGCATCGAGGGTCTGGACAAGAACCTGAAGTCGATCGCCGACCTGACCGACCGCATGGGGCGCATCACCACGCAACTGAAATCCTTCGCGCGCAAGGCGCCGCTGACAAACAAACCGGTACGGCTGGCGACAGCCGTCGAAAATGTACTGGTGGTGCTCGATAACCGGATCTGCTCGGAAGAAATCACGCTGCAAATCGACCTGCAGGAATCCCTACGCGTATTCTGCGACGAGAACCGGTTGGAGCAGGTATTGCTCAACCTGTTCGGCAACGCGCTGGACGCGATGAAAGACACATCCGGCAAAACCTTGTCGGTACGCGCCTGGACCGCCGGCCAGCGTGTCATGGTGAGGGTCGCCGACAGCGGTCCGGGGATTCCTCGGGAGGTCCTGCCGCGGCTGTTCGAACCGTTTTTCAGCACCAAGCCGCCAGGTGAAGGTCTCGGCCTGGGGCTGGTAATATCCTCGGGTATCGTGCACGAGTTCGGCGGGACCTTGCGCGCGATGAATGTCGAGGGAGGCGCGGCCTTCGAGTTCGATCTCAAACTGGTGGAGGAACAGAATAATGCATGAAGGATTCAAAATCATATTTGTCGAGGACGACCCGCAAGTCCGCAGCAGCGTCAC
The DNA here is from genome assembly GCA_966211965.1 of uncultured Burkholderiales bacterium. Taxonomy (GTDB): domain Bacteria; phylum Pseudomonadota; class Gammaproteobacteria; order Burkholderiales; family Burkholderiaceae_D; genus CBIHON01. Next base: position 66,344 of record CBIHON010000018.1, on the reverse strand, counting down.
AGAAACGCTGGTACTGAACGGCTTCAAAGTCCATCCCTGCGAGTCCGCCGAACATGCCGTCCCGCTCATCGTCCCCAGCCTGCAGGGCATCGTCATCAGTGATGTGCGGTTGCCGGGCATGGACGGCTTCGGCTTGCTGCGCCATGTGGTCGAGACCGACCCGACAATACCGATGATCCTGGTCACAGGACACGGCGATGTATCGATGGCAGTACAGGCGATGCAGCACGGCGCCTATGACTTCATCGAGAAACCGTTTCCAATGGAGCGGCTGGTCGAGGTGGCCAACCGCGCGATGGAAAAACGCGAACTACGATTGGAAATCGAGACGCTGCGCCGCCGGCTTGAAAACAAAACCGGTGTCGAAGCGGTCTTGCTCGGCAAATCTCCGGCGATCGATGCACTGCGGCGCCAGATCCTGAACCTGGCCGACACCTCGGCCGACGTGCTGGTAGTCGGCGAGACCGGGACCGGCAAGGAATTGGTGGCACGTTGCCTGCATGACCATAGCAAGCGCCACAAGGCGAATTTCGTTGCGATCAATTGCGGCGGCTTGCCGGAATCGCTATTCGAGAGCGAGATTTTTGGTCACGAGGCCGGCGCATTCACCAATGCCGGCAAGCGCCGCATCGGCAAGATCGAGCATGCCAATGGCGGCACCCTGCTGCTCGACGAAATCGAAAGCATGCCCATGCCGTTCCAGGTCAAGCTCTTGCGCGCACTGCAGGAGCGCAAGATCGAGCGGCTCGGGTCGAACGAAGAGATCCGCGTGGATTTCCGCATCGTCGCAGCTACCAAGTGCGACCTGAAAGAGTTGAGCGCGCAGCACAAATTCCGCAGCGACCTGTATTACCGCCTCAACGTCGCGGTGCTGGAACTGCCTGCGCTGCGCGACCGGCGCGAGGATATCCCGATCCTGTTTGAACATTTTGTTCTGCAAGCGGCGGTGCGCTACGGCCGCGAGGCGCCGTCAGTGCCGGGACACCAGATGCGCGGACTGATGGCCGCCGACTGGCCGGGCAACGTACGTGAATTGCGCAACATGGCGGATCGCTTCGTGCTGGGCTTGCCGGGAGTGCGTGCGAGCGCATCGGCGGCGCCGGAAGCGCCGCAGCAGACACTCGTGCAACAGATGGATATCGTCGAAAAAGCGTTGATCGAGCAAGCGCTGAAGCAGTACAGCGGCCGTCCGCAGGCGGTCAGCGAAGCACTCGGCATCGCAAAAAAGACCTTGTATGACAAGATGCACCGGCATGGCATCGTGATTGAAAACTATCGGCCGGCAGCGAGTGAGGATGCGTAGCGCCTCGTGCGCACAGAACTATTTGTAATCGGCCGCAAGGCCCGAATCGGTCGGACGCGCAATCACCTTCTTGAGCGCCGCGCTCATCGGCATTTTCAGGTTGATCTGCTTGGGCGGGATCGGCGACTGGAACCATTTCTGATAGATCCGGTTGATCTCGCCGCTGTTGAATAGCTTGATGATCGCCTCGTCGGCCAGGCGCTTGAATTCCGGGTCGGTCTTGCGCACGCCGATGCCGTAGGGTTCGACCGACAAGCCCGAATTCGAAATCACATAATCAGAGGGACTGCGGCTGCTGGCAACCAGCGCATGCAACAATACATCGTCCATCACGAAGGCCGCCACACGGTCGGTCTCGACCATTTGGAAAGCCTCGACATTGTCCTTGCCTGCCAGCACCAGCATGTCAAGATCCTGGCTGCGGTTGATGTCGGCCAGTATCTTCAGGTGGGTGCTGCCGGCGGTCGACACCACCGCTTGGTTTCTCATATCGTTCACGCTGCGGATATCCAGTGCCTTCTTGGATACGATGCCGCTGTTGGCGACAAAGGTCGTCACCGTAAAACCGACCAGTTTTTGCCGCTCCAGCGTATTGGTGGTGGTGCCGCATTCCAGGTCGATAATGTCGTTGGTCAGGAAGGGAATCCGGTTGGCCGAGCGTACCGGGCTGAGTTTGACTTCGAGGTTTTGCAGTTTCAGTTTTTCTTTTACCGCATCGACCACGTAGTAGCACAGATCGATCGAGTAACCGATCGGGCGCTGCTTATCGTCGAGATAAGAAAACGGCATCGACCCATCCCGGAAACCGAGCGTGATAATGCCGGTTTCCTTGATTTTTTTCAGCGTCAGAGATTCCTGCGCATGCGCATCACAGGTAAGCACGATGATGCCAAAACATGCGATCAGGAAACTCGATAGGCGCATACTGCTTCCATCAAAAGAAAGGTCATAAACTGCAATCTTACTCAATTTCCGAAGAGCAAAAACCTGTTTTCGATTTTAGTAATTTTTAGAGCTCCCTTAGAGCCTCTAAATAAATGCCGCTGGCCAGGCGCGCCGACGCAGACGTACGAACGTACGGCAAGGAGAAGCAACCACGCCAGCGGCTTTTACATTTATCTAGAGGCTCTAGAGCAGTTTCAGCCTGACTGTACAGGAGCCAAGGTTGAGCCGAGAAGCGCAACCGTACGAATGGTACGGTGAGCATCGCAGGCGCAAGATTGGCCGTGTACGGTCAGGCTGAAACTGCTCTAGAACCTATCTCAAGGAAGCGCGCCCGGCTTGCGGGCCATCCGGAGCGCGGGCAAGGCGGGAGGAGGACGCATGGCGAGCCATGCTACAACGACCAACACCGCCCCCGCTTCTGAATGGGGCGGCAAGCCGGGCGTGCTCCCTGCTGAGATAGGTTCTTAAAGCTTGCCCGCTTTTTTAAGCCGATAGGTCAAGCCTTCCACGATGTCATTGAATTCATATTTCTTGGCGAAATCGATTGCGCTCATGCCGAGATCGTTCTTCAAGGTGGCATCCGCGCCTTCATCGAGCAGCAGTTTGACCGTCAGGATATGCCCGCCGCGCGCGGCCATCATGATCGGCGTGGTCTTGTTAGGCGATTCGGCATCGATGTAAGCGGACTTATCCAACAGCAACCGCACAATCTCGTTATTACCGATGGCGGCGGCATAATGCAAGGCGGTCCAGCCAGGCCGGTTCGGTTCCGCGCCTTTTTCCAAAAGTTCCGCGACCGCCTGCTTGTTCCCCTTGAAAGCAGCCAGCATCAAAGCCGTGTCGCCGTTGCGCGCCTTGGCCTCGAGGTCGATGTTGTATGCATTGATCAATACCTCGAACACACTCATCGAACCTTCCCGCATTGCCAGGATCAGGCCGGTATCCCCGCGTTCGGCCTCGATCAAGTTGGGATCGAGGCCGCGCCGCAACAACGACGTGATGGTCGGAGCATCATCGAGCTTGACCGCCCGAAAAAAATCATCATAGGCGCCTGCTGCACTCAAAGACGGCAATAATGCAAATGCGGCGATCAGGAAAACATGCCTGAAAGTATTTCTGATATTTAACATTAATTTATTAACGTATAGCCTTGAATAAATTAAAAAAATTATCTGTCGTCTGCTGCGCAACCCGCTCCAGAGGCAATCCCTTCAGTTTCGCCAGGAACTCTGCCACATGGCAGACAAAGCCGGGTTCATTCATCTTTCCGCGATGCGGCACCGGCGCCAGGTAGGGGGAATCAGTCTCGATCAGCATGCGTTCCAGCGGTACTGCGAGCGCCACCGCCTGCAATTCCTTGGCATTCTTGAAGGTCACGATGCCGGAAAATGAAATATAAAACCCCATCTCCATGGCCGCTTCAGCGATCTCCAAGGATTCGGTAAAACAGTGCATGACGCCCGCAGCGCCGCCCTGCCCGGTACCGGCGCCCTCTTCACGCATGATGCGTATCGTATCCTCGGAGGCGGCGCGAGTATGGATAATCAGCGGTTTCCCGGTAGCTCGCGAGGCACGGATGTGGTTGCGGAAGCGCTCGCGCTGCCACTCAAGGTCGCCGGTCAGACGGTAGTAATCCAGCCCGGTTTCACCGATTGCGACGATTTTCGGATGCCGTGACAGGCGGACCAGCTCCTCGACGCTGGGCTCAGGAGTGTCTTCGTAGTCTGGATGGACGCCGACCGAAGCATAGACATTCGGATATTTCTCAGCAAGATCAAGTACTTGTGGAAAATCGGGCAGATCAACCGAAACGCATAGTGCATGGCTGACACGGTTCTCGGCCATCTTGCCGAAGATCTCAGGCAAGCGTACGGCAAGTTCTGGAAAATTGATATGGCAGTGGGAATCGATATACATGGGCGACATTGTACGGGTTGCGCGGCGCGCCCGAGCTACGGGAAAATGCCAGGAAAATGTAGACAGAACGTAGCGGGCAGCCTCGAGATTGGGCCGTGCAGAATTTTGTCTCCAGCTCCTTGAATTCTATCCGCTTGCCGAGCTTATCGGCCTCTCTTTACAGTACAGCAAATTCATTTACAGAGTATGCGTGGCGCGCGAAGAGCCGATCGCAGCACCCAGCAATTCTTCGATGCGCTGCTTGACCCGTGCACCGCTCTCATCCGCCGAAAAATGCACACCGATCCCTTGCGCCTTGTTATTGTTGGCGCCGGCCGGAGTGATCCAGGCAATCTTCCCGGCGATCGGGTACTTGGTCGTGTCATCCATTAAAGTCAGGATCAAGTAGATTTCGTCGCCAATCTTGTATTGCTTGGAAGTCGGCACAAAAATCCCGCCGTTCACCAAAAACGGCATATAGGCCGCATACAAAGCTGCTTTTTCCTTGATCGGGAGCGACAATACCGATGGCCTCGCAACATTTGCGGGAGAAGCGCTCGGTGGAAGGTCGGCCATGCCCAGTCCTTTCAGGAAAAAAGTATTGAATAATCCAGCAACATGTCTTCAATGAAGAGCTTGGCGGACAACGGATGCTCAGCGATCGCGCGACGCTCGTTGATTCCTTTGAGCGCACTCAACAAGGCACCGGTTTCCACACGCTCTGCCAAACCGGAAAGTTCCTTCCGATAGCGTGGATAATACCGGATTCTGCCGGAAAATTTGACAGAAAGTACATCGTATAACCAACGCTGCAACCAGGCAACCAGATCGGCAACGGGCATTTTCTGCATCCGGTCAGCGGTTTTCAAGGCATTCTCAACACCAGGCTGTGCCAATTGCCGCAAGAAATCATCCATCACTTCACGTCCGTCGGTTTGCGACAAGGCGTGGGCAGCGAGCGGTGCGCCGCCCTGCTCGGCAAGCCAAGCATCGGCGTCCTTGACGCCTTGCGCAGTCAGCCAAGCCAGTGCTTCCTCTTGCGTGGGCAAGCTCAGGGCGAACTTGCGGCAACGCGACAGAATGGTTGGCAACAACCGGTCAAGACTGTTCGACACCAGCAAAAACATGGTGTTGGGCGGCGGTTCTTCCAGTGTCTTAAGCAAGGCATTGGCCGAAGCCGCGTTCAAAGCTTCGGCTGGATACAGCACGATTACCCGCAGGCCTTGGCGGTGCGTGGAGACGTTCATGAAATCGGCCAGCGCACGGATCTGGTCGATTCGAATATCCTTGGAAGGCGCCTTGGCCGCTTTCGCTGATTTCTTGCCTCCGTCCCCTTCTTCCACACTCTCGCCAGCCTCGTCTTCTTCCAGCACTTCAGGACGCACCCGCCGGTAATCGGGATGGCTGTATTGCAAAAACCAGCCGCAAGAGCCGCATTGACCGCAAGCATGGCCGATTGTCCCCGGCGTTTCACACAGCAACGATTGCGCAAAACGCTCGGCGAATTGGGCCTTTCCTATGCCCTCGGTTCCGTGGAACAGGATCGCATGCGGCAAACGGCCCCGCATTTGCTGCAATTGCTGCCATGCGCTCTCTTGCCAAGGAAAAATCGGACTATTCATGCAATCTAGAATCTACTTTAAAAGTAAAACATCAAATAGAACAAAATATATTTAAAATTCAAATACTTAAGATGATTTTCTCAAGTATTTTCTTGATATCCCGTATAGGTTGGTTCGAGTCGATGACGCGGAACCTGCCAGGAAACTCGGCGGCCCGGCGCAAATATTCGGCCCGCGTTGCGGCAAAAAAATCATCTTTTTCCTGCTCGAATTTATCCGGCTCGCGCGCTGCATCCAACCTGCCCCGCGCCACCTCCAGCGGTACATCGAACAACAAGGTCAGGTCGGGCTGCAAATGAGGATGCACCCACTGCTCAAGGATCTCCAGCTTTCGCAAATCCAGTTTCCTCCCTCCGCCCTGATAGGCGAAACTGGCGTCTGTAAACCGGTCGGAGATCACCCAATCGCCGTGCGCCAGTGCCGGTTCGATCACCTGGGCCAAATGTTCGCGGCGGGCAGCAAACATCAACAAGGCTTCGGTTTCCAGATGCATTTTTTGGTGCAGCAGCAACTCTCGCAATTTTTCGCCCAACGCGGTGCCGCCTGGCTCCCGCGTCGTAATGACGGTCTTGCCGGCGGTACGCAACAGTTCGGCCGCAAAGGCCAGATGCGTGGATTTACCGGCCCCATCGATGCCTTCAAAGCTGATGAATTTACCGCGGGTCATATTCTTGCCAATCGCATAATCATTAATTTTGTTGACGCTGGTACTTGTTGACGGCTCGGTTATGGTCATCCAGGTTATCTGAAAAATGGCTGGTGCCATCGCCGCGCGAGACGAAATACAGCGAATCGGTTTTGGCCGGATTGAGCGCCGCCAGCAGTGACGCGGCGCCCGGCAACGCAATCGGCGTGGGCGGCAGCCCGGCACGGGTGTAGGTATTGTAGGGTGTATCGGTCAGCAGATCGCGTTTATGGATCTGACCGGCATACTTGTCTCCCATGCCGTAGATCACGGTTGGATCGGTCTGCAGCAGCATGCCCTGCCGCAGGCGATTCACGAACACGCCTGCTATCTGGTCGCGCTCGGACTTTTGACCGGTTTCCTTTTCGATGATTGAAGCCATGATCAAGGCTTCATAGGGCGTCTTGTAGGGCAGAGACAGGTCGCGCTTGGCCCAGGCATCGTTAAGCCGCTTGAGCAGCAGCGCATGCGCCTGCTTGTAGATTTGCAGATCGCTCGCCCCCTTGGCGAACAGATAAGTATCCGGGAAGAATAAACCTTCCGGCATCTTGAAATCGGGACTGACTTTGGCCAGCAAATCCTTGTCGGAGAGAGCGGCGGTGTCGTGATTCAAGGCTGGGTGCATCGCCACGGCTTGACGCATCTGCTTGAATGTCCAACCCTCGATAATGGCCAGCGCCTCTTGGGCAAATTCTCCACGTACCAACTGGTCGATCAGCTTCAACGGCGTCGTGCCCGGTTTTAATTCATAATTCCCGGCCTTCAGCTTGCCGCTTTTGCCGGTGCCGCGCGCCAGCAAGGCAAGCAAAATCGGATTGACCGGCACGCCTGCGCTGGCAATCTGTTGGGCTGTGCTCCTGGAGCCGCTGCCGGCCTTGATCGAGAATTCGATTGCAGGCTGATCCTTCGTGATGATCGGTTGGCGGGCCCAATACAGGATGCCGCCCGCGAAGATTAAAGCGAGGACAAGCATTAAAACGACAATTTTTTTTATGAATGACATGCCTGAAGACAATTCCAACGTGAGGTCCGACGCGTTTTTCTGACGCTACTATAATCAACCCTCAATGATAAACGCTAAATAAAAATCCCCCTGATTTTATGACTGACATCCTGACAAGCTGGCTGCAATTTCTTGTACAACACGGCGCGAGAGTATCCGAGGACGCAACTCCCCAAGTGCACGGTTTCACAGGCAATTCCGCATCCGCCGTACTTCCCGCCGATTTTGCCGCACCGCTTACCCACCTTGGTTTGATCGCCGTTTCCGGCGAAGATGCTGCCCATTTTCTCCATAACCAACTGACCAATGACGTAGAACACCTCGGGTCGGCCGAAGCGCGCTTGGCCGGTTATTGCTCCCCGAAAGGCCGCTTGCTGGCGACCTTCCTGGCCTGGAAATCGAGCGTCAACATCATGCTGCAACTCCCCCGCGAGATCCAGCCCGCAGTACAAAAGCGGCTGCAAATGTTTGTGTTGCGCGCCAAGGTCAAGCTGGCCGATTCCACGCCCGGGCACGTGCTGCTCGGCTTGGCAGGAAACAAGGCGGCCGCCTTGCTGGCGCAATGGTTTCCGGTTTTGCCCGCTGCGCCTTATGGCAAAGTTGACTCCGCAGCAGGAACCTTGCTCCGCGTAGCAGATAGTGCAGGCGTTCCGCGCTATCAGTGGATTGCGACCTTGGAGTCGGCGCAGCAAGCTTGGCCGATTCTGGCGCGAACGCTGCAAGCGGTCGGCCCCCAAGTCTGGCGCCTGACCGAAATCCAAGCCGGAATCCCCCACATAACGCAAGCCACGCAAGAGCAGTTCGTGCCGCAGATGATCAATTTTGAACTGATCGGCGGAGTGAATTTCAAGAAAGGCTGTTATCCCGGCCAAGAAATCGTCGCTCGCAGCCAATACCTCGGCAAACTCAAGCGCCGTGCATTGTTGGCATCAATTTCAACCACGGAAACCAAAGCCGGCATGGAAGTATTTTCCCCAGCCGACCCAGGCCAGCCTTGCGGCATGATTGTCAATGCGGAAAATAGCGCTCCGGAGCAGACGGACTGCCTGGTGGAGATCAAGCTCGCGGCCACGCAGTCAGGCACCGTACACCTCGGTTCTGCGGACGGCCCTGCCTTGCGGTTTGCGGCACTGCCGTATGCCCTGCCCGACCCGGCATGAGCTAACTCTCGGCATTAGCGGCGCAACATGGATTTGTACATCTATTACCGGGTTCGTAGCGACCAGGCTGCGGTTTTGCGAACACGGGTATTGACGATGCAAACAACGCTGATGCAAGAGCACGGCGTTGCAGCCACCGTTAAGCGCCGTCCCGAAGAGAAAGAGGGTTATCAAACCTGGCTGGAAATTTACCTTGCAGTTGAGCAAGATTTCGGCGCAATATTGACTCGCGCCGTCGAAGCAGCGGAATTGAACTCGCTAATTACCGGCGAGCGTCACTCAGAATTTTTTTTGGACCTGTCACCATGTGCCTGATCGTGTTCGCCTGGCAAGTAATCCCAGGCATGCCGCTGATAGCCGCCGGCAATCGCGATGAATTCTATGATCGTCCTGCTTCCGCTGCGGGCTGGTGGGACGACTATCCTCAGGTCTTTGCCGGGCGCGACTTGCAAGGCGGCGGCACTTGGCTGGGCGTGACACGGGACGGCCGTTTCGCCGCGTTGACCAATATCCGTGCGCCCTCGGAGCGGCGAGAAGATGCTCCTTCACGCGGCGTCCTGGTTGCAAACTATCTGGCCGGGGAAATGAATGCCGAAGAATACGTGGCAGAAATCGTCAGCCAGGACGACAGGTTTAATGGCTTCAATCTGCTGGTTGGCGACCGCGACCGGCTTATCTGGTTTTCCAATCGAGGCCAGGCAGATGTGCGCAACGGCAAGCCGCTGGCGCCGGGCATATACGGCTTATCAAACGGCTTGCTCGATACGCCTTGGCCGAAGGTGGTGAGGACCAAGGCCCAATTCGCCAGCCTGCTTTGCCAGGGTGCGTCGGAGGATGCCTATTTCGAAATGCTGACCGACACCGCGCGCGCTTCGGACTGCCGTTTGCCTAAGACCGGTGTCGACGTGGAACTGGAAAGGATGTTGTCGGCGGTATGTATCGAGTCGCCGACCTACGGGACGCGGGTATCGACGCTGGTGCGCCTGCACGACTCGAACGCTGCGGTACTGAGCGAGCGTCCGATCAAATAATCATTGCCGTTGTTCGGCTTCAGACTTGGTCTTTTTGTCACCGCCAACCGTTATCAAGCGGCGAGGCCCCTGCCGCATTTGCTGCTGGTCTGCATTTTTCTCGCATGGAACCTGCTGGTAGGAAAATTTTCCGTTTGCATCCTTGCATTTGAAGAAGTCGGCATGTGCTTGCAGCGGCACCAGCGTAAAAATAGCAAAGGAACCAAAAACTGCCGCAAAGTGGGCGCTAATGGGGGATTTGAAGATGCGGCCAATATGTCCAGCCTTGGTTTTCTTGAAAACAGTCATTTGATTCGAGCTTAAAAAGTGGGAACCTCACGGCTCCGCGAAACCGGTCAGCGGTCGAGACGCGCTCTCGACCTTGACTACATATTGAAGATTTTACGAAATGTGATTTGCAAGCAATATTCAAACAACAACTTGCAAAACAAACAATGGAAGAATAACAGGAGGAAAGGCATTACGCCACAACTTTTAACTTGAATACTTTATAAATTTTGCATTATTCAAAAATAAAAATTCAAGGCAATCTCATGTTCATGGGATTTTTCAAAAGAATGGGGTAAGCAGGCCGCGCTTTTTTAGCGAAAATCATGCCGCATCCGGATATGCGGAATATTTGCTTCCATGAATGCCTCTCCATCGCGAACGAAGCCAAAGCGTGCATAAAACGGTTCGGCCTGTACCTGTGCATTCAGCAAGACCGAATGGTCGCCGCGCTGCCGGGCCTCTCGCATCAGCGCCCTCAACAAGGCGGCCCCAATCCCGCCTCCGCGCGTCGATTTTTTGACAGCCATGCGGCCGATATGGCCATCGGGCAGCAAACGGGCGGTGCCTGCCGGACGGTCTTGAGAATCGTAGGCAATCGCGTGCAGGCAAATCGCATCCATCTCATCCCATTCAAGTTCGACCGGCACGTTTTGTTCGATCACGAAAACCTCATAGCGGATTTCTCGCGCCATAGCTTGTTGAGTGGCCCAGTCGCCAAAAGTAAGGCGGTAATTCATGACATCATTCCTCATCCAAAAAATGCGCCGCTGGCGAACGCCGCGCATCCTCATGCCTTCAGCTTCGCCTGCAGCCATGCGCCTAACTGCGGCGCCGCTTCATACGGATCGCCCGGGTTGCGCTGCAAGACGATGTCTTCCATGCGTTTTTGCACATTGCCCAATGAAGCCGGATGCGAGTAGATATAGAATTTTCCCTCGCGGATTGCATTGAAGGTCCACTCGGCGACCTGCGCGGCCGACACCTTACCCGACGTTACAGCCTTGTGCGACATTGCCTGCGCCACGCGTTGACTGGCGGTCGGTGCTGCGGTGTTTTTTACGTCGTCGGGGCGATTCAGGTGCGATTGGCTGATTCCTGTCGGAACAAAATACGGGCACACCACCGATGCGCCGATCGGCGCATCGACCAGCTTCAAATCATGGTAAAGAGTCTCAGACAAGGACACGACAGCATGCTTGGATACGTTGTAAACACCCATGGTCGGCGCATTCAGCAAGCCCGCCATCGAAGCAGTATTGACGATGTGACCCTGATAGCTGGAGTCTTTTTTCGCGCACTCCAGCATCAACGGGGTGAAGACACGCACCCCATGAATCACGCCCCACAGGTTTACGCCTAATACCCACTCCCAATCGGCTTGGGTGTTTTCCCACACCAGTCCACCAGAACCTACACCGGCGTTATTGAACACCAAGTGCACCGCGCCGAACATGGCCATGCTTGCGTCGGCCAAGGCCTGGATTTGTTCGGCCTTACGCACGTCGCAGCGCATCGCCAGCACGGCAGCGCCCTGTGCTTCCAGCTCGGCCTTGACCTTGTCCAGAGCCTCCTGCTGTACATCGGCCAGCACCAGTTTCATGCCCAACCTGGCGCCAACCATGGCAAACTCGCGGCCGAAACCGCTGGCGCCGCCGGTAATGATGGCTACCTTGTTTTTAAAATCCTTCATGTTCTCTCTTGGGCACTAATCCGTTCGTAACCCATCCGGCTTCAGACTTACATGCAATTCAGCATGGAGCCCCCACGCGAAGAACCGCCAGGGCACCGGGCAGGCAGCAAGGGCGAGTCATGGGCAGTCGGCTTTTCAGATGGTCACACCAGTTTGACCAACTGCTTGCCGAAATTTTTACCCTTCAACAATCCAATGAACGCCTCCGGCGCCGCCGCCAGACCCTGCGCAATCGACTCGCGGAATTTCAGCTTGCCGCTCGCCACCAGCGTGCCCAATTCACCCAGTCCCTGCGGCCATAGATCGAGATGCTCGGATATGATGAAGCCGCGCAGCGTCAAGCGCATCGCCAGCAACATGCGTACGTTATTGAGCGGCATCGGTTCGCCGTCGTAGCCGGCGATCAGTCCGCACAAGGCGATGCGGCCGAAAGGATTCATGCGCGCCAGACAGGCATCGAATATTTCGCCGCCAACATTTTCGAACACGGCGTCGATGCCATTCGGTGTCGCCGCGGCCAAATCGGCTTGCAGGTTGCCGGCCTTGTAATCGACACAGGCATCGAAGCCCAATTCATGCACCACGTACGCGCATTTTTCGGCGCCGCCGGCGATACCCACCGCGCGGCAACCGCGCAGTTTGGCGAGCTGGCCGACCACGCTGCCAACCGCGCCGCTGGCGGCCGAAACGACGATCGTTTCGCCTTCCTTGGGCTGCATGATCTGGGTCAGGCCGTACCACGCGGTCATGCCGGGCATGCCGACCGCACCGAGATATGCCGACAGGGGAATCCGGCTGGTATCTGCCTTGCGCAACAGGGTGCCGTCCGACACGCCCATCTCCGACCAGCCGAACATGCCGATCACCTTGTCGCCGACGGCAAATCTCGGATTCCTGCTCTCGACGATTTCGCCGGCAGTCCCGCCGATCATGGTCTCGCCGACCGCTTGCGGTGCTGCATAGCTTTTCACGTCTTCCATGCGCATCCGCATGTAAGGATCAAGCGACAGGTAATGGTTGCGTACCAGGACTTCGCCCTCTTTCAGCGTAGGCACTGCGACCGATTCGAGCCGAAAGTTGTCCGGCGTGACCTCGCCCTTCGGGCGCGATGCCAGGACCAGTCGGTGATAGGTAGTAGTCATGTGATCTCCAGATTGTTCGAGTATGCTGTTTTCGGAAGCTGTTCAGTGTCTCGCCGCTTTCGCACGTCTATTTTCTCAATCGCTGACGTAATCCTGCGCCGGCTTGTTCGAGTCCAGCTTGCCGCCGGCATCAAGTCGCTTCAGGTATTTGAAAGTCCCCATGGCCTTGGCCACCAGTTGCTCGCCATTCCATACTTCTCCCTCGCAAAAGCACATCGTCGTGGAGCGATGGAAGGCTTTGCCCTTGGCGATCAGGCGCCCGCCCGGTTTGCCGCCCGGCTGCAGGAAGCTGGTTTTCATTTCAATCGTCACGCCGCCCTTCGCGTTGGGATCAAGCGAACGTCCCGCCATTGCCATGACCACGTCGAGCAGCGTCATCGTCACGCCCCCGTGCGTCACATGCCAACTGTTCATATGACGCGGCAACAGGTTGAGCGCGACTTGCGCCTCGCCGTTCCCCATGCCGAGGAATTCGACGCCAAGGTCATGCAAAAAGGGATTCTCGGGTGCGAAGAATTGCTGTTTTGAAGTATCCATCGTAGGCGCCAACATCAGACCGCAGAAACACCGCCGTCAATTGCGAGAATCTGGCCAGTGATGTGCTTGCCCGCGTCCGATGCGAACAGCAAGGCCGCCCCCTTCAGATCCTCATCGTCGCCGATGCGCTGCAGCGGCGCATGCCCTGCCAAACCTTCCTTACCGAATGTTTCCAGCACGCCCTTGGTCATCTTGGAGGGGAAAAAACCTGGCGCCAGTGCATTCACCGTGATGCCGTAGCGGCCCCACTCTCCGGCGAGAGTGCGGGTGAAGTTCACTACCGCCCCCTTGGACGTGTTGTACGCAATGGTCTGCATTGAACCGGGAAGGTTGCCGGCCAGGCCGGCGATTGAGGCAACATTGACGATGCGGCCGTATTTGCGTGGAATCATCGACGATTTGCCGACCGCCTGCGACAGCAGAAAGATGCTGCGGATATTTAGGTTCATCACCTTGTCCCAAGCTTCGATCGGGTGATCTTCGGCCGGCGCGCCCCAGGTGGCGCCGGCGTTGTTGATCAGGATATCGATGTGACCCAGGTGTTTCAGGGTTTCGGCAAGCAGAGGCGCAATCGAGGCTTCTTGCGACAGGTCGGCGGCGATCGCGCTGGCGTTGATGCCGCGTGCTTGCAGGCGGGCCGCAGCTTCCTCCAGATCGGATTGCCTACGTGAAGACAGCACGATTTTCGCGCCCTGCTCCCCCAGTGCTTCGGCGATTTGCAAGCCCAGCCCGCGTGAACCGCCGGTCACCAAAGCCGTTTTTCCCGTCAAGTCAAAAAGTTGTTGCGCAGTGCGCATTAAGCTCTCCTTTTTCAGCAGCACTCAGTTTTCGAACGATCGCTCATAAAAAATGCAGCTTACAGAAAAATTACGATGTGATGTGAACTGGACCGGGCGATTGGGTTTTGTGCACCGCCAGTCATGTCGCTGCACCGATCTTACCCGCCATGACGCTACTCGCCGATCCTGACTCCGTCCCAGCCGTCAGCGTAACCGATATTCGAAACCGTTGTGCTTCTTGCGGCATGGATCAATTGTCGCGCCATAAATAATGAGTGCGCGGCTACTCAGCCAACGGCTTGCAAATGCGCATGAAGTACGGATGGAATTTCACATCACGGCCTTTGTCTCATTAAGTTGTCCGAATACGTCGTCTCAGGCTTCTGCGCCATCGCCACCATCCGATAGCCAGAAGGTCGCCGACAGCGTTCCGCTGAAATAATTGGACCTCTACCCTAGACGGGCGCGGACTGCATGCAATCTGCATTTATTCAGTTACCGATTTCAATAGGTCCTCTGATGCATTTCATCAAGAGTATTTTCCCGCATGCAGTAATCGCGATGATCGTCATGTTCGTCATCAATGCCCTATTCCTGCCAGCCCATCATTTGCTCATGAATAAGCCGGGCACGGTTGCATTTGCGCAGCTCGGCGTGCTCGTATTGATTACCCTACACATGGGCACGCTGCCGGCAATCGCCGCCACAATTGCTGGCGCAATCGTCTGGGAATTCGCTTATTTACACCCTTATTTCACCCTCAAGCTGATTCCTCTTCAGCCGGAAGAAGGCATTCTGCTAGCGGCTTACCTGCTGGTATCGGTTGCCATCGGATATCTGGTTACGCTGACCCGGCATCGTGCCATCCAGGCAGAGGCCAATCGCAAGGAAATGCAGCAGCTGTTTCGCGACCTGCAGCATGAGCAAGAGAAACGGGCAGATCAGGAAGAAGCCTTGCAAAAACATGAAGCGCAGTTGCGGCGGCTGTCAGACACCAATGTAATCGGGCTTATGTTCTGCCGGATCGATGGTGCCGTTACCGAGGCCAACGAAGCGTTTCTTCGTATCGTGCAATACGCGCGCGAGGATTTGAATGCAGGAAAAATCAATTGGCGCGCAATGACGCCGCCGGAATGCCGGCAATCGGATGAGCTTGCCATCGAAGAACTTCGGCAGGCGGGCGCATGCGCACCGTTCGAAAAAGAGTTTATTCGGCAGGATGGAAGCCGTGCGCCGGTATTGGTCGGTGCAGCGTTGGCGGAAGACTCTCCTGAACAGGGCGTCGCATTTGTGCTCGACTTATCGGAACGCAAACATGCGCAAAATGAATTGCGCCGCCGCGCCGACGAGTTTGCCGCGCTGTACGATGCCTCACAGGAACTTGCTACGCAGCAGAATATGTCCACCCTGCTGATGGTGATTCTGGACCGCGCCAAAAGCCTGCTGCACGGCACGGTCGGCGCGGTGATGACCTTTGATCCATCGTCCAATCTACTGGAGCTGGCTGCAGTCGATGGCGCCGACATCCCGCCCGGCACCCACATCGCGCTGGGCGAGGGCGTGACCGAAACGGTGGCGCGAACGCGCCAGCCGCTCTACATCAATAATTATCGCCATTCGCCGCTTCACGCTCAACGTTTCACGCATCTGACGATCGAATCGATCCTGGCGGTACCGATGCTGTCCGGCGGAGAGCTGATCGGCGTGTTGAGCGTGATGTCATGCGGCACACCGCGCGAATTCACGGACGCCGATGTGCACCTGCTGTCGCTGTTCGCCGCACAGGTGGCAGTTGCGATGCGCAATGCACGCTTGCTTGACGAGATGCGCAAGCGTACCGAAGAACTTGCCTGCAGCGAAGCGCGAGCGCGCAGGCTGGTGGACTCCAACATTATCGGCATCTTTTTCTGGGATATGGACGGCACCATTTCCAGTTCCAATGACGCGTTTCTGCAAATGATCGGCTACGATCGGGCAGAATCGGAAGCAAATAACCTGAGCTGGGGGGCGCTGACGCCGGATGAATACCGCATGCGCGACCAGCAGGCAATTGCCGAGTTGCGCGAATGCGGCCGCTTCATTCCTTATGAAAAGGAATACATTTGCAAAGACGGCCGGCGCCTGCCGGTGCTGATCGGCGGTGCGCTGCTGGAAGGTTCGCAGCAGCAAGGCGTCGCGTTCGTACTCGATCTTACCGAAAGGCGGGGTGCCGAAGGACGGGTGCGGTATCTGGCGCAGCATGACGTACTGACCGGCTTGCCCAATCGCCTGGTATTCCAGGACCGTCTGGAGTTGGCGATTGCGCAGGCGCGGCGCGAGAAGGCCCATATTGCCGTGCTGTTCATCGATCTCGACTACTTCAAGCATATCAACGATTCACTCGGTCACCAGACGGGCGATATGCTGCTGCTCGATGTAGCGCAGCGCCTGCAGCATTGCCTGCGCGAAGGCGACAACGTAGCCCGCTTGGGCGGCGATGAATTCATTATCAGTCTGGCGCCGGTAGACCCGGCCGGCGAGGAGGCGGCGGCGGTGGCGCGTAAGGTGCTGGAAGCATTCGGCCGCCCGGCGACGGTCGAAGGCCATGAGCTGTATGTCACCGCCAGCATCGGCATCAGCATGTATCCATCCGACGGCATCGATACGGAAGCCCTGCTCCGTGCAGCCGATACCGCCATGTATCACGCGAAAGAAAAAGGGAAAAACAATTACCAGTTTTTCACCGTGGCTCTCAATGAAGCGACAACGCGCCGCCTCACTATTGCCAATCAATTGCATCGCGCGCTGGAACGTGGCGAATTTGTGCTGCATTACCAGCCGCAGATCGACATGAGAAGTGGCCGCATCATCGAAGCCGAGGCGCTGCTGCGTTGGCGGCGGGCAGACGGCAGCCTGGAACAGCCGGAAGACTTTGTAAAGGTCGCAGAAGAAACAGGCCAGATTGTGCAGATCGGAGAATGGGCATTGCTGCAGGCATGCACGCGTCTGAAGCAATGGCAGGTCGCCGGTCACTCCGGCCTGCGCATAGCGGTCAATATCTCGCCAGCCCAGCTGCGCCACGCGACATTTGCGAGCACCTTGCGGCGCATCCTGCAAGTAACGGACGTCGTGGCAAGCGATGTCGTGCTGGAGATCACCGAAGGCATTCTGATGGCGCAAAACGATGAGAGCCTGAGCGCGCTGAGCCGAATCACCGAGACCGGCGTAAGACTCGCGGTGGATGACTTCGGCGTCGGCTATTCAAACCTCGCATATCTGCAACGTTTCCCCATCCACACATTGAAGATCGACCAATCATTCGTCAGGGATATCGTCGACGATCCTAGGGACAATGCGTTGGTGGTGGCGATCATCGCCATGGCGCGCAGTTTGCACCTGGAGATCGTCGCGGAAGGAGTGGAAACAAATGAACAAGCCATCATTCTGCAGCAACACGGCTGTCAGGTGGCACAAGGCTATTACTATTGCCGGCCTGTACCCGAGAAGAGGTTCGAGCAGATGTTGTTCAAACAGAACGGTGATATTCCTTCTGGCTGGGCATAATGCCAACAGAGCCTGCTATGAACTCAAACAGGCGGCTTCATGGATTCTCCTGAAGCGACTCCAGATCCTGCCGGAATTCTGCGTAAGTGCGTATAAACCGACCTTGCTAAATTTCACGCAATGCTTGCAGGATGTTGCTGGGCTTGCATTGCGCTTTGTCCCAGCGCACGGACAGGCGCTCGGTAGCGACGTTCATGTTGGCGGTCTGCAGGCCGGCCACGCGCGCCAAGCGGCGTTCGATCAGGCAGCGGCAAGCCGCAATGGAAGCAATCGGACGCTTGCTGTGCTTTTTGCGCCGGCGCCGGCCAGCCATCCGCTAAAACCGCGCTCATCGCGCCACCTGTGCGGCAGGCGGACTGAGGCAGACCGCATCGAGCCAGCCCAGGGATAGGCCGTTCGCGGCGCGTGTCAGACCGAGCAAACCGAAAGCCATTACGATGGCTCCTCCAACCCGCCGTATCTGGGGGCGCTGGGCCAGGGTTTTCAGGCGACTGCCAAGCAGACCCAGGCTGAGCAGCATGGGCAAGGTGCCCAAACCGAATACGAACATTACTGCCGCACCGGCCCCGGCGGAGCCGGTCAGCATGGCAGTCAGCCAACCGCGCCAAGCCGCGCCATGCATCCATCAGGTATAAACCGAGCGCGACCAGCATCAGGTTCGCCAGCCAATAGCCGCCGAGCTGCAGCGATGAAACAAAAAAAACTGCGCGCCCCGGACGCGACGCCGCCAGCCAAGGCCCCCGGCCAGCATATAGCTGCCAATACGGCCGTGTTGTATGCGAACACGCGAAAGCGCCGTCGAATGCCGCACAGAAGGTCACGACGGCGCCCGGAAACGGCCGCTTCGCGCTCGATGCCATCGACAACGCACCGACGATGCCGCCGCACATCGGCGCAGTGCACGCTGCCCAGCAGGCCGATTATGAATATGGGGAACAGGCTCAAACCCGACACGGTGCAGACTCCAGGCACCGACCGCCGCAGGGATGAGGCGTTATCCGGTGCGGCTGAAGTGTAGGCGGCCTGTGGGCCGAAGCGCATTGATTTGGATCAAAAAGGCCGGAGACATGCAGCGGCCGGGACGGATCAAACTTCGTAATCCATGCACTGCCGCGCCTCGCGCACCGCGCCGATGAAAGGCTTCAGCGCCACGTGCCGAGGGTGTTCCTGGTAGGCGTCGAGTGCAGCCTTCGAGGCAAATTCCGAGTAGAGGACGACATCGTAAGTGGCCTCCAGGCCGGGTTGGGCAAGCACGGTTTCGAACTTCAAAATGCCGGGCACCAGATCGGCGCAGGCATCGAGCATTGCTTTCATTTTGAGCGCATTGGCGGCTTTATCGGCGCCTTCGGCTTGGTCTTTGAGTTTCCAGAATACGATATGCTTGATCATGAGGGCTCCTTGGGGGAGCGGGCATTATCTCAGAACGCGGGGGCCGCCGGCCCCCTTAATCGCTCAAACCCTTCACTCTTGAATCATTTCCAGCCGGCCGCCTTTGAGCATGCAGCCTCTTC
The DNA here is from genome assembly GCA_966211965.1 of uncultured Burkholderiales bacterium. Lineage (GTDB taxonomy): Bacteria > Pseudomonadota > Gammaproteobacteria > Burkholderiales > Burkholderiaceae_D > CBIHON01. The sequence continues at coordinate 47,227 of CBIHON010000018.1, read as the reverse complement.
TTTTGGATGAGTCTTTTCCCACTCGGTGATGGATCGCGTTTCGTCTGAAGACATCTTGCTGTTCATGCACTCGCAATACTTGTAGACCCCTTCCTGCTTGGCGCCTTCGTGCTTATTGTCCTTGATGCACTGGGCAATCCATTTGACGTCGTCCGCATCCGCGAAAGCGGCACCGCATCCCAGCATGGAAAAACATAAAATCATTGCCCTTATCGATAACTTCATGGTCCACCTCCGTAGCTATTTTTCGGGAATTGCGCCGCGCGGCGCGGCATCGAGTCTAGCACTTTCAAAACGGAAAAAGGTGCACGCAACGCAACTACAATCACGCTGGCAGGACACGAAAGCCAGAGGTCAAACCTGGCTCGAAATGATGCTGGTCCATGTCAGCAAACTTCGAACAGCCCGGCAGCGCCCTGCCCGCCGCCGATACACATCGTCACCACCACGAACTTCGCACCGCGCCGCTTGCCTTCGATCAGCGCATGGCCGGTCAAACGCGCGCCGGATACGCCATAGGGATGGCCGACCGCAATCGCGCCGCCGTTCACATTCAGACGATCCATCGGTATGCCCAGCGTGTCGGCGCAATACAGCACCTGCACCGCGAAGGCTTCGTTCAATTCCCACAGGCCGATGTCTTCGATTTTCAGGCCGGCCTTTTTCAACAGCTTGGGAACCGCAAACACCGGTCCAATGCCCATTTCATCGGGCTCGCAGCCGGCAACGGCAAAGCCGCGGAAAATGCCGAGCGGCTGCAAGCCCTTGGCCTCGGCCAATCTGCTGTTCATCACGATCGCGACCGATGCCCCGTCGGAAAATTGGCTGGCATTGCCGGCCGCGATCACCCCGCCGGGAAGGGCGGAACGGATCTTGGAGACGCCTTCGAGCGTAGTGTCGGCGCGGATGCCCTCGTCGGCGGAAATCGTCACTTCCCTGGTCGCCAGCATGCCGGTTTCTTTGTCTGCCACGCCCATGATGGTGGTCATCGACACGATCTCATCGCTGAACTTGCCGGCAGCTTGGGCCGCGGCGGCGCGCAACTGGCTTTGCACGCCATATTCATCCTGCCGTTCGCGCGAGATGCCGTAGCGCTTGGCGACCGTTTCCGCAGTCTGCAGCATTGGCCAATAGACTTCCGGTTTGTGTTGTTTCAGCCAGGTCTCGGCGATCATGTGCGTATTGGCTTCGTTCTGCACGCAGGAAATCGATTCGACTCCGCCGGCCGCGTAGACCTCGCCTTCACCGGCCATGATGCGCTGCGCCGCGGTGGCGATGGTCTGCAGACCGGAAGAGCAGAAACGGTTGAGCGTCATGCCGGCAGTGGTGACCGGACAGCCGCCGCGCAAAGCAATCTGGCGCGCGATATTGCTGCCGGTTGCGCCTTCCGGCGTCGCGCAACCGATGAGGACATCTTCGACCTCGCCGGCTTCGATCTTGGCACGCGCGATGGCGGCGCTCAATGCGTGGCCGCCGAGAGTGGCGCCGTGGGTCATGTTGAATGCCCCCTTCCAGGATTTGGCCAGGCCGGTGCGTGCGGTAGATACGATGACGGCGTCAGTCATTTGCGACTCCTTCGGTTGAATTATTGGGCATTCGAGAGTTTGCGAGACGGAAATCTGGAAAATCATGCGGATGATTCGTCCAACTGAACGCGAGAATAACACGTTTTCGCACGATCGTTCGCAAAATTTCTGACAATGCAAAAAATGGATTTGGCATGAATTGCATGTGCAATAAATCCAAGTTCGGCAATTGCAATATCAACTTTTACCGTGTCATGGAGATTTATCGCTGTAAGGTTCCGTAAGTTTCAAGCAAGCCTTGCGTAAGGTTCGCGTTGCAGAATCGGTCCGGTGCAACAGATGGGCAAATTTTTTTGCACATTCAGATCAATCACATGAAGGAGACAAACATGGCTACCGTACAGACCACTGCACGCGGCATTACGGCGGAGGAGCGGAAGGTTATTTTCGCGTCGTCGCTAGGCACCGTATTCGAATGGTATGACTTTTACCTGTATGGCTCGCTGGCGGCGATCATCGCCAAACAGTTCTTCGCCGGGACCGACCCCAATACAGCGTTCATTTTTGCGCTGCTGGCATTTGCCGCGGGCTTTATCGTGCGTCCGTTCGGCGCATTGGTGTTCGGGCGCCTCGGCGACATGATCGGGCGTAAATATACTTTCCTGGTTACCATCCTGATCATGGGTATGTCGACCTTCATCGTCGGCTTGCTGCCCAACTATGCATCAATCGGCATCGCTGCACCGGTAATCCTGATCGGTCTGCGGATTTTGCAAGGCTTGGCGCTCGGCGGCGAGTATGGCGGCGCAGCAACCTATGTGGCCGAGCATGCTCCGCGCGACAAGCGCGGCTCTTTCACTTCTTGGATTCAAACCACCGCGACTCTCGGGTTGTTCCTGTCGCTGCTGGTGATTCTGGGCACACGTACCGCAGTGGGCGAAGCGGCATTCTCGGACTGGGGCTGGCGCGTTCCTTTCCTGGTATCGGTGTTCCTGCTCGCCGTTTCCGTCTGGATCCGTTTGTCGATGAATGAATCGCCGGCTTTTGCCAAAATGAAGGCCGAAGGCAAGACTTCGAAAGCACCTTTGACCGAATCCTTCGGCCAATGGAAAAACCTGAAGATCGTCATCCTGGCGCTGATCGGTTTGACCGCCGGCCAAGCCGTGGTGTGGTACACAGGCCAGTTCTACGCGCTGTTCTTCCTGCAGCAAACGCTGAAAGTGGACCCGACTACCGCTAACCTCCTGATTGCCGCATCGCTCATCATCGGCACGCCGTTTTTCATTGTCTTCGGCACGCTGTCAGACAAGATCGGCCGCAAGGTCATCATCCTTTCCGGTTGCCTGATCGCCGCCGCGACTTACTTCCCGATCTTCAATGCCTTGACCCACTATGCGAATCCGGCCTTGGAAACCGCCCTGAAAAATTCGCCGGTGGTGGTGACCGCCGATCCGGCCGATTGCCAATTCCAGTTCAACCCGACCGGCACCAAGAAGTTCACGTCTTCCTGCGATATCGTCAAAGCCAAGCTGGCTGCTGCGTCGGTGAACTATTCGAACGAAGCCGCCGCGCCGGGCACCATCGCTACCGTCAAGATCGGCGACAAGGCGCTTACTTCGTATGATTCCAAGAATTTGTCCAAGGAAGAGGCTGCCGCCAAAGAGAAGGCTTTCTCCAAGGAATTGGCAGATGCAATCAAGGCCGCCGGTTACCCCGCCAAAGCCGATCCGGCCCAGATCAACAAGGGCATGGTATTGCTGCTTCTCGTGATCCTGGTGATCTATGTGACGATGGTATATGGTCCGGTCGCAGCGATGCTGGTCGAAATGTTCCCGACCCGCATCCGCTACACTTCCATGTCGCTGCCGTATCACATCGGCAATGGCTGGTTCGGCGGCTTGTTGCCGACCACGGCGTTCGCGCTGGTTGCATTCAAGGGCGATATCTACTACGGCTTGTGGTACCCGATCGTAATAGCCTTGACCACCTTCGTCATTGGCATGCTGTTCATCAAGGAAACCAAAGACGTCGACATCTACGCCGCGGATTGAAGAATAAGGAGGAGGAGCAGGTTTTTTCGGGGGCGGGCAACAAAATTACTCCACCCGTTCCCGATTAAACTGACACGGCATGTCCCCGGACATGCCAGCATTTTGGGTCGCCAGGCAGTTTGCTGGCGGCTTTTTTCTTCAGGAATGCCCGTTTTGGGCTGTCCAAAAGCGTCAAGATTTGGTATTGTCACCCTGCCAATTAATTGTTCGCTTCCGAGTCCTAAATTGTTCCACAAGTCATTTACAAAACAGATAGCGATAGCGTTGCAGCTTGGTGCGATGCCCTCTTCGGCTGACTTCGCGGCCACGCTGCCCGGCGCCGGCAAAACCCAAACTGCGCTGTCCTTCCAATGAAAATTTCATTTCTCCGCTCGAAAGACGTCATTGACGGCGGTGAAATTTTCCGCATTGCCTCGCTTTCCCTTTACACCACCCTGCTGCTCCACGTGGTCCTGGCATTTCATGGACGCCATGGGATGCTGTCCGACGCCGGGATCGCCGCGATCACTCCGCTGGCCCTGCTTTTTTTCCTGGCCTTGGCGCGTTACGTATGGCCGCGTGCCATCAGCTGCGGCCCGGGCCGGATTTTTCTTGAGTTGACGGCGGTCATCTTCATCATCGCCCTGCTGACGCTGCAGCGTTCGATGCCCACGCTGCCTCTGGCCTGGCTGATCGGTGTTGCCGGCGTGTTTCCCTTGGCGCTCGAAGGAGCTCCTGCCCTAGGGGCCGTCCTGGTGATCGCCTTCATCGGCTTTGCTCTCAATGTCAATCTCGGCGTGCAAGTCGGTGCTTGGCTGCCGCATATGTTCGCCACTCTGTTCGTCGGTTTGCTGGCGATATTGCTGTCCAAGACTCTGAAAATCAACCTGAAGGCAATTCAGCAGGCGCGCATGCACACCCGGCGCTTCGACGCGATCGCCCGAGTGGCGCGCCATGTTTTCCTGATCACGGATGGGCATTACAGGCTGATGTATGCCAACCCCGCGCTGCCCGAAGTGATCGGCTATACCCAGGCCGAGGTCGAACATGAGGATTTCCGTCCGGTGGTGCATCCCGATGACGTCGAAGAACATCACAATAAGTTGCGTTTCCTGCGCGATACGCCGAAGAGCAGCATCTTTTCGCGCCATCGCACCCAGCATAAGAACGGACAATGGGTATGGCTGGAAACCAGCGGCTACAACATGCTGCACGACAGCGCAATCAACGGCCTGGTCTTCAGCACCGAGGACGTCAGCGCGCGCAAGATCGCGGAAATCAAACTGGCGCAGGAACACGCCCTGCTGCGCGCGGTGCTGGACCTGAATCCATCGATGATCTATGCCAAGGATACCGAAGGCCGCTTCACTATCAGCAATCTGAGTTTTCAGCGCCGTTTCGGCTACTCATCCGAAGAAGAACTGCGCGGCAAAACCTCCTACGAAGTGTTCCTGATGCAGGCCGCCGAAGGCCAGGAACTGGATGCTTATGAAATGGCCGATATATTGCACCGCCAGGACATGCAAATCATCGCAAGCGGCATCGCGCAGGAAGACCTGGAAATACAAGGCTTTTGGGAAAGCGACGTGCGGCGCTGGTACCGCACCAACAAATATCCGCTGCGCGACGCCCAAGGCGTCGTGGCCGGGGTGCTCGGCATCACACGCGACGTTACGGATCGCAAGGAATATGAAATGCGGCTCGAACACCAGGCGCTGCATGATCCCTTGACCGGCTTGCCGAACCGGCGTTATCTGATCAACACGATCACGGACGCGATCGCGAAATTCCGCGACAAGCAAGTCAAGCCGGTGATGCTGTTTTGCGACCTGGATTTTTTCAAGAGCGTCAACGATACCCACGGCCATGATTTCGGCGACAAATGCTTGATGGAACTGACGCGCCGCATCCTGGCGGAACTCCCGACCCAGGACTTCGTGGCACGCTTCGGCGGCAATGAATTCGTGATCCTGTGCGACGCCACGTTGCTGGAAGCGCGTGTCAAGGCCGAAGCGGTATTGCTGGCGGTATCCAAGCAATTGGTGGTGGACGACGTGGTCGTCAAGATCCAGACCAGCATCGGCATCTCGGTGCTGAACGCGGAACACAAGAGTCCGTCCGACTGGTTGCGCGATGCCGACTCGGCGATGTACCAAGCGAAGGAACGCGGCCGCAACCGCGTCGAAATTTTTGACGCCTCGCTGCAACTCAATACGACCAAGCGCGCGCAGATGGATGTGGCGTTGCGCTTCGCATTGGAGCGCAACGAACTGGCGCTGGTGTACCAGCCGAAAATCTCGCTGCTCGATGGATCGGTAAAAGGCTTTGAGTTGCTGTTGCGCTGGAACAGCCCGGAATACGGCCACATCTCGCCGAACGAATTCATCCCGATCGCGGAGACGTCCGGGTTGGTGGTGCCGATCGGCCTGTGGGTATTGGAAGAAGCGTGCAAGCAACTCGCCGCATGGCAGGCCAGATATGCCGACACCAGCGGCGTCACGATCGCGGTCAACGTCTCGATGCGCCAGTTGCTGCAATCGTCTTTCCTGAGCGACGTCACCGCCATCGTCCAGAGTTCGGGCGTGATACCGCAATCGATCGAACTGGAAGTCACCGAGACCTCGGCAATGGCGAACCCGGTGCAAACCATCGAGAACCTGACGATGTTGAAAAAACTCGGCTTACGGCTGGCGCTGGATGACTTCGGCACCGGTTACTCTTCCCTCTCCTATCTGCAGAAATTGCCCATCGATGTGCTGAAAATCGACAAGGCTTTCGTCCACGGGCTGGGAAAAAATCCAAGCGATGCTGAAATCGTACGCCTGATCCTGGCCTTGGCGCAGACCTTGAACCTTGAGACCGTGGCCGAAGGCGTCGAAAGCGCCGAGCATATCAACGAACTCAAGAAAATGGGCTGCTATCTGGGCCAGGGCTATGTATTCTCGCCGCCGATGACGGCCAGCGAAGCGGAAGACCTTGTCCGTACGCGGCGGCACTTTTTGTTGGGCTAGGGCCCTGTTCCGTATTGCTGAGTAGTGACCCAATATCTGTCAGGCTTGGGCGGATATGCCGGAAGCGGCTCCCTGCCCCCGGCACATAGCGGGATACCCGTGTCGGCAGGCACATGGCCTGGAAATTCGCTGTGCTCTGCCAGGGTTCGCATGCCGTGTTTGAACACCGGCAGCATACCATCGCTTAGAGCATTTTTAGCCTGACCGTACGGGCCAATCTCAAGCCTCCGTTGCTCGGCGTACGCCTGTACGCGTCCGCTCCTCGGCCTGACCTTGACTCCGCACAGTCAGGCTAAAAATGCTCTAGAGGCTCTGCCACCAAAGACGCCTGGAAGCGCTGTCCGCCGCGCAGCGCGATATGGCCGGCACCGGCAAGCCGCGCGACGGCGGCCGTCAAAACTTGTATCGATGGGGGCGCGGCAAGTGGATCGAGATCGACCTGCACGCATTTGATGTGCGGATATTCGGCGATCAGCCCCCTGCTCAGTCCGTTCAAGACGCTGCGTGCGAGACCGGCCTCGTCCATCCATTCGGCTGTTCCAGCCTGCTCGACCACGCAGGCACCGCGCAAGCAGATCACGACTTATGGAGAGATGGCGGCATAGGCTGCCAAAAAATTCTTGAGTACGCCCATTCGATTGCAGCGGCAGCCGGCAACGCCGGCGTGCCGAACAAGCCATGTTGTCCCGCAAACCAAGGCTGTTCAATCGATAACACGCTCTCATAGCGTCGGCCGGGCACGCCCGCAACATCGAGTTCGCGGCCCCGCAGCGGATGCGCCGCGCCAATCTGCGCCATTATTGGCTCAACAGATAAATATCCTCTTGCATCGAATTGATCAGAACAAATGCTTTCGATGCAGGCGAATAGCGGAAATGCCCGAAGGTGCCGGCGGGAACGGCCGGGCCCGGCGCGTTGCCGGATGCGGCATGCGGTGCCCACACGCCGTTGTCGAGGTCAAGGCTGTAGACAGTATTGCCGCCGCTCCATGCCACGATTTGTCCGCTGGCCGGGTCATATGCCAATCCAGGGGAGGATGCGCTCACCACGGCGCTACCGCCGATCGTCGGAAGCGTCTGCATCGTATATGTACTGCCGGGCCCGATATCGTACACGTTTACTGCGCCGTAACCGACCATCACGAATTTTTTTCTTACCGGATCGATGACTGCGGTCGTGTAATATCCGGCGGCATCCCATCCGGACAAACGCGTATAGCGGTCGGCGAACGGATCGTACGAATACAAGTAGATGTTATCGTGCAAAAATACCTTGCCGGTATTCGGATCGTAAGCCGATACCGCGCTCAAGCTGTCGACCGCACGCGGAATATCGCCGGACGGATTTTTCTGTTCCCAGGCATTGCTCGCAAAGTCGAACATCCAGGTGCCGTTACCACCGAAACCGCAAGGTGAAAGCGCGCCACCAAAGACAAACATGCGATCCAGATTCGGCAGGTATTCGATCCCCGCATAGGTATGCCGGCTGTTGGGCTGGCTGCCGTTGACGATGCTTTCCTGGCACGGTCCGGAAGTGGTCAGCGGCAACCCCGGATCGGTCAGCCGCGCAATCGTCTTGCCGGTCAAATCGACCGCATACACTTCATTGCCGTGGTAATCCATGTGCCCCCCGCCCCATACGATCAAGCGGTTGCGCTTGGTATCCATCACCGCGCTGTTCCAGGCCGTCACCACGAATGGACAATACGAGCTGAACGGATAATCGGTGCCGCCGAAACCGTTGGGCGGACAGAGGGTCTGTAATTTCGAATTCGGGATCTGCGACCAGCTCCCGGGCAGCGTATTGGTGACGTTGCTCACCGTTACGTTGAGCGTAGCGGAAACAGTCCGGTTGCCCGCCGCGTCGCGCGCCACTGCAGTAAGGACATGGGCGCCGTTGAATGCACTCCGGGTATCCCAGGATAGGGTATAGGGCGGACTCAGGATTTCCGCCCCGAGGTTGACCCCGTCGAGCTTGAATTGCACGCCCGCCACGCCGACATTGTCACTGGCATTGGCCGACACGCCGACGCTGCCTGCCAGCATTTGCCCGGCCAGCGGCGCCGTCATCGTTACGGATGGCGCTTGGCTATCGACCACCGGCATGGGTGTTGCAGCCGGGCCGACGCTCCATACCGGCTTGCTGTTGGCGCTGGCCAGAAAGTCAGGCCAGTTAGCCGCTCCCGTCATGCGGGCATAGGCTTGCGCCGCGCCGGGCACGCCCAGCGTGACCGCATAGGAGATGGCCGGCTGCAGGTTGCCCCAATAGCTGCTCGCCTCGGGGAAGTAGGCGCCGCGCAGGTTGTTGCCTACTGCGGTACCTGCGTTCGCACCGAGCGTGGCACGATAGATCTGACCCCAGTTGCTGTACCAGGGACCGCTGCCGCTGTCCCAATTGGCGTTGTCCGACGGCGCCACCGCCAAGGTATAAGGTGCGGCATCGCGGTAGTCGAATTCATCGGGACCGCCGTTGCCCAGGCGCCCGATAATGCTGCGCGCCTTCCAGTTGAAGAATTCCCCGGCCTTGGCTTTCTTGGCCGTGGCGGGCAGATCGAGGTCGATCACATAGCCGAACGCGGCGGTCAGGAAATCTTCCATCCACGATGCCGTCATCCATACGCCGTCACCGTCGGTGGTGTAGTCACTGTAGGGTTTGGCGATGCCTTGCGGGTTGTTCGGCATTGCTACATAGCGGCTGTGGTAGTAGTCGATGTTTTCGTTGATGGCTTTTGACAATTCAAGCTTCAAGGAATCGTCGTCGGGTGTGGCGATGGCCGCTTGGGCGTACATACGCAGACCCCAAGCGGCGCCGCGGGTGGTGTTGGAACCGGCCGAACTTTCCAGGATGCCTTTGCTGAATTGGCGGACCGAGTTGGTTTGTTTCAAGAACTCCACTGCAGCGGCGAATTGGGCTTCTTCCATGAAGTAGAAGCGGCCGTACAGCAGGTAGGCCATGTAGCCGATGGAGGGCGCGTGGGAGCTGGCCCAGAGCGGCGGCGCCGCGCCACTGGCAGGTGGCGTGTAGGCGCCGGCGGTGCTGGCGCCGCTGCCGCTGATGCCGGAATTGCTGTCGTTGACCACCAGGTTTGGATAGGAGGTGAAAGCCGGCGGGCGGTTGGTTTTTTCATCGCGGTAATGCAGGCCGTAGCGGCCAGCCGCATAGCCATTGATGGCGATGGCTTTCAAGGCTCTCGGATCGCCGTTGGAGGTCAGGTAAAGCACGTCCCATTCGGGCAACAACCCGATCGACGGATCATATCCGGCCGAACCCATGCCCAAGGGAAAGCCGGCCTGGCCAAACGGTGTATAGCTGCTCGCCAGGTAAGAAAACGGCATGGCGTCAGGCGGCGTATGAGCGATATAGGTCGGCACGAGTTTGGTCTTTTGCAGATAGGAGACATCGTGCTTGAAGGTCACGGCGGGGTCGCTGCCCAGCCAGTGCGACAAGGCCGCGCCGGAAGCAAGCACTGCGCGGGTGTGGTGAAGTACGTTCAGGTTCATCCCAAAACGCGAGACGCCCGAGATCGCCACGCTGACCATGCCGGTTTTTTCAGCGGCGCCGGGTTTCATGAGATAGCCGTTTTCAATCCATGGCAAGACTTCCACCCGGCCGCCTTGCCACAGGCGCACTTCATACCATGCCGACAGGGAGGGATCGGACCCGAGCGGTGCAGCGTATACCCAGGAGGCGAATTCGGGACCGCTGACCCAGTCGAGGACTTTGCCGGGGGACCATTGGTTGCGGTTGCTGTCATAGCTGCCGGACTGGCCGATCAAACCGGACAGCTCCACGGTGCCGATGCCTTGGAATGCGATCTGGGCATTGGCGCCGGCATTGCGCAGATCCTGTTCAGTCAGGGCGGTGCCGGCAACCGTGGCATTGCCCGCTTTGAGTTCGATGGTGAAAGGAACATTGGCTTGCAGATCGGCCCGCCCGGCAAGGATGGCGTATTGCACGCTGCCATCGGACCAGCGGGTCTTGACGCTGGCCTGGAAGTGCGGGACGGAGGCGAGCACGGATGCGCCGGCGGGGATGTCGCCGCGGCGGAAAGCATGGCCGAGAGTAAAAGGCGCCAAGGATTGAGTGGTCGGCGACACTAGCGTGAAGGAAGTGACTGCGGCGCCGGACGTTGCCGCTGGCGTGGTAACCGTAGACACAGGCGACAGGCCCGATGTGTTGCCTGCGGCATCATAGGCTGCCACGGCATAGCTGTAGGAAGTGTTGGCGTCAAGGCCGATGTCTTGATAGGCGGTGCCGGTTGAAAGCGCAAGCTGCACGCCATTGCGGTAGATCTTGTAACCGGCTACACCCACGTTGTCGCTCGATGCTTGCCAGGACAAGGCGATCTGCGAGGAGGATAGCGCGCCAACCGTCAACCCGGCCGGCACGCTGGGCGCCTGGGTGTCGGCAGCGGCAGTCACGGCCAAGGCGAAGCTGGCAACATGGCGGACTCCGCCCCCGGCTGCGGCCACCATGATCGTATAAGTACCCGCGGGTGTGGTGCCGGTGCTCTGCAGGTTCAAGGTACTGCTACAGCCAGGTGTACAGGCAGGTGCGGAGAAACTGGCCGTGACGCCGGCGGGTAGTCCGGTGGCGCTGAAGGACACGCTTTGCGAAGTGCCAGAGGCAAGTGCTGCGGTAATCATATTACTCACCGATCGTCCTGCCGCCACGCTTTTAGCGCCGCCGGTCGAAAGCGAAAAATCGAAAGGTGCCGATGCTGCTTCATTCTTGTCGGCATTGACTTCGTCCGCAGACAGCGCACGCTTATAAATGCGCACTTCGTCGATCGCGCCAAGGAAGCGATTGCCGTCTTCGCTGCTGCCGATGTACAGCGGCCCGGCAACCGGCGTCGGCGCCAAGCTTTCAACATCCGTCCCCTGCGCCACGCCATTGACATAAAACCGAACCGCTTTGCTCGTGCTGTCGTAGCTCAACGCAACGTGCTGCCAAACGCCCGCTTGTACGACAGCATTGGAATAATAATATTTACTTCCCCCACCCCATTTCCATAGCAAACGGCTGCCTTCCAGGCTCAAGCTGTAATTCGACGGCCAAGTTGCGCCTTTGAGAATGATCGGATGTGGCGCAGTACTCAAGGAAGCCGGCTTGATCCAGGCTTCCAACGTCATGCTGCCGCTGATTGTGAGCGTGGCCGAATTCGGCGCCTGAACCTTGTCGTTCGCGGCGGCAAACGACATTGCATCACCTTTGATTCCGCTGATCCGCGTTGCGCCGGTGATAGTCGCTGTGTTGCCATTGCCGGAGCTGTCATTGGCAATCGCCCCCGAAGCTTCATCAAAGGCATAATACGCCGCAGCACCGGGGAGAGCCTCGGCCCGGCCGAGATAAAAAAGTCCCAGCGTAAGAAAACATGCAATGCGAATCAGTTTCATCGTCCCCCCTTGTACAGCATCGAATCTTAACTGCGTCGACCTGAAATTTGTTTGCGAATATTGCCGGGAAAATGCGTTATTTTAGAAAGCATTTCTTTTGCGGCCAAACCGCTTCGTTGCCATGTTGTAGCAATACTTCACAAGCATTGGCCATCGCCATTCCCGCCCCTCACATTTGAAAGTTCTCACAAAAAAAACCGTTCGTCTAAGATAGTAGAAATTTTCAAGTTCAATCAAAGGCTGGCCATGCACCTCGTCACATGTACGGAACAGCGGCATTCCACGGCAATTCTCGATATTTTCAACGATGCGATCGTCAATTCGACCGCCCTGTATGACTACCGGCCGCGAGCGCCCGAAACCATGGTGTCCTGGTTCGCGACAAAGAACAGCAATCATTTTCCGGTGATCGGTTTCGAAGATGATGCAGGAAAGCTGATGGGCTTTGCGAGCTATGGAGCATTTCGCGCATGGCCAGCCTACAAATACAGCGTCGAGCATTCGATCTATGTTCATGGCGACCATCGAGGTGCAGGCCTCGGCCGCAGGCTGCTGGAAGAACTCATCAACATCGCGCGTGAAAGGGACGTGCACACCATGATCGGCGGCATCGACGCGAGCAACCTCGCCAGCATCGCGCTGCACGAAAAACTGGGCTTCCAGCTTGCCGGCACCATTCGGCAAGCCGGCTTCAAGTTCGGCCGCTGGCTTGACCTAGCGTTTTATCAGTTGATCCTCAACACACCGCGGCATCCGATCGATGGCTGAGTAGCTACCCCATAGCAGGGATCGAATATGTTGCGGCGTTCAAATCACCTATTCAGATCCGACCGATGTGATCGCACGGCGGCTCAAGCTGGAGCGTGCCGTAAGCAACTGATTCGGCGCTACTGATGCCAGTCCCGGTAGGCATCCCATCCGACTTTCTGCCCATTAGAGCATTTTTAGCCTGACTGTACGGGCCAATCTCAAGCCTCCGGTGCTCTGCGTACGCCTGTACGCGTCCGCTCCTCGGCCTGACCTTGACTCCGCACGGTCAGGCCAAAAATGCTCTAGAACTGCTTTGTTTTTTTGCCGCCGTTCCCAGAGATTCAAATTCCATCGGCAACAGCTGCAACGGCTACATGTTGCCGATTGTGAACTCAATCCATTATTGATTTTGCACAATATCCCATAGCCATGGGATGGTGTGAAGCTGACACCCTCATGTGTAATACGCCTCGATCGATACGCAAAAAAACCATATCAATTGCTTGAAGGAGGCCTCCTCCTTCTCAAGGGAGGTCGTCATGAGCTTTTTCGGCAAGGCAGGCGCTTGGGCAGCAATGGTGATCGCGTTGAGCGGGGCGGCGCAGGCAGCGCAAACGCATTGTGCGCGTACCGTGAGCGCATCGGTAGTCGCCCTGGATCAGGCAATGATGATCAACCGGCTCGGCGCATCGCGTCCCGGCGGCATGATTTACGCGCTGCGCAGCGACATCGTGACGAAGGACGGCAGCACCAATTTCGTCCCGGGCAATGTCCAGCTGCGGCTCGACAAGCGTCCGCGCCCAATCGTGTTGCGCGCCAATGTCGGCGACTGCCTCACCATCGAATTCGAAAACCTGCTGCAGGATCCGGCAACCGACCCGCTGCAGCCGGTCACGCGCTATGCCTCGGTCCACGTGGCCGGCATGCAGCTGGTCAAGTCGATCGCCGACGACGGCACCTTTGCCGGCGCCAATCCCAAACTGAAAAACGGTAATGAGAGCGGCCTGGTGCCGCCCAGGAGCAGCACCAGCAAGGGCCGCGCAACCTATCACCTGTATGCCGCCGAGGAAGGCTCGTTCCTGCTCTACAGTACTGCCGGCGACTACAACGGCTTCGGTACCGAGCAATTGACGATGGGCTTGTTCGGCGCGGTCAACATCCAGCCGAAAGGCGCGGAATGGTATCGCAGCCAAGTCTCCGAAGAGGATATGCGCCTTGCCACCCGGAGCATGACGCGCGAAGGCTATCCGGTCATCAATTACGACGCGCTCTACCCGCCCGGCCATCGCTACGCCGGCCAGCCTATCCTGAAGATGCTCGACAGCCGTAACCGGATCGTCCACTCCGACTTGACTGCAATCGTGACCGGACCTGGGCACGGCCGCTTTCCCGGTGTGAAGCCTGTCAATCCCGCCCTGCCCGACCCCGGCTCGCCTTATCGCGAGATCACGGTCCATTACCATGAATCGCAGGACGTGGTGCAAGCCTTTCCCTGGTTCTACGATCCGAGCAAGAGTACGATCCCCACCATCAATGCCGGCGCCGACAGTTTCGCGATCAACTATGGCGCGGCCGGCATCGCGGCGGAAATTCTCGCCAACCGCTTCGGACTCGGGCCCGGCCGCGATTGCGTCGAGTGCAAGTTCGAAGAGTTTTTCCTGAGTTCCTGGGTCGGCGGCGATCCGGCAATGGTGGTCGACGTGCCGGCCAATGTGCCCTGCACCCCAGCCATGCTGGAAAAGCTCGCGGTCGATCCGCCTCCGGCCGGCAGCCCGCCGGTATGCACCCCGACCACCGGACCGAAAGCGTCGAAGGCCTTCTTCCCTGACGATCCGTCGAACGTCTACCATACCTATCAAGGCGACCGTGCCCGCTTCCGGATTTTGCATGCCGGTGCCTCGGTCCACCATGTCCACCATCATCACGCCCACCAATGGCTGCACTCGCCGGGCAGCGATCAGAGCAGTTACCTCGACAGCCAGGCGATCGGGCCGGGTTCGTCGTTCACCTTGGATTTGGTCTACGACGGCAGCGGCAATCGCAACCTGACGGCGGGCGATTCGATTTTCCATTGCCACTTCTATCCGCATTTCGCTTCCGGGATGTGGGCGCTGTTCCGCGTCCACGACGTGCTGGAAACCGGCACACCGCTCGACGCCAGCGGACGGCCGCGCGGCGGCACACGCGCTTTGCCGGACGGCGAGATTGTCGCGGGCACGCCGATACCCGGCGTGGTGCCGCTGCCGACTCGCGCGATGGCCCCGCTGCCGGCCAAGGTGAGTATCGAAAATGGGCAGCCGAAGATCGCCGGAAAAGGCAATCCCGGCTATCCGTTTTTTGTGCCTGGCGTGGCCGGACATCGCCCGCCGCACCCGCCGATGGACTTCGCGGTCGAGGGTAAGGAAGTGCTTGACGGCGGCTTGCCGCGCCACTTGATTTTGGGCGGAGCAGTGACCAACGAACAGCACACCACCACCGACTTCAGCAAAGACCTCGGTTTGATGACCGCCTATGAATTGCCCGAGATGGGAACGCCGGCCGAGAAGGCGGCGATGGCCGCGCACGCGCAAAAATCGATCTGGACAGCCCGCCCCGACGGCACGCCGGCCTATTTCAAGATGACCGGCTTGCCGCCGGCGCCCGGCGCGCCGTTCGCCAATCCCGGCGCCGGCGACCAAGGCAACTTCCGCCGCTACAAGGGGGCCAACCTGCAAGTCAACGCAGTGTTCAACAAAAAGGGCTGGCACTATCCGCAGCAGCGGATGATGGCCTTGTGGGAGGATGTGAAGCCGATCCTAGGCGGCGAGAAACCGCCCGAACCGCTGTTCTTCCGTGCCAACAGCAACGACGTGGTCGAGTATTGGCATACCAATCTGGTTCCGGCCTACTACGAACTGGACGACTTCCAGGTCCGTACGCCGACCGACATCATCGGCCAGCACATCCACCTTGTGAAATTCGACGTATTGGCGTCCGACGGCGCCGCCAACGGCTTCAACTACGAGGACGGCAGCTTCAGTCCGGAGGAGGTTCGCAACCGCATCGCCGGCATCAACCAGGGCGGCGGCTTATGGTCCTTCGACCGGCGCAATCAGCGGCAGCTTGCGCCGAAGGCGATTCCCTCACTCGGCAGCGGGCCGACACCGGGCAGCCAGCAATGGGTCGGCGCGCAGGCCACGGTGCAGCGCTGGTGGGTCGATCCCCTGCTCGATCGCAGCAAGAACGACCGCACCTACATGACGGTGTTTACCCACGATCACTTCGCGCCGTCCACGCACCAGATGATCGGGCTCTACGGCGGCCTGCTGGTGGAGCCGACCGGTTCGAAATGGACCATGCCGGACGGTTCGCCACTGAACACGCGCAGCGACGGCGGACCGACCAGTTATGCCGCCAACATCCTGCCGCCGGACGCACAGAAGAGCTACCGCGAATTCGCGCTGGCCTGGGGCGACCTGCAATTGGTCTACGGTCCCGGCAGCCGCGTCAAACCCGATTGCTATCCTGGCCAGACGCCGGCCTTGAACGATTGCACACCGCTGTTGCCCGGTGCGGCTTATCAAGGCTGGGCTGATCCGGCCAACGCGATCAACTGCCCGACCTGCAATCCGGCCGGCACCAAACCGGCCCATGCGCCGGCACCTTACCTGATCAGCGATTTTGGTGCCGGGATGCTGTCGATGAACTACCGTACCGAACCACTGCCGCTGCGCGTCGCTGGCGCGCCGGGCTCGGAAGCGACCGACTTGTCGCACGCCTTCCGCTCGATTCCGCGGCTCGATCCGCAACTCAACACGCAACCTGCGCCTGGCAGCCCGATTCAACCCGGATGCACGGGCGACTGCTTCAAGTACCCGATACAACCGATTGCGCTCGGCATGCTGCCGGAAGATCCCTATACGCCGTTGCTGCGCGCCTATGAAAATGATCCGACC
This sequence comes from uncultured Burkholderiales bacterium, assembly GCA_966211965.1. GTDB lineage: Bacteria > Pseudomonadota > Gammaproteobacteria > Burkholderiales > Burkholderiaceae_D > CBIHON01. The sequence continues at coordinate 30,579 of CBIHON010000018.1, read as the reverse complement.
CAGATCCGCTTGCTGGCCGGCGCCCATACCTCGATGCACGACTTCACGCTGCACGGGATCAAGTGGCTGTTCGAGCCGTTCAACCAGAATTCCGGTTACCGCAACAGCCAGTTCGTCGTGCTGTCCGAGCATTTCGAGGCGCTGTTCCGGATGCCACGCACGAATGCCGCGAAAACCGCCGATTATCTCTACAACCCGAGCGCCTCGTATGAAGGTCTGACCAACGGCTTGTGGGGCATATTGCGCAGTCACAAGGAGGCGGCCCCCGGCCTTGCCGCCTTGCCGAGCAATCCGACGCCGCCGGCCGCGCCGGTCAAGACCGCTGTGCCGGATGGTCTGCCTTCCGATTGCAAAAAAGCAGCGCCCTGCGTGCGCGAATTCAAGGTCTCCGCGCTGACCATTGCGCAACTGCTGGGACCGGGCCGCACGCTGGTCTATAACTCGCGCGGCGCCTATGTGGCGCCGGGACAGTTCGACGCTGCCCATCCGTTGTACGACCCGAATGCAATCGTCTACGTGCATGATGAAGATCTCGATCCGAAAACCGGATTGCTGAAAGCCGGTCTGGCGCCTGAACCGCTGGTTCTTCGCGTTGCCGCCGGCGACTGGATCCGCGTACGCCTCAGCAATCGCCTGAGCGGCAAGGAGCCGGTATTCGGGGTCGGCGAATCGGCCGCCAAGCCGGCCGGCACCGCGCCCTACACCAATCCCTATGCGGCGGTGACGCTGTATGCGTCGAGCAGCGTCGGCCTGCATCCGCAACTGGTGGCCTATGACATCAGCGCCGCAAACGGGGTCAACATCGGCATCAACCCCGTCCAGACCGTGGCGCCGACCGATCCGAAATGCGCGGATAGCGCTTTTCCCTGCCGCGACTACGTCTGGTACGCCGGCACGCTGGAACACAAGTCCGACGGCTCGGTCAAGGCGACACCGGTCGAATTCGGCGCCATCAATCTGCAACCGTCCGATCCGCTGGTACATGCCTATCGCGGCTTGTTCGGTGCGCTGGTGGTCGAGCCGCTCGGCTCGACCTGGGTCGAAGATGCCGGTTCGCGCGCGTCAGCCACGGTGTTCGGCGCCGACGGCAAGGCTTTCCGTGACTTCACTCTGATGGCGCAGGACGACGTGTCCTTGCAGTTGAACGGCAATTCGCTGTACGCCTCGGGCAACCCCTTGTCCGCATTCAATTACCGCAGCGAACCCTTCTTCTATCGTTACGGCAAACGAATCGACCCGGGTTTGCAAGCGCCCTTGCCCAACTGGGCTAACCTGTCGGCTGCCGATTTAAGCAACATCAACAACCTGCAATTCTCCAGCATCGACACCCGGAAATCGGTTTCCAATTCGCTGGTCGGCGGCGATCCGCAGACACCGATATTCCGTGCGCCCGCCGGCATGCCGGTACGGTTCCGGCTGCTCGATCCGGCCGGCATCGGCGACAACCAGCAAGTATTCGAACTGACCGGCCACGTCTGGCAGGAAGAACCTTTCGTCAAGGGTTCGACCAAGATCGGCTTCAATCCGGCGTCGCAGTACACCGGCACAACGCCCGGCTACGGTCCGACTTCGCACTTCGACATCGTGATCCCGCAGGCTGGCGGCAAGTTCAAGGTGCCAGGAGATTACCTGTACCGCAGTTGGACCTCGAACCAGTTCCAGGTCGGATTGTGGGGCTTGTTCCGTGTCGCGCCGGCAGGCTCGGGCAGCAGCTTCCCGGACACGGTAGCAATCGAAAGCGTCGCATCGGCCACCGGCGGCTACACGATGAGCGGCATCACAACCGTGCGTCCAACCACACAGCCGTCAGGGCGTGTTTTCGCGCCGAGCGTGAGCATCAGCGCAGACGGCCGCCGACTCGGCACCGCATCGGTCGACAGAGGCGGCCGATGGAGCTACGCCGGAAGCGGACCGGTGCCTGCAAGCTTACGGGTCGTTTCGCCGTTCGGCGGCGTAGCCGAATACCGGGCTCCCGGCGTGCTTGCCGCCGAACCGGCATTGGCCTCGGCGCGGCCCAAGCGGCAGGCAACTCGAATCGGATCGAAAAAGAATATCGGGACTGCTGAATGATGTTTCGAAACAGCCCAGGCTATCCAGCCTTGCCGGCATTGAAACCGGCCCTTCGCCGGCCTTGGCTGCGCCGTCTTGCGCTGACGCTGTGCTGCCTGAACGGCATTGCCAATGCTGCCTCGCTCGGCGGCGCGGTCCAGGAAGGCATCGAGGTTCGGGTCGACGTCTCGGAGCAGCCGCGCGAAGGCAGCGACCTGCGCTTTGCGCTGAGCCTGCGCGACACTGCGACCGGCGCTCCCTTGCGCGGCGCGCGGCCGGCAGCCTGGCTGGCCGCGAAACGTGCCGGACCTGACGAAGACCCGCAGAGTTGCCGACGCAAGGCATCTAGCTTCATCGGCGGCAGTTGGCTGCGCTCGCCTGCGCTGGATTTGAACGCCTATTACGTGCTGGCCTTGAATGAAGACCCGTCGATCACGGTAATCGATCCGCTGAACGGATTCGGCGGATCGAAGCTCCTGGCCCTGGTGCCGCTACGTTCGCCGGGCGAAGACTGGGTGCAGACACCGGACCAGCGTCTGTTCGTGTCGATGCCGGAAGCCGGCGCGGTAGCCGTGATCGACACCAGGAAATGGAGCGTGCTGGCCAACATCTCCATCGGCGGTACGCCGCGCCGGCTCGCGGTGCAACCCGGTTACTCTCAACGGAACCGAGTTTGGGCCACGGACGCCGCAGGTGTCGCAGCCATTGACGGCGCCACGAACAAGGTGGCCGCCAGAATCGACACCGGCGACGCACAGGCGCTTGCGTTCAGCGACGATGGCCGCACCCTCTTCGTCAGCAATAACGATGATGGCAAGATCACCGTGATCGATGCAATCGCACTGAAAAAAACAGCCGAGGTGCAAACCGGCGGCAGGCCGGCCGCAATCGCATGGTCATCGCAGGCCCAATTGGCCTATGTGACGCTTGAGCGTACCGGCGAGATCGCCGCATTGGATGTCGACGGCCGGATCGCCGCGCGCATGCAAGCCGAGCCGGGATTGGGCCAGATCCGCTTCGCGCCCGGCGGGCGTTTTGCGTTTGCGCTCAACCCAGCCAAGGACCAGGTCCACGTGATTGATGCGGCCAGCAACCGTATCGTGCAGAGCGCAGGCGTACCGCTCGGTCCCGAGCAAGTAGCGTTCTCCGACAAGCTGGCCTACATCCGCCGCCGCGGCAGCGAGATCGTCCAGCTGATTCCTTTCGATGGACTCGGTACCGAAGGACAGCCGTTGCAGGTAGCAAGCTTCTCCGGCGGCCAGCGGCGCCCTGCCGACGGTCGCCGCGCCAGTCCGGCCGATGCGATGGTGGCGGTCCCCAACGGCGCAGCGGCGCTGGTCGCCAACCCGGCCGACCGCGCAATTTACTACTACGAAGAAGGCATGGCCGCACCGATGGGCAGCTTCGCCAATTACAGCCGCGAGCCGCGCGCCGTGCTGGTAGTCGACCGCAGCCTGCAGGAGCGCGAGCCCGGTCTGTACACGGCGGATGGGCGGCTGCCGCAGGCCGGTGCCTACGAATTGGTGTTTTTCCTGGAATCACCACGCATGCTGCATTGCTTTCCGCTGACGATCGAAGCGCCGGCATCGGCACCTGTTACGCGCCGCAGCGTGGACATCAGGCTGGATGCGGCTGACGCGCTGCCGGTGGGACAGCGCCGCAAGCTGCAATTCCGTGTTTCCGACGCCGCATCACAACAGCAGATCGCCGGAATCGGCGATCTGCAAGTGTTGATTTTCGATGCGCCCGGCATCACGCAAACACGATTGGCTGCGCGCGAAACCGAGCACGGCATCTACAGCGTCGAGTTCGTGCCGCGCGAGGCCGGATTCTATTACGTGCATTTCCAATCGGCATCGCTGGGTCTGCGCTGGAACGATCCGACGCGGTTGCTGCTGGAGGCCAAAGAGTAATTGATGAAGTAGGCATCTTGCACCGCGGACAGGGACAGCCGTGGCAAGTTTATAACCGTCTGATCAGGAGAATCCAACGTGAGTGAAAAAACAGCCGCCCCGGCGACCGCATCACCCTTGCCACCCGCCGCAGAAGACACCGAGATTGCCTATTGCCGGATTCATCCCGGCCTGGGCATTGCGCGCATTGGCAATAGCCCGGATGAATTTTTCATCGGGCCGGAGTCGCCGGGGACGGTGGTCGAGCCGGCCGGCGGCTACAAGGACGAGGACGGCCAAATCAAGCGGCAGGCAGCGCGCTTCCGCATCTATGCCTACGACAAGAACGACCGGCCGATCAAGGAGCTGACGGCGGCCGACGCCAACATCACATGGACCGTGCACCTGGCGAACCGCAAGGCGGCGTATTCGATGTTCCTGGGCGCCTATTGGCAAAGCCAGTACCCGGAATTCTATAAACAGAATCCGGACGCACCTCCTCCGCGCAACCAGGAAATCCCGGCCGACTCGCCCGAGCGCAGCCGGCTGGTGATCGACCCGGGTCCCCGCTCGGTCAGCGGCATCTCGGTGAAGGGACCGAAATTCGACGGCGGCACCATCGGCCCCCTGCCCTACACGGAAATGACGCCATACAGCAAAGTCAAGCCCGAGTGCGTGCGCGGCAGCCGCACCGGTTATCTGAACGTCGCCTATCCCGATTTGGACAACGTGCCGCCCAAGCATTGCCACTGGACGCCCGGCAAACTGCTGGAGCCGGTGGCGCTGTCGGACAAGGTCGAAGTGCCCCTGGGCGAATTGCGCACCGACCCGTCCGGGCGCCTGCTGGTGCTGGGCGGCGCCGGCAAGTCCGGTTCGCTGATCCCGAACAACCCGCTGGGCTTCCTCAACGTCAACAGCTACTTCGCCAATAACGACTACTGGTACGACGACGTCTCCGACGGTCCGGTCAGCGCCGAGGTAGTGCTGAAAAACGGCGCCAGCGTCGAAGTCAAGGACAAGGCCTGGGTGCTGGTCGGCGTCCCGAAGTTCGTCCCCGCCGCCGAAACGCTGACGCCGCTCTACGATGTCGCGATGGACGCGGTCGGCGCCAACAAGCCGGATGCCCCGGTCTCGTTCGTACGCGACATTTATCCGATCCTGAAACGGCTCGACATCTTCACCTGGCTCAACAAGACGGCCAATCGCGGCCACGGTTCCGATACAGCCCAAGGTTCCTTCATCGGCGACAGCAACCCGATCTTCAAACTCCTGCGCAGCAACAGCATGGAAGAACGGCCGCGCGACATGCGCCAACACGTGTTCCAGCGGCTGCGCATGCCCGGCCTCGTTCCACCCACGCCGCAAGCGCAAGACACCGAGGAGTCGAAGCGCTATGCCAACGCGTTTTACATGCCACAGATGTCCGGTGACGGCGGCGAGGCGACCAACCTGCAGGATTCGGCCACGCCTCCGCCGGGCGGCGCCTATGTGACCTGGCTGACGCTCAGTCCAACCCAGTACGCGAAGATGAAACGCTGGGCAGCAGGCGACTTCGAAGCCGACTGGCCGCACGACGGCGTGCTGCCGCCGCCGAAACCACTGGGCATGTATCCGATCGCCGAACAACCGGCAGCACTGGACCGCGCCGCGCTCGAACCCTGCGTCGGCGGTGCATTCTATCCCGGCATCGAGATGACCTACATTGCGCGCGACCCGGATACCTGGTCGGGTCCCTGCCGGATCAACCAGAGCTTCTTGCCCGGCGCGATCACCCAGCATATGGCCCTGCCGTGGCAAGCTGATTTCTCGGAGTGCAACACCAACTGGTGGCCGGCGCAGCGGCCGGACGACGTGGTGCCCGAGGCCGAATTCGAAAGCATCATGAAGACCTACGATCCGCAGTCGCAGGCGGCGCTGTCGTCGGTACTGGCCGACCGCCAGCCGTGGGCACGCGGCATCCAGCAGGAATCGCCAGGGCTCGACAATGACATGGTGACCTACTGGAAGGACTTCGGCTTCGTCGTCAAGAAGGAGGTGGCCGGCCAGGAGGTGTACATCGAGACAGAACGCTCGCCCTATGTCGGCGACAACATGCGCGACTATTTCTACTACCTGATGAACATCTCGGCCTATGAAGATTTCATCCCGCGCGCGCATTCGCTGGTGCATGAACTGCTGGCCGAGGCCTGGAAAAACCAGGACGAGGCCGACCCTGACGAAGTGTGGAAATTCTTCCCCTTCACGCAGGAAGCATTCGACGCCCGGCTCGAACTGATCTACGACAACTTCGTGCGGGATGCAAACAGCGCAACGGCAGCGCAGACCTACCTGATGCAGACGCGCGAGCAGGTGGTCAACCAGATTCTGCAGATCGGACCTTTCAACCAGCTCGACGGCGTCTGGCTGCGCGGCATCACGCCGGACGGTCCGCTGGGCTTGATCGATTCCTTGATGTTCAGCATCCGGATGGATGAGATGGGCGACGGCAACGTCCAGCAGAATCACGCCAACGTCTATACCGACCTGCTGAAAAGCCTGAACATCTATCTGCCCGATTTGCACACACGCGAGTATGCGAATAATCCAGCGCTGTACGATTCGTCCTTTGTGCAGCCGGTATTCCTGCTGGCGATCTCGCAGTTCGGCGACGAGTTCATGCCGGAGCTGCTGGGCATGACGCTGTATCTCGAATGGAGCGCCATCGGCTTGGTCTATACGGTCGAACAGATGAAGGCCTTCGGCATCAATCCCCTGTACTACTCGCTGCACGTCGGCATCGACAATGCCAGCGCCGGGCACGGCGCGATTGCGAAGAAATGCGTGGAGATGTTCCTCGACCAGGTGCGCGAGTCGGAAGGCGAGGCGGCGATGCAGCAGGTGTGGCGCAGGATCTGGAATGGCTACGTCGCGTTCGGCACGCTGGGCACGGTGGGCGAGGATCTGTTCGCGGCGGCCAACAAGCCGACACCGGTGGACTTGATGATCGACATGATCAACCGCAAGGCGCCGTACGCCAGCCGCTCGCACGGCACCAAGATGCTCGGCCCGAACCTGATCAACGACTGGTTCCTCGATCCGCCCGGCTTCCTGCAGGAACTGCAAAATTCCGGTCTGGTGATTCCCGGCGATTTGAAGAACAGCCCGATCTTTCAATTGATCAGTTTCAATGGTCCGATGTATCACGTCTTCACCGAGGACGAGCAAAAACTATGGCAGGACTATGTGCTCTACCTCGGCGAAACCAAGAAACCAGCGGCGCCGAAGAGTTCTTATGTATTGATGCAAGAGGTGGTCAATTTCATGCGCCAGCGCCAGACCGGCGTGACCGGTCACAAGGTGCTGTTGCAAGGTCCCGATCCTGCCGATCCGGCAAAAACGATCTCGCTGCAAATCAGCGAATGGTTTGCGCTGAACGACAATGATGCGCTGATGCGTGCGCTGTCGGATGAGCGCAACGGCTGGATCAAGCGTTACGATCCGGCCGCCAGCCCGCTGGTGACGGCGATGCTAGCGGGAACCGGAGACATGGCGGTGGCTTTCCAGGCGGTGGCGCCGGATGCCGGCGGCAAGACCTTCAAGAACATCGTGGTTGAATGGATTGCCCAGGGCTGCCCGATCGGCGTGGTCGGTATGCAGGCCGCGCCGCCCTTGTCAAAGGCCGCTGTCACGCCGGTATTGTCGGCTTATGTGTCGCCACCCAAAGAAGGAAGGCGCCGCCGCATCTGGGGCATGGGGACGCCGCATTGATGGCGGCGCGCATCTCGGCCGATGTCGCGGTGATCGGCGCCGGTCCGGCTGGCGCTGCTGTCGCGATTGCACTGGCGCGCGCCGGCCGCCGGGTTGTACTGGCCGATCGCAATGCGCTGCCATGCCGCGCCGTCGGCGAATCGGTGCCGCCGTCGATTCGCATGGCGCTGGAACGCCTCGGCGTCTGGCGTGAATTCGAATCGGACGGTCATGTGCCGTCACTGGGCAATCGTTCGGCCTGGGGATCACCGGTTCAGGCCGACCGGGATTTCTTGTTTAGTCCGTATGGGCATGGCTGGCATCTCGACCGGCCGCGCTTCGACATGATGCTGCGCCGTGCTGCACTGGCGGCAGGGGCCGATACGCGTTTCGGGCGGGCCTTGAGTAGCGCGAAATCCTGCGACAGCGGTTGGCGCCTGCGGCTCGAGGGCGAGGACGGCGGGCTCGAAATCGATGCCCGTTTCGTGATCGATGCCTCGGGACGAGCGGCCGCTTTTGCGCGGCACCGTGGTGTGCGGCACCCGCCGCTTGACCACCTGATCGGTGCAGTCGCCTATTTCGACCGCGGCGCAACGGCTGCACGCGTCACCCTGGTCGAGGCGGCTGAAGACGGCTGGTGGTATAGCGCCCCTTTGCCGGACCGGCGGCTGGTCGCGGCGTATATGACCGATGCCGGGCGCCTGCGCGGAAGCGACCTGCGGGCAGGCGCATGGTACGAGCGGCTGGCGCGCTCAGTCCTGACGCGCGAACGTATCACCCGGCATGGCGGCCGGCTCGAAGCCGAACCGCTCATCGTGCCCGCGTACAGTGCCTGCCTGTCCGCAGCCGCGGGCCGCCGCTGGCTTGCGGCCGGCGACGCGGCCGCCAGTTTCGATCCCTTGTCATCGCAAGGCATTTCCACTGCCTTGGACAAAGGACTGGAGGCAGCGGCTGCGGTTGACGCCGCGCTGGCCACCGACGATGAGGCGCCGCTGGCTGCCTATGCAGCCGGCATCCGGCGCACCTTTGAAGACTACCTGGCTGAACGCAGCCGTCACTACCGGCTGGAGCAGCGCTGGCCCGCATCACACTTCTGGAGGCAACGATGGAACCATCCCGGACTTCCGGTACAAGCCGCGGCATGAGACGCAAGCGGCCTCTGCGGCGCGCGGCACGATCAGGCGCCGGCCGGCATAGGCGCCGATTCCGGCAGCCATCACCGGCTGCGGCCACGGTTTTTCGACGGCTGGCAGTCCGCCTGCAGCAGGAGGCGGCAGCATGCCGCCAGGCATTGCTTGCCGTTTTCAGGTTGTTAGCCGCCGCGATCTGCTGCTACTGCCTGATGGCGGGCGCGGCCGCACGAACGGTACCTGAAGCCGGCGTGCTGGACCAGGACGGCCGGTCGCTGGCCTTCCATCGCGACCTGGTCAAAGGAAAGACGGTCGCAATCAACTTCATCTTCACAACCTGTACTGCGATTTGCCCCACCCAGACCGCGACGTTTCGTGAAGTGCAGCGCAGCCTGGGCGAGCGGGTCGGACGCGATATTGCATTGCTTTCCATCAGCATCGATCCCGCGACCGATGTGCCGCAGCGAATGAAGGCATTCGCACAGCGCTTCGACGCCGGCGCCGGCTGGCATTTTCTCACCGGGCGCAAGCCCGAGATCGACACGCTGCTGCGCGCACTGGGTGCGGCAACGGCGGACAAGGCCGATCACAACGGCTTGGTGCTGGTGATCAATGAGGCGACCGGAACCTGGACGCGCCTCGACGGCTTGGCCGCGGCGCCCGTCATCGTGCGCGCGGTCGAACAGGCCGCCGCTGCTGCCGAGGTCAAGGCTGCGGCCAGCCGCTATTTTCCAAACCTGCCGCTGCTCACGCAGGACGGCCGGCGTGTACGCTTCTATGACGATGTGATGAAGGACAAAGTCGTTCTGATCAATTTCATGTTCACCACCTGCCCTGGCATCTGCTCGCCGATGACCGCCAACCTGGCGAAGGTGCAGGACTTGCTCGGCGACCGGGTCGGACGCGATGTGCACATGGTGTCGATCACGGTCGATCCGGCGCATGACACGCCGGAGATTCTGAAGAAATTCGCCGACGGCTTTCACATCAAGCCTGGCTGGACGTTTTTGACCGGCACAACGGCCAACATCGATCAAGTGCGATCCAAACTCGGCGGTTACTCCGAAGACAAGGAGGCGCACAATCCTATCCTGTTGGCCGGCAACCTGAATACCGGGGAATGGAAAAAACTGCGCTCGATAGCCGCGCCCGCCGACATCGTCGCGGCCGTCATGGCCATGCTGCCCGGCGCCCAGCCATGAGGTTGGCGCTGCTGCTGGCGCTGGCTCTCCCGCTGTCAAATTCAGCGGCGCTGGAACAAGCTGCAGCGCGCGGCCGCGAAATATACCGCGTTGGTCCGCCTGGCCACTTCGCCTGCGCCGGGTGCCACGGCATGCGCGGAGAGGGACGGCGCGAAGGCGGCGTAAGCGCCCCGCCGCTGCGCCGTGAGAGCGGCGCCGAACGCGATTCCGCAGGACTGCGCCGCGCGATTACGGAAGGCATCGGCGACGGCGGCCGCATTCTGCATCCATTGATGCCGCGCTACCCGCTGGCGGGAAAAACGCTTGATGACTTGCTCGCCTACCTCGATGTGCTCGGCGGCAGCGCGGACACTGACCCCGGGATCAGCGTTAAAACCGTTCGAATCGGTACCGTGCTGCCGCCGGGTGCGGCCGGCACCGAAATTCAGCAGGTTCTCGACGGCATGTTCGCCGAGCTCAATGCGCACGGCGGCGTCTACGGCAGGCAGCTGGAACTGGTCCGCGATCCGGCGCCGCAAGAGGAACCGTTCGCCTTCATCGCCAGCCTGAGCGCCGCTCCCGATACGCCGTCGATCGGACCGCTCGCGCCGGCACCGCCGGTTCGCGTGCCGCCGGATCGATGGACTTTCCACCTGTTGCCGAGCTTACGCGATCAGGCGCGGGTGATGGTCGACTACGCGGTGCGCACCTCAACCTCGCCGAAGCTGAACGTGATCTACGAAGAAGACGCGGTGATGGCCGACGCGCTGAACGCGGTGCGCGCGCAGGCCAAACTCCATTCCATCGCTCTCAACGAGCAGATATATGCTGCCGGCAAGGTACCGTCCGGTGACGGCGGCATTATTTTCCTGGGTAGCGGAGCACACTTGGCTGAGCTGAGCGAGGCGTTGGAACGGTCCGCCTCCACTGCACCGGTCTACGTATCGGCAATGACGGCCGGACCCGTCGTATTCAAGTTTCCCCCCAAGTACGCCGCCCGGCTCCATCTTGCTTACCCGGCGCCCTTGTCGGCGGGCAGCGCGGCGCCTGACGGTTTTTCTTCAGCCTACCAGCGCATCGCACAAGCCGCCGCGGCGGTTCTGATCGAAGCACTGAAACGCAGCGGCCGCCAGCTCAGCCGCGAGGGACTGGTCCAGTCATTGGAGCAACTGCGCGATTTCCCGGCTGGCGCGCTGTCGCCGGTCAGCTTCACACCGAATCGTCGTGCCGGTACGCTCGGAGCGTACATGGTCGGCGTCAACGTCGAGCGCGGGATTTATGTGCCGCATAGTTCCTGGTTGATGCCATTGGAAAAAGCGGACAGATAAGCCGGTTCGATACTGGGTGGTCAGGATTGGTATTATTGAGTTTCACATGATTGATGAGGTATTCCGTGTCGTCCCAGCGCGCGCGGGTAGCGTCTTACCGCAGTCCGACGTCACCAGTGCTGAGACTCATAAATTTCGAAACAAATAAAAGTGATGGATTGTTGCGTCAAACCAGGCGCGAACCGCAGCGATAGCTGGCCTATCGCAATGATTCGCAACGACGTAGGGCGCGGCAAGGCACACTTTTATGTTTCGAAATTGATGCGTCTCAGCACTAGGTCCCGACATGCGCTGGGACGACAGATGTAATGTTTTACGTAAATGTCAATAGATTGCTTGGATACCCAGCAACACGATAAGCATCACCATCAAGACAAAAGAAACACCCTTCCAGAAAATCACCGGGTCACGTTCAATCAGCGGCAAGCGTGTCTTACTCAGAAATTCCTTGTTGGGGTGGCGCAGATCAAATACGAACTCCGAGATTTCCTCGTAGCGCTTGTATGGATTTGGATGTACCGCCTTCTGTATGGCTTCATCGATCCAGGCCGGAATCGCTCGGTCATAATTTCGCACAGACTCATACCTCAGGTTCCGTTGGGCAGCCTTCGTTGCGGCTTTCGGGACCTCAACGCCATAAGGCAACCTGCCCGTCAGCATTTCATAAGCAATAACGCCTAGAGAAAAAATATCCGAGCGCGATGAGCCGCTTTCGCCCAGAAAATATTCCGGTGCGGCGTATTGCGCGGAACCCAGGAGATTGTACCGCTCTATCGGCGATTCAATTTCCATGATGCCCGCAACGCTCGTCGAACCGAAATCAATGATCTTCACCGTGCCGGTGCCGTCGATCATGACATTGTCCGGCCTGAGGTCTTGATGCAGCATCTCCAGCCGGTGAAAAGCGCGCAGACCCTTGGCAATCTGTTCAATAATTCCTCGCACCGTTTCCAGGTCGGGCTTCGGGTTATCGATCATCCATTGCGCCAGTGTTCGGCCTTCGATGAATTCCGTAACCAGATAGATGAAATTGCGTTTGCGGGTCTGCAGGCAAGGTTTCAGCACGTGCGGACTGGTGATGCGCCGAGCGATCCACTCTTCCATCAAAAATCTTTCGACGTAGGCTGGGTCGCCCTGAAGGTCGATCGAGGGCGTTTTGATGATGACCACCGCATTTGTCTCGCCATCCACTGCCAGGTAAATGTGGCTGCGGCTGCTGCCGCGCACTTCTCTCAAGATTTTGTATCCGTCGAAATCCATTCTGCCTTCCAGGATCGGCGGAAAGGGCAGCCCGGATAACTGCTGATAAATCTCATTGGCCTGCGGACTGGTGAGTTCTTCGACCTTGACGATCTGAATGGTGAGATTATCCCCACTCCCCCTCCGGTACGCTTCCTCCACGATGATTTTGGCGGCTCGATCGAACTCGCCGCCACAGTCCTTGATGGCGGCGTGAATGAAATCGGCGTCCGCATATTCATACACGCCATCCGTGGCAAGCAGGAAGATATCGCCCTCTTCGACCTGAAAGGTCCGGTAGTCGATTTCAAGTTGGCCGTCGATGCCCAAGGCACGGCTGAGGTAGCTTTGATCCGCAGAGACATGAATCCGGTGATCACTGGTCAATTGTTCGAGTGCCTTGCCATGCAGCCGGTAGATCCGGGTATCGCCCACATGGAAAACGTGAGCGGTTGTGGACTTGATCACCATGGCGCTCAAGGTGCACACATAGCCTCGGTCTTTATCGTAACGCCCCTGGCTTTGCTGGGTCTGCGAATATAGCCACGAGTTGGTCGCCGTCAGTACCCGCTCCACCGACGTCTTGACGGACCATGCGTCCGAAGTGCAGTAATAGTCCTCCAGGAAACTCGTCACTGCGGATTGGCTTGCAATCTGGCTGACGTCACTGCCGCTGATCCCGTCGGCCACCGCCATGGCAACGCCTTTTGAACTCAGCTGCGGTTCTTTCGGCGTGCAGATGCCATGAAAATCCTGATTGATTTCCTTGCGTCCCTTATCGGAATACTGTCCGACGGATATCTTCAATTGCTTGGCCATGTTGATATGAAAAGAGCCCCAGACCCTGAAAGGGCTGGGGCTCCATTATATTGACGCTGATTAATTGAAATTACGCTTGGGCGCTGTTTTCACATGCGTGGTGTAAAGAGTCAGGCCGGTAAATGAGAGCCCGCCGACCAGATTGCCAAGCACGGTCGGAATCTCGTTCCAGATGAGGTAATCCATCAGCGAGAAGTGACCGCCCAAGAGCAGACCGGAAGGAAAGAGGAACATGTTAACCACGGAATGCTCGAAGGTCATGTAAAAGAAGAGCATGATCGGCATCCACATGGCGATTACCTTGCCGCTCACTGAGGTGGAAATCATGGCGCCGACTACACCGGTCGACACCATCCAGTTGCACAGCATGCCGCGAACGAACAAGGTCAGCATGCCTGCCGCTCCATACTTTGCATATCCAAGCGTACGCGACTCGCCGATGATGCCGATGGTTTCGCCCACCTTGTTGGGCGGAACAGAGAAGCCATAGGTGAAAATCACCGCCATCAGCACGGCAACGGTGAACGCCCCGGCGAAATTGCCGATGAATACCAGACCCCAGTTCTTCAAGATGGCCGGGATGGTGACACCCTTGCGCTTGTCCAGATAGGCAAGCGGCGTCAGGACAAACACGCCGGTCAGAAGATCAAAGCCCAGCAAATACAGCATGCAAAAACCGACGGGAAACAAAACCGCGCCAAGCAGCGGCTGGCCGGTCTGGACATTGATCGTCACCGCGAACACGGCCGCCAATGCGAGAATCGCGCCGGCCATATAGGCTCTGATCAAGGTGTCCCGGCTTGCCATGTATATCTTGGATTCGCCGGCATCCACCATCTTTGTGACAAATTCTGAAGGCACCAAATAGGCCATAAAGTCTTCCTCTAAATCAAATCCGCGGTTGTTATATGGATGATCAATAAAAAACCAGCTCTGGTTGGTCAGGATCATTTGCGGTTTCGTTAGAGCAAAAAGCGGGCCTATGATGACCTGCTTCCGAGCCTGCCGCTGTATTGCGTGTTTGCGGTGGCACCGTCCGCTTCTGCACAGACAACAGCGATGAAACATGGAACAAACGCACCGTCTTGTTACGCAATGCCTGCTCATGGTGCAGGCGCGCACCACCGTAGATCGCTGGCAAATCCTTGCTGCGTGATGCCACTTTTTGCCGCTCGACGGTGGAACATTCCCGGTGATTTTTGCAGCGCAAAATTTACGCGAATTATTGCGCCGCGTTCACAATGAGTAGTAAAATTACGAAAATAAAATCATGGCCTGGCAGCATGAAGGCCATATGCATACGGACTACTGCCTTATTTTTCTCTATGAACAGGCAACCGTGGTTGGCGCATTCCGAAATCAACTCTTGTTATGACTGCATCGAGATCATGTTTATATTTTTCCGCCCAAGCAAAAAGCGTAAAATTACTACGCAAAAATGAGATTGCCCCATCTCATAGATGCAGACCGCATCGACGCCATCCTGATGCCGATACCCCGCTTCTCTCACCAACAAAAAAGCCCGGCGCCAAGCTGGCCGAGCATTCGTCAACAGGGACGGCGCAAACCGCCTGCTCTTTTCAAAACTCTTTGGATCGGTCGAGATGCAATCTGTAAATGAAGTGAAAGATGAGCTGTTAAGTAGGGATATTCGTCAACTGGGAAGGCTGCTTGGCGATGCGATCCGGGCCCATCATGGGGAGGATGCATTCAACCAGATCGAAACGGTACGTCAGTTCTCGATCCGATTTCGCCGCGACCAGGATGAAGAAGCGCGGCTCAAGCTGGCTGCTTCGCTGCGGGCGCTTTCCCAGGAAGAGACGACGCAACTGGTCCGAGCCTTCAGCTATTTTTCATTGCTGGCCAATATCGCCGAAGACCAGCATCACATACGGCGTACCCGCTCCCACCTGATTGCCGGCTCATCGCCCAAGGAAGGCAGCTTGGCGCATGCAGTCAGCAGTGTGTTCAAGGCAGGCCAAGGCGACGTGCTCAAGGATTTTTTTGAGGAAGCCTCCATCAGCCCGGTATTTACCGCCCATCCCACCGAAGTGCAGCGCAAGAGTATTTTGAACTGCCAGATGGCAATCGCCCGTTTGCTGAACGAACGCGACCGCATGCAGATGACGCCGGAAGAAGCCGCCCAGAACGAGGACGGTCTGATGCGCGGCATCTCGACCTTGTGGCAGACGAGATTGCTGAGAACCGCGAAGCTTTCCGTGATGGATGAGGTGGAAAACGGCTTGTCGTTTTTCGACCATACCATTCTGACCGAACTGCCGCACTTGTATGCGTCGCTCGAAGACATGCTGGCCAAGCACGACGATGCCTGGGCCGACGCCGAGCTTCCGACATTCATGAAAGTCGGAAGCTGGATCGGCGGCGATCGTGACGGCAATCCGTTCGTCACCGCCGAAATACTGCGCAGCACTCTCAAGCGCCAGGCCGACCAGGCCTTGAACTTTTATTTGGCAGAGCTGCACAAGCTGGCTTCTCAATTATCGCTGGCCCAGACCTTGAGCGGCTGCACCGAGGAACTGCGCGAACTGGCGGATCGCTCCGAGGATCGTTCACCGCATCGGCTCGACGAGCCTTACCGGCGCGCGATATATGGCATCTATACCCGGCTCGACGCTACCAAAGCCGCCCTTGCCATCGCTAGCGACGCGGCGCGGCGCCAAACGAATACGGTGCCTTACAAGTCTGCCGCCGAGCTGCTGGCCGATCTCGACATCGTGCATCAATCGCTGGCGGCATGCGGCTCCAAGGCCTTGGCGCGCGGCCGCTTGCGGCATCTGCGCCAGGCGGTAAAGGTATTCGGATTCAGCCTGGCGCCCATCGACCTACGCCAGAACTCCGACGTGCATGAGCGGGTGGTCGGCGAACTTCTTTCGCGCGCGCGGCCCGGCTGCGCCTATGGCGAACTCGATGAAGAAGCGCGCATCGGCTTACTGCTGGAAGAACTGGCCTCGTCAAGGCCGCTGTTTTCGCCTTTCGTGGCGTATTCGGAAGAGACCGCCTCCGAGCTGGACATCTTCCGCGCCATCAAGGAAGCGCATGAAAAATACGGTAAAGAATCGATCACGAACTGCATCATTTCAAAGGCCGCCGACTTATCGGACCTTCTTGAAGTCGCGATCCTTTTGAAGGAAGCCGGCGTTCTGCGACCGCACGATGCCAGCCTGGACGTCAATATCATTCCGCTGTTCGAGACCATCGACGATCTGCGCAGCGGGCCGGCGGTGATGGCGCGGGCATTCAGTACCCCTCTTTACATGCGCCTGCTGCAATCCCGCGGCCGCATGCAGGAAGTGATGCTCGGCTATTCCGACAGCAACAAGGACGGCGGCTTTCTGACTTCCGGCTGGGAATTGTACAAAGCCGAAATCGAACTGGTGGAAGTCTTCAAGAAACACGGCGTCAAGCTGCGTCTGTTCCACGGCCGCGGCGGCTCGGTCGGACGCGGCGGCGGCCCGAGCTACGAAGCGATCCTGGCGCAGCCGGCCGGCGCGGTGCAGGGCCGGATTCGCCTGACCGAACAAGGCGAGGTCATCACCGCCAAGTATGCCAATGCCGAAGTCGGACGGCGCAATCTGGAAGTCATCGCCGCCGCCACGATCGAGGCCAGTTTGCTGCAACATCGGCAAGAAGCGCCGGATGCAGAATATCTCGCTGCAATGGATGAATTGTCGGCCGAGGCATTGCGTGCCTATCGCTCGCTGGTGTACGAGACCGAAGGGTTTGAGACCTATTTCTGGCAGTCGACCGTGATCTCTGAAATTGCCGCGCTCAATGTCGGCAGCCGGCCGGCATCGCGCAAGAAATCCACCTCGATCGAAGATCTGCGCGCCATCCCCTGGGTCTTGAGCTGGGCGCAATGCCGGGTGATGCTGCCGGGCTGGTTCGGATTCGGCTCTGCGGTACGGCGCTTCATGCAAGCACATCCGGCCTCCGGATTGAAGACGCTGCAACGGATGCATAAGGATTGGCCGTTTTTCTCCACGCTCTTGTCGAACATGGACATGGTGCTGGCGAAGAGCGACATCGCGATCGCCAGCCGCTACGCCGGGCTGGTCAATGACGTCGCGCTCAGGGAAGCGATCTTCGGAAGGATTCGATCGGAACACCAGTTGACCATCGAGGCTCTGAAGATGATCACCGGGCAAAAGGAATTGCAGGAATCGAATCCTCTGCTGCAGAGATCGATCCGTCATCGCTTTCCCTATATCGATCCGCTGAATCACGTGCAGGTCGAGTTGCTGCAGCGGTTCCGGGAAGGACACCAGGATCAGGGGACGAGAATTGGATTGCATTTATCCATCAATGGCATTGCCGCCGGTTTGCGCAATAGCGGCTAGAGCGGTTTACCGATGCATGAAAGAGGTCATCTCGGGCCTGCGATGCTCGGCGGGCGGGTGGCGTGCCACCCGAATCATTCCCCCTTATCAACCCGAAAATTGAGGATTGACGGATTACTAGGGCGGGCGGCGTATTTTTATTTTGGGACGAGACGGCAGGATATGGCTTCACCTCCCCTTCTCTTTCAACACTGACTCAAGGATCAACCCATGACCATCCGCGTTGCAATCAACGGCTACGGCCGCATCGGCCGCAATATCCTTCGCGCTCACTACGAAGGCGGCAAGAAAAACGACATCCAGATCGTTGCCATCAACGACCTCG
The DNA here is from genome assembly GCA_966211965.1 of uncultured Burkholderiales bacterium. Lineage (GTDB taxonomy): Bacteria > Pseudomonadota > Gammaproteobacteria > Burkholderiales > Burkholderiaceae_D > CBIHON01. Next base: position 12,532 of record CBIHON010000018.1, on the reverse strand, counting down.
GCGATGCCAAGTCCAATGCCCACCTGACCCGTTACGATACCGCCCATGGCAAGTTCCCCGGCACCGTCGAAGTCGACGGCGAGTTCATGATCGTCAACGGCGACAAGATCCGCGTCTTCGCCCAGCGCAATCCGGCCCAGATCCCGTGGGGCGAATTGAAGGTCGACGTCGTGCTCGAATGCACCGGCTTCTTCACCAGCAAGGAAAAAGCCGCCGCCCACCTCGCCGGCGGCGCCCAGAAAGTCATCATCTCCGCGCCGGGCGGCAAGGATGTCGATGCCACCGTCGTGTTCGGCGTCAACCACAGCGTGTTGAAGGCGGCCGACACCGTGATTTCCAACGCCTCCTGCACTACCAATTGCCTGGCACCCCTGGTCAAGCCCTTGAACGACAAGATCGGCCTGCTCAACGGCTTGATGACCACCGTGCATGCCTATACCAACGACCAGGTGTTGACCGACGTGATGCATGAAGACCTGCGCCGAGCCCGTTCCGCCACCCAGTCGATGATCCCCACCAAGACCGGCGCCGCCGCGGCGGTGGGCCTGGTGCTGCCGGAGTTGAACGGTAAGCTCGACGGCTATGCGATCCGGGTGCCGACCATCAATGTGTCGATCGTCGACCTGTCCTTCATCGCTGCGCGCGACACCAGCGTCGATGAAGTCAATGCAATCATGAAGGAAGCAGCGGAGGGCGCGTTGAAAGGCATCCTGACCTATCAAACCGAACCGCTGGTATCGGTGGACTTCAACCACAATCCGGCTTCGAGCAACTTCGATGCGACCTTGACCAAGGTGTCGGGCCGGCTGGTCAAGGTTTCGTCCTGGTATGACAACGAGTGGGGGTTCTCCAACCGCATGCTCGATACCACCGTCGCGCTGATGTCGGCCAAGTAACGAGGGCTTGCGCCCGGCAATACCTCTCTCTATCCCTTTGACGCTCATTCTAGAAAAGGAAGACCCGCAAGGCGAGGCCCGGGTCTGCAACCGCCACCATGCATAGAGCCACGAAAATTGTTGCCACCATCGGACCCGCTTCGAATGACTTGACGACCTTGATCCGCATGTTCAAGGCCGGGGTCAACGTGGTGCGCCTGAACTTCTCTCACGGCAAAGCCCAGGACCACATCGAGCGTGCCCGCCTGGTGCGCGAAGCCGCCGCCGAATGCGGGCGCGAGGTCGCCATCATGGCCGACCTGCAGGGCCCCAAGATCCGCGTGGGAAAATTCGCGGATGGGAAAATCCAGCTTGAGAACGGCGCAAGTTTTATCCTGGACGCCGCGTGCGAACTCGGCAACCAGGAGCGCGTCGGCCTCGACTACAAGGAATTGCCGCGCGACTCCAAGCCCGGCGATATCCTGCTGTTGAACGACGGCTTGATCGTGCTGGTGGTCGATCGGGTGATCGGCGCCGCCATCCATACCACCGTCAGGATCGGCGGCGAACTGTCCAACAACAAGGGCATCAATCGCCAAGGCGGCGGCCTGTCGGCGCCGGCCTTGACCGGCAAAGATATGGAAGACATCAAGACCGCGATGAGCTTTCAGGCGGACTACATCGCCGTGTCGTTTCCCAAGAATGCTACCGATATGGTGATGGCGCGCCAGCTCGCCAATATCGCCGGCGAGCCCTATTCGCACAAGCCGCTGATGATCGCCAAGATCGAGCGGGCGGAAGCGATTCCAGTCCTGCAGGAAATCGTGGATGCTTCCGACGGCATCATGGTGGCGCGCGGTGACCTTGCGGTGGAAGTCGGCAATGCTGCGGTACCCGCGCTGCAAAAGCGCATGATACAAATGGCGCGTGCCTCCAACAAGCTCGCCATCACGGCAACGCAAATGATGGAGTCGATGATCGTCAACGCGGTGCCGACACGCGCCGAAGTGTCCGATGTCGCCAATGCTGTCCTGGATGGAACCGACGCGGTCATGACCTCGGCCGAGACCGCATCCGGCAAGTATCCGGTAGAGACAGTGGAAGCGATGGCAGCGATTTGCATCGAGGCCGAGAAATGGGATACCTGCAAGCTCGATACGGATTTTCTGAACGCCACCTTCACCCGCATCGATCAATCGATTGCCTACGGCGCCTTGTTTACCGCCCACCATTTGCGCGTCAAGGCCATCGCGGCATTGACGGAATCTGGTTCGACCGCGCTCTGGATGAGCCGCTATAACATCGATATCCCCGTCATCGCCATCACGCCGAGCGTGGCGACGCAACGCAAACTGGCGCTCTACCGCAATGTCACCCCGCTGGATTTGAAGCCCTCGCCGGATCGCGAGGCAACCCTGAGCGCAGTGGAAAAATTATTGCTGGAACGCGGCGTGGTGGCTGTCGGCGACACGGTAGTGCTCACCTGGGGCGAACCAATGGGCCAGGTGGGAGGCACGAATGCGCTCAAGATCATGAAGATCGGCGGGTGATAAGACTAAAAGATTGATAAGGACTCTGCGAATCATGAACACGACAAATATTTCCGACATCGAACTCACGCAAGATGAAGCGCTGCGCCCTGATGTGAGCGCATTGCTTGAATCGTTCCGGCTGACTGCGCAAGCGGCAAGTTCGGCAGTTGCAGCACATGGCGACGCTGCCGATCAGCAACCCGCCATCGTCTGTATGCGCGATCCCTATTTTTCCTTCGAATTGATCTAAGAAGCGGTACAGCGTCCCGATAGCCGCTATTTGACCACGGCCGTGGGCGACGAAGACGGTTTTGCCTCGTCGGTGGAAAACCATGAAGCCGCCATCAAGCTCATCATCCAGGCCATCGAGCAGGCCGGCTACGAGCCCGGCACGCAAATCGCCCTGGGCCTGGACTGCGCCGCCAGCGAGTTCTACAAGAACGGCAAGTACGAACTCGAAGGCGAAGGCTTGAGCCTGTCCTCGACCGACTTCACCAACCTGCTGGCGACCTGGTGCGACAAGTACCCGAGCGGCATTGGATCTGATGAGGGGCAACGAGCGGCAGAACCAAGTTGGACCAGTAATGTCGTATTCAAAACTTGTGCAACAACAAACAGGGAGACTGCTCCGCGCGCTGGATGTTCTATAGTAGAGACCTGTAATACAACTCATGTCCACACAAACCGCACGTTCGATTTGATTACCCTGCCTCAAAACGCTTCCGATCTCCCGCAAGGCCGGGCGAAAATGCTGGCGCATATTGCGTCGCGTTTTTCCAATTCTCGCACGCGTGCCCGCTATGGCTTTGCAGTGTGTCTTGGCCTGTCCCTGCTTCTGCACGCATTGCTGATCTTTGCACCGGCCCGGCAGCAAACCGAAAATTCCACAGCGCCGGCGAAGGTCTCTCAGATGCCGCTGACCGTCCATCTGAGACAGTCCGCCCCGCCGGTCGCGATGGTTCCGCCGGCAGCAACGCCGCCTTCGGTGCACGTATCCAAACGCAAAGCTGCGCCGCGAGCGCTTCCAGCGCTGGTCTTGTCCAAGCCGGCACCGCCTATCCCGGCCGCGCCTGAAGCGCCGCCCGCACCTCCGGTTGCCGCTGCGCCGCCTCAACCCGCATCCGAACCGCCTCTCGACATGATGGCCATGCTGGAAGCCAAGCGGGCGCAGCGCCGTGCCGCCATGCAACATGCCGAAGCCGGTGCCCCGGCCGATGCACACGAGCCGTCAGCCAACGACGTCGCCTTGGCCAATATCAAACGCAGCTTACAAGGGCAGCCGGGCGGTTCTTCCGGTCCTGGCGGCGTATTCCAGATCGTGAGCAAGGGAACGCGCACGGGGCAATTCGTGTTTCGCGGCTGGCTGGCCGGTTCACGCAACAACTGGCGCCAGACCATCGACGTCGATGCCGGCCTGAACGGTGACGTCGATCGCGCCATCGTGCGCCGCATGATCGAACTGATCCGCAGCCATTACCCAGGCGATTTCAACTGGGAATCGCATCGATTGGGGCGAGTCATCGTACTGTCGGCGCGGCCCGCCGACAACGCCGATCTTGAGGCTTTCCTGATGCGTGAATTTTTCGGCGCCTAAGAGTCGATCCCGACAGAAATCGGCTCTTAGTGCTTGCCGCTGACCATCCGCATTAAGGAAAACGCCCGTCCTATCGCGTCTGAGTCTGGTCTTTCCGGCGGATGGCTGGTATTGGATTGGCTCGTCATCAACGAACGGCCATCTCGCTGAGGAGATAGTACGAACTCCCATTTTCCGACAGGTCTGGCGAGTCAATCTCGTCACGTATCGCGATGGCGGCATCGCGTCTTTCTGTTCTCAGGATGCATCAAATGTTGCAGCATCATCAAGCCGCTCGACGGCGAATGAGAGCATCCGATCGTAGGGCGCGTCCCAATTTGCGTTTCCGTTGGGATATGTCTCGTCCGACGACCTGCCGGTACACGGGACGAGTTCACCTTATACTGTGTCGGCCTTTCCGGACTCGGCACAAGTTGGATCCACAGACGTTCGTGCTCGTCCCCCCTATTTATTGAACTATTGAACCTCGGCGAATTCGTCGCGCGGAGCGGGCATCAGCATATTGAATTTGTTGCGCGAACGATAGGCGGCCATGCGCTCCGCGAACGTTTTGACATCAGATTTTCGTGGACGCTCGATCCACTTTTTTTCAAACATATCGACAGTATATTGATCATATTTCTGTTTCATATTTCTGTTTTGCAGGCGCCGTTATCTTTGCGAGTAAAAAAATTGGGGACGAATAATAACCCATTATTTCCGGCTTGATTCGATATATTTCTCTTGGAAATTGGCACGTTGCGGATATGCATGAACCGGTTTGGCTACCTTACACGTGGTCAGCTTGTGCGTCGTGTAATGCAGCACGGACCGGCCTCCATGCACCAGCAGTCGGCGCAGATATCCATCGCCTCGCTTGCTGAGGGCCTGTCCATACAATTTATTCAGCGTGTCGTCGAACAGGTGCTCAAAAAGCAGCGGCACAGCGCCATCACCCAGCTATCTGCGCGCCAGGTCATGGCGAAATATTTTCCGCATATTCCGGCCCTAGGCAATGCATCTCTCTTACGGATAAATTCCCGCAGGAATCGGATTGCCGAGAGCTTCCCAGATTTTTTGTATCGCATCATCGAGTATCGCCGGTTTCGAGGATTTGGTTTTTTGTTGCAGCTGGTTGCGAAGGCACGCTTGCAAAATGGGCGGGCTGACTGGCTTCCTCAGGCAATCACCTCGCACGCATGCGCGAGGCGAGGCTATTTGGAAGGAAATGACAAGGCAGCCGCCGAAGAACTTGGCATATCGTCCCTAAAGAAATGTTGCCTGCAGAATTTTTCTTTCTGGTTACTAGTGGAGATGACAAGGTTTAAGACATTCGCCTAATTTGATCACGTAAAATTTATTTACCCTTTGAATCCGCTTTTTTCCAAAGCACGAAAAATACGTGATATATCGCACAGACAAGCGATTTAACTGCGCGCATCATACTGAAATGTGCATCTCGAACAATCCGGGTTTCATGATTCTGGTTGCGCGCATTGCTGTGCGCCGCTTGGCTTCCGGTTTGCCCTTGTTTGTCTGGGCGATCGCTGCCGTCGCTGCCGAGCCTGCACCTTATGAACTCAAGCTCGATCTGCTCTCCATCCAGCCTTTGTATGTGCAAGGCGAAAATCCAATCCGCAAATCGGCGCCCTATCGCTTCAATGCAAGCGTGGTGTTGACGAACGTGCCGGATGCGCGTCCCGGCGCCTATGCCGCCAATGAGGGCGCCTTGGGAAATTCAATCTCCAAGGCAAACCGCAGCAGTGCCTCGGCAGCGTCCGGCACGCCGCAGTTTTCCCCAGGCGAGCGGCCGTCGCTGGCGCCGCTGTTGCGCTTCGGGTCGGATAAGGAACGTTTCGAAATCCGGCCTCGGCGCAATGAGATATGGATTCGGTATCACCGCAATTTCGATTGAGCCGGAGCGCGTCCGCGGTCTCCACTTCCTCACGAAGGTCCTTCGAGCGCCCGATGAGCAGGATAGATCTTATGCCCGGACGTCAAGGATCGAATTATTTCTGCGCAATCGCCTTCGCAACCTTTGCCTGCATCCGCCGGTAAGCAAATACATAGATCATGACGACAATCGCTGCGATACCCGAGCCCAGGCTGCCTGGATTCGAGAAGAAGAACCGCCACGCCCAATAAATTTCGGAGGCTCCCATCAAGACTCCGGTGGCAAGACCGATCCACACGCCTTCTGCACGCCAGGCGCCGAGCGCGACGAAGAAGTGGCAGATCAGCGCGACGATCCCGAAAACGGCATTGATCATCAAGGCGGCGAACGGCCGCTGCTCCATCCAGCCGGCAATACCCGTAAGCGTATGCGGCGCATCGGACTTGGCCGACAGCATGGTCTTGGCCACAAAAACTGCGAAGAGAGTTTTGCGGGCCGCACGCTGCAGGATGGACTCGTCAGGCTTATCCGACAGCATGGAATTGATCACCTGCGTATCCAGCCAGGAGGAAGTTGTTTCGGCATGCGCTGCATCTTCATCATCGGAATTGCCGGGTAGAGCCTTCATGGCCTCTTGCGCGGCTTGCCGGATCGGTTCGGGAACATACTCCAGCGCACTCCGCGTATCTTTGAGCGCGTGCGCACATACCTGTAACGTGCGCCATTGCATGGGTACTTGTTTCAGCCCATACCCGCTGTTGCGCACGTGCTCGATGCAGATTTCTTCGCTGAGCATGGCCTTTGGAATGTTGTCGAAGCCTTTGATCCGCTCCTTGAGCGCGATGGCATAGCGCTCCGCTGTCATCAGACGTTTCGGCACGAATTCGATCGTGCCTGGGTCGGCGGCCAGTGCAATGGCAATCATCTCGTGCGTGACCCTGGCGCGGGGTATGTCGGCCAGCGCCCGCGGATAAGATTGAATCTGCGCAATCAATGCCGCATCGTCCACGTCATCGAACTGGCCTTTGGTCAGTGTCTTGAGCCAGGACGTATCTTCTTCATTGTCGAATTCAGCCGTATAGGGATCTTCCAGCGACAATACGGTCGAGGCTTCAAGTGCGGCTTCACGCTTGCGGCCGAGCGCCCGATAAGCCGATGCGAGCACATAATGGGCCGTCTGTGCGTAACGCATGCCGTCGACGGCATGCGTGGCGTCGGCGATCGCCCCTTCGTAATCGGCGCGCTTGAGCCTGGTCCAGGCGCGATAGCCATGCCAGCGGCTAGCACTGCGCTCTTCCCCTTCTTTTCTGGCCTGGGCCAGGTCTGCCTCGATCAGCCGGGAATAGACTTCCAGCCGAATCTCGTCGGGCACGAACGAGAACGCACGAGAATCGTCTTCCAGCGCCGCGACACAGACTTCAATACTGCGCATGGCGATTGGAACGTATTCGAGCGACATACCGTTCGCGCGTGCCGACTTCAAGCACAACTGCGGCGTCAACAGCGCCTCGGGAATATGTTCGATCAACTTGCCATAGTCATGGCGGACAGCACGCGCGGCGAGTTCGGGCGTGACCCGATCCTTGGCGATGTAGCTGATGTTATAAATGTCCGCGTCAAGTGCGGCTTGCTCGACACGAGCGGTACGCAACCAATGCGGCACTTCCCGCAGTGCCTCGCCGCCGGACACGGCACGAATGCAATGCTCTTCGGTCAGAAGCCCGCCCCAGACTGCGTAAAGGCAATTCTGGGTCCACTCCGACGGCAACTGCGAATTGCGTTCATCCCGCCATTGCCAGTCCGGGTCTTCACCGTATAACGCACGGGCGAGCGCGAGACCTTCTGCCGTCATGCATTGCGGCGGAATGCCCGCGGCGACCGCGACGCCTTTGCGAATCAATGCGTCCAGCCTGGCGCACGTTTGCCATTGCGCAGGAACGTATTCCAGCGCCTCGACATCGGCCTCGACGGCGGCATCTACCATCGCATCATCAATCAGTGATAACGGCACTTGGGCAATAGCGCTTTTGTCTTGACATGCAGCGGCCAGCCACTCGTCATATGTCTGCGGCAAGCATGGCGCCTGGCCGGCGTTTTCAATGTCGGCGTGCGGGGACGGGGGAGGCGAAGCGGCCAGTGAGCGAGCGCGTCCGGCGGTTTCAAGCGCATCGATCGATGGCGCGCACATCAGCCAGAGTTCATGCCATACGTCGCCGTCGCCCGAGTCGGTATGCTCATAGAAACCAAGCCAGAGTTCCCTGGCTTCAGACAAGGGATTGAGTACTCCTGCAATCGGTTGCCGGAGTTTGACTGGCCAGGCCGACGTGATGCCAAAGTAACGATGACGGCGCGACGCGTGCTCCGGATCGGGATCCGGTTCACCAAAGCGCGCCTGCAACGCATTCAAGCAAGTAGCTTTTGCCGCGGCTACCGTATTTCCCTGGAGGTTGGACAGGAACTCGTAGTACCCGTTGTGTTCTTCACCGACATACGCACGCACCAGGCGGCGAGTCGTGACGATCCTGCTCTCATCTCGCGTATTTTCATCCTCATCGTTGTCTTCGTCGCCATCCTCGCCGTCAGCTTCGTTCAAGCGTGTGGCGACAGGCTTCCCGGCGGCGAAACAATGCAATTTCTCTTCGGTTTCGGCCAGCATTGATTCGGCGCAGAGAACGGCGTCGTCCAGAGAAGCCACGCCCTCCAGAAATGAATCGATCGACCGATGGAAGAAAGGCGTGGGCGCCTGACACGCTTGGCGAATATCGCTTTGCCAGAGCGGGTTGTCCTGCGCATCAAACAGCGTCACCCGGTCGTCATAGCGGATGCGGAAAGCGGCCACGCCGTCGCGGTCCAGAAATACGATCTCGCCGCTATTCGTCAGGAAGGGGGTGAAGGGGGTGCCGGCGAGCGGATTGGGAATCCAGCCATCGGCGTCGGTCAGCGGCTCCAGCACCTCCTCGGGAGCCGGCCTGAAAGACCCGTCGGCGTGCAACAGGCCCCATTGGGCGGGTACCGGTTCATGCCGATTTAGCGCCTCGGACCAGATGGAATCCGTCGTGCGTACGACGGCATAGGCAAACTCGTTGAAATGGCTGCCCCAACTCAATTTCGGACTCGGCAGCGTCTGGCCGCCTTTGTTCAAATATTCTCGACCGGCATAATCGGCGGAAACGATGCCGCCGACCATATGCTTGGACAAATGCCGCCCTCCTTTGACGACTATCTCGCCTTTGGCGTTGAGATAACCGTGGCCATTGTCCCAGGAATTTTCTTCATCGAAGTAAGCCAGTCCGTCCTCATTGAACTCTTGAATGTCGGGATAAACAGGCGGAAGCACCCAGTTGCCGACGAGATCGATGAGACCGTATTTATTTCGATCCGTCGAGGCGGGCGCAACGCCGCCGGCGCCGAAGGCCATCGAGGACTTGAATTGCGGCTTGATGGCCCATTGCCCGGTGCGGTCGATATAGCCGACCAACATTTTCTTGCGTGATTCCGCCGCCGGCGCCAGCCCCGCAGGACTGAAGTCGCCGACATTGAAAAACACCTTATCGAAAGCAAACTCCCCCGCGACGTCAATGAACCGCCACTGATCCTTGCCGACCCGTACCGCCGCAAGGCCGCACGTGAATGCACGGGCATCCTCGAACTGCGCAGCAATGGCCACCTCCCCGGAGGTATTGACATAGCCCCAGCGCCCCTCTTGTCGAAAGCGCGCCAAGCCGTCATCGGAGAAGGATCTCGCGTTCTCCAGCATCGGGGCAACGACCCAATGGCCGAACTCGTTGATGTAACCCCATCGTTTGTCCGAAGTCTGCGCTGCGGCGACATATCCGCCGCGCCCATCGTCGGCAAACTCGATCACACTAATCAAGCGCTCAGGCGGCGTACGCGCTTGATGCCGGTGCACGATGACAATTGCACGGTCGTCACGATTGACGTCTAAGGGAATAGAAAAAAGAAGTGGTTTGGCGCTGATGCTTGTTATCAAGAGAGGGACGAAAGTCGTAGCAAGTTAATCGGAAACGCGAAGGTGGCGCGACGCAATAATCGACGGACAAGGCAACTCTGTTTTGCCATGGCTTGCCCGGGTCGATCAACACACTTTCAATGCCCTGCTCGCTCACCCATTCGTACGGACCGCGTCGCTCCAAGTTCCGGTATTCGCCTTTGAGGCGAACCTCGGCACCACGCGGTTCGTGATACCGAGGTTGCAGCTATTCGAATGGGTTCCCGGACAAATCATCGACACACTATTGAGTGCGCCGCTGGCGTCAGGCGCCAAACGCCTCCAGCGCCGCGTTGAACGTTGCGCTCGGACGCATGACGGCCTTCACTTTGACATCATCGGGCTTGTAATAGCCGCCGATGTCCACAGGCTTGCCTTGCACCTCGATCAGCTCGGCAACGATCTTCTGCTCGTTGTCTGTCAGCGTCTTCGCCAGCGGTGCAAAGGAAGCGGCAAGTTCAGCGTCTTCCTTCTGCGCAGCCAATTCCTGCGCCCAGTACATCGCCAGATAGAACTGGCTGCCGCGGTTGTCGAGCTCGCCGGTCTTGGGCGAAGGCGACTTGCGGTTGTCCAGCAGCTTGCCGGTAGCTGCATCCAGCGTCTTGGCCAGGATCTTCGCCTTGGTGTTGCCGGTCTTGAGGCCCAGGTCTTCCAGGCTCACTGCCAGCGCGAGGAATTCACCCAGCGAATCCCAGCGCAGGTGATTTTCTTCGACCAACTGCTGCACGTGCTTGGGCGCCGAGCCGCCGGCGCCGGTTTCGTACATGCCGCCGCCGGCCATCAGCGGTACGATGGACAGCATCTTCGCGCTCGTGCCCAGTTCAAGGATCGGGAACAGGTCGGTCAGGTAGTCGCGCAGGATGTTTCCGGTGACCGAAATCGTGTCGAGCCCGCGGCTCACGCGTTCGAGCGTGTAGCGCATCGCACGTACCTGCGACATGATCTGGATGTCCAGTCCGGTCGTGTCGTGGTCTTTCAGGTAAGTCTTGACCTTATTGATCAGCTCGTTCTCGTGCGGACGGTAGGGGTCGAGCCAGAACACTGCCGGCATGCCTGAGTTGCGCGCGCGCGTGACGGCGAGCTTGACCCAGTCGCGGATCGGCGCATCCTTGACCTGGCACATGCGCCAGATGTCGCCCTGCTCCACATTCTGCGAGAGCAGCACCTCACCGGTGGCCAGATCGGTGATATTGGCCACACCGTCTTCGGGGACTTCGAAGGTCTTGTCGTGCGAACCGTACTCTTCCGCCTGCTGCGCCATCAGGCCCACGTTGGGCACCGTGCCCATCGTGCGCGGGTCGAACGCGCCATGCCATTTGCAGAAGTTGATGATCTCCTGATAGATGCGTGCGAAGGTGCTCTCGGGGATCACCGCCTTGACTTCCTTCAAGCGGCCGTCGGCGCCGTACATCTTGCCGCCCGCACGAATCATTGCCGGCATGGAGGCATCGACGATGACGTCGTTCGGCGAATGGAAGTTCGTGATGCCCTTGGCCGAATCGACCATCGCCAGTGCCGGGCGGTGCTCCTGGCAGGCATGGAAGTCACGGATGACCTCTTCGCGCTGCGAGTCCGGCAGCTTGGCAAGCTTGTTGTACAAGTCGGCCATGCCGTTGTTGACGTTCACGCCCAGGCTGTCGAGCAGCGCGCCGTGTTTTTCGAACGCTTCCTTGTAGAACATGCGCACGCAGTGGCCGAAGACGATCGGATGCGACACCTTCATCATCGTGGCCTTGACGTGCAAGGAGAACATCACGCCGGTCTTGTGCGCATCTTCGATCTGTTTCTCGTAAAAGTCGAGCAGGGCCTTGCGGCTCATGAACATCGAATCGATGATCTCGCCTTCCAGCAGCGAGACCTTCGGCTTCAGGACGATCGTCTGACCGCTCTTGGTGACGAGCTCCATCTTGACGTCGCGCGCGCGGTCGAGCGTCATCGACTTTTCGCCATGGTAGAAGTCGCCGCTGGTCATGTGGGACACGTGGGTGCGCGAGGCTTGCGACCATTCGCCCATCGAGTGCGGATTCTTGCGCGCATATTCCTTCACGGCGCGCGGCGCGCGGCGATCGGAATTCCCTTCGCGCAGCACCGGGTTGACGGCGGAGCCGATGCACTTGCCGTAGCGGGCTTTGATGGCCTTTTCTTCGTCGGTCTTTGGGTCCGCCGGGTAGTCGGGGATGTTATAGCCCTTGCCCTGCAGTTCCTTGATCGCTGCCAGCAACTGGCCCACCGAGGCGCTGATGTTGGGCAGCTTGATGATGTTGGCATCCGGCTCGAGCGTCGTCTTGCCCAGTTCGGCGAGCGTGTCAGGCACGCGCTGCCCCGGCTCAAGATAATCTGAGAAGTTGCCCAGGATGCGCGCTGCGACTGAGATATCGCTCTGTTCAATGTGGATACCAGCCGGCTTGGTGAAGGTGCTGACGACTGGCAGGAACGCGTGAGTCGCCAGCAGCGGCGCCTCGTCGGTTAACGTGTAGATGATGGTCGGATCGTTGTTCATACGCTGTTTAATCGGTTTTCGCGGAGGTTTTTGGTAATTCTTCGGCTAAAAATCATCGCCTATCTAGTGTCCTGTTCCGTAAATTCGTTGCATAAAAGATGACGAAATCGGGCCGATACCGCGTCAAAAATGCGCGCAAGGCCTCGGCC
>CBIHON010000017.1:0-101313 GCA_966211965.1 uncultured Burkholderiales bacterium | reverse complement strand
CGTTGAGGGTGCAGGTCGGTGCCGGGGGCGGGGTGACCGTGAGGGTGACGGTTGCCGGCGTACCGCTGCCGGAAGAATTGCTGCCGATGACCGAATACTGGAAGCTGCCGGTCGTCACTGGCGTCGCCGTCGCGGTATTGGTACCCGCCACCAAGCCGGTAGCGGGCGTCCAGGAGTAGGAAGTCGCGGCCGGACTGCAGCTTACGGTCAGTGTGCTGGATGCGCCCAAATAGATCGATGACGGCGAAGCGCTCAGGCTGCAAACCGGTGCGCCGCCTATCACCGAGACGGTAACCGTAGCGGTATTGCTGACCCCGGCGGCATTGCTGGCCGACATGGAATAAGTGAACGCCCCGACTGCGGCCGGCGTCACCGTCGCGGTATTGGTGCCCGCCACCAGGCCGGTGGCCGGGGTCCAGGAGTAGGAAGTCGGCGCCTGAGTGCAGTTTGCCGTCAAGGTCGTCGAACTGCCCAAGGTAAGCGAAGTCGGACTGGCCGACAGCGTACATGTCGGCGGCACAGTTGCCGTGCTGCTCACCGTGGTCTTGAACATGCCTCGGCCATGGGTTGCCGCTGCCAGGGTCGAACTATCGAGCCAGAATAATTCATCGATCGCCACCGCCGCCGGGCCATCGTTGGTGGTGGACCAGGTGCTGCCGCCGTCCTGGCTGGTGAAGACCCCCACCTCGGAACCGGCATACAGCCAATTGGCATTGCTCGGATGGCGCGCAAAGCCGCGGATCGGCGCTTGCGGCAGGACGCCACTGATGTCGGTCCAGTTCGCGCCGTTGTCGGTGGTGCGCTGCAGGTTCCCGCTTGAATAACCGCCGTAGGCGACATAGACCTTGTTGGTGTCGCTTTGGTCGATATAAATGCGCGTGACGAGGCGAGCCGGCAAGGCGCTCGAAACCAGGGTCCAGGTCGGCGCGCTGCTGGTGCCGTTGCTGGTCCGATAGACATTGCCGTTGTTATGTCCGACCCAGATGATGTCGGAGTTTCCCGGGGCCACGGCGATCGCGCTGATGTATTTATTGGTCACGGGCGTGGCCGAGGTTTCCGCCTTGATCGCGCTCCAGCTCGGCACACTCGCCTTAACGTTGTTGCTCACCCACAGGGATGCGCCGCCGGCCAGCATCCGGTTATTGTTGTTGGGGTCGAGGATGAACGGCGAAATGAAGTTGGTGCGGCTGGTGCCGCCGCAGCCGAAGTTGGGGTCGTCGTAGCCGTCGAGGATGCCGCTGCAGATGGTTTGCACGCTGGAGCCGCCGTTGCTGGTCCGGGCCAGCGAAAGGTAGACGTATTCGCCGTAAAAATAATTGCGGTCGCCGCTATCGCTGGCCGAATAGCCGCCGTCGCCGCCGTTGAAGGTGGTCCAGTTGGTGCCGCTGCCGGCATAGCGCAGCGAACCGTTATCCTGGGTGCCGCCGATGACATAACCGCCGGTGTATCCGGAACCGCTGTAGAACTGCGTGATCGCCAGACCGTTGTTGAGATTGGTCCAGCCGTTGTTGGATGAATTGGCGTTGACCGCCGTAATGTCATTGGCGCGATACACGCCGCCATCGTTGCCGAAATAGACCCGCTTGTTGCTGCTGCCGTTAAAGGCCGGGTCGATCACGATCGCGTGATGGTCGGCATGCACCGACACCGGCGAATACTGCCAGCGGCTGATCCTGGTGAAGCTGCTACCGCCGCCGGTCGATATGTACAGGTCGAGTCCGCCGACCAGAACGACATTGGCGTCGGTCTGGCTGACCGCGATGGCATTGGCGTACCAGCCCTGCGTACTCAGGTGGGCCGGCGTCGACATCCTGGTCCAGTTGGCACCGCCGTCGGTCGATTTATAAACCGCGCCGCTGTTGATGTCGACCGAGGCATACACCGTATTCGGGCTGCTCTTGGCATAGGCGACTTCGATCCGGCCGGCGCCGCTCGCCACGGTGCTGGCAAACCAGCTGGCGCCGGCATCGGTGCTATAGGAAACGGCCCCGTCGGCGCGGCCGCGGATCGCATTGTTGCCGTTGTTGGGGTCGAATTTCACATCCAGGGTTCTGACCGAACTGACCTTGGTCCAGCTCGCCGCGCCATCGGTACTGCGATAAGTGCCGTTGTTGGTGGCAGCCAGGATGATGTTGCTGTCGGTCGGATGGATAGCGATGCGATTGACGTAGTACCAGTCCGAATTGGTCGTCGGATTGGTCGAAGAGACCTGCGACCAGGTCACGCCGCCATCCGAGGATTTGAAAATCCCGAGGCCGCGCAAGGCATCGATATTGAAAAAACCTTCGCCGGTACCGGCATACATCACCGAGGCATTGTTCGGGTCGAACACGATGCTGCTGATCGCCAGGTTCGGCATGAAATCGTTGACCACGCTCCAGCTTGCTCCGGCATCCGTACTGGCCCAAATCCCGCCGCCGACGCTGCCGGCCCATATCCTATTGCCGTCGCCAGGATGGACCGCCAGGCTGCGCACCCGTCCGCCGACATTGCCCGGCCCGAGAGCGGTCCAACTGCCCGACGATATGCCGGCGCTTGGAGGCTGATCCGCAGCGGCATTCTGCACCAGCAGACTGCGCTGCTCGACGGCGCGCGCATAGCCGGCCGGTTCGACCACGCCGTTTTCATTCTGTTGCTGCAAGGCGCGGAAGCGCCGCGCCTCGGCCGGATGGTCCGGCTGGTTGGGCTCGGTCTTGGCCAGCGCGCGCCTCAGTTTGGCGGTCGGCAAGGTGCACACGTCTTGATTGTCCAGCGCGCGCAAATACTTGAGCCGCATCAGCCGTTCAACCGACAGATGGAGGATAGCGGCCAGGCTTTCGTCATTGCGCACAGTGTCGCCCGGGCAGCGCTTTTCGGGCGGCGGAATCACCAGCCAGGCTTCCTTGGAATCGAGGGCGACGGATGGTTGATTGGCATTAAAGGTGCTGGCGCACCCGGAGAGCAGGAGTGCGCACAGCAGTCCTGCATAGAATAGTTTCATGTTCGCTCCCTGACGGCGGCATTTGTCGTTATCGTTGCAGCGCGCTGATGCGATGCATCCAGCGCGCTCCCGTTCTTTTCGCTCTCCGAAGCGGAGGGCACTACGCATTATTTGTGCTGCATCAAGCTATGCACTGCTATTGCGACTTCAAAAAACCGGAGGTTGCCTCGATAAAACAAACGCGATCCTATGGGCGCGCATACCTGCCATCTTGGCCGGCAGTGGAAACGTGGGCACCATCGTCATACCCAATGCGGGCGGACCGGGAGGCGAATTTTTCTCTATGGGACCGAGAAGCGGCAGACCAAGCTGCCGCACCCAAAAAGCCAGGGCCGCGGCACTCGCCACGCTTGGCCCACAGGGTCTGAGAATGCTATTGGCGGCAGTCCGAACAAGAAAAATCCTCTCGGAAATATTACCACCAAGCCAGTGTCGTGTTCCGTAAGTTTGTTGCAAAAATTGGCGTCCAAGAGACGCAGCCTGCAAAGTGTGCGATTAATGCACGGCTATCGCCGTTTCAAGAATCTGGTTCCTGCCCCGATAAACCAATTCGATCCTGAGCACATGCGTACCAGCGGGCCTGGCCAGCACTTGAAACGTGCGCATGATCGTCATGCCCAATGCCGGCGGATCGGGCGGCGAGTTCTTTTGCACAGGCCTGGCCCCATTGTCCGGTTTGAGCCCCGACAAAGAAAATCTGTCCGGAGGTATCACCTCCAGCCCGGCATCCAATGAAACCAATCTCAGCATCGCCTCGTCCATCGCAATCGCGGGCGTCAGGCTGACCTGCACGAAGCCAAGCTCGCCGGCTTTAAAGCCATTGGCGGGCACGGTCCATGCGATCATCGCTGCCAGTTCTTCCTTGCTGTTCCCAGGCTTTGCTTCTGCGGCCAATGCACCTGCCCTGCCGCCCGTACTGCAGGCTCCAACGGCGATTGCCAGAACCGGTATCAGTATCAGATGAAGAGCACGCTTCGGCATGCTTCAATCCAGTGCGGCGCACATGACCACGCCTTCATAACTCCAGCCGTCCTGTTCCATTGCGGACCGCAAGGCGGCATTCGAACTCAGACGGTGGTTGGAATCCTCGCCGCGGGCATAACCGTTGTTGTAGTAGCGGTAGACCGGCATGGAGCCGCTGGCGCAAACGCCGTTTTGCGGAACCGCGGCGAAGAACGCGATACCTTCGTAATGCCATTTTTTCTGCGTTTCCGTAGTGCTCGCCTCCAGCGCGCGCAAGCTGGAACATTCTCCCGCATCGGCAGTAAAGAAATGGCTGTTGGGGCCGGGCCTGACCGATCCGTAAAACCGGCACACGGCCGCCAAGCCGCCCGCTTGCGCTCCCGCCACCTTGAAGCCGCCGCCGGTGCGGCTCCAGCCCGAACCGGCGGCACCGGCATCGATTGCCGCAGCTTCGCCCGGATCGGCGGTAATGAAGTAGTGCTTGAGACTGAGGTTGTAAAACTCGATCGCGCTGACACTGGCGGACGACGCTGCCGAAACGCTGCCCTTGCGTATCGTGTGGTTGCCGCGGTCAGCCACATACAGGTTGCCGCCGCCGTCGAGCGCGACATCCTTGGGATTGAAAAAAAGCGCCGCGGTGCCGACACCGTCACTCGATCCGTTGCCCGCACCGCCCGCCACGGTTGTCACTACTCCGGCAGCACTGATGCTGCGGATCCTGTGATTGTCGGTGTCGGCGACAAAGACCGTGCCGCCGCTGTCCACCGCCACGCCGGTGGGATAGCGGAACGAGGCCGCCGCGCCGGTGCCGTCGTTACTGCCGGCAGTGCCGCTGCCGGCGAGCGTGGTCACGGCGCCGGACGCCGAGATCTTGCGAATGACGTGATTGCCATGATCGCAGACGTAAACGTTGCCCGCGCCATCGACCGCCACGTCGAAAATCACCGAGAAGCGCGCCTCGCTGCCGCTGCCGTTGACCAGTCCCACCGCGCCCGGCGATCCGGCCAACGTCGTGACCAGGCCGGCCGGCGTGATCTTGCGCACGGTATTGTTGGAGGTGTCGGCCACGTACAGGTTGCCGGCGCTGTCGACCGCAATGCCGTTCGGTTCACTGAAGCGCGCGGCGCTGCCGAGGCCGTCGATGCTGCCACTGTTTCCCGCCAAGCCGGCCAGCGTCGTAACCACGCCGGCCGGGGTGATCCTGCGGATGGTGCTGTTGCCGGTATCGGCGACATAGAGCGTGCCGCCGCCATCGACGGCAAGGCCGAGCGGTCCTTTGAAACGCGCCGCGCTGCCCGTGCCGTCGGCGCTGCCGAAACTGCCGGCGCTGCCGGCCAACGTGGTGACCACGCCGGCCGGCGTGATTTTGCGGATGGTGTGATCGGTGGCATCGGCCACGTACACGTTGCCGATGCCGTCGGCAGCCACCGCATAGGGGTCTTCAAAGCGTGCCGCGCTGCCGATACCGTCGACGCTGCTGCTGCGACCGGCCAGCCCGGCCAGGGTCGTCACGGAGCCGCTTGCCGTGATCTTGCGTATCGTGTTGTTGGAAGTGTCGGCCACATACACGTTGCCCAGATTGTCGACCGTCACGCCGGAGGGAAAATAAAAGCGCGCCGCACTGCCGCTGCCGTCCGTGCTGCCGGCCGCCGGCGCCGAACCCGCCAGCGTGGTGACGGTACCGGCGGCGCTGATCTTGCGAATGGTATGGGCGCCATAATCGGCAACGTAGAGCGTGCCGCCGGCATCGACCGCGATGCCGCGCGGTTCGGCGAAGCGCGCGGCGGCGCCCGTCGCATCGGTGCTGCCGCCCATGCCGGCGCTGCCCGCCAGCGTCGCCACGCTGCCGCCCGGACTGACCTTGCGTATGGTGCGGTTGTCGGTATCGGCCACATAGACATTGCCCGCGCCATCCACGGCAACGCCCGCCAATCCGCTGAAGCGTGCACTTGCGCCGCTGCCGTCGCTGCTGCCCTGGACACCGGCGGCGCCGGCCAACGTGGTAACGACGCCTGCCGGGCTGATCTTGCGCAGCGTATGGTTGCCATAATCGGCGACATACACGTTGCCGCCGCCATCCACTGCGACGCCGCGCGGCTCGCGGAACTGCGCCGCCGTGCCGGTGCCGTCATTGCTGCCCTGGGCGCCGCTGAGGCTGCCGGCCAGGGTCGTAACCACGCCAGCCGGACTGATCTTGCGAATCGCATTATTGGAGGTATCTGCAACGTACAGATTGCCGGCGTTATCGGCCGCCAGACCATAGGGATCAAGAAAGC
Source organism: uncultured Burkholderiales bacterium (assembly GCA_966211965.1). Lineage (GTDB taxonomy): Bacteria > Pseudomonadota > Gammaproteobacteria > Burkholderiales > Burkholderiaceae_D > CBIHON01. The sequence continues at coordinate 95,094 of CBIHON010000017.1, read as the reverse complement.
GCGCCGCCGCGCCGGCGCCATCGTTGCGGCCCTGCACGCCGGCCAGGCCGGCAAAGGTGGTGACCACGCCGGCCGCCGTCACCTTGCGGATCGTGTTATTGGAACTGTCGGCAACGAACACGTTGCCCGCGCTATCGACCGCCACACCGCGCGGCGAATAGAACTGCGCCGCGCTGCCTGTGCCCTCGGCACTGTTGATCACGGCGCCGGCAGTGCCGGCCAGGGTGCTGAAGGTATACGTCGAGGCGTCCGCGGCACATGCGCCGCCTACGCTGAAAATTGCAAGGACACCGGCAATCAGTGAGCAAATCCGCCTAGGCATGGCGCTCTCCCCTTAAAAAATCCGTCCAGCAGAAACGCCGGGCGAATCCCGGCGTTCCTCTAGGCTTGAGACTGTTTCGCTTCGCAGGTCCGCATTTCCTGACCGGGGAAATCGGCCTTGATTTTATCGAGCTCGCCTTTTGCGGCCGCATCGAGTGAACGCACTTGGAAGATAACTTTGTTCGACGGCATATTGTGCAAACCAAGGCGTGCAGTACGCACGCCTTTCTGGGTCAAGGAGGCCAGATGTGCACGCGCCGATTCTTCGGTTTTGAAAATACCGAGCGAAATCCCCCAATGCAGTTCGCCGCTTTCCTGAATCACATAGAAATCGGTGATGCCGAGACGGCGCAATTCGCCGGCTTTTTTATCGGCCCCTTCCTTGTCGCCTTGGGATGGGATGTACACCATGTGGCGCGGCGCTTCCTTGGCGTTGCGACGGCTCAAGCGGTCGCCCAAAGACAGTCCGGCCAGGCGCGTCTCGAAACGCTTGGCGTCGGCCGCGTCGAAGTTGCCGATTTCGGTGCAACCGAGTGCTTCCTTGTTTTTGACGGCAGCAGCAGCCACTACTGGTTCCAGCACCGGCTCTTCGACAGACGGAGAGGCGGGCGGCGGCGCGGCCGCAGTCGCGGCACTCGCCGAAATGAGCTTGATCTTGTCGGCGTTGATCTGACCGGCGAGCCGGCCCGGTTCGCGCCCCTCGGGCAAGAGCGTTTCGAGATAGCCTTGCTGATAAGCGAACAGCCCGGCATTGGCCAGCAGCAAAGTAGCGAATAAAAGTTTTAACATGATGTCCTGCCCCCCCTGCCGTTCCCGTTTTTGTTTTTGTTACCGTGTTTGCATCGCAACGACGTGCAAGCCGATCAGCACCAGGTTCTCCACTTTCTCATGCGGCACCGAAAGATAAGGAGCGACGACGGGTGCAGCGCCTCCCGAGAGGATGCATTGCACGTTGGCGCGCTCGCGCACGCCTGCATGTTCGGCAACCGCGCGCTCGATGGCGCCGGCCTGCGCCGCAATGCATCCGCTGACGATGGCATCGTCGGTATTGTCGGCAAACGGCGTCGCGGTCGGTACATGCCGCGCGACCAGAGGCAACTGCGCAGTGTTGCGCGCAAGCGAATTCGCCATCAAGCCCAGCCCCGGCAAGATCATGCCGCCCAAAAACAAGCCGTCGGCAGTGACCGCATCGATTGTGGTCGCCGTGCCGCAGGTCGCGACGATCAAAGGCAGTCGGGGATACAGGGCATGGGCGCCGATCGCGGCGGCGAAACGATCGCAGCCCAGTTGTGCCGGCTCATGGTAACCGTTGTGCACGCCCGCCAGATAGGGCACCGAAGCGAACCATTCCATCGGCACCGGCTTCGGCCCAAGGGCGCGCAACAGCGCCTGTTCCAGCATCTCGCGCATCCCCTTGCCCGCCACGTTGGAGACAAGGACGTGGACAATTTTGCGGCCGCGCCAGACTTCCGCCAACTGCAAGGCCTTGCCGCATTCGATCGAACCGGCATCAGCCCAGCGCCCGAGCGCTTCGGGGCCGCGCAGCGCGCTCTCGACCAGTGTCCATTTGACCCGGGTGTTACCGGCATCGACCAGCAGCAGCATTGCTCAATCCTCCTTTGCCCGCAAGGATACATCGCCCGCCATCACCGCGATCCGGCCAACCGCAGTATCGAGCACCAGGCGCCCGATCTGATCGACTCCGACCGCTTTTCCCTCATGCAGGACCTGACCGTGTTCGAGGACGCATACCGGCTGTCCGGCATAGGCATGCAATGCATTCCAACGCCCCACAAAGGGCTTGAAGCTTTCGCCTTCAAATTGCGGCAAGGCTTCCGCCAAGCCATTCAGCAAGGCCGCCATCAATGCCTCGCGCTCGATTTGCACCTGCGCCAAGTCGGCCACCGGATAAGCGATTTGCGCTGCCATCCCGGCCGGCAGCGCCAGGTTGAGGCCGATCCCGATCACAGCCCAGGTCGCCTCGCCGGCCGCGCTTTTTGCGGCTGCGGTTTCGATCAAGATGCCGGCCAGCTTGCGGCCCTCCATGAGCACGTCGTTGGGCCACTTCAGGCGCGCCTCGACGCCGAACGGCGCCAGCGCTTCTGCAATCACCACCCCGATTGCGAGCGGCAAGCCGATCAGCCCATGCACCGGCAGCTTGAATCGCCAAGCCAGCGAAAAGGTCAGGCTGGCGCCCGGCGCGGAAAGCCAGGTCCGTCCCGAGCGGCCGCGACCGGCACTCTGGGACTCTGCAATCAACAGCGTCGGCGCAGTCAAGTCATCGAGAACGGCGAGCAAATCGGCATTGGTCGAACCGGTTTCCGCCACCAACCGGATCGCAACCCCATGGGCAGCGGGGCGGCACAGGGCGACAAGGCGTTGGCGGGAAAGAGGAAGCGTCATGTTGCGCATTGTAACGGGATGGCCGGGCATACGGAATGGGATGCCAGGCGTTTTGTGAGTACAAAGCGCCGGATTACAGTGCTTGAGTTTGACGAATCAAAGCGCAGATAGCGTACCATACGGCCTGTGATGTTGAATTAGAGGCGAGAGACGGCAAAGACCGCTCCGGCAGTCCGGGACAAAGCAGTTTGATATGACAACGACAAGTCCCTCCAATTATAGTCAAGGATAGCAATGAAACGTGTTGATGATTTCCGCCTGCGATTCGGCAAGCAGGAACTGGTGCCCATCGTGGTTGGAGGAATGGGTGTGGATATTTCGACGGCAGAGCTGGCGTTGGAAGTGTCGCGGCTGGGCGGCATCGGCCATATCTCTGATGCGATGGTGCAGGACGTGTCGGACCGCCGGTTCGACACCAGCTTCGTCAAGGAAAAAACCAAGCTGTACAAATACAATATCGCCAATTCGGACAAATCCGAAGTGCAGTTCGACCTGGGACGGCTGGCCGAAGCAACTCAACTGCACGTCGGCAAAACCATGGAAGCCAAGCGCGGCGACGGCTTGATCTTCATCAATTGCATGGAAAAGCTGACCATGAACGCCCCGCGCGAAACTCTGCGGGTACGCTTGGCCTCGGCGCTGGACGCCGGCATCGACGGCATCACCTTGAGCGCCGGCCTGCACCTGGGTTCATTCGCGCTGATCGAGGATCATCCGCGCTTTCGCGATGCCAAGCTGGGCATCATCGTCTCGTCCGTGCGCGCGCTGCAGCTCTTCCTGCGCAAAAACGCCAAGCTGAACCGCCTGCCCGATTACATTATCGTTGAAGGCCCGCTGGCCGGCGGCCATCTCGGCTTCGGCATGGATTGGGCAGAGTACGACCTGCACACCATCATGGCCGAGATTCTGCAGTATCTGCAAAATGAAAAGCTGAGCATCCCCGTGATTGCCGCTGGCGGCGTATTCACCGGCAGCGACGCGGTTTCCTTCCTGGAAAACGGCGCCGGCGCGGTGCAGGTAGCGACCCGTTTCACCATCACCAACGAGTGCGGCCTGCCGGCCAAGGTGAAGCAGGAATACTTCAAGGCCAGCGAAGAAGACATCGTGGTCAACACCATCTCGCCGACCGGCTACCCGATGCGCATGCTCAAAAGCACGCCGGCCATCGGCGCCGGCATCCGGCCCAATTGCGAATCCTACGGCTATCTGCTGGATGGCAGCGGCAACTGCGCCTACATCACCGCCTACAATGCGCAAGTGGCGGCGCATCCGAACGAGAAGAATATCTCGGTGATGGAAAAGACCTGCCTGTGCACCCACATGCGCAACTTCAATTGCTGGACTTGCGGGCATTACACTTACCGCCTCAAGGACACGACGCGCAAGCTGGATGACGGCACGTATTTAACGCTGAGCGCTGAACATGTGTTCCGCGACTACCAATTCAGCGTCGACCAGAAAATTGCGTTGCCTGAGTAATCAGGAACGATAGGCCTGAATTTTTTCGCCGACGTAAAGCGCTACCTGGGCCGGCAATTGCCGGCCTTGTGTTTCGAAGAGGTCGATTACGCGATCGGCATCCATCACATCGTCGTCTATCAGGATGGGGCAGGCCTTGAAACCGGGTCCGCCGATGTCGTCACCATCGTCAACCGGCATGTGTGAAAACCCGCTTTCCGGCATCCAGATAAGAGCCCGCTCCGCGCGCCCCCTGTCGTAGCAGAGCTGAAAGCCGTGCAGACCATCGGTCTCATCGCACCAGACGATCAAATCCATCGTTCCGGAGGTAAACCAGCGGCGCCGAAGTTCGCCTTGGATTTGCCGGACACTGCCTATCTCTTTCAGCATGAATGTCCCAAGTAAAATAATCTTTCCGGTCTGCGTCAGCGCATCTTGCCGGGACGATTGGCCAGCGCTTCCTTTTTACCGTCTCATTCAGCGGGCCCATGAAAGAATACTGATTTTCTCAATCCTTGTTCCGATAGATCCTGCTCACCAGCAACCATCCGCCTATGAAAATCAGCAGCAGCGGCCACCATTGCGAGATTACATCGTGACCAATGATGCCCAATTTTTCCATGAGAAATACGACCCCGATGATGATCAGGATCAAGGGTGTGAGCATGCCTCTGTAGCGTCGGTTGCTTTCAGGTTCTTCATCCATATTCACTCTCCTTGGCAGTTCCGGATAAGGTAACAGGGTTCGTCAGGATTGGGCAGGATGAAGCGCAAGAAGTGGTTTGTTAAAGAAAAGGAAGCGCAGATTTCCGCTATGGGCTGGCGCCTGGAAGGCATCTCGAATATGGGAGTTTATTGATCGGGGACAGAAAATTTTTCCTCCCTTTTCTCTGCCGGGGCATGGACATGGCCGCTGCGCCCAAGACGACCGTCCGCACCGTGCCTGCGGCCTGTGGCGCCGTGCAACTCGCCTGCCTTGCCAAGACCGAACGCCGGCATATTGACATAGATGTTTTCATAGGCATCTGGCGCAATCCTGTAAGTCTCGTGCCAGATGCCGACGTCGCCATTGGTCCCCACCGCCTGATTGAACGCTTTCCATGCCGGAAGATGTTGTGCATTCTTGTTCTTTGCATAGGCCAGCAACTGCTCTATCGAGCGCCAATACTGGACCATGATCGTGGTTCGTCCCACCCACATTTCCGATGACAGGAAACCTGAATCGGGCATCGCTTCCAGCTCCTGGATCATGCGCGGCATGGCTTGCGCGACCGGTAACCATTTATGGATCTTCCACAATTTATTGATGCGCATGCCGATCAGGAACACGACAAACTCGCCCTCTCGCTCCGCTGTCAACCGCTCTGCCTGGATCATGATTCAGTGTTCTCACCATCGTATTCGACAAGCTGATATGACCGTTTTACCGGGTCATCTATCCCTCGGTCAGACGGTCACGCCGACTTACGGGTTTGCGCCAATGCCGCATCCAAACGCCTGAACAAAGGTTGATGCAGATTGCGCGCATGTTTCGTGAAATGCTTTTGCGCATGCTCAAGTTCACTGCGCAGGCGCAACGCGGTGTCGATTTCACCGACACCCGCCGCCCAGATCGCATACTCGGCACGCGACTCCACGCTGCCGAAGCGCGCTACTGCGGCAAGGAATTCAGCACGTGCCTCATCCCTTTTACCGTCGGCATCCAGTGCCTGCGCCAATAGCAAGGACACCTGTTCCGCCCGGAAATTGGGGCTGTGCTGTTGTATCGCCTTGAGCAATTGGATAGCTGCTTGCGGCTGCCCGTTTTCCAGCTTGGCACGTGCGGCGCCGTGGCTAATCTCGGGATCGGTCGCGAACGGCCCTTGCAGGCAGCGGTCGAAGTGCTGCACCGCCTGCGGAATATCGCCGGCTTCCAGGTAGGCATGAGCCAGGCGCATTTGATTTTGAGCAGTAGGCGTCAGGTCGAAAGCATGTCGGGCGTCGCGCAATTCGCGGCCCGGGTCAAGGCTTTTCATGGCCGTCGCCGTCACCTTGCGCAAGCCGCGGTCGAGACGGGAGTGCGGCAGGTAGACCACCAGAAAATACACGATGCTGCCGAAAAGGGGAAAAGAAAACAGGATGATCAGCCAATACAATTCCCGCCCGGTCCGGACGGCATGAACGGCAAAAAAGATGGCCACAAAAATATGAAGGCCTAACCCGACAAACGGCATATGTGCTCCTGAGAATGTAAATGAGTTGCTGGCGCGATCTTCTCGCCGCAGAGTGCGTTTGGAAGAGAGGGCATTACCCGCCCTCTTCCTCTATTCCAAGACTAGATTGTAAACTGGAAAATGGCAAAATTGGCAATAGCGCGACAACAATATTCTTTCTCGCTGTCTTTCTTGCTGTATTTCTGGGGAGCCTAAGAGCCTTAAAGAAATGCCGATGGCCAGGCGCGCCGACGCAGACAGTACGAACGTACGGCAAAGAGAATCAACAACACCAGCGGCTTTATTTAGAAGCTCCAAGAATGACCCAAAGCATCCTTTACTTAGCCACGAGGATGATGCTCCGCATGCAACTTCTTCAATCTCTCCCGCGCAACATGGGTATAGATCTGCGTGGTTGAAATATCCGCGTGCCCCAGCAGCAATTGCACCACGCGCAGGTCTGCGCCATGGTTCAGCAGATGTGTAGCGAATGCGTGGCGCAAGGTATGCGGCGAAAGCGGCGCCTTGATGTCGGCTTTAAGGGCGTATTTCTTGATCAGCATCCAGAACATCTGGCGCGTCATTCCGGCGCCGCGCGCGGTGACGAACAGGGCGTCGTCGATCTGTCCGTTCAGGATCGCCGGCCGCCCCTGTTTCAAGTAGCGCTCTATCCATTGCCGCGCCTCTTCGCCGAACGGGACCAGCCGCGTCTTGCCGCCTTTGCCTGTAATGCGCAAGACACCTTCGTTAAGGCTGACTTCGAGGGATTTCAGCAATACCAGCTCCGATACGCGCAAGCCGCTGGCATACATGATTTCCAGCATGGTTCGATCGCGCAGACCGAGCGGTGTATCGACTTGCGGCGCTGTCAGCAACGCTTCGACTTGGGCCTCGCTCAAGGTTTTGGGATAACGCGGCGGCTGCTTGGCCGATTTCATGCGCAGGCAGGGATCAGCACTGATCTTGTTCTGGCGCAGCGCCAGCTGGTAAAACCGTTTCAACGCCGCCAAACGACGATTGGCCGAAGTTGCTTTGGTGCTGCCATGTTTGGCCGCAAAATAGGCGTTGAGATCTTCAGTCTCGACCGCATACAGTTTTTTGGGCCGCTCGCTTTGCAACCACAGCGCGAATAGGCGCAGATCGCGCCGATAAGCCTCGATCGAATTTTTTGCGAGGCCGTCTTCCAGCCACAGGGTGTCGCAAAACTCATCGATGAGCGCCAGGTTGTCGGGCGCGAGCACCGGTTCGGGAACGGGAGCGGGCTTCATTTCTCTCCGCTCTCCGGCGCACCGGCAGCCAGCGCATGCTTGAGCAAGGCCAGCATTTGCTGTCCCATGTCCTGCGCGAATTGCTCGCGCGATTGGCCTTTGAAAAAATATTGCATGCGCCCTTCCAGCAACAGGCTGGCAAAGCCGTGCACAGTCGACCAAGCCAGCACCAGCCTGGCCAGGACGGCTTGGTCGAAACAATTGCGCTCGTTCAGGAATCCGGCCAGCGCGCTATCAAGCTGGTCGAAGGCGGCCATTGACGCAGCTTGGAAATGCGGGTCGCCTTCATTGATGCGGTCGGTGCGATACATCAACTGGAACTGCGCACGATAGGCCAGCGCAAAATCGATGTAGGCTTGACCAACCGCGGTCATCTGCGCATACGCATCCGCTCCGGCGTGCGCCCGGTAGCTTTGCATCATGCCGGTCATGCGCTCGTATCCACGTGCCGCAAATTCGGTCAGCAAGCCTTTGACGTCGCCGAAATGATGGGCCGGAGCGCCGTGCGAAACACCGGCGCGGCGAGCGCAGGCACGCAGGGTGAAACTCTCCATGCCCTGTTCCAGCAGGATCTGCCCGGTTGCATCGAGCAATGCTTCGCGCAGCGCGCCGTGATGATAACTGTCCGTCGCGGCAGTAGATGCGGCGGCTTTGGCCGGCTCCCCCCGGGTGATTGCGCGGATTTTTGGCGGGGAGGACGGCTCCGCTTGCTTGATTTTCGTCATGCTGCGATTTTGCACAAAAATCTTGACAATGTCTAGTTTAAGCCATACCTTATCTAGACACTGTCAAAATCAACTTTCGCACTCAGGTAAATCCATGTCACTTCAAGTCATTTATGGCGCCGGCCCGCTCGGCTTGGCTACTGCCCGGGCGCTCCTGGCTCAGGGCCACACCGTACGCATCATCAATCGCAGCGGCAATGCCGACATCCCGGACCAGGCGGGCCTGGAAAAAATTGCCGGCGATGCGATGCAAACAGACTTCAACCGCAGCGTCTGCGCGGGAGCGGAAACTGTCTATCAATGCGCGGCGACCGCGTACACGGTTACCGCTTGGCGCGACCAGCTAGGCGTGCTGCAAGGGCACATCATGCAAGCCGCCGCGGAAGCCGATGCGCGCCTGGTGGTTGGCGACAATCTTTATATGTATGGCAAAGTGCAGGGCGCGATGCGCGAGAGTACGCCGTGCAGACCCTGCAGTAAAAAAGGGGAAATCCGCGCGCAATTGGCCGAGCAGATCATGGCAGCACATACGGCAGGAAAACTACGTGCGGCTATTGTGCGAGGCAGCGATTTCTATGGCCCGCATGTAGAAAACTCCATCCTCGGCATCCGCACCGTGCTGCCGGCTTTGCGAGGCAAACGCGCCGGGCTTCTGGGCGACATCGACTTGCCGCATGCGATGACTTACATTGACGACTTCGGGCGCGCGATGGCCATGGTCGGCGCAGATTTGGCGGCCATGGGGCAGGTCTGGCATGTGCCGAATGCGCCGGCAGTTTCGCAGCGCGCGCTGGCAACCATGCTGTTCGAGGAAATCGGCAGCCCGGTCAAGCTCGGCACGATGGGAAAAACCATGTTGCGCATCGGCGGCCTGTTCATCCCCCCAGCACGGGAAATGCTCGAAATGATGTATCAGTTCGAGCAGCCGTTCTTGGTCGATCACGCCAAGTTCGCGACGCGTTTCGGCAATATCGCGACGCCGCACCGTGCTGCGCTGGCAAAAACGGTGGATTGGTATTGCGAAAAATACGGCTTGGCTAGAAGCCCGTCACACCTTCATGCTTCAGCAGCCAGCGCTTGACCCCGAGGTGGAATCCGGTGTCGTCGTCATGCAGGGCAAAACCGCCAAGCCCGCACCTGGAAACCACGCGATGACAAGGAATAATCAAAGGAAACCAGTTCCTGCCGCAAGCCTGCCCCACCGCGCGCGGCGCAGACCGGATCAGTTTCGCGACTTCACCGTAAGTCAGCACGTCGCCGCGCGGGATGGCTGCGATCACATCCCAGACCTTGCGCTGGAATATGGTTCCTGCTTCGGCCAGCGGCAGGTCGAAGCGGAAATCCGGTTCGGCCAGATAGCGCTCAACTTGCCGGGCTGCGCGCTCAGCCAATGGATCTTGCGGCGGCTTTTCATCGAAACGGGACGGCAGATAGACAAGTTCGCGCACTTGGCCGGCTTCCGTGCGAATGCCGATCGCCCCGAACGGCGCCTCGACAATGGCGGAAAAAAAGGACGAAGTTTGAGCATTATTCATTTTAAAAGCATAAAACAAAAAGGCGCATCATATGATGCGCCTTAAAATTACTGCTTTGTATTCCATGCTGCATCATGTACTGCCGCACAGCTTGTCTGGAACACACGTCTCCTCGGGAAATGCTCGGTATCGATACCGCTTTTTATGTCCCGCCACCTTCAATTTTTTTTGCTTGTGCTTCAACAGATTGCGCATTTTAGCGTATTACGTTCTTATTTCAATAGAAAATTTGGCTGTTTTCCGGTCAACCGTTGTTTTGACGTAAACGATCAAATTTTTATTGCACCTATATCAATAAAAATGCCACTACCCTCACGGAAGGCAGTGGCATGACAAGCCAATTAAAACAGTTATTTAAAGCCATGCAGTTACATCATGCCCATGGCCTTCGGCAACCACAAGGACAGTCCAGGCCAGTACGTGACGATCACTAAAAACACCAGCATCGTACATAGCCAAGGCATTACCGCCACAGTGAGCTCGGTGATGCTCATCTTCGAAATACCACTGGCGACATACAGATTCAACCCGACCGGCGGATGACACAAGCCGACTTCCATGTTGGCGTCGATCAGGATGCCGAAGTGAACCGAATCGATACCCAGCCGGATCGCTGCGGGATGCAGGATCGGCGCCAGCACCAGGATGATCGACGAAGGCTCCATCACGTTACCCGCCAGCAGCAACAGGATGTTGGTGAAGAACAGGAAAGCCGCCTGTCCCAGTTGCTTGTTGAGAATCCAGTCCGCCATCGCCTGCGGGATGTTTTCATGCGCCATCAGGAACGAGAACAACACCGCGTTGGTGATGATGTAGAGCAGCATGGCGCTCAGGCTGGCTGAATTCATCAAGACCTTCGGCGTGCTCCTGAGCGGCATATCGCGATACACGAATACCGAGATGATGAAGGCATAGATCGCGCTCATGGCGGCCGCTTCGGTAGCGGTGAAAATGCCGCTGTAGATGCCGCCAATGATGATCACCACCAGCATCAAGCCCCAAATGCTTTCCCGGAACGCTTTCCAGCGCTGTCCCCATGTCGCTTTGGGCATGCGTGGATAATTGTTTTTCCTCGCAATGAACCAGGTGGTGGCGCCCAGCATCGTTGCCAGCAATATTCCAGGGAACAAGCCTGCGACAAACAGTGCGCCGATCGAGGTATTGGTGGAGATCGCATAGATCACTTTCGGAATCGAAGGCAGCATTAGAATGCCCAGCGAACCTGCAGTGATGATGACACCGGCGCCAAACTGTTTCGGATAACCCTGCTTCACCATCGCCGGCAGGATGATCGAACCGATTGCAACGACGGTGGCGACGCTTGATCCGCAGACCAGCGCAAACATCGCGCAGGCAATGATGCCGGCCAGCGCCAAGCCGCCGTGCCAGTGTCCGACCATGCTGGTGGCAAAGGCGATCATGCGTTTGGCAACGCCACCGTGCGTCAGGAAATTACCCGCCAGGATGAAGAACGGGATCGCCATGATCTCGAACTTCTCGATGCCGGTGAACAGCTTCAATGCCACCGCTTCGATCGGCACATGGGTCAGCAGGAACAGAAACATCAGCACGGTCAAGCCGAGCGCGATCGAAACCGGTATGCCGGTCAACATCAACAGGAGCAGGAGCGCAAAGACGATGCCCACGTTGCCGCCGATAACGCACACCGACAGCAAAGCGGCACCGATTACGAGCAACCAGATGCTCGCACGCTGTTTGGTCATCGGCTCTATACCGAGAGCTGCTGCAGATGCACTCATTTCGAACCTCCTTGCGCCAAAGCGGGTGTCAGCGGTTTGCCTTCAACCAATGCAGATTCAAAGCTGTCGTCTTTCTCGTCCAGGCCTTCCACTTGCGCTTCATGATTGTGATGCGGCAGGTCGCCGGTGCGGATGAATTTCCATGACACCTGGATAAAGCGGAAGCACATCAGGTAGGAGCCCATCCAGACTGCCGAATATACAACCCAGGTCGGCCATTCCAGATCCGGCGTGGTCGGCCCTTGCGGCAGGTCGCCGGTAGGAATTTTCAATGCGGTAAACACTGCATAGTGCATGCCGTTCTCCCAGACAAACGTCAGGCCCAGCGTACCGATGATGCCGGTAAACAAGGTGCCGCAAAACAACGACAGCAACACCGTTTTCTTGCGCCACTCTTCGGGCAGACGATTGACCAGCACATCGACGCCGACATGGACGCCGGCCCGCACGCCGTATGCCGCGCCGAACTTCGCCATCCAGACGAACATGATGATGCACAGCTCTTGCGCCCAGCTGAAGTTCAGCGACAGCAGCCAGTCCTGTACATACGGAATCCGGAGTCCGGTTCCGTAACGGTGCAGCACAGACAAGAAGATGACCGTGGTCGCGCCCCCCATCATGAGGGTGATGATCCACTCTTCGAGATGATCAAGAATTTTCATAAAGTCCTCGCCAGTAAGTGGGAACGGAGGCTACGCGAACGCCGCTCCGAAACCCTGGTTTTTGCGCCGGGTCGGAATGGACATCGTTCCTCGGCGCAGCGGGAATTTCACCAATTATTTACTTGCGCTCTTGGCTTCCTTATTGATGGCCTCGATCAGATCCTTGCCGATACGGCCTTCCATTTCCTTCTGGACGGGCAGCAAAGCCTTGCGCCATTCAGCCTGCTCCTCCAGAGTCAATTCGTAGACCTTGGTCTTGCCGGTCTTGGCAACGGCGGCCAGTGCCATTTCGTTTTCGCGCTGGGCGATTTCGTTGGCGTATTTGGTGGCTTCCTTCATGGCGCCTTCGAGAGCGGTGCGGATGTCGGCCGGCAGCCCATCCCAGAATTTCTTGTTGACGATGACGGCATAGCCAAGGTAGCCGTGATTGGAAACGGTCAGATGCGACTGCACTTCATGCATTTTTTGCGAATACAGGTTGGACGGCGGATTTTCGGTGCCGTCGACCACGCCGGTCTGCAATGCCTGATAGACCTCGGAGAAGGCCATCACCTGCGGGTTGGCGCCCAGCGCGCGCATTTGAGCGTCGAGCACCTTGGACGACTGGATGCGCATTTTCAAGCCCTTGAAATCGGCCGGCTTGTGCAAGGGTTTGTTGGCCGACATGACCTTGAAGCCGTTATCCCAGAAGGCAAGGCCGGTGATGCCTTTCGGTTCGAGCTTTTTCAGCAGATCCTTGCCGATCGGGCCTTCGGTCACTTTGTACAGCACATGCTTGAAGGGGAAAATGTAGGGAATATCGAATACTTCAAACTCCTTCACGCCAAGCGGACCGAACTTGGCCAGCGACGGCGCCAGCATTTGCACCGCGCCCAATTGCAAGGCTTCCAGCTCCTCCTTGTCCTTGTACAATTGGCTGTTTGGATAGACGTCGATCTTGACGCGGCCGTTGGTGGCCTTCTCCGCCAATTCCTTGAAACGCTGCGCAGCGTGGCCCTTGGGCGTGTCGGCGGCCACCACATGGCTGAACTTGATTACGATCGGGGCTTGCGCAAAGGCGTTGGCGCTTACCAGAGCAGCTGTGGAGAGAGCGAGAAGCAGGGTTTTCAGTTTCATGGTGTCTCCTGAAGAATGGATGGAAATGAAGTTTTTGATTCTGTTTCCTATTGTCATCATCCGATCTATTGGTCACAATTGTGGATAACCACAATCCGTCTGCGGCTTTCCACGGGATATCGCCAACAAGTCAGATACTATTGGCTGCGCCCTCCCTTGGCAACATAATAACTGCTTAGCGAAGTGGCATTCCCCATAAAACCCGGTCACTGCATGCCACAGCAAACACCCGCAGCCAAATTCCGCATTACCTTCCCCAAGCGCAGGCAGGCGTGGCGCTGGCTGCTGCCGGTTTCATTGGTGCTGCTCTTCCTGGGGACACTGTTGTGGCTGCCTTGGCAGGCCCAGCGGATGGAAGCAAACGAACGCCAGGAACAACTGATCGCCGACACGCTGTGGGTCGAGCAAACCATTCGCTTCCAGCTCGGCAGAGATGAAGAAAACATCCGGCTGATCGCCGCCGAAATCAGCTCGGGCTACCTATCCGGCAAACGTTTGCGCGACCGCATGTCGGCACTCATCAGGAACAACCGGGAACTCAACCGCCTGGTCTGGCTGGATGCAAACGGCAAGATACTCAGCTCCACCGAGGATGCGGCGGCCAACCCGGCCGATTTTTCAGAACAATCGAAAATGGTCGCCAAACATGTGCGCAACACCAGGACGCCGCAATACAGCCCGCCTGCCCCGCCGCCCGGCCTGAATGGTCCGATGCTGATGGACTATCACGTTCCGCTGTATAACGGCGAGCAGTACATCGGCAGTCTGGTGGCGAGCTATCTGACATCCAGCATCCTGGATGAAATGGTGCCCTGGTGGTTCGCACAGGACAATGAAGTCGTGCTGAGCGACGGCGACGACAATCTGGTCGACAAGCGTATCGCCGGCGGCGTCGGGCGCGGCGTGTATACCCACAGCCGCACGCTCGACCTGCCGGGCCTCACGCTCACGCTGCGCACCAATAGCGTCAAGAGTGCGCCGAAACTGTTGCCGAATCTCCTGGTCGGCTCGGTCATCGCCCTTTCGCTCGGCCTGATCTGGAGCTTGTGGGCGCTGTGGCGCGACATCACGCGCCGGCTGGCGGCCGAGGGTGCGTTGCGCCAGCAGGTCTCTTTCCGCACTGCAATGGAAAACTCGCTGCTCACCGGGCTGCGCGCGCGCGACCTCGAAGGCCGCGTAACCTACGTCAACCCGGCGTTTTGCCAGATGGTCGGCACCCCGGCGGAAGAACTGATAGGCAAACTGCCGCCCATGCCCTACTGGGCGCCGGAAGCGATGGAGGAATACCAGGCGCGCTTTTCACAGGTATTGGCCGGCACCGTGACGCCGCAATTCGAGACGATTTTCCAGCGCGCCGACGGCACCCGTTTCCCGGTATTGATTTTCGAGTCCCCGCTGGTCGATGACAGCGGCAAGCAAACCGGCTGGATGGGATCGATTCTCGACATCTCCGACCGCAAACGGGTGGAAGACCTGAACCGCCGCCAGCAAGAAAAACTACAGGCCAGTGCACGCTTGGCGACCATGGGAGAGATCGCCTCAACCCTGGCGCATGAATTGAACCAGCCGCTGGCCGCAATTTCCAGCTACACCACCGGCGCGCTGAACATGATCGACAACGCAGCCCAACGATCCGCCTCACTCGACCTCAACATGCTCAAACCCGCGTTGGAAAAAGCCGGGGTGCAGGCACAGCGCGCCGGCCAGATCATTCGCAGCGTGCACACCTTCGTCAAGAAACGGGAACCGACACGCGGCACCGTCGCCATCCAAACCCTGATCGACAGCGTAATCCCGCTGGTCGAACTGCAGGCGCACCAATTCTTCGTCTCCATCCAGACCAGTATCGAGCCGAATTTGCCGGCGGTGCTGGCCGACCCGGTACTGCTGGAGCAAGTCCTGCTCAACCTGACCCGCAATGCGATCGAAGCCATGCAGCACATCGAACCGGAGCGGCGCGTACTGCGCATCGTCGCCGCAATGGATACCCTCTCATCGACGCCGAGCGTGGTAGTCTCGGTCATCGATCAAGGCCACGGCATCGCGCCGGAAGTCGCAGAACGCCTGTTCTCGCCTTTCTTTTCCACCAAGGCGGAAGGCATGGGCATGGGATTGAATATCTGCCGCACTGCAATCGAATTCCACGGCGGAACCCTGGTTCATACAAACAATCCGCTGGGCGGCACGATCTTCCGCTTTTCATTGCCGCCTTTGCCGCGCAACCTGATCGATGCCGGAAGTGTGGGGGATGCCATGGCGCAAGAATGTAATTGATAAGGATTTATCGTTACACTAACGCCATTTCCTGCTGCCAAAACAACAAGAAGCAAGAGCAGCATTAAAACAGACATGCTGGAGGGGATCATGCTGCACATAGTTGACGATGAAGAAGTAATCCGCGATTCGCTCGCTTGGCTAGCCAGGTCGCGCGGCATTGCCGCCGCTGCCTACCAAGGCGGCGCAGCCTTTCTTGCCGCGCTCGACAGCCGCAACGAGGCCGACGCCGACGGCGAATGCATCCTGCTCGACATTCGCATGCCCGACATCAGCGGCGCCGCCCTCTTCGACACCCTGGCCGCGCGCAACCTGGTGCAACGGCTGCCGGTGATTTTCCTGACCGGTCATGGCGACGTGCCGATGGCAGTCGATACGCTCAAACGCGGCGCCTTCGATTTTTTTGAAAAACCGTTCAACGACAACAAGCTGATGGACCGCGTGCAGGAAGCGCTTGCCGCATCACGCCAGGCCGGCGCGAAAGCGCAGGTCCATACCCGGCTGGCGGGACTGTCGACGCGTGAACGCGAAGTGCTCGACCTGATCCTCGCCGGCAAGATGAACAAGGTCATCGCCGACCAGCTCGGCATCAGCATGCGAACCGTCGAGGTGCACCGCGCCCATATTTTCGACAAGATGAATGTGAAGACGGCGGTGGAACTGGCGGGGCTGCTCAAGTAGCGTACGGCTCAAGTGCGCATGAATATGCCATCCGGTGCCGATCCAAGGCCCACGCCACATGCTCGCGCACCAGCTCGGAAGGATGATCACCCCGCGCCTCCAGCGCCGCGACGATTTCCGGCATCGGCGCTCCGCCCCGCGCCGCATTGCCCAGGCCCACCGCCATATTGCGCAACCAGCGCGCATAACCGATGCGCCGCAGCGCACTGCCCTCGGTATTACGGTTGAATTCCTCTTCGCTCCAGCCGAACAGCGCAACCAGGCTGGCGCGGTCCAGGCCATGCCGGACGTCGAAATCGGACAACGTCGCGCGCTGCGCGAACTTGTTCCATGGACATGCCAATTGACAATCGTCGCAGCCGACCACGCGATTGCCGATCAAGGGGCGCAGTTCAAGCGGAATGCTGCCCTTCAATTCCAGCGTCAGATAGGAAATGCAGCGCCGCGCATCGAGCCGGTACGGCCCCAGGATCGCCTGGGTCGGACAGACCTCGATGCAGGCACGGCATTGGCCGCAATGCGCGCCGGCCGGCGCATCGACCGGCAACGGCAAATCGGTATAGATCTCGCCCAGGAAAAACATCGAACCCGCTTCGCGATTAAGCAACAGCGTATGCTTGCCGCGCCAGCCCAAGCCGGACTTTTCCGCCAGCGCGACTTCCATCACCGGCGCCGAATCGGTAAACACGCGATAGCCGAATTCACCGATTTCGCGTTTGACACGGTCCGCCAGCTGCTGCAGACGTCCGCGCAATACCTTGTGATAATCGCGTCCGCGCGCATACAACGACACCACCGCCGCGCCGGATTTGGCGGCATGTTCGGCTTCGCGTGCGCGCCAGTCGGGACCGCCACCGCGTGGCAAATAATCCATGCGCGCCATGATGGCGCGCACCGTGCCCGGCACCAGTTCCGCCGGCCGCGCACGTTTCATGCCGTGGCTTGCCATATAATCCATCTCACCGTGCATGCCGGCATCGAGCCAGGCTTGCAAACCGGCTTCCGCTTGCGCAAGATCAATGTCGGCGATACGGATTTCAGCAAAGCCGAGTTCGCGGCCCCAAGCCTTGATGGCGAGGGCCAGACCGGCAAGGTCGGCGGCGGCTTTATCTTGAAGGGTCACAGGGAACAGGACTGAAAATTTGAGTTCGGCAAATGCCAAGGCGCATCATAAAGCCTCGGCGGCACCCGCTGTCTCGCAATCATATATCTTTATGCAGCATTTCAAAGACCACTTGAAAGACGAAGCCGGCACCCTCGCTCTCGGTGCGGCGCTGGCGCGCGCACTTGTACCCGGCCTGACGCTCTATTTGCACGGCGACCTCGGCGCCGGCAAAACCGCTCTGACCCGCGCCCTGCTGCACGCCGCAGGTTACGCCGGCCATGTCAAAAGCCCGACCTACACCTTGGCCGAACCGTATGCGCTGATGATCGGCGGGCGACCGCTGGAAGTGATTCATTTCGACCTGTACCGCATGGCCGGCCCGGAAGAATTTCTCGACGCCGGTTTCCGCGAGCATTTCAATGCGGAAAACGTCTGCATCGTCGAGTGGCCCGAAAAAGGCGAACCGGTATTGCCGCCGCCCGATATCGAGATTTTTTTGACGGTGGCCGGCCACGGGCGTAATGTAGAATTGCATGCATTGTCCGACAAGGGTGTTCAATGCCTCGATCGACTGCACTTCGCGCCAAATCTCTGACTTCGCCAACCCGCCGCACCGTCCTCAAGGCCGGCGGTACGCTGCTCCTGTCCGTTTTCGCACCACATTGCGCGCAAGCCGCGCAAATCCTCGCGGTGCGCGTCTGGCCTTCGGATGACTATACCCGCGTCACGCTGGAAAACGACAGCGTGCTCAAGGTTAACCATTTCACCGTCAAGGACCCGGAACGGCTGGTAGTCGATATCGAAGGCATCGAACTCAACCAGGCGCTCAAGCAGCTGGTCGCCAAAATCCAGGGTGACGACCCTTATATCAAGCAAGTGCGGGTCGGGCAAAATCGACCGGGCGTGGTACGCCTGGTATTCGATCTGAAAGAAGAAGTCAGCCCCCAGGTTTTCACCCTGGCGCCGGTCGGCGAGTATCGGCACCGGCTGGTGTTCGACTTGTATCCGGTTAATGCGCCGGACCCGATCGCCGCCCTGATCGCCAAAGGCGAATGGTCGCGCGATCCGCAGCCGGAAAGCAAACCGCAGCAGCTCGAAGCCATGCCGAAAGCCGCCGAAGCGCAAGAAGAAAAAACGCCTCAGCTCACGCGCATGCTGACCATTGCACTCGACCCCGGCCACGGCGGCGAAGATCCTGGCGCCGTCGGGCGCTCCGGCAGCCGCGAAAAAGACGTGGTGCTGGCGATCGCCAAACGTATCAAGGGCAAGATCGAACAGCAGCCGAACATGCGCGTGATGCTGACGCGCGACGCCGACTTCTTCGTACCGCTGCACGTACGCGTGCAGAAAGCGCGCAAGGTGCAAGCCGACCTGTTCGTCTCGATCCATGCCGACGCCTTTGTCGAACCCACGGCGCGCGGCTCCTCGGTCTTTGTGCTGTCGGAAAAAGGTGCATCGTCGACCGCCGCGCGTTGGCTGGCCAACAAGGAAAACGCCGCGGACCTGATCGGCGGCATCAACATCAAGAGCCACGACCGCCAACTCGCCAGCGTCCTGCTCGACCTCTCCACCACCGCCCAGATCAACGACAGCCTGAAACTCGGCAAAGCGGTGCTGGGCGAAATCGGCGGCGTCAACCGTTTACACAAGGGGGCGGTCGAACAAGCCGGATTCGCGGTCTTGAAAGCGCCCGACATCCCCAGCATCCTGATCGAAACCGCCTTCATTTCCAATCCCGAGGAAGAAGCCAAGCTGAGCGACAATGCCTACCAGGACCAGCTGGCCGAAGCGGTCTTGAAAGGAATCAAAAAATACTTCGCGAAGAATCCGCCGCTATCGAAAAACCGGATGACTTGACCATCCTCCGCGACCTGCGCAATACGGCGGTTTTTCGCAGGCTCCCCAGGCGATTCATATCGCATTCTTGTCATCACTCTGCTAATCTTACTCAGGGCCAATCATTGCCCTGCATGGTTTATTTAGACGGTTCTTAGGCGATCTTCAAGCGATCTTCGAACTTCCCGAACCGATTTAAAGGAACTGGCCTTTCGCTCCTGGCTATTGGTTTTTCATATACGCGGCAAGCGTTGCAACACACTTCGAAAGGATCAACCGACCTGGTTTGAAAAATGATGCCGGCAACGGCGTCGATGATTGTTTGACAAGGGTGCAGCCATGGTGCACACGGCGGCGAACCAGGCGACGGAGTTGGCGCGCCAGTCGACGCCAACAACCCGAGCCATGTATTTTCCATCCGCCCTTTGTGCAAGACAAAATATAAGATTATTCGAGGAGGGGGAAATTGAAAATCGCAAATCTGAAAATCGGAGTCCGTCTGGGCTTGGCATTCGGCTTGATCATCCTGTTCCTGGCCATTATCGTAGCTGTCTCGCTGGCGCGCATGCATGATGCCGAACAGCGCATGAACAACATGCTGGAAGACCGCTACAAGAAAATCACCCTGGCCACCGAAGTCAAATACAACGTTTCCCTGATCCACCAGCACCTGCGCAACGCCTTGATCGACAGCGATGCCGAAGGCCTGAAAAAAGAAATCGAGGCCATGAACGCTCTGCGCACCACCAACAAAGGCTTGCTGGACACCTTCGACAAGATCATCAATGTGCCCAAAGCGCGCACTATCTTCACTGCCATCACCGAGGCCCGCAGCAAGGACCTGGAAGCGCAGAAAGAATTGCTGGCTCTGCTATCCGATGGCAAGCAATCGGAAGCCAAAGCCCTTCTGAACAGCAAGATCAAAGATGCCGAGCGCACTTACATCAAGCAGATCAATGAGATGATTGATCTGCAAGCCGGCAAAATGGCGGAGGAATCCAATCTCGCCAAGAGCGCCTTCGCCAGCGGCCGCATCATCATGACGACGACCGCGCTGGGCGCCCTGGCGATTGCGCTGCTGGCAGCCTGGCTCGCCACCCGCAGCATCACCAATCCGATGAGTGCGGCGGTTGCCATGGCAAGACGAGTGGCAGACGGCGACCTTACCGCGAATATCGAAGTAAAGTCCACCGATGAAACCGGACAGTTGATGCAAGCGCTGAAAGATATGAACGGCAGCCTGGCCAATATCGTGCGCGAAGTACGCAGCGGCACCGATACCCTGGTCACCGCATCAGCCCAGATCGCCAGCGGCAATATGGATTTGTCTTCGCGCACCGAACAGCAAGCCAGCTCGCTCGAAGAAACCGCCTCCTCGATGGAAGAACTGACCTCCACCGTCAAGCAAAACGCCGACAATGCGCACCAAGCCAGCCAGCTTGCCGTGTCGGCTTCCGAAGTCGCACTCAAGGGCGGTTCGGTGGTGTCCGAAGTGGTACAGACCATGGGTTCGATCAATGAATCGTCGAAGAAGATCGTCGACATCATTGCGGTCATCGACGGCATTGCGTTCCAGACCAATATCCTGGCGTTAAACGCAGCAGTGGAAGCGGCGCGCGCCGGCGAACAGGGGCGAGGCTTTGCCGTGGTGGCTGCCGAAGTGCGCAACCTGGCGCAGCGCTCGGCAGCAGCCGCCAAGGAAATCAAAACCCTGATTGGCAACTCGGTCGAGAAAGTCGATGCCGGCACCAAGCTGGTCGACCAAGCCGGCGCCACCATGAATGAAGTGGTGGCCAGCGTCAAGCGCGTTACCGACATCATCAGCGAAATCACGGCCGCCAGTCAGGAACAAAACTCCGGCATCGAACAGATCAACCAGGCCATCACGCAGATGGATGACGTGACCCAGCAAAACGCCGCGCTGGTGGAACAGGCCGCCGCCGCCGCGCAAGCAATGGAGGATCAAATCGGAAACTTGTCGCGCGCGGTCGGCGTATTCAAGCTTTCCCATGCAGCCGCGCTTGCGGCGCCTGCATCTGCTGCAAGACATGCTGCGTCTCCGGCGATACGGCCGCCGGAGACGCCAGTTGCAGGCAAGGCGAGGCTGAGTCCCGTGACGTCCTCGCCAAAGCAGACCGCCGGCAATACCTCTGAATGGGAAGAGTTTTGACCCCGGCCGGCAGAGCGTCGGCACCGGTTTCACCGATGCGATGCCGAGGGTAATTTCATATCGCATTATTGCCGGGACTCTGCTACTCTTTTATTTCAATTCTGAAACCTTTCACCTTGGATGTGCGGTTCATGGCGGTTGTCGCGGCATGAATCAGGCGATGGCGTTTTCTTGGTTTCGGCAAGGCCCGGCGCCAGGATGACGCAATCTGTATCGATAGTTTTTATAAGGATGAGGCCATGATGCAGACTGCCATGAACAATGCTCCCGGAAGCGCGCAAGCCACCGCGGACAATGCGGGAAGCGAGTTTCTTGCATTCACCCTGGGCAAAGAAGAATATGGCATCGATATTCTGAAAGTGCAGGAGTTGCGCGGCTACGAAGCCGTAACCTGCATTGCCAACTCCCCCGACTTCATCAAAGGCGTAGTCAATCTGCGCGGCATCATCGTGCCGATCATCGACATGCGCATCAAGTTCAATCTGGGCGAACCGAACTATGACCAGTTCACGGTGGTGATCATCCTGAATATCAGCGGCCGCGTGGTCGGGATGGTGGTCGACAGCGTGTCGGACGTGATTTCCCTGAAGCAGGAGCAGATCAGGCCGGCGCCGGAAATGGGCACCGCATTCAATACCGACTACCTGATCGGCCTGGGTACCATCGACGAGCGCATGCTGATCCTGGTCGATATCGACAAGCTGATGTCGGGCGCTGAAATGGGATTGATTGCAAAACTGGCTACCTAAGATTCAAAGCATATCGTCAGCGCACAAATCAATAAAAAAGAGGAACGGCACAATGAATTTTAAAAATTTCAAGATCAGCATCCGCTTGAATGCAGGCTTCGGCATCCTCCTGGCGTTGATGGTGGTGATGGCATTGGTCAGCATTGCCAGCCTTACCACCATCGGCAACGACCATAGCAAAATCATCGAGGAAGATTCGGTTAGCGTGGTCGCGGCCGGCACCATTGATTCCGCGGCGCGAGAAGATGCGCGCCGAACACTGGCCTTGTTCATCCTGCCGGATCAGGCAGCCCGCGCCAAGAGCTATGAGCGGATCGATGCCAATAAAAAAACCATCAACGCCGCGCTGGAGACTCTCGACAAACTGGCGGACACCCAGGAAGAAAAGGCGCAGGTAGCGAAAGTACAAGCGGCGCGCGCCACCTATTCGACGTCCTTTCTCAAGGTGGCAGAACTGGTTGAAGCGGACAAGCGCGACGATGCGACGAAGATGATGAATACCGACACCTTCCCTGCACTCGATGCGCTGCTGGCGGAAATCAAGATGCTGGTCGACATGAACGTCAAGCAGATGGAAGTCAGCGGCTCCCGGACCAAGCACGATATCGACGCGGCACATTTGGCGATGATCGTGCTCGGGATTCTGGCGATCCTTATCGGAGCCGGCTTTTCGTTCTGGATCACGCGCTCCATCACCCGCCCCTTGAATGAAGCCGTGATGATCGCCAAGCACGTGGCCGGCGGCGACCTGACCGTTGACATCGCCGTCCAGAGCAAGGATGAAACCGGACAGTTGCTGCAAGCACTCAAGGATATGAATCAAAGCCTGGCCCGCACCGTGGGCGAAGTGCGCGTCGGCACCGACACCATCGCCACCGCATCGGGCCAGATCGCCAGCGGCAACATGGATTTGTCTTCGCGCACCGAACAGCAAGCCAGCTCGCTGGAAAAAACCGCGACCTCGCTGGAAGAACTGACCTCCACCGTCAAGCAAAATGCCGACAATGCGCGTCAAGCCAACGAACTTGCCGTCACCGCATCCGAAATCGCAGTCAAGGGCGGCGCGGTGGTATCGCAAGTCGTAGAAACGATGGGATCGATCAATGAGTCCTCGCGCAAGATCGTCGACATCATCGGCGTGATCGACGGCATCGCATTCCAGACCAATATCCTGGCATTGAACGCGGCGGTGGAAGCGGCCCGCGCAGGTGAGCAAGGCCGCGGCTTCGCAGTAGTGGCGGCCGAAGTGCGCAACCTGGCACAGCGCTCGGCCGGCGCCGCGAAAGAGATCAAGACGCTGATCGGTGACTCGGTCGAAAAGGTCGACACCGGCGCCAAACTGGTCGATCAGGCCGGCGCGACGATGAACGAGATCGTCGCCAGCGTCAAACGCGTCACCGACATCATGGGCGAGATCGCATTCGCCAGTCACGAACAGACTTCGGGCATCGAACAAATCAACCAGGCCGTGACCCAGATGGACGATGCAACGCAGCAGAATGCAGCGCTGGTGGAAGAAGCGGCGGCGGCCGCGCAAAGCATGCAAGACCAGGCCGGACATTTGTCGCAAGTGGTAAGCGTGTTCAAGCTGGCCCAGGCGAATACCCCATCCCCCACCCCAGCGGCGCCACGCCCTGGGCCTACCATCACCCCGGCCCCCAGGACGTTGCCAAAATCCGGCAACGTCAAAAAACTCACAAGCGGCGGTTCAAGGCCACCTGCAGCAAAAAGCGGCACCGTCACCGACAACTGGGAAGAATTCTGATTCTTCGCTCGACACTTTATGAGCCTCTAAAAGTTCAATAAAAAAGAATGCCGACATTCGGCATTCTTTTTGAGGGCACCATTTTGATGGCACCATTTTTTGCGCATCAGCAAATCAAAATACAGCCATAGAAAACTCTGAGAAGCCGAAGTAATTTCTCGCATTGTCTCTGAGTTCTCCGATATCTGCTTTAATCCCCTCCATATTTGCAAAGCCGGCCTATACCGTCCGTGCATAGCCTATACCAAAACGGCATAGCCGTCGACGCGCACCGGCGTAGAATATTTTTACTGCAAGCCATATCGCGGCTTCGCTCCATTGCAAGCCGGTGCGGCACCGGTGCGACCAGACCAACGAAAAGGAATTCCATGCCATCCCACACTCATAGAATCGAGCACGACCTGCTCGGCGACCGCTCGATTCCGGCGCAAGCATATTACGGCGTACACACCTTGCGCGCCGTAGAAAACTTCCCCATCACGGGAACACCGATCTCCATCTATCCCGATCTGATCAATGCGCTGGCCTGCGTCAAGCAAGCTGCCGCACTGAGCAATCGCGAACTCGATCTGCTGGATCAAACCAGCACCGACGCCATCGTCAAAGCCTGTGAAGAAATCCGTGCCGGCAAATTGCATGAGCACTTCGTGGTCGACGTGATCCAGGGCGGCGCCGGCACCTCCACCAACATGAACGCCAACGAAGTCATCGCCAACCGTGCACTGGAACACCTCGATCGCAAGCGCGGCGAATACCAGTACCTGCATCCGAACGAACACGTCAACCTGAGCCAAAGCACCAACGACGTCTACCCCACTGCATTGAAAGTCGCAACCTGGTTCGGCATCTACCGGCTGGTCGATGCAATGGACGTGCTGCGCCTGGCCTTCGAAGCAAAGGCCGAAGAGTTCAAGGATGATCTGAAAATGGGCCGCACACAGTTGCAGGACGCAGTCCCGATGACGCTCGGCCAGGAATTCAGCACCTATGCGGTAATGCTGGCCGAAGACCAGGAGCGCCTGCGCGAAGCGGCCGGCCTGATCCGTGAAATCAATCTCGGCGCCACCGCGATCGGCACCGGCATCAATGCCCATCCTCAATATGCCAGCGTGGTTTGCCGCCACCTGTCGGAAATCACCGGCATCCCGCTCTTGACCGCGCCCAACCTGATCGAGGCGACACAAGACGTCGGCTCTTTCGTGCAACTCTCGGGCGTGTTGAAGCGCGTCGCGGTCAAGCTCTCGAAAACCTGCAACGATCTGCGCCTCTTGTCCAGCGGCCCGCGCGCCGGCCTGGGCGAAATCAACCTGCCGTCGATGCAAGCCGGCTCCAGCATCATGCCCGGCAAGGTCAACCCGGTGATCCCGGAAGTGGTGAATCAGATTGCCTTCGAAGTGATCGGCAACGACGTCACGGTCAGCTTCGCCGCCGAAGCCGGTCAATTGCAATTGAATGCCTTCGAACCGATCATCGCCCACAGCATTTTCAAAAGCGTCACGCACTTGCGCAACGGCTGCCTGACCTTGGCCGAGCGCTGCGTCAACGGCATCACCGCCAACCGCGACCGCCTACGCTCCATCGTCGAAAACTCGATCGGCATCGTCACCGCCTTGAATCCGTATATCGGTTACAGCAACGCGACCGGGGTAGCGCAGGAAGCGCTGATCACCGGCAAGAGCGTGTATGAACTGGTACTGCAAAAAGGCTTGCTGACCAAGGAAAAGCTGGACGACATTTTGCAGCCGGCGAAGTTGACGCAGCCGCGGATGCTGGCGACCAGCAGGGAGTAATACGGCATCGCCGCCAGCGGCTCATCCAAAGCAACCAAGCGAAAAAAAAGCGAGGTTTCGGCCTCGCTTTTTTATTGGTGCAGTCAGTGCAAAACGCAAAGACTAGTGCTGAGACTCATCAATTTCGAAACAAATAAAAATGATGCATTGTTGCGTCAAACCAGGCGCGAACCGCAGCGATAGCCGGCCTATCGCGAGGATTCCAACGCGGCCGGCGAGGCGACGTAGGGCGCGGCAAGGCACACTTTTATGTTTCGAAATTTATGCGTCTCAGCACTAGAGCAGTTTCAGCCTGACTGTACAGGCGCAAGATTGGCCGTGTGCGGTCAGGATAAAACTGCTCTAATGCCTAATGCGCGCACTCCAGCTTCTGATCCTCCAGCACGCAAGTGTTCATCAGCTTCCCTTCCCGATCCACCGACTTCATCAGCCATTGGCGCCCCTGGCGTTCGAGCGTCATGAACCCGAAGGTCTGGCTGGTGCTGAAACTGCTGACCACCGCATCCGGGTAAGGCGTGACGCCGAGCGCCAGCGTGTCCGGCAAGGCGAGGTCGCTGGCGCTGCCGCCATTGCCCGAAACGATTTGCGCCGGATGATCGGATGAAAAACCGATTGCCTGGAACAAATGCACATGGCCGGCCAGCGCCATCTGCACCTTGCTTGGGAACAGGCGCTTGGCATTGATGCGCTGCATGATGGCCTGGAGCGCGGCATTGCCTGGTTTGACTTCGAAGGTGCCGTCTTTTCTCTGATCGGGTGAAAAACCCAGGACCGGGTGGTGGCTCATGAAAATGTTGGTGCCCGCCGCATCGGCCATACGGTTCACTTGCTGGAACTGCTCCATGTAGATCGGGTAGGCCTGATCGCTTGCCCCCAGCGGCCGGTAAGGAACCTTGGCCGAGTCGAATACGATCAATTGCGCATCGCCGCCGATCGGCACCGCGTAAGGCGCGCTGTAGTCGCCGATGGCATCGTCGGCATCGCGGTTGCAATCGCGCCCCGGCACGAGTGGACGCGGGTCGAGGAAACGCCACCAGCCCTGGCCGGCGCGCAGGCAGGTTTCATGATTGCCGCGCACCATGATCCAGGGCGCGGCAGCCAACAGGGCGGCAGCCGGCTGGAACAGGTCGGCGCGCCAGGTATCCCAGCCATAGCCCCAGGGGCTGGCGGCGCAACCGGCATTGCCGTCCGGGCAAAGCGTTTCGCGATAATGATAGTCGCCGATATGGATCACCAGGTCGGGCTTGAAGGCAGCGGCGGTATCGCTGATCTGCTTGAAGGGCCAAGCCGCCCCATCGTTGCAGGACTGGTAGGCGTTGTCCGCTTTTTTCATGCGGCAGCCGGTATCGGCGAGCACGATGATTTTTTTCGGTTCGGCTTGCGGCAGCGGCAAGGCGCGCCCGCCGACCTGGGCTGATCGCAGGTTTTTCCCGAGCAGCGCTTCGCAGGTCAGCACCGGGAATGCAGAAGGCTTGGAATCGGCGACGCTGCTGGCGGTGCCGCGTTGCGCGACGGTCGCCGCCGCCATGCGCACGGCCATTTTTTGCGCCGTGCCGTCTTGGACCAGATCGGGGCAAACGGTTGCGGTCGTGATGACACGCGCGATGCCATTGCCGTTTTCGCCCAATACCACCCAGGCCGCTTCGATCTCTTTGTCAAAAACCGAATCGGCCTGCCTTGGGGAAAAGGTGCCGCACGAAACCAGAGTGCTCAACGCCAACAAGGCTCCCGCACATGACGTGAGCTTACGAATCCCCGATCGCATCAAACAAGTCTCCCCAGTCCAGGTATTGAGAACGCTAATTGCGCGCCATCTTCCGGTAAAACTTCCACAAGCCGCCGAGCGCAAGCGGAATGACCGCCGCGCCGACGCCCAGCAGGACGATCGTGTTCAGGTGATCGCGAATGATCGGAATATTGCCGAAGAAGTACCCGCCCGCCACCAGCCCCACGACCCACAACAGGGCCCCGGCAACGTTGAAGATCTGAAAGTTGACGTGCGTCATTTCCGATACGCCGGCGACGAAAGGGGCAAAGGTCCGCACAATCGGCACGAAACGCGACAGCACGATGGTCTTGCCGCCGTGCTTTTCATAGAAGGCATGCGTCTTTTGCAGCGCCGCCTTGTCCAGCCATTTGTAGTCGTGAGTAAATACCTTATGGCCGATTGCGTTGCCGATCCAGTAGTTGACGGTATTGCCGCTGACGGCTGCGGCGACCAGCAGCCCCATCAAGAGCCAGATATTCATCGCGCCGGTCGCACAAAATGCGCCGCCGATGAAGAGCAAGGTGTCTCCTGGCAAGAAGGGAAATACCACCAGTCCGGTTTCGCAAAAAACAATTGCGAACAGCACGATGTATACCAGCGTGCCATATTGCTCGATGAGAATGCCAAGCGTCTTGTCGACGTGCAAAATCATCTCGAGAAATTGCATGAAATCCATAATTCTCCTTGGTTGCGGCGGGAATCATACACTACCAGTCCGGCCAATAAATAGCAGGCGCCGGGGTGTCCGGCCAAGCGGCAGTGGGCGGGCAGCATTGGCCCAGCGCTATAATCTCATAATGAACGCCCCTCACCTTCCCGCACGCCCGATCCAGCCCCTGCCCGACCAGTTAATTTCGCAAATCGCCGCGGGTGAAGTGGTCGAACGGCCCTCCGCCGTCGTCAAGGAATTGCTCGAAAATGCGCTCGATGCGGGTGCGACCAACATCACTGTGCGACTGGAGCAAGGCGGCGTCAAACGCATCGCGATCACCGACAATGGACGCGGCATCGCAGCCGAGCAGTTGCCGTTGGCGCTGGCACGGCACGCCACTTCCAAGATCGCCTCGCTGACCGATCTGGAAAACGTCGCGACGCTCGGCTTCCGCGGCGAAGCGCTGGCATCGATCGCATCGGTGGCGCTACTGACGCTGACTTCACGTACTGCCGATGCCGCCCATGCCTGGGAAATCAGCGGCTCATCGGGCGCAGTCACGCCCTCTTCCGGCGCGCCGGGCACGACCGTCGATGTGCAGGATTTGTATTTCAACACGCCGGCGCGGCGCAAGTTCCTGAAGTCCGAACAAACCGAATTCGGTCATTGCGCCGAGGTCGTGCGCCGCATCGCCTTGTCGCGTCCGGACGTCGCCTTCTCGCTATCGCATAACGGCAAGACGGTCGACCACTGGAATGTGAGCGAAGTCGCCAAGCGCAGCGCGCATATTCTCGGCGGCGAATTCGCCGAAGCGCGGCTGGCGCTGGAAGAAGCGGCCGGGCCCTTGCGCCTGCATGGGTATGTCGGCTTGCCGACGGCATCCAAGGCGCGCGCCGATGCCCAATATTTTTACGTCAACGGCCGCTTCGTGCGCGACAAGCTGCTGACCCATGCGGTGCGCGCGGCCTACCAGGATGTGCTGCATGGCGACCGTTATCCGTCTTACGTCTTGAGCCTCGATCTCGACCCGGCGCTGGTCGACGTCAATGTTCACCCGTCCAAGATCGAAGTGCGTTTTCGCGACAGCCGGGCGGTGCACCAATTCGTCTTCCATGCGGTGAGCCGGGCGCTCGCGCAGACTTCCGCCACTGCCTTCGGCACTGCGCCGGCCCCGGCGCCGGTCAAGCCGAATGCGCCGATGCCATGGATCAGGGAACAGCAGCAATCTTCTTTTGGCGCGCAGTTTTCAGCCGCGCCGGGTGTCGGACAGAGCGTGGCCAACTACGGCGCGCTGTTTGCCGACGGCGCCGCACGCGAAATACCCGCACCGGCGTTTCAACCGTCAACGCAAGCTTCGGCACAGCCGCTGCCGGCGGACGAGTTCCCGCTCGGCTTCGCGCTGGCGCAACTGCACGGCATCTATGTGCTGGCGCAGAACAGCAAGGGTTTGGTGTTGGTAGACATGCACGCCGCGCACGAACGCATCCTGTACGAGCAACTGAAGAACGCACTCGATGCCGATGCAATGCAGGTACAGCCGCTGCTGATTCCGATGACGTTTTATGCCGATGCGGTCGAGGTCGGCACGGCCGAAGAAAACCAGGACATCCTGCAATCGCTCGGCTTCGACATCGCGGTACTGTCGCCGACCACGCTGGCGGTACGCGCAGTTCCCGCGCTGCTCAAGAATGCCGATGCGCAGACGCTGGCGCGCGATGTGTTGCGCGACGTGCGGGAGTTCGGCGGCTCGCGCGTGCTGCTGGAACGGCGCAATGAATTGCTCGGCACGCTGGCTTGCCATACCGCGGTGCGCGCGAACCGCGCGCTGACCGTGCCGGAGATGAACGCGCTGCTGCGGCAGATGGAAGCGACCGAGCGCGCGGATCAATGCAACCACGGACGGCCGACCTGGGTGCAAATGGCCTTGGGGGATTTGGACAAGTTATTCATGCGTGGACAGTAGCCGGCAAATGCCCATTCGTAGCGTGCGCTGCTGTGCGGGCGACATGCCGTAACCGGAATCAGAATATTTACAACAAATATCAATGAGCTCAAGCATCAGTCCACTTCCCGCATACGCCCACGCCCCGCTGCTGATCCTGATCACCGCGTACCTGATGATGCAGCCCTTGTCGACCGACCTCTACCTGGCGTCGCTGCCGAGTCTGGCGAGCGGATTCGGCGTGTCGACCTCGACGGTGCAGCTCACGCTGTCGCTGTTCGTTACCGGTTTCGGTTGCGCGCAACTGATCGTCGGCCCGTTGTCGGACCGCTTCGGACGACGTCCGGTTTTACTGTACGGCCTCGCGCTGTATGTGATCGCATCGGCCTTGTGCGGACTGGCGCAGTCGATCGCCCTGTTGATCGCAGCACGCTTTCTGCAGGCACTGGGCTGTTGCTCAGCCGTGATCGTGGCGCGCGCCATCGTGCGCGACGCCTATGCGCAGCAGGACGGCGTGCGGGTCATCGCCAGGGCCAGCACCTGGTTCTCGCTGGCGCCGATCTTCGGCCCGATACTCGGCTCTTACCTGCAAGTCGCTTTCGGCTGGCGTGCCGCGTTCGCCGCGCTCGGGATTTTTTCGGCCTGCCTGCTGGCGATCACTTTCCTACTGCTGCCGGAAACCAATGTCCACAAAAATCCGCGCGCCACCGATTTGTCGGGATTGCTTGGCAATTACCGTCTGGTACTCGGCTCGCGTGAATTCTGGGCGCATGCTTTACCCGGCGCCCTGTCCTACGGTTCGATTTTCTCATTCATCTCCGGCTCATCCTTCGTGTTGATCCGCATCCTGCAGGTACCGACCGAATGGTTCGGCTATTGCTTCGCGTTCGGCGTGTCGGGTTATATGTGGGGCACGATTCTTTGCCGCCGCATGCTGCCCAGGCGCGGCGCTGCCCGTACCTTTCGCGTCGGCAGTGCGGTCTCGCTGGCGGCAGGTCTGCTGTTCCTCTGCGCGGTGACGGCCGGCGCCGGGCACTGGTCGCTGGTGTCGATCGCGATGTTCCTGACCATGTGCGGACACGGCATCAATTTCCCGATCGCCCAATCGGGCTCGGTCTCGCCGTTTCAGCAGCAGGCCGGCACCGCCGCCGGCCTGATGGGCGCGCTCTACATGCTGGTGGCGCTGCTGGTCGGCAGCGTGGTGGGCGCGACCGTCAACGGCACGCTGTATCCGCTAGCGCTGATCTCTTGTACGCTCGGGATCCTGATATTCGGCGCGGTACGCGTCCTCCCTTATGCAGCACCGAAGCCAGCATGAGCCGCAAGACACTGGCCGTCGCGATCATGGGGCCGACCGCGTCCGGCAAGACCGCTGCCGCGCTCGAAATCGCGCGCGAGATTCCCGCCGAGATCATCTCTGTCGATTCCGCGCTGGTGTATCGCGGCATGGATATCGGCAGCGCCAAACCTTCGCTGCGGGAACGCGCCGAGGTACCGCATCACTTGATCGACATTATCGATCCGCGCGAAGCCTATTCCGCGATGCAATTCCGCGAAGACACGCTGCGCCTGGTCGGCGAAATCGCGGCGCGCGGCAGACTTCCCTTGCTGGTCGGCGGTACGATGCTGTACTTCAAGGCATTGAAAGACGGGCTCGATGTCCTGCCCGCAGCCGATCCGGCATTGCGCGCACGGCTCGACGCCGAAGCAGCGGCACTCGGCTTGCCGGCCATGCATGCCAAACTCGCCCAACTCGATCCTGAGACCGCCGCACGCCTGAAACCGAACGATGCACAACGCATCCAGCGCGCGCTGGAAATCATCGAATTGAGCGGCCAGCCAATGTCGCAATTGCTGGCCAAGACCCCCAAACCGGAACTGCCCTTCGACATATTGCCCCTGGCGCTGGAACCCTCAGATCGCAGCGTGCTGCATGCGCGCATCGCGGCCCGCTTCGACGCGATGCTGGAGGCACCGGGCGGCGGCCTGATCGAGGAAGTGGCGGCGCTGCGCGCGCGCGGTGACCTGCACCTTGGCTTGCCGTCGATGCGCTGCGTCGGCTATCGCCAGGCATGGGAATTCCTCGACGGCGCCTACGATCGCCAGGCATTGCGTGAAAAAGGCATCGCCGCGACCCGGCAATTGGCGAAACGGCAATTGACTTGGCTGCGCTCGATGCCGGAACGGATCGTCGTCGATTGTGCCGGCGATCATGCTGCGGCCGAAGCCTTGCGGCAGGTGCGTGCCGCGCGCAGATAAAACTGTGCTTGCTTGGATGGCTTTTCGCAAGCTAACTGGAGTAGGATCGAATTTCGGCACAAAATGACAAGTTTTGGATCTCTGGTCAGTTTTTGGGATGCCTCGGCTGCAGAAAAACAGGGAATTGAATCACTTCCTTCTTGACAGGCACCGGCAAAAACGCCATAATTTTGGGCTATTTGGTGATATAGCTCAGCTGGTTAGAGCACAGCACTCATAATGCTGGGGTCGGTGGTTCAAGTCCACCTATCACCACCAAAATATCGAGGGGCTACAGCAATGTAGCCCCTTTCTATTTCTGTCTTGCACTGTATTTATGGCGTAAGCCGGAGCACCCAAGGCGCGAGCATGTATTGCAAGCTACTCCGGATCAGATGTGCATACCGCCACACCATCCCCGGCGGCTCCCGCGCATTTATTTTCCACATCACGCCAAGCGGCCCCGTGTGAGTCCCTGAGCCTGGCGTTCACAGCCTATCAGTCCCTGATTTCCAGCGCTCGATTGAGACTGAGCGCAGCAAGCGAACCGGCGGCGCCCGACAAGAGGTAAAGACTCACATAAGCCAAACCGAAATTCGCAGCCAAGCCAAGCGCAACCAGAGGAGCGAAGCCGGCGCCGACCAGCCAGGCGAGATCGGATGTCAGCGCAGCGCCGGTGTAGCGGAACCGGGCCTGGAAATTCGCGGTGACTGCGCCGGCTGCTTGTCCGTAGGACAGCCCGAGCAGAGCGAAGCCCAGCAGGATGAAAATCGTCTGTCCCAGATCGCCGCCGTCCATCAACAGCGGCACGAAACCGCTGAATACCGCAATGAGGGCCGCCAGGGTACCCAGCGTGGTGCGCCGGCCCAGCCTGTCGGCGATCAATCCCGAAGCCACGATACCGCCCGCCGCAATCGCCGCGCCGATGATCTGTATATCCAGGAAGTCGCTGATCGACCGTTGCGAATACAAGGTAATCCATGACAGCGGGAACACGGTGACAACATGAAACAGGGCATAGCTTGCCAGCGCCGCCAACGCACCGATCAGCACGTTGCGCCCTTGCGAGCGGACCATCACCGTGATCTCGGTCGGCTGCAGCTCGCGCTCTTCCAGCAAGCGCGCGTACTCATTGGTCGATACGAGGCGCAAACGCGCGAACAGCGCCACGACATTGATCGCGAACGCGACATAGAAGGGGTAACGCCAGCCCCAATCCAGGAAATCGGCCGAAGACAGATTGGACAGCAGATACGAAAACAATCCGGCCGCCACGATAAATCCGGTCGGCGCCCCCAGCTGCCCGAGCATGGCATACCATCCGCGCTTGTTCTGCGGCGCATTCAACGCCAACAGCGACGGCAAGCCATCCCAGGAACCGCCTAGCGCGATGCCTTGGCCGATACGCAGCAGCGAAAGCAGCACGATCGCGCCGAAGCCAAGGCGGCCGTAGGTCGGCAGGAATGCGATGCCTGCGGTCGATATCCCGAGCAAAAACATTGCCGCCATCAATTTGGTTTCCCGGCCGAAATATCGCTGGATGGCCATGAACAGGACGGTGCCGAATGGTCTGGCAATAAAAGCAAAAGAAAAAATCAGGAAGGCGTACAAGGTGCCTTCCAGCTTTTGCTCAAACGGAAAGAAGACGGACGGGAATACCAGCACCGACGCGATCGCATACACGAAGAAGTCGAAGTATTCCGAGGCGCGCCCGATGATCACGCCAATGGCAATTTCGCCGGGCGCAATCCGTGAGTGATCCGCATCTGCGTGCCGGGTGTCTCCATTCCGGCCCGAGGAAAATCCTGCGGAAAGATGTGTTGCGTCGATATGCGCGTTCGACATGTTGCGTCTCCTCTTGTTGTTGACAAGGTCCTGCAAGTCTTTTCCACAAGACTGACACGCAAAACCGCTCCGGGCAAGGTGTGCGAACGTACGACAAGAGGGCGCAAGGTTGCTGGAGCGATTTTGCGTAAAGTACGTCCTGTTCCCGTATTCTGCACACAGGTAGGACAATATGTCCAATCGCAAAAAGCATGCAAAGTGGGTAAAGTTGACAATCCTTGATATAAGCTATTGACTTTCACTCATGCTTTTGCTAATCCACCGCAGACTTCTCCCGCTATTTCTTGTTTTTCTGGCAGGCTGCAATACCGTGGTGATGAACCCCTCCGGTGACGTCGCCACACAACAGGCACATCTGGTCTTCGTGTCGACCTTGCTGATGCTGCTCATCATCGTTCCGGTTATTGCGCTCACCTTGCTGTTCGCCTGGCGTTACCGGAAAGGCAACACCAAGGCCACGTATGCCCCCGATTGGGATCACTCGACCCAGCTTGAACTGGTGATCTGGGGCGCGCCGCTCTTGATCATCATCGCCCTGGGCCTGCTGACCTGGATCAACACCCATTTGCTCGATCCATACCGCCCTCTGCAGCGTATCGACGCCACCCGTCCCGTTCCGCCGGCGACGAAGCCCTTGCTGGTACAGGTCGTGGCATTGGACTGGAAATGGCTGTTCATCTATCCCGAACAGGGAATCGCGACGGTCAACGAACTGGTCACGCCGGTAGACGTGCCAATCCGCTTCAAGATCACGGCCTCGACGGCGATGAATTCCTTTTATGTTCCCGCATTGGCAGGCCAGATCTACGCCATGCCGGGCATGGATACCACGCTCAACGCCGTTCTCAACAAACCCGGACAGTACGAAGGCTTTTCCGCAAACTATAGCGGCGCCGGCTTTTCCAATATGCGATTCAAGTACTACGGCGTGACCGCCACGGAATTCGACGGCTGGGTGCAAAAGATGAAAGCCGGCGGCGGCACGTTGAACCGCGCCGATTACCTTGCTCTGGAAAAACCCACCGAGCGCGAGCCCGTGCATCGCTATGCGAAGGTCGCCGAGAATCTCTACGATGCCATCGTCAATCGCTGCGTTGCCCCAGGCACCACATGCATGAGCCAGACCATGTCTGCCGATGCCAACCGCACCCGCAACGCCATCCTGAGCAAGGAGATGACGGAGCGCATGTGCACGACCGCTGCCTCCGACATCCCGGCAAACAAATCCACCTCCACTTTCCGCAATAACTGACCATGCAAGACCAAACCGAACTGACGAAGCTGATCTTCGGCCGTCTGAGCTGGGACGCGATTCCCTATCACGAGCCCATCCTGATCGGCACCTTTATCATGGTTGCCATAGGCGGCGCCGCCCTCCTCGCCGGATTGACGCGCTTTCGCCTGTGGGGACCGCTGTGGCGCGACTGGATCACCAGCATCGACCACAAGAAAATCGGCATCATGTACATGGTGCTGGGACTGGTAATGCTGTTGCGCGGCTTTGCCGACGCGTTGATGATGCGCACCCAACAGGCGCTTGCATTCGGCGATCAGGCTGGCTTCCTGCCGCCGCACCATTACGACCAGATCTTCACGGCGCATGGCGTGATCATGATTTTCTTCGTCGCGATGCCGTTCGTGACGGGCCTCATGAACTACGTCGTGCCGTTACAGATCGGCGCACGCGACGTCGCCTTCCCCTTCCTGAACAACTTCAGCTTCTGGATGACGACGTTCGGCGCGGGACTCACGATGGTTTCGCTGTTCGTCGGCGAATACGCGCGCACCGGCTGGCTGGCCTATCCCCCGCTGTCGGGCATTATGGGCAGTCCGGATGTCGGGGTGGACTACTACATCTGGTCACTGCAGATTGCCGGGGTCGGCACGCTGCTATCCGGCGTCAACCTGATCGCGACCATCGTCAAGATGCGCGCGCCCGGCATGACCATGATGAAGATGCCGGTGTTCACCTGGACCTCGCTGTGCACCAACGTGTTGATCGTGGTCAGCTTCCCAGTGCTGACCGCCGTGCTGGCGATGCTATCGATGGACCGCATGCTCGGTACGCACTTCTTCACGAGCGACATGGGCGGCAACGCGATGCTGTACGTGAACCTGATCTGGATCTGGGGCCATCCCGAAGTCTATATCCTGGTACTGCCGGTATTCGGCGTATTCTCTGAAATCGTGTCCACGTTCTCCGGCAAGCGCCTGTTCGGCTACACCTCGATGGTGTATGCGACCGTGGTCATCACGATTCTTTCGTACCTGGTCTGGCTGCACCACTTCTTCACGATGGGTTCCGGCGCCAGCGTCAACTCGTTCTTCGGCATCACGACGATGATCATCTCGATCCCGACCGGCGCGAAGATCTTCAATTGGCTGTTCACGATGTATCGCGGCCGCATCCGCTACGAACTGCCGATGCTGTGGACCGTCGCCTTCATGGTGACCTTCGTCATCGGCGGCATGACGGGCGTGCTGCTGGCGGTCCCGCCGGCCGACTTCGTGCTGCACAACAGCCTGTTCCTGATCGCGCATTTCCATAACGTGATCATCGGCGGCGTGGTGTTCGGCGTCTTCGCAGCGATCAATTACTGGTTCCCGAAGGCCTTCGGCTACAAGCTCGACGTATTCTGGGGCAAGTGCTCGTTCTGGTTCTGGGTCGTCGGTTTCTACTTCGCCTTCATGCCGTTGTATGTGCTTGGCCTGATGGGTGTGACGCGCCGCATGAGCCACTTCGACGACCCGTCGCTGCAGATCTGGTTCCAGATCGCCGCGCTCGGCGCGGTGCTGATTGCCTGCGGCATCGGTTCCATGCTCGTGCAGTTCTACGTCAGCTACAGGCGCCGCGACGCGCTGCGCGACGTGAGCGGCGACCCATGGAACGGCCGCACGCTGGAATGGTCGACGTCGTCCCCGCCGCCGGACTACAACTTTGCCTTCACCCCACGCGTCTATGACAATGACACCTGGACCGACATGAAACAACGCAACTACACACGTCCGAAGGAAGGCTTCATCGCAATCCACATGCCGAAGAATACCGCGGCAGGCTTCGTGATTGCCGCCCTCTCTGGCGTAGTCGGTTTCGCCTTGATCTGGCAAATGTGGCTGGTGGCAAGCCTGGCTTTCGTCGCAACCGTCGCGGCCGCCATCATCCATACGTTCAACTACAAACGCGACTATTACATCCCGGCGAACGACGTCGTTCGTACGGAAAATGCTCGCACTCGCATGCTGGAGGGCCATGCCCATGTCTGAGATTGCTATCGATTCCGCTCGCGCCATGAATGCCGACGCACATATGCCCTTCCACGTGCGTGAGCACCATCCGGAAAACGGCACCTTGCTCGGATTCTGGATCTACCTGATGAGCGACTGCCTGATCTTCGCCTGCCTGTTCATCGCCTATGCAGTTCTTGGCCGCAGTTATGCAGGCGGCCCTTCGGGCGTCGAACTGTTCGAATTGCCGACAGTTGCAGTGAACACGGCATTCCTGCTGCTGTCATCGATCACCTATGGCTTCGCAATGCTGGCCTCGCAGCGCGCCAAACTCGGCACGACAATGGTATGGCTGGCCATCACAGGGCTGTTCGGCCTGGCCTTCGTCGGCCTGGAATTAACCGAATTCGCGCATCTGATCCATGAAGGCGCAGGTCCGCAACGCAGCGGCTTCCTGACGTCGTTTTTTGCCCTGGTCGGCACGCACGGCCTGCACGTGAGTTTTGGCATTATCTGGCTCGTGACCTTGCTGTTTCAGTTGAATCGCCACGGCCTGATTCCGGAAAACCGCCGCCGCCTGATGTGCCTGTCGATGTTCTGGCACTTTCTGGACGTTATCTGGATCGGCGTGTTCACCTTTGTTTATTTGATGGGAGTCTTGCCATGAGCGAGCATCACAACCACTCCGGGCATCACGACAGCCATGGCGACCATGGCCATCACGCCCACGATGATCATGCCGATCACGGCAGCCTGAAAAGCTATGCGATCGGCTTCATCCTGTCGGTGATCCTGACTGCGATTCCGTTCTGGATGGTGATGGACAATGTGTTCGTCAAGCCGAGCGTTACCGCCTTCGTCCTCCTGATATTTGCCGCGGTACAGATCGTCGTGCACATGGTCTACTTCCTGCACATGAACACGCGTTCTGAGGGAGGCTGGTCGATGCTGGCGCTGATTTTCACTGTGGTGCTGGTCGTCATCGTACTGAGCGGCTCGATCTGGGTGATGTACCATCTGAATCACAACATGATGCCGGCCCCGATGCCAGGCACCTCGCAACAGATACATGACATGCCATGACCGGCCGCAGGCGCCGTCGTCTTCGGCTTCGTCTGATGTAGAAACCCGCCCCCGCTCACGCGCCACACTGATTGTGCTGGCCGTGTGCGCCATGCTGGCATTTGCCGCATTTGCCGCGCTCGGAACCTGGCAGCTTTTTCGTTTGCAACAAAAGCTGGAGTTGATCGACCGCGTGGAGCACCGCGTCCATGCGGCGCCTGTGCCGGCACCCGCTCCTGCGCAATGGCCGCAGGTTCGTGCGGCCACGGACGAATACCGGCATGTGCGCGCCTCCGGAACCTTCCTCTACGATCGAACCACGCCGGTTCAGGCCACCACCGCGCTGGGTTTCGGCTACTGGCTGTTGACCCCGTTGCGCGACGACGACGGCAGCGTGGTGCTGATCAATCGCGGCTTCGTTCCGGTGGCAGACCTGCCGGCTGCTCTTGGAAAACCGCCCGATGGGTCCGGTCATGCAACGACCGTGACCGGCTTGGTGCGGATGACCGAACCTGGCGGCGCCTTTCTGCACCACAACGATCCCGCCGGCAATCGCTGGTACTCGCGCGATGTCCAGGCAATCGCAGCGGCACGCGGTCTGTCGCAGGTTGCGCCGTATTTCGTGGATGCCGATGCCGCGGAAGAACCGGCGTCAACGCCCCCGGTTCCCGGCCGGCCGATCGGAGGGCAGACCGTCATCTCGTTTCACAATAATCACCTCGCCTATGCATTGACTTGGTATGCTCTCGCATTGATGGTGGCCGGTGCGGCTTTCTGGGCCGCGCGCGAAGAAAAGCGTATGCGTTCGCGTACTGCCATTGCCGCCAAATCGGAAAGCAGCCACCGGAACAGCGCACATGGCGATCGACACGGAAACCATTGATCAGCAGAACGGCATGAAGGGGCAATCCCTTGCCTTGAACATCGGCTATACGGCCGGACACAAGAACATGCTGTACCTGATCCGGTTGCGCTGGATCGCGGTCGCCGGCCAGATCACGACGATTGCCGTGGTTTCCCTCGGCCTCGGCATTCATCTGCCGTTGCCGCAGATGATCGCCGTGCTGGCATGCTTGATTGCGTTCAACATCGGCAGCCATTTGCGCTGGCACGAGAATCCGATTGTCACCAACCGCGAAATGTTTCTTGCGTTGCTGGTCGATGTCGCCAGCCTGACAGCCCAGTTATATTTCAGCGGCGGCACAACCAATCCGTTTGCGTTT
The DNA here is from genome assembly GCA_966211965.1 of uncultured Burkholderiales bacterium. Lineage (GTDB taxonomy): Bacteria > Pseudomonadota > Gammaproteobacteria > Burkholderiales > Burkholderiaceae_D > CBIHON01. The sequence goes on along the minus strand of CBIHON010000017.1, from coordinate 55,329 downwards.
CTTTATCTGCTGCAGGTAATCCTTTCCGCCGTACTGCTTGACGTGTGGGCAACCTGGACGATCGTCGCCATTACCAGCACCTGCCTCGCAGGATTGTCCCTGTTTTCAAAACCGCTGCAACTGCTGGCCGAATATCGCGACAGCTTCCCCACCCTGTATGTCCAGGGCATGTTGATCTGCTTCCTGCTCAACGCAGGTTTGCTGGTCTTCCTCATCACGAGCATTACGCGCAACCTGCGGGCCGGCGATGCGCAACTGGCCGACTTGCGCCAGCGCGCCGCCGAAGAAGAACATATCGTGCGAATGGGGCTGCTGGCCTCGGGCGCCGCGCATGAACTCGGCACCCCGATGGCAACGATGGCCGTGATTCTAGGCGACTGGCGGCGCATGCCGGAATTCGCAAACAATTCGGTGATGCAGGAAGAAATCGCAGAGATGCAGACCCAATTGCAGCGTTGCAAGAGCATCGTTACCGGAATCCTGCTCTCGGCAGGCGAGACGCGCGGCGAATTCTCTGCAAAAACCACCATCCGCGCTTTTTTGGGAAAACTTGCCGAGGAATGGTCCGGGAGCCGGCCGGTCAACGAATTCCGCTATGAGGACCACATCCATCAAGATCTTCCCGTGGTGTTCGACTCCGCACTCAAGCAGACGATTTTCAATCTGCTCGACAACGCACTTGAAGCATCGCCGCAATGGGTTAAGCTAGAGGCAATGCGCGAGGCGGATACACTGCGGCTGGTGGTGACCGATGCCGGGCCTGGTTTCATGTCGGCAATGCTGGCTAACTTCGGCAAGCCCTACCAATCCAGCAAGGGGCGGCCGGGCGGCGGGCTGGGATTGTTCCTGGTCGTCAACGTCGTGCGCACCTTGGGCGGCACTGCTGCGGCACGCAACCGCCCGGAAGGCGGCGCGGTCGTCGAACTTGCCTTGCCGCTCGCCGCAATCGCGCTTGAGGAGGAAAATGACGATGCCATCTGACCGCCTGCTTCTGATAGTGGAAGACGACGCCGCATTCGCACGTACGCTCGCGCGCTCGTTCGAGCGGCGCAACTATGCCGTGCTGGTCGGCTCCAGCCTGGACGATGTGCTCGGCCTGCTGCAGCAGCATACCCCCACCCACGCCGTCGTCGACCTGAAACTGGACGGCAACACCTCCGGCCTGGCTTGCGTGCAGGCGCTGCACAAGCATTCTCCGAAGATGCTGATCGTGGTGCTGACCGGATTCGCAAGCATCAACACGGCGGTCGAAGCCATCAAGCTGGGAGCTTGCCAGTATCTGGCCAAACCATCGAATACCGACGATATCGAAGCGGCCTTCGGCCATGTCGCCGGCACCAGCGAAGTCGAGCTGACCAACCGCTCGACATCCATCAAAACGCTCGAATGGGAGCGCATCCATCAAACCCTGGCGGAAACCGGTTTCAATATTTCGGAAACCGCCCGCCGCCTGGGAATGCATCGCCGCACACTGGCCCGCAAGCTCGAAAAGCAACAGGTGAAATAGCGCCGCTGGGGCACCGATCGGCGTTCCTGCGCAAGAACGCGCGGTAGCCGATTCATCCCTTTCCTCGACCGAAGGAAATCACAAACCGCCAAGCAATTGAACCGCCGCCCTTCCTGGCGCTACTCAATTCTGTGGCGGGTCCTTTCGCGATCCGCGAATCATGACGCTTCCTCTTATCAGGAGATGAGCAATGGACAACATCAAGCAACCGACCAAAGAGCGAATCCGGCACTACATGGCACAGCGCCAAGCCGAACACCGGGTTCCCCCGTCAATGCAAGAAATCCGCCGCAGGCTCGGCTGGGAACTGGCGGCCATCGCGCGGGATGGTCGAACCGGATAAGCTGCCTGCCGCGCCGGCAAGCTGCTTCCAGCTCAATATCAGGATTGCTCGGCGGGCGGCGTTTTGGGTTTGAACTGCTCCGGGCTGATGCGGAATTTATCGCGCCGATCGCCCATCAGGACACGCAATTCACGCACACTCAAGCCGCTCTCCTCATGCATCCGGATCAACATGGAGGCGCCCACCGGCAGGCGGCGGTGGCGGATCTTACTGATCACCGGCGGCGCTACCTCCAGCATGCGCGACAGCGCGGCGTCATTCTTCAAATGGAGTTTTTCAATCAGGACATCCAGCAAATGATTAGGGTCGTAGGCGGGATCGTCCGACAAATTATTGGCGCTCATCATTATCTCCTCTTTTATGATTGCACTTCAATTGATGTCAGCTGCAAAACACGCAAGGCCGTACGGCGATGCGGAAACGATGCTGAACAGGATTGTTTGCGCTGAAAAGCTATCCTACCACCAATTTATTGCCTAATTCACAAAAATGGCGCAACGCCAAGCTTATATTTGCTTTCAAACAACACTTAACCGGCTTCAGAGCCGCCTTGGCGGCTGCCAAGGGTGTCCGGCGGCGACACCATCGGCAAGAAAATCGGCCGCCCTCCCTCCTATTATTCGCTTTGCCAGCCGCCCCCGAGCGAACGGATCAGCGCCACCGTCGTGGTGGCCCGGCTAGCTCGCAGCTGCACCTCGCTACGCTCGATCGCCAGTAAATTGCGCTGCGCATCAAGCACTTCGAGATAACCCGCCGAACCGGCCTGATAGAGCTTGCGTGCCAGGTCGGCGGCACGGCGCGCGGCGGCCAGCGCATCGTTGGTTGCCTTGGCTTGACCGCCGAGAATGCGTAAGCCGGCCAGATTGTCTTCGACCTCGGCAAATGCGGCAAGCACGCTTTGCCGGTAATTCGCAACCGACTCTTCCAGCACCGCTTCGCTGCGTGCGATATTGGCCCGGTTGCGGCCGCCGTCGATGATCGGCATCGCCAGCAAGGCGCCCAGCAGCCAGCTGCGGCTGCTCCAGTTGAACAGATCGGACAGGCTCTCCGATTCGAAGCCGCCGGCGGCAGTCAAACTGAGCGAGGGGAACATTGCGGACTTGGCGACGCCGATACGCGCATTGGACGCAGCCATTGCGCGTTGCGCCGCGGCGATGTCGGGCCGGCGCTCCAACAAGGATGAAGGCAGCCCGGCAGGAATGCCGGGCAGCGTCATTGCCGGCAACAGCGGTGCAGGAGCCGCGTTGAAAGCCGGAGCCGGTTTGCCCAGCAAGACCGCCAGCGCATGCTCCAACTGCGCACGCTGGCGCTGCACGCCAAGGGCTTCGGTGCGCGTGGTCGCCAACTCGGTCTTGGCGCGTTCCAGTTCAAGTTCTCCCAGGTCGCCGAGGTCGTAGCGACGCTGGTTGATGCGCACGTTTTCCTCGCGCAAGCGTACCGTTTCGTCCAGCAACGCCTGTTCGGCGTCGGCGCCGCGCAAGCGGAAATACGTCTGTGCGACGTCGGCTTGCAAGGCCAGCAGCACCGAGCGGTACAAGGCTTCGCTGGCAGCGGCATCGGCTCGCGCGGCATTGACGCTGCCGGCCACGCGGCCGAACAAATCCACCTCGTAACTGGCGCTGAGTTTGGCCTGCCATGCGGTGGCGGGCGCAATTGCCGTGCCTTGCGGCAAACCGAGCGAGACATCGGATACCCGTGCACGTTGCGGGCCGAATTGCGCGTTGACGGATGGCACGCGATCGGCCTCGGTGATACCGGCCAGAGCACGCGCCTGCTTGACGCGCGCCGCTGCCGCCGCGAGGTTGGCATTGGCGGAGGCCGCCTCGTCGATCAAACGGTTCAAGGCAGCGTCGTCGAAGGCTTTCCACCATTCGCCGCGCGGCTGCGCTTCGGCCGGTTGCGCAGGCTTCCAGCGCGCCGCTTGAGCATCGGCTTCCTTGTAGGCCGCCGGCACATCGATCTTCGGCGTCTGCAATTCAGGCGCGGTGGCGCAGCCTGCCAGCACCAGCGCGGCCAAGAGTGCCGTCAGCGCAGGTTTGAACTGCACGCCTGATAAGGAGAGTTTGTTTTTCATGTCGTGTCTCAATCCTGTGTGGTTAAAGGGATGGCGCCAGCCGTTGCCTGCTTGCGCCCTTCCAGCCGCTTGGCCAGCGTGCGCAGCAGCACATAGAACACCGGCGTCAGGAACAATCCGAAGAAGGTCACGCCCAGCATCCCAGAGAACACCGCGACGCCCATCGCGTGCCGCATTTCGGCGCCGGCGCCGGTAGAAAACACCAGCGGCACCACCCCCATGATGAACGCGATCGAGGTCATCAGGATCGGCCGCAACCGCAGGCGGCAAGCTTCCAAGGCGGCCTGCACCACGCTGCGGCCGTGGTCTTCCAGCTCGCGCGCAAATTCGACGATCAGGATCGCATTCTTCGACGCCAGTCCCACCAGCACGAAGAGCGCAATCTGGGTGAAGATGTTGTTGTCGCCATGCGTCAATTTCACGCCGATCAGCGCGCAGAGAATCGAGGTCGGCACGATCAGGATCACCGCCAGCGGCAGGGTCCAGCTTTCATACTGCGCGGCCAGCACCAGGAACACCAGCAGCACGCACAGCGGGAACACGAACACCATCGTATTGCCGGCCAGGATTTCCTGGTAGGTCAGCTCGGTCCACTCGTAGCTCACGCCTTTGGGCAGGACTTCCTTGGCGATTTTTTCCATCGCGGCCTGGGCCTGCCCGCTCGATACGCCGGGCGCCGGGCCGCCGTTGACGTCGGCCGACAGGTAGGCGTTATAGCGCTGCACGCGGTCCGGGCCATAGCTGTCCTTGACCCGCATCAGCGACGACAGCGGAACCATCTCGCCCTTGTTGCTGCGCACCTTCAGTTGCGCGATATCCTGCGCATGCGAACGGAACGGCGCGTCGGCCTGCACCTTGACCTGGTAAGTGCGTCCGAACTGGTTGAAATCGTTCACATACAGCGAGCCCAGGTTGATCTGCAGCGTCTGGTAAATCGCCGCCAGCGGCACGTCCATCTGCTTGGCCTTGGTGCGATCAACGTCGGCGAACAATTGCGGCACGTTGATCTGGTAGCTCGAAAATACCCCGGCCAGTTGCGGCGTTTGCCAAGCTTTCATCTGCAGCGCCTGCACCGCCTTGTACATTTCGTCGTAGCCCACGTTGCCGCGGTCCTCCAGCATCATCTTGAAGCCGCCGATCGTCCCGAGTCCATTCACCGGCGGCGGCGGGAATACCATGATGAAGGCATCCTGGATCGCGCCCAGTTTCTGGTTGATCTGCTGCGCAATCGCCGCGCCGGATTGCTGCGGCGAGGTGCGCTCCGAGAACGGTTTGAGCGTGTAAAACACGATGCCGGAATTCGGCGCATTGGTAAAGCCGTTGATCGACAGCCCGGGAAACGCCACCGAGTCCTGCACGCCCGGGATCGACTGCGCAATATCCGACATGCGGCGAATCACCGCATCGGTGCGTTCCAGCGAAGCAGCATCCGGCAATTGCGCGAAGCCGACCAGGTATTGCTTGTCCTGTCCCGGCACGAAGCCGCTCGGCACCGACTTGAACACGAACAGCGCAGCCACCGCCAGCAATGCATATACCGTGAGCGCAATGGTCTTGCGCCCCAGCACGCCTTTCACCCCGCTTTCATAGCCATGCGAAGCGCGGCCGAAGACGCGATTGAACCAGTTGAAGAAGCGGCCGAAGATCTTGTCCATGCCGCGCGTCAAAGCATCCTTCGGCGCGTCGTGCGGCTTGAGCAAAGCGGCCGCCAGGGCCGGCGACAAGGTCAGCGAATTAAAGGCGGAAATCACGGTCGAGATCGCGATGGTCAGCGCGAACTGGCGATAGAACTGGCCCGACAAGCCCGACACGAAAGCGATCGGAACGAATACCGCGCACAGCACCAGCGCAATCGCGATGATCGGGCCGCTGACTTCCTTCATCGCCTGCACCGTGGCGTCACGCGGGTTCAAACCGGCCTGGATGTTGCGCTCGACGTTTTCCACCACCACGATCGCGTCGTCGACCACGATGCCGATCGCGAGCACCAGCCCGAACAGCGACAGCGTATTGATCGAAAAGCCAAAGCCCAGCAGCACGGCGAAAGTCCCGATGATGGAAACCGGCACCGCCACCAGCGGAATGATCGAGGCGCGCCAGGTTTGCAGGAAGACGATCACCACCAGCACCACCAGTGCGACCGCCTCCAGCAGCGTGTGGATCACGGCGCGGATGGATTCGCGCACGAACTGCGTCGGGTCATACACGACGCTGTAGTCGACGCCTTCCGGGAAATCCTTTTTCAGCTCTTCCATCTTGGCGCGCACATCGGCCGACAATTGCAGCGCATTGGCATGCGGCGCTTCGAAGATCGCAATCGCCGCCGCCGATTTGTTGTTGAGCAGCGAGCGCAGCGCATAGCCGGTGGACCCGAGTTCGATGCGGGCCACGTCCTTCAACAAGGTCACCGCGCCGTCGGCGCCGGTGCGCACGATGATCGCGCCGAACTCGGCTTCGCTTTGCAGGCGCCCTTGGGTGTTGACCGTCAGCTGGAACTCGGCATCCTTGGAAGGCGCGGCGCCGACCACGCCGGCCGCAACCTGGACATTCTGCTCGCGGATCGCGGTCACGACGTCGGACGCGGTCAGGCCGCGCGCCGCGACCTTTTGCGGATCGAGCCAAACGCGCATTGCATAATCGCCGGCGCCGAACAACAGGGTTTCGCCCATGCCGGGAATGCGCGAGAGCTGGTCCTTGATGTTCAGCACCGCGTAATTGCGCAGGTAGACGTCGTCATAGCGTCCATTGGGCGAAGACAAGTGCACCACCAAAGTCAGGTTGGGCGAACTCTTGACGGTAGTGACGCCGATCTGCCGCACTTCTTCCGGCAAACGCGGCAAGGCGCGCTGCACGCGGTTCTGCACTTGCGACTCGGCTTGCTCGACATTGGTGCCGACCTTGAAGGTGACGGTCAGCGCCAGCGAACCGTCGGAAGTCGCCTGCGAGGACATGTACAGCATGTTCTCGACGCCGTTGATCTGTTCTTCCAGCGGTGCGGCGACGGTTTCCGAAATCACTTTCGGATTGGCGCCCGGATACTGCGCGCGCACCACCACCGAGGGCGGCACCACGTCGGGATATTCCGAGATCGGCAGCTTGAAGATGGCGATAAGGCCGGCCACGAATATCAGGATCGAGAGGACCGCCGCAAAAATGGGGCGGTCGATAAAAAATCGGGAAAAGTTCATATGGGTTCTCGTTAGTCAACTGATGTTACGCACGTCCATGATGGAGAAGAACACGGCCTGCCAAAAAAGAGGGACGCAGCATGAATGACGACGCATTCGTGCGCACGGCGCATGCTGCGTCCCTCCTCGTCAGCTTGGCAAGCAGTGCCTGAGGTGATTTATCAGGACGCGGCCGGCGCGTCCGGTTTACCGCCGGACTTGGTCTCGGACTTGGCAGCGGCCTTACCCGGTCCTTCCTTGGCCGCCGCGGGATCGGCGTCCATCGCCACCAATTGCGCCGTCACCGGCGCGCCCGGGCGCACCCGTTGCAGGCCGTTGACCACGATTTTCTCGCCCGGCTTGAGGCCGCTCTGCACCACCCGCAACCCGTCGACGATCGGACCGAGCGTGACCGGGCGATACTCGGCCTTGTTTTCCGCATTGACAACGAACACGAACTTGCGGTTTTGGTCGGTGCCGATGGCACGCTCGGCCACCATTACCGCTTTGCTGGTGACCCCGCCGCCGCCGACTTGAACCCGGGCGAACAAGCCCGGCGCCAAAGCGTCATCGGCGTTGTTGAAGACGGCCCGCATGCGCACGCTGCCGGTCGCGGGATCGACCCGGTTGTCGATGAATTCGAGCTTGCCTTCGTGCGGATAGCCGGTTTCATTGGCCAGGCCGATACGCACCGCCACCGGCTTGCCTTTGCGCGATGCATGCAGGCGCAGATAGGTATCCTCGTCGCCGTTGAAACTGGCGTAGATCGCATCGTCCGACACCACCGAGGTCAGCAGCGCATTGCCGTCGACCAGGTTGCCCAAGGTGACTTCGGCCTTGCTGACGCGGCCGTTGATGGGCGAGCGCACCTGGGTGAAACTCAGGTTCAGCGCAGCCGCTTCCGCAGACGCTTGCGCGGCGCGGGCGGTAGCGTCGAGTTCCTTCAGGTTGGCGGCTTTCTCATCGAGTTCGCGTTGCGGGATGGCTTTTTCGGCCACCAGCTTTTCGGCCCGGGCAAGTTCAAGCTTGGCGTGATCGGCCTTGGCGCGCGCCGACAACGCCGCCGCTTCGGCGCGGCTGGCTTCAGCTTGATAAGGACGCGGATCGATGACGAACAGGACCTCTCCCTTTTTGACTTCGGCGCCCGACTTGAAATTGACCGAGGTGATGAAGCCGGCCACGCGCGGCCGGATTTCGACGCGCTCGACGGCTTCCAGACGGCCGGAAAACTCCTGGGTTTCGGCGATCGATTTCTCCAGCACAGCCGCCGCGGTGATCGGCGGTCCGCCAGCCGGGGGCTGTGCAACTTCCTGCGCGGCGGGATTGCCGCAGGCGGCCAGCACGGCGGCGGCCAGGACGCTCAGTGCGGCCGGCAAGGCGCGCGTGACGGTGGCTGATTTCAAGATTTTTTTCATGTTGTTCTCGTCTTCAAAGTGGATTGAATGGGACGCCGGACAAGTGCCGGACGCCGTCGTGCTTTACTAAACTTGCATAGCCAGTGTGCCGATGAAGGCCGTAATCTCGTCCAGGACCATGCCTCTGCAGGCACACTCGCAACGTGCGTCCGGCTTCTGCAGAGGCATCGGCGGCAGGCGTCGCAGCCGGGTCTTGACGCCGCAGGCATCCAGCTTGGCGGCGTATTGCTCGGCCTCGTCGCGCAAGGGGTCGTCTTCGGCCGACAGGATCAGCGCGGACGGCAGATGCCTGAGCCGGCTCGATTGCAACGGCGATGCATACGGATGGATGCGGTCCGACGCATTTTGCAGATAGCCGCGATAACCGGCGGCACAGGCGTCGGCCACACCGGCCACACCGCGATCCTGGGGCAGCGAGCGCATCGAGCAACTGGTCAGGCCGGGATCGAGCATCGGCATCAGCAAAATTTGCCCTGCAATGGCCGGTCCGCCCCGGTCGCGCGCCATCAGGCTGGCAACCGCCGCCAGATTGCCGCCAGCCTCCAGGCCGGCGACGATCATCTGTGTGCCGTCCCAGCCAATCTTGCGGCGCTGTTTCGCCGCCCACAGCAGCACCGCATGTGCATCCTCGGCAGCTGCCGGAAAAGGCTGTTCGCCGGCCAGTGTGTAGCTGGAGGACAGCACGCGATGCCCGGTCCGCTCCACCAGCGCGCGCATGAATCCATCGACTTCGTCCAGATTGCCGGCAACGAAGCTGCCTTGATGGAAGAATACGATCAAGCCGGACGCTCGCGATGCACACGCCGTGGCCAAGCAATACAACCGCGCAGGCAGCGTGCCGTGCGCGCCTTGCACCGCGAGTTCATGTACCGCCACCACGCCTGGATTTGCCGCCTCGCTCATTTGCCTGCCGAGTCGCCGAAGATCTGGAACGCCAACGCATCGAAACCGCTGGCTTCGGCACCCAGAGCCTGTCCGCCGTAGGAAAGTAATTCATTGGCGCCTGCATGCGCCAACGAGTACAGCATCAAGGCAACGGTAAACAAAACGCCAATTTCATTTCGATATTTCATGACAGGTCCGATCTTTTTACAGCCAATGAGCGAACTGTATCTTTCTTCTATAATTGAATAAATCACTCAAACAGGAATTGACTGTTCAAATATTTGAACAATCAACCACTTTGACGCTGTGTAGCACGCTACACAAACAAAGGAGGCATTCCATTGGAACACCGAAGCTGCTGACGCCGGCCTGCTCCGCCGATGGCAAAGTTATTCCGGCTTATTGAAACGCTTGCCTGTTGCGCATCATGCCGCCACCCTCCTGACAACGTTCTGTCAGGAGACTTCTTTTTTATTTTTTCAAATCATGGACAAATTGCAGGCGATGGAGGTGTTTGTGCAAGTGGTCGACTCCGGCGGCTTTACCAAGGCGGCGGAAAGCCTGCAAATGCCGAAAGCGACGGTTTCCACGTTGATCCGCAACCTGGAATCGGCGCTCAGCGTCAAGCTATTGAACCGCACCACGCGCCAGGTAAGCGTAACGGCCGATGGCGCGGCTTACTATGAGCGTTGCCTGCGCATCCTGGCCGATGTGAAGGACACCGAAGAATCGCTGTCGCTTACCAAGGCCAGTCCCAGCGGACGGCTGCGCATCGATATACCAACCGGCCTGGTGCAGATCATCATTCCGGCATTAAGCGATTTTTTTCAAAAGTATCCCGACATCCGGCTCGATGTCGGCTGCGGCGACCGGCCGGTGGAACTGATCGAGGAAGGCGTCGATTGCGCCGTGCGCGGCGGCGAGTTGGCCGACTCCACCCTGATCGGGCGGCGCGTCGGCATCATCGGTTTCGTCACCTGCGCCGCCCCATCCTACCTGGAACGCTACGGCCGCCCGGCGCATCCGCGCGAATTGACCGGGCATCGATGCGTGAATTACTTTTCCTCGAAGACCGGCAGGATTTTCGACTGGGATTTCAGCAAAGATGGCGAACGTATCCAACTCGCCCTGAACGGCCCGATCGCGGTGAACAATTCCGACGCCTATTTGACCGCAGCCCTGTCGGGCCTGGGAATCGTGCAGCTACCGACCTTCGCGCTGACGGATTACTTCAAATCCGGCCAGCTTGAATTGCTGTTGAGCGATTGGCAAACCGACTCCTTTCCTCTGCATGTGGTGTACCCGCAAAACCGCCACTTGTCGGCCAAGGTGCGGGTGTTCGTCGAATGGATCGCCGAATTGTTTGCCGGGCAAAAAAACATCCCCTTGTCTTCCTGAGACTATTGAAATGCCACCTCGGCAAAGCTGCGCAGCTTGCGGCTGTGCAGCTTGTCCACGCCCTGCCGCCGCAGCAATTCCAAGGCGCGTATGCCGATGCGCAGATGCTGGTCGACGCGCTCGCGATAGAAGTGATTCGCCATCCCGGGCAGCTTGATCTCGCCGTGCAGCGGCTTGTCGCTGACGCATAGCAAGGTCCCGTACGGCACCCGGAAACGGAAGCCGTTGGCTGCGATGGTCGCGCTTTCCATGTCCAGAGCAATGGCGCGGCTCTGGCTGAAGCGGCGCTCGGGCGTGCGTTGCGGCAGCAGTTCCCAGTTGCGGTTATCGGTGCTCGCCACGGTTCCGGTGCGCATCACGCGCTTCAATTCGAAGCCGGTGAGCTGGGTCACTTCGGCCACCGCCGCTTCAATCGCCAACTGCACCTCGGCCAGGGGCGGAATCGGCACCCACAGCGGCAAGTCTTCATCCAGTACATGATCTTCGCGCACATAGCCGTGCGCCAGCACATAGTCGCCCAACTGCTGGGTGTTGCGCAGGCCGGCGCAATGGCCGAGCATCAGCCATGCATGCGGCCGCAGCACGGCGATGTGGTCGGTAATGGTTTTGGCGTTGGCCGGCCCGACCCCGATGTTGACCATCGTGATGCCGCTGCCGTCGGCGCGCACCAGGTGATAGGCCGGCATCTGCGGCATGCGCGGCAGCGCAGCGCCCAGCGCATCGCCCGGCTGCGCGGCATGACCGGCACGCCGCGTGAGGAGGTTGCCCGGCTCGACAAATGCGATATAGGCATCCTCGCCCTGCGGGTCAGCCGGGCGCTGCATGATTTCATGCCCGAGCCGCACGAACTCGTCGATGTAGAACTGGTAGTTGGTAAACAGCACGAAATTCTGGAAATGTTCCGGCGCGGTACCGGTGTAATGGCGCAGCCGCTGCAACGAATAATCGACCCGCGGCGCGGTAAACAGCGATAGCGGCTGTGCTTCGCCAGGCGGGATTTCCTTGGTGCCGTTGGCGATGCCGTCGTCCATCGCGGCCAGGTCAGGCAAGTCGAACAAGTCGCGCATGGCCAAGCGCCGCTGGGCACTCATGCTACCCTCGATATGATCGTGTTCGGCAAACGAGAAATGCACAGGAATAGGCTGCGCGCTGGTGCCGACCTCCAACTGCACCTGTTGGTTGCGGCCATGATTCTTCAGCAGCAGGCGAAACTGTTCGAGGTAGTAATTCGAAAACAGGTCGGGCCGCGTCAGCGTGGTTTCGAAGGTGCCCGGGCCGGCCACAAAACCATAGGACAAGCGCGAATCGGCGCGCGCCACGGTATCGGTATGCACCCGCACGAAGGGATAGCAGGCGCGCACATGCGCTTCGGGATTTTCCCCGTTGACGAAACGCTGCAGGGATTCGCGCAGATGCCCGATGCTGAGATCATAAATGGCGCGCACCTGTTCGAGCGCGGCGGCAGGATCGTCGAAGCGGGCAGGTGCGATGAATTGAGGGGTGAACAAAGTACGGCTCCTGTAGTTCGTTGGCGCGAGGACCGTCGCGGCCGCGTCTAGAGCCTGTTATGAACTCAAGCAGGGGACCTCTGCTTGAGTTCATAACAGGCTCTAGGCAAGCATTGTACGGTCATGCCGCAAGTCTTGGACGCGCGTCAAAATCCTATTGCGTCCTATTGCGAGAAAAGAATGCGCTTCTTGCTCTCTGTCTCGCGCATGACATGGTCCAGCGGCAGCACATGCGTCGCCTTGACTTTGCGCAGCGTGACATTGGACTTGACGTTGGTGACACCCGGTATCCGCAGCAATTGCTTTGCCATGAATTCCGACAGGGATGCCAGGTCGGGCGCGACGATGCGCAGCATGTAGTCGGCTTCGCCCGCCAGTGCGAAGCACTCCAGCACCTCGGGTAGTTTCTCGACCTCGCGTTCGAACTTGTCGCTCGACGTCGCGCCCTGGCGATCCAGGCTTACCTGGGTAAAGGCGATGACATCCAGGCCGACCGCGGCCGGCTCCAGGATGGCAGCATAGTGATCGATGACGCCCGCTTCCTCCAAACGTTGCACACGCCGGCTTACCTGCGAGGTCGACAGATGAATTTTGTCGCCGAGCGCACTATTCGTTACATGTCCATCACGCTGCAGCGCCGCAAGTAATTGCAAATCGAATCGGTCAACGGTAATAGCGGACATATTTTTCTCCCCCCATCAGAAAGTCATGCACATTTTGTGCGCATATTAACAAAACATGCATGCAAAACGCTCACAAATTGCGCATCGCTCGCGCTAAACTTTACCAAGTGCCCTTTGCACCTGCCGTGCAGCATCCGGCGGATTTTTCAACAAACAAGGACTGCCATGTTCCAACACATCGACGCCTACCCCGGCGATCCAATTCTCACGCTGAACGAAGATTTCAAAAACGATGCACGCGCCGGGAAAGTCAACCTGAGCATCGGCGTCTATCTCGACGCTGCGGGGCAACTTCCGATGCTGCGCTCCGTCCTCACAGCCGAAGCGGCCCTGCTCGAGTCGCCCGGTGCCCGTCCTTACTTGCCGATGGAAGGTGCGCCTGCGTACCGGAAGGAGGTCCAGCATCTGGTGTTCGGTGAAGAACACGATGCAGTCGCCGCACAACGCATCGCCACTGTGCAGACCATAGGCGGTTCCGGCGCATTGCGGGTCGGCGCCGATTTCTTGAAAACCTGGTTCGGCAATGCCCGGATCTGGATCAGCGATCCCAGTTGGGACAATCATCGGGCAATTTTTTCCGGCGCCGGGTTTACGGTCAACAGCTATCCCTACTATTGCGCGGAAACCCGGCACGTGGACTTTGCGGCGATGCTGGCCGCGTTCCAGGCGATTCCCGAAGGCGATATCGTCTTGCTGCATGCATGCTGCCATAATCCGACCGGCGCCGACCTCAGCGAACAACAATGGCGCGAACTCGCGACACTCATCCGCAAGCAAAAATTAATCCCCTTCTTCGACATTGCCTACCAGGGATTCGGCGACGGCATCGAGGAAGATGCATTTGCAATGCGCCACTTCGCAGCGGAAGGCCTCTGCTTCCTGGTCGCCAGTTCCTTTTCGAAGAATTTTTCCCTGTACGGCGAGCGCTGTGGATCATTGAGCGTGGTGTGCCCGGACGCATGCCAGGCGGATACGGTACTGGGACAATTGAAGTCGACGATCCGGCGCAATTATTCGAGCCCGGCTACCCACGGCGGGCGCATCGTGTCGTCCGTGCTCGGCAGCCCTGCATTGCGCACGGCTTGGACCGATGAATTGACTGCCATGCGCGGCCGGATAAAAGCGATGCGGGAAGGCCTGCATGCAGCGCTATGCGAGAAAAAGCCGGGGCGGAACTTCGACTACCTCATCACGCAAAAAGGCATGTTCAGTTTTACCGGCCTGAGTCCCGAGCAAGTCCGCATCCTGCGCGAAGAATTTGCGGTCTACCTGGTCGGCTCCGGCCGTATTTGCCTGGCGGCGCTGACGCAGGAAACGATTGCGCCCGCCGCAGACGCCATCGCCAAAGTACTATGAGGACACCAAATGAAAAAACTTGAACCCGAACTTGCCGCAACCCTCCTGGCCACGCTGGCGGCCTGGCGCCATGACGCGCAGCGCAATGCGATCAGCCGCGAGTTTGTCTTCGCCGATTTTGCCCAGGCATTTTCCTTCATGACGCAGATAGCGCTGGCCGCGGAAAAATGCAACCATCATCCGGAATGGTCGAACGTCTACAACAAGGTCGCCATCACGCTGACCACGCACGACGCAAACGGCCTGACGCAGCGCGACATCGATCTTGCGCGTTACGTGGACGCCTGCTTCGCACGGTTTGCCGCCAATTGATACGATCATTCCAGTAACCTTCAATCAACAAGGATATCCCATGAATTTCAACAACCAGACCGTCATGGTGACAGGCGCCAGCGGCAATCTTGGCCGGGCCGTGTCCGCAGCATTCGCAGCGCGCGGCGCCAGGCTCGTGCTTGTCGACCTCCATTTGGAAAGCCTGGAAAAAGCCTTCGGCGCCGAAAATGCACAACGCCTGTTCGCGCCGGCCAATCTGCTCGATCAAGAACAAGTCCGCGCCGTCGTCAAAACAGCAGGCGAACGCATCGGCAAGATCGACGTGCTATGCAACCTCGCCGGCGGTTTCCGCATGGGTTCGCCGGTACATGAAACTGCCGATCAGGATTGGAACTTTCTGTTCGACATCAATGCGCGCAGCATGCTTCATGCAGTGCGCGCGGTAGTGCCCGCCATGCTCGAAGCCGGCGGCGGCAAGATCATCAATATTGGCGCCAACTCGGCGCAAAAAGGCGTTGCCAGGATGGGCGCCTACTGTGCGGCAAAGGACGCCGTGATTCGCCTGACCGAAGCCATGGCGGCCGAGCTGCGCGACAACAACATCAATGTCAACTGCGTCTTGCCGAGCATCATCGACACTCCGGAAAATCGCGCGGCCATGCCGAATGCCGATGCCAGCCGTTGGGTCGCGCCCGAAGCTTTGGCCGACGTGCTGGTCTTCCTCGCGTCCGACGGTGCGCGTGCGATTCACGGTGCGGCAATCCCTGTGACAGGACGAAGCTGACGAGCCGCCGTTTCCGGCTCTGCTATCCTTGCAAGGCAACGTCAATCCACCCGAGACAACGGAAAACATGAGCGTATTTGGAAGCTGCTGGAAGCCGGAACCGAAAATCCAGGCCTGCCTCCAAGCCAAGACTGCGCCGGAAAGGCCCTGACCATGCATGCACGGCTCCAACTTGTACTTGACGCCCTCGGCTACGACACCGTCAAGGAATTGCATTACAAAAGCAACCTGATCCATGCGATCCAGGTATTCGCCTTGGTAAAAGGCGATCAGGAAATTGAATTGGCTTGCGATGCCGAACTTGAGAGCATTCGAGCGCAGGTGGCGCAACAGCCGTCGAAAAAATAACCGGTCGCCCAAAATGCCGAGCCGCCATCAACCTCAAGCGTATCGCGCTTGAATGCGCTCCCAGTCTTCAATTCCGCCAGGCACGATTTGAAACAACGGATGCGGCCTGGGACTGACAAGCATTTTATGCATGGCATACACGTTTGGCGCCCTGCGCTCCAACCTTCCGAGTATCAATTCCCACTCATAATCGACCTGTCCTCTGTGGACTTTCAATTTCCCGCAGGCCCCGGAGCGTACGACTTTCGACCTGTCAAACCGGTAGCCGCGCCGATCCGCCTCTTTCAATATTTCATTCAGGTAGCAGCCGATCGTCAGAACAGGGTCGGGGCATGCATGAAACCTCTGCAATTGAGGATGGAACTTATATCCCCTGGTCTGGCCAAGCAAGACCTTCTGCGCCAGGAGACTCTCACGCCACAAGGCGACCAAGCCCGTCGGGTCCAGATATTTGGGATGGATTGACCACAGGCGCATCCGCGGCTTTCAATTGATGACAAGGATGATGTCGGCGCACTGCCGCATTCGATGGGAAATGGAAAGAAGCGTGTGATGATAAAACGGGGAATCCAAAAAATCTCATGCTTTGAACCAGATCATTTTTATTTGATTGCCGCAACAAGGCATGAATTGCACTTTTTCAACACCTTGACATTTTATGTCGGACACTTATACTTTGACATAATATGTCTTCGCCGACTACCTCAACGAATACAAAAACCAGCAGCGCCACGCAAGGAGGAACCATGGAAGAAACAATGCGCCAATTGCTTGGGATTGAAACAGCGTTGTCCCAGCGCCTGGGATCGATCGGCGTCAGCAGCAGCCTGCTGCCCGCGACCGAACCGGGCGGCGTCCCCGTGATGCGCATCAGTATCGAAGGCCAGGAAGAACTGCCGGTATTCGTGACGATCTCGCCGACGCAGGTCCTCTGCATCTGCTATCTCTGGACCGAAGATGAAATCAAACCGGAACGCCGTGCCGAGATGCTGGAGGCGATGATCGACTTGAATATTTCCATTCCTCTTTCCGACTTCGGCCGCATTGGCCGGCACTATGTGATTTATGGCTCGCTGGCCCACGATTCGCGGGTCGAAGATATCGCGACCGATGTGGCGATGGTAGCCGACAATGCCATCGAAGCCTTGGAAGTGTTCACTGAATTTCTGAAATAAGGAGAGCATCATGGCTGTCTTTTCCAAAATTTTGACGATGTTGCGCGGTAACCTGCGCGAGATCGGCCAGAGCGTAGTCGATAGCAATGCCGCCGGCATCTACGAGCAGGAAATCGTCGAAGCCAAGGCCCATGTGGCCAACGCCAAGCAAGACTTGACCGCGGTCATGGCGAAGGAAATGCAGGCCGGCCGCGAGATCGAACGCTTGCAGGCGGAAATACGCAGATTCGAAGACATGGCCATGCAAGCCCTGCAAAAGAACCAGACCGCCTTGGCCGAGGAAGTCGCGGCCAAGGTGGCCGATCTGGAAACCGCGCTTGCCGAACAGACGGCGGCGCGCGCCGAATTCACGGCGCACATCCTGCGCTTGAAAGAATTGATCCGCAATGCCGAGGCCACCCTGCGCGAACATGAACGGCAACTGACCATGGCCAAGACCACCGAGAGCGTGTACAAGGCGACCGCGACGATTTCGCAAAGCATGGGCGCGAGCGGATCCAAATTGATGAGCGCCAAGGAATCGCTGGAGCGCATCAAGCAGCGCCATCAGGATATGGCGGACCGCATGCAGGCGGCCGAAGTGCTGGATGGCGAGTTCGGCAACAAGGCGCTCGAAAACAAGCTGGCCGCCGCCGGCATCGGCGAAAACGTGAACCGCAAGGCCGATGTGATGGCGCGGCTGCAAGCACGCCTGCATGCAGCGCCCGATGAAAAAAGCGCGAGTTGAGAAAGACAGAATCCATGGTGCGCAGTTCATCCCGATGGTCCAGCTCAGACGCCGCCTTGCGCGCTATACAGGTTGCCTTCGACGTCGAGAAGCAGGTGATCGATGCAGTACGTTATGCTGCGTTCGAAAACCAAATCTCGCCCTCGGACCAGATCCGCAAGATTCTCGGTTTGCCTTGCACCAGCAAGCCGGTACGGCCGCGCTTGACGGTGAGCCTGAGCGATGCTGATTATGCGCTGCTGGCGGAGCGTTTCGGCATTGATGCCGAAGACAAACGGGGAATCAAGGAAGCTTTACACAAGAAACTGATAGACTTTGCAAAGAAACAAGCGCCGCACAATAAGTAAAAAAAGCCGCCAGCGAACGACCACAAAACAAAATATGGCGAGGAATAAATAGATGTCCACATGGCAGATTCTGAGCAGTTTCCCCACGGTAGTCCCGAGCGTCTTGCTCGGCATCCTGTTGATTTACTGGCTGTTGTCGATTGTCGGCCTGGTCGATCTCGGCGACAACCTTGAAATCGACGGCGGCGATGGCTGGCATTGGGATGCCGGGCATCATCATCATGTGGAGGTGCATCACGATGGGACCGACGTCCATACGCTGGCCGGCTATCTGGTCGCGATGGGTTTGGGCGGCGTGCCGTTTTCGATCGTCGCCAGTTTGCTGGTATTTTTTACCTGGCTGGCAACCGCCCTGCTGCATGAATATTTCCTCGCCTATGTCCCCACGACCTCGCTGCAAATGCTGTTCGGCACCGGCGCGTTGCTGGCCTCCGGCGCGCTCTCGATTCCGCTGTCCGCGCTATTGATCAGGCCGATGCGCGGTTTGTTCGTCAAACATCATGCGCGCAACAACAGCAGCCTGGTCGGCTTGCGCTGCAAGATCGTCACGCAAACCGTCGATGAAAAATTCGGCCGCGCCGAAGTGGAAGACCGCGGCGCCGGTTTGAACATCCGGGTCTGGGCCAGAACGCCGAACACCCTTACAAAAAATTCCCTGGCCGTCATTCTGAGCTATGACGAGACCAGCCAGCAGTACGAAGTGCAAGCTCTACCTCCCGCTCTCTAACACGCCTTTACATCAAGACAGACAAGGAAATCCATGGACATCATGTTGATCGCAATCGGCATTGGCACCGTTATGCTATTGGGCGCATTGGCGATGTTTGCCAAGTTCTACCACAAGGTGGAACAAGGACACGCGATGATCATCAACACCCTGCGCGCCGACCCCGACGTCACTTTCACCGGCGGCATGGTCTATCCCATCATCCACAAGATGGAACTGATGGAAATCTCGCTCAAGACCATCGAGATCGCCCGTCTCGGCAAGGACGGACTGATCTGCCAGGACAATATCCGGGCCGACATCAAGGTCACCTTCTTCCTGCGTGTGAACAAGACTACGGAAGACGTGCTGAAGGTAGCGCAGGCGGTCGGCTGCGAACGCGCGTCGAACCAGGAAACACTGGAAAGCCTGTTCTCCGCCAAGTTTGCAGAGGCGCTGAAAACCGTCGGCAAATCGATGGATTTCGTCGAACTGTACCAGGCGCGCGACCGCTTCCGCGACAATATCATCCGCCAGATCGGCGACGACTTGTCGGGCTACGTGCTGGAAGACGCGGCGATCGATTACATCGAGCAGACGCCGCTGGACAAGCTCGACGGCCACAATATTCTCGACGCCCAGGGCATCAAGAAAATCACCGAACTGACCGCGATTGAGAACATCCGCACCAATGAACTGAAGCGCGATGAAGAAATGCGCATCAAGAAAAAGAACGTGGAAACGCGGGAAGCGATCCTGGAGCTGGAGCGCCAGCAAGCCGATGCGGAGTCGCGCCAGAGCCGTGAAGTGAGTTCGGTGCGTGCACGCGAACAAGCCGAGACGCAAAGAGTGCAAGCGGAAGAACACGCCAAAGCCGAACTGGCCCGCTTGCAGGCCGAGCAGCTGGTGATGGTGCAACAGGAAAACACCACGCGCGAAAAAGAAGTGGCGGAAAACAACCGCAAGCGCGCGGTGGCGATCGAGGAAGAACGCGTGACGCGTGCCCGGCAGTTGGAAATCGTCGATCGCGAGAAGGAAGTCGCGCTGCAGAACATCGACAAGGAAAGAGCAATCGAAGTCCAGAAAAAAGCGATCGCCGACGTGATCCGCGAGCGCATCGTGGTCGAACGCACGGTGGCGGAGCAGGAAGAAGCAATCAAGGAAGTGCGCGTGGTGGCCGAAGCCGACCGTCAGAAAAAATCCGTGGTGATCACCGCCGAAGCCGCCGCTGAAGAAAAAATGGTGTTGACCGTCAAGGCCGCCGAAGCGGAAGAGCGCTCAGCCAAGCACAAATCCGCCCAGGAACTGACGCTGGCCGAAGCACGCCTGAAAGTCGCGGAAAAAGCCGCCGAAGCGAAAAAGCGCGAAGCCGAAGGCCGTGAAGCGGAACTTGCCGCCCCAGGCATGGCCGATGCGAAGGTGAAGATCGCCGCATCCGAAGCGATCCTGAAACAGGGCGCGGCGCAGGCGGAATCGACGCGCATGCAAATGGAAGCCGAAGCCAAAGGCAAGGAACAACTGGGCATGGCCGAAGCGCAAGTGCGCATCGCCGGCGCTGAAGCCACCGCCAAGCAAGGCGCGGCCGAGGCCGAAGCGCTGCGCCTGCACATGCAGGCCGAAGCACAGGGAACCGAGCAGATGGGACTGGCAGCGGCTGCGGTCAAGGCAGCCGACGCCAACGCCACGGCCACGCACGGCGATGCCGAAGCGCATGTGATCCAGGCGCGTTACGAAGCCGAATCGAAGGGCTTGGCGCAGAAGTTCGAAGCGATGTCGGCGATGAGTGCCGACACCCGCGCGCACGAGGAATTCCGTATGCAGCTGGAGATGGGCAACCAGCAGATCATCAAGGGCATCGATGCGCAAACCCATATCGCCAAGGACCAGGCCGAAGTGCTGGGCAAAGCCCTGCAAAATGCCAAGATCGATATCGTCGGCGGCGAAGGCGATTATTTCGAGCGCTTCGTCAATGCCCTTTCGCTTGGCAAAGGAATCGATGCGACGATCGACAAGAGCAAGACCTTGCAAATCGGCCTGAAGGACCATTTGAGCGGCGAGCGCGACATGGTGAACGATATCCGCGGCATGATCGGGGCGCTGGGCGGGTCTTCGGGCGAGTTGCAGAATCTGACCGTGGCGGCGCTGTTGGCAAAGGTGGCACGCGAAGGAACGGCGCAGCAGCAGAGCGCGCTGCACGGATTGCTGGCGAGCTTCAAGCCGGGGTTCGAGACGCCGAAGAATCCTAATTAATTGCAAGGACGCAGGGCGGGCACGGCTTGATCGTGCCCATGCGTGACCTTAAAAACATGCGCCCTGATCGAAGCTTGCACGCGAGCACGATCAAGCCGTGTCCGCCCATAAAAAAAGCCATCCACGAAATCCAAGAAAGAGAGCAAACATGTTGTGTCCAGCCTGCGGTAATAAAAACTTCGCTGCGGTCAAGCTCGAAGCCGGATTGCCGGTCGAGCGCTGCAACGATTGCAGCGGCGTCTGGGTCGATCTGGATGCATACCGGACCTGGCGCAAGACCATGCCGGAAATCGCGGCGCTGGAGTATGCCGGTGAAATCGAAGTAGTCGACGATGCCGCCCGCATGTGTCCGAAGACCAAGCGCCTGATGGCGCGCGTGAAGGTCTGCAACGTGATCCCGCTGCGGCTCGATTTCAGCGCAGCGGCGCATGGCGTCTGGCTCGATCGCGGCGAGTGGGAAGCCTTGCTTGCGCTGGGTTTGCATGATCAGTTGGATGCCATCGTGTCGGAGCGCTGGCAGCGCGACCTGCAGGAAGCGGCCTCGCGCGAACGGATGGAAAAAGCCCACCGCGCGCGTTTCGGCGACGCCGCCTACGATGAGCTGGTGCACCTGCGCACGTGGCTGCAGTCGCAACCGAACAGCGCCGAAATGATCGCCTTCCTGAACGCCAAGGCAGACTGAAACCAATGAGCGACGCCCAAACCGAAGACGCCCGCCAAGCCGAAAACCCGGACGCCGGCGACAACAAAGTCGCGCAAGCAGTGGCCCATTCCAGCAGTTTCGATCTGCTGCGCAAGCGCTTGAGCGCGCAAGGCAAGACGCTGCTGGAAAAGGCCGGCATCCTGAATAAGGCGCGGCTGGCCGAGTTCGGTCGCGAAGACATGGTGTTGCGCGCCCGCACCCGTGCCCGTACCGAAAACAATTGCGTCGCACGCGACCTGGTACTGGTCGGCGATGTGCTGGTGTTCGGCTACAACGTCTTCATCGGCTTGCGTCAGGAAACCAGGGTCGCGGACGTGTTCGGCTTGTATCGCTTGCGCCAGGACGGCGAGCAAGCCGAGCTTGAAGCGCTCAAGCTGGAACAGACCTTTTTGGACGATACGCGTTTCGTCGCCGAATTCAAGGAACTCTACAACTATTATCGCAACGCGCAGCTGGTGCAGTTGCGCGTGCATCAAGGCAAGCTTCTGGCCGCCTTCAAAATCGGCGAACGCATCAGCGATGTGCGGGTGTTCCGCTGGCAGCTCAAGGACAGCGGCGAAGTCAGCTATATCGATAATCGCGGCGAACGCGATATCGCCCTGCCGCCGGCGCATGACTTCGAATGGACGCCGACCACGCGCGAGCAGCATGTGCTCGGCAAGCATCCGCATATCAACGTGCTCGACACCCTGTTCGTCGAAACCATCGGCGGCGACCTGACCGTCAAAATCGAGAACAATACCGAAACCGGTCTCGGCATCTATAGCGAGCCGGTGGAGGATCGCAATCAATCGTTGAACGATGCAGACATCGCCTATGCCGCAGTAGGAGAACTGATTCTGCTGCGCATCAAACCTTATCGGGAAACCCAGGTGCGTCACTTGGTCTTCAATCGCCGCACACGGCAGGTGACGCGGGTCGATGCGATCGGCGCCTCTTGCGTGCAATTGCCGGAAGACCACGGCATCGTTTTCCCCGATGGTTATATCCTGCAAAGCGGCGAATACAAGCTGTTTGCCGACCTGCCGGCCGGCCTCCAATTCAAGCGCCGGGTGCTGGCCCCGAACGGCGAAGACGTGCTGTATGTATTCTACGGCGTCGAGCACGGCGTGTACGTGCTGTTGACTTACAACCTGATCAACAAGACGCTGGAACAGCCGCTGGTGGCGCACGGTTACGCCCGCTTCGACGATGGCCGCATGCTGCTGTTTACCGCCGAGAACGACGAACCGACACGCAACCACGCGATGCAGCTGTGGCAAACCCCTTTCCTGAGCGATGAGCATGCAGCGCAGCAAGCGCCGCGCCAGACTTTTTTCGGCAAGATCGGCAATCGCGAATTGGTGCGCGGTTTGTCCGAGTTGTATTCGATCGCGAAACTGGTGCGTGAACAGGGCGAAGCAAGCCGGGACCAGCTACCGACCCGCTTCGTCTATGAAACCCTGATCAAGCAATGCCGCCGCGTGGCCGATGCCTACTACTGGCTGGGAGCCGAGGAAGCGCAGCAGGCCGGCGCTGAAGTGCGCGGCATGATCGAGGTGGCGAGCGCAACGCTGGACGAATTCGATAAGATGGCGGCGGTCCAGCGCGAAGCGCAACGTACGCTGCAGCAGACCGAACAGGCGCAGCGCCAATTGCTGACCGAAACCGCCAGCCGACTGTGGCAATCGCCGACCGACTTCATCGAAGCGCTGGACCAGCTCCGCCTTGCACGCGGACGGCTGGCCAGCTTGAAGGAACAGCGCTACATGGACGTGGCGCGCCTGGACGGGCTGGATGCGGAACTCGGCACCGAGGAAAGCCGCGTCGCCGAGCGCACCGTACAATTTCTCGCGCAGGATGATGCTTTCGCCAAAATCAATGCGGATCTGAACAGGCAACGCGCGCAACTGCCCAATCTGCACTCGACAGCGGAATTGGCGCCGCTGCATGAAGCACTGGACCGCAGCGCGCACAACCTGGATGGACTAACCGAATTGCTCGGCACGCTGGCGGTCGGCGACACCACCTTGCGCACCCGCATCCTCAACACCATTTCCGGCATCTATGCCGAAGTCAACAAGCTGCGCGCCGAAGCACGCCAGCGCCGCAAGCAATTGTCGCAAGGCGAGTCGGCGGCCGAATTCGCGGCACAGTTCCAACTGTTCGGGCAATCCGTCGAAAGCGCGCTGGAACAGGCGGAAACGCCGGAGCGCTGCGATGAATTGCTGACCCGCCTGCTGGCGCAGATGGAAGATCTGGAGGGCCGCTTCGCCGAGCAGGAAGACTATCTGGCCGAAATCGCCCACAAGCGTGAATCGGTGTACGAAGCAATGGAAAGCCGCAAGCAGGCCTTGCTCGATGCCCGTGCGCGCCGGGTGCAGGCCATCATGGATGCGTCGCGCCGGATATTGGCCGGGGTACCGAAGCGCCTGACGCAATTGACTGAAGCGGCCCAGCTCGAAGCCTATTTCGCATCGGACGCGCTGCTCAACAAGCTCAAGGCCAGCATCGAAGAATTGCGCAAGCTCGGCAATAGTGTCGCTGCCGACGACCTGGCAGGCCAGCTCAAGAATCTGCGCGACCAGGGCCAGCGCGCGCTGCGCGACCGCAACGAACTGGTAAGCGGCAACACGATACGTCTCGGCCGCCACGCCTTCACGGTCAACCAGCAAGCGCTCGACCTGACCATCGTATCGCGCCAGGAGCAGCTGGCCTATCACCTGACCGGTACCGATTATTTTTCGCCGGTGGAAGAGCCGCGCCTGGAAATCTTGAAGCCATACTGGGGACAGGAAAACCTGGCCGAAAGTCCGCGGGTCTATCGCGCCGAATACCTGGCTTACAAAATCATGCTGACCGCGCAAGCGGAAGCCGATGACTGGAATTGGGCCGCCTTGCTCGACGCGGTGCGCCAGTCCGATAAGCAGCAATTGGATGAACGTGTGCGGCGCTTTGCCGCCCCGCGTTATCACGAGGGTTATCAGAAAGGGATACACGACCACGACGCCGCCTGCATCCTGCGGCAATTGGTGCCGTTGTATGAAAATGCCGGCTTGTTGCGTTACAGCCCTCTGGCACGCGCAGTCGCGCTACTGTACTGGCAGCACCTGAGTGCAACGCCCAGCCTGCAGGTGTCCGCACAAACGCTCAAGCACCAGGCCGAGCAAGCCGAACTGATGCGCCGCCAATTTGGCAGTGACCGCCTATGGCAGCAAATCCTGGCCCAACTCCACCAAGCGCTGCAAAAATTCCTGACACAGCAGCAACTGGCGATCGAAAGCTGGCTGGATACCGTGACTGAATCGCCGGCGATGCTCCTGGAGCAAAGCGCAGCGTATCTGTTGGCAGAACTCGGCACCCAAGCCGGCAGCGCAAACCGCGCCCAGGCGCATGAATGGGTCTTGAGCCGTGCGGCCTCGGATCTGGCGCAAGGACTGCAACAGCACCTGAGCCGTCACGGCATCGCACTACCCTGGCAGGACGAAACCCTAAGCTGGCGCGAACGCTGGCAACTCGCAACTGAATGGCTGCATGGCTATATCGGACAACAGCAGCAGGATTTGACCCTGCTGCCGGAAACTGCCGCGGCTCTGTTATGTCAACTGCCGCGCCGGATTCAGGCGGCTGAACTGCAGGGGCAGATAACCGGCTTATTGGGCGAACACGCGCTGCTGAACAATCAAGGCCTCAACCTGCAACTGAACGACTTCATGCGCCGGCTGCGGCACCACACGCAAGTGACCGTACCGGCCTGGCAGCAACTGCAGCAATTGCGCCAGACGTTGATACAGGAAGAAAAAGCGCGCCTGCGGCTGGAACAATTTCAGGCCAAGCCGCTGTCGAGCTTCGTGCGCAACAAGCTGATCGATGAAGTCTATCTGCCGATGGTCGGCGACAACCTGGCCAAGCAGATCGGCGCGGCGGGCGACCAACGCCGCACCGATTCGATGGGCATGCTGCTCTTGATCTCGCCGCCGGGATACGGCAAGACCACGCTGATGGAATACCTGGGCGACCGCCTCGGCATGATTTTCGTGCGCATCAATTGCCCGGTGCTGGGTCACGACGTGACATCGCTCGACCCGGCGCAAGCCGCCAACAGCGCGGCGCGCACCGAGCTGGAGAAGCTCAATCTGGGTCTGGCGATGGGCAACAACGTGATGCTCTACCTGGACGATATCCAGCATACGCATCCCGAGTTCCTGCAAAAGTTCATCGCGCTGGCCGACGGCACGCGGCGCATCGAAGGCGTCTGGCGCGGAGAAAGCCGGACCTACGATCTGCGCGGCAAGCGCTTCGCGATCGTCATGGCCGGCAACCCTTATACCGAGTCGGGCGACATGTTCAAGATTCCCGACATGCTGGCCAACCGCGCCGACATCTACAACCTGGGCGACGTGCTGAGCGGACGCGAGGAAGTGTTCGCCATGTCGTATATCGAAAACGCGCTGGTCTCGCATCCGGTCTTGCAACCGCTGGCGGCGCGCGAGCCGCAAGACGTGCATCGCCTGATCCGCATGGCGCAGGGCGAGCCGATTCCCGCCACCGAATTGAAGCACGCCTACAGCCAGCAGGAGATAAGCGAAATCTGCGCGGTATTGCAACGCCTGTTCAAGGTGCGCGATGCGCTGCTGGAGGTGAACCTTGCCTATATCGCGTCGGCCGCGCAAGACGATGTCTACCGCACCGAGCCGCCGTTCAAATTGCAGGGCAGTTACCGCAACATGAGCAAGCTGACGCCAAAGGTCTCGGCCATCATGCGCGATGAGGAATTGGATGATCTGTTGCGCGACCATTATCGCGGCGAAGCGCAAACCCTGACGACCGGTGCCGAGGAAAACCTGCTGAAGCTGGCGCATCTGCTGGGCCGGCCGGACGCCGGGGAGCAAGCCCGCTGGCAGGCACTGGTGCAGGATTTCGTGCGGCTGCGCAAGCAGGGCGGCGCGGATGCCGATGGCGCGACCAAGGTGGCCAATCTGCTCTCGGATATCAGCCAGCAGATTGCCGCTCTCGGCCGACGCCTGACGCCGGATGTGCAGGTCAATCTGCCGGAGCAAGAATTGCTGCAGACCGCGATCGCACGCCTCGCCGATAGCTATGAACAGACGCTATTGCCGATGATCAGTGCGATGAATCACAAGATGCGGCTGGACCACAGCATCTGGGACAGCGTGCGGGAGATGTCGGCGAACGTGAAGGAGCTGGAACAGCGCCTGATGCACTTGCGAGTGTCGAGAGCGAAGACGCCTGCCGCGCCGGCTTCCGCCAAGGATGGGGACAAGCATAAATAGATAGTCCCTCCATGCAAAAAAACAAATGGCTGAGGGGAACTCCCCTCAGCCATCCAAGACCACAACGCGCCTATACGGAACGCGACATAACGCCGCTACCGCTTCCTAGCGCACGCCCTCAAGGAAACTCTTGAGCTTGTCGGCACGCGAAGGGTGACGCAGCTTGGTCATCGCTTTCGCTTCGATCTGACGGATGCGTTCGCGCGTCACATCGAATTGCTTGCCGACTTCTTCCAGCGTATGGTCGCACGACATTTCAACGCCATAACGCATGCGCAATACCTTGGCCTCGCGCGGAGTCAGCGTGTCGAGCACATCCTTGACCACATCACGCATCGAGGCATGCAGCGCGGCATCGAGCGGCGCCAGCGTATGGTCATCCTCAATGAAATCGCCTAGTTGCGCATCGCCGTCCTCGCCCATCGGCGTTTCCATCGAGATCGGCTCTTTCGCGATCTTCATGATTTCGCGCACCTTGTTTTCCGGCAGATCCATCTTCAACGCCAGCGTCGCCAAATCCGGTTCGACGCCGGTCTGCTGCATGATCTGGCGGTTGATCCGGTTCATCTTGTTGATGGTCTCGATCATGTGCACCGGCACGCGGATGGTGCGGGCCTGGTCGGCGATGGCGCGGGTGATCGCCTGGCGGATCCACCAGGTGGCGTAGGTGGAAAACTTGTAGCCGCGGCGGTATTCGAACTTGTCGACGGCTTTCAGCAAACCGATATTGCCTTCCTGGATCAGGTCGAGGAATTGCAGGCCGCGGTTGACGTATTTCTTCGCGATCGAGATCACCAGGCGCAAATTTGCCTCGGTCATTTCGCGCTTGGCCTGGCGCGCCCGCATCTCGCCGGTTGCCAGTTGCTTGTTGATCTTGCGCAGATCCGGCAAAGGCAGCGCCACGCGTTCCTGCAAGTCCAGCAGTTTATGCTGCGCTTCTTTCACGGCCGCCTCGTAGCGGCGCAGAATCACGCTGTAAGGATGGCCGGCTGCGGCTTCGGCGTCGACCCAATCCAGATTGGTCTCATTGCCGGGAAATACCTTGATGAAGTGAGCGCGCGGCATGCCGCACTTGTTGACTGCGACGTCGAGAATCTGCTTCTCGATGTGACGCACGGCATCGACTTGTCCGCGCAGCGTGTCGCATAGTTTCTCGACCACCTTGGCGGTGAAGCGGATGCTCAGCAGTTCATGCGAAATCGCTTCCTGTGCCTTCAGATAGGCGGCGGAGTTGTAGCCTGTTTTTTCCCTGGCCTTGCACATCTTCTCGAACTGGGCGGCGATATCGGCGAATTTCACCAGCGCGGCTTTCTTCAGCTGCAGCAATTGCTCGTTCGACAAACCCGCTGCACCATCCGAAGAACCGCTTTCCTCGTCTTCGTCTTCCTCATCTTCGTCATCGGCCGCGGCGACGATCGCTTGCTCATCGGCGGCATCCGGATCGACCAGTCCGTCGACGAACTCGTCGATCTTCATTTCATCCTTGGCAATCTTGTCGGCCGCAGCGAGGATTTCGGCGATCGTCGTCGGACAGGCGGAGATTGCCTGGATCATGTCTTTCAAGCCGCCTTCGATGCGCTTGGCGATCTCGATTTCACCGTCGCGCGTGAGCAGCGGAACCGCCCCCATTTCACGCATATACATCCGCACCGGATCGGTGGTGCGGCCGAAGTCGGAGTCGACCGTCGACAAGGCAGAGGCAACCGCAGCTTCGGTTTCATCGTCGCTGCCTGCCGCAGCGACGTTATCCGACAGCAGCAAGGTCTCGGCATCGGGCGCCTGCTCGTAGACTGCAATGCCCATATCATTGAAGGTGCCGATCAAGCCCTGGATCGCATCCGGGTCGAACAGGTTTTCCGGCAAATGGTCGTTGATCTCGGCGTAGGTCAGGAAGCCGCGCTCCTTGCCGAAATTGATCAAGGCCTTGATTTGCTGGCGGCTGCGCTCGAGGGCCTCGGCATTTGCTTCGCCTTCGGCGATCGAAGCCGGGTCGCCCGGGTTTTTTTCTTTGGATTGCTTGGCCCTTGAGAGAGCTTTCAATTCTGCGCGCTCTACCGCATTCAGAGCAGCGACCTCATCATTTTCGGGTTGATATTCCGAAGGCTTGCGGCCGCGCCTGGCCGGCACTTTCACCGCAGGAAATGCATAGGCGGAGGTATCGATCGCCGCCAGCGCGGCAGCATCGGTGGTTTGACTGAGCAAAGGGGAAGGCATGGTCTTGCTCTCGGCCGTTACCGGTTTTTTTTCGCTTTGCGCCTGAACATTGAGTGAACGAACCACGATTTTCGGCTGCGCTTTTCCGGCTGCGGCGTCCTTCGCTACCGGAGCGGCCTGCTCTACCGGCTTATCGCATGCCGTATCCGCAGCCTGAGCCGTTTTGGCCAGCAGCCGCGAACGCGGCTTGGTGATGACCGTCACCTTGGGGGCGTTCGGTGCATGCTCGGGCACCAGGGTCAGCGTCGGTTTGGGGTTTGCCGGTTGTGCGGCGTTCGTTCTTGCGGATTTTGCGCTCAATGTCAGGGTATTAGCGGTTTTTTTCATTGCACAGGTATTAAGAAAAGGGGGTGCAGTTTTTTCGCAGTCTTTTGCGAAAATCACTAGCCCTCCTCCGGGTAAAAAAGCGGATCCGAGTTTGTTCGCGGCCTATTGCGAACATTGCGAACAAACTCTTCCCCCTCTGATTAGAGACAGGTCAACTTGCTTACTTTCATGTACTAGGTAATTAACGCCGCCTATGCATTACCGCACATCAGGTGGCGATGCCCTGGAGGCTTTTCCTATGGCTTGGAGCGCATGAGCGCATTGGCCGCGACGAAGCGCTCGACGGGATATTGAAAATTTTTTGCGAGGGCGAATATTACATCATTGCCTCATTAGATGCACGCAGCTTTTGCAGAAAAAAAGCCCGCTGGTAAAAGCGGGCTTGAATCTATTTTCTAGGATGAGAATAGAGGAGACGAATTTATTATGCTACAAAGAGGAATATATTGATAATTCACATATCGCATATCAGGCATCGCTGCTATGAATAACAATCGAGACAGACTCTTGGAGCGCTCCGAGAGAGAACAAATGTTTCACGGCATAGCATGAACTGTTATATTTAGGACTTGTCAAGCTCACTTTCACATTGAAGTATTAATATTAATTCTTTAGTCAGGCCATCATAAAAAGGAGGCATACCATGTCAGAAAACCTTAAAACTGCAATACAGGCCATAGAGGCCGAGATCGCGCACGCCAAAGATGGAATGGCTTATTACGTGTCGCGAGTAAAAGCGCTGGAGCAAGCTCTGGCGGAACTGGGCAGCGTAGGCAAAACAGAGCCGGCACCTGCGCAAGAGGCAAAAACCAAGAAGCAAGGAAAGCAAGCCAAGGTGCGCGGCAAACGCGGCAGAAAAGCCAAGCTCGCCGTCGCAAATGGCGTAGACAAGGTGCAGGACGGCGACGACCTGCCGTTTACCGGCGGCGACTATTGGCCGAATCTGATCACCGATCAACCGCAGCACAGCTCCGCAATTTTACAAGCGGCGATCGACAAATTAGGCTTTACGCCAAACGAGACCCAGGTCAAGAAGCTGGCGCAACGCATGACTTTCAGCCTTAACGCCCTGGTCAAGGCAAACAAGATCAAAGACTCGGGCTCGGGGCGCAACAGGGAATTCTTTAAGTAAAACACCCAGAGCCTTAGAATCTGCTCAGGGTCTTACCGCACGTTGATATAAGTCTGGCAATAAACGATTCAAGGAACACAAAGGACGCGAAGAGAGTTTTCGCCGCCACTCGAGATTCCAATTGTTGATTTATCAAAAATAAAAATGGAAAGCATTGGAGATGCCTTCCATTTTTATTCGAGCGCCATGCCGTCACACACCAATTCTCAATAACTGGCGGGGCCCCACACTTCCGCGCCGACCGGCAGCATCTTTTGCAATAGTGCAGATCCAGGCCATTTGCAGGTATACTGCCGACACCTTTGCGTGATTCATCAGACAAGTCCCGCCATCTCGACAATTGGCATAAGCTGTTGATTCGTATAATTTTCTGAGCAGCACGGAAATCATGGATTTCCTGCTCTGGCTCTTCATCCCCTCTGATGTTCGCCATTTTTCTTGTATTTCGAAACGGAGTGTAAATATGTGGACTCGACGTTTCCTGCTGTATTTTGCATTGATTGCCTGCACGCTTCCCGCGCTGGCTTTCGATCGTCCGTTTCCGCCCATTGCCAAGCGCGGAACGATGTCACCGGCGATTTATCCGGCGATTGTGATCGACGGCAGGACGCGCGCCTTGTCGCCCGGCGCGCAAATCCGCAACCAGGACAACCTGATCGAAACCCCAATGTCATTGCGTGGCGAAGGCTTCGCCGTACTCTACACCGAAAACGCGCAGGGTGAAATCGACCGGGTCTGGATGCTCACCGGTGAAGAAGCCAGCCGCTATCCCGGCAGAAACGACTTGCGCGATTAAGACCATGCAGAAAAAAGTATTCATCAAAACCTTCGGCTGCCAGATGAACGAGTATGACTCGGACAAGATGGCCGACGTGCTCAACCTGTCCGACGGCCTGGTCAAGACCGACACGCCGGAAGATGCCGACGTCATCCTGCTCAACACTTGCTCGGTGCGTGAGAAGGCGCAGGAAAAAGTGTTTTCCGACCTCGGCCGCCTGCGCGAATTGAAACTGACCAAGCCCGACCTGGTGATCGGCGTCGGCGGCTGCGTCGCCTCCCAGGAAGGCGAAGCGATCGTCAAGCGCGCCCCCTATGTCGACGTGGTATTCGGCCCGCAAACCCTGCACCGCCTGCCGGATCTGCTAAAGCAAAGGCGCGACACGGGCCGTTCGCAGGTCGACATCAGTTTCCCGGAAATCGAAAAATTCGACCACCTGCCGCCGGCCAAGGTCGACGGTCCGACCGCCTTCGTCTCGATCATGGAAGGATGCAGCAAGTATTGCAGCTATTGCGTGGTGCCTTACACTCGAGGCGAAGAAGTCTCGCGCCGTTTCGATGACGTGCTGGCCGAAGTCGCCGGCCTGGCCGAGCAAGGCGTGAGAGAAATCACGCTGCTGGGCCAGAACGTGAATGCATATCGCGGCGAAATGGCGGACGGCGAGATCGCCGATTTTTCGCTGCTGATCGAATACATCGCCGCATTCGACAACATCGAACGCATCCGCTACGTCACCAGCCATCCCAAGGAATTCACCCAGCGCCTGATCGATACCTATGCCAAGGTGCCGAAGCTGGTCGACCATCTCTACCTGCCGGCGCAGCATGGCTCGGACAAAATCCTGACGGCGATGAAGCGCGGCTACACCTCTCTCGAGTACAAATCGATCATCCGCCGCCTGCGCGAAGTGCGGCCCAACATCGCGATCTCTTCGGATTTCATCGTCGGCTTTCCCGGCGAGACCGATGCCGATTTCGAAGCAATGATGAAGCTGATCGACGACATCGGTTACGACAACAGCTTCAGCTTCGTTTTCAGCCCGCGCCCCGGCACGCCGGCGGCCAACCTGGCGGACGACACGCCATACGAAGTCAAGCTGAAACGCCTGCAACGGCTGCAAGCGGTGATCAATGAAAACACCAAGCGCTACAGTGAAGAAATGGTCGGCACGGTGCAGCGCATCCTGGTCGAAGGGCCATCCAAAAAAGATCCGAACGAATTGCAGGGCCGCAGCGAAAACAACCGCGTGGTGAATTTCGACGGCGGGCCGAATGCGGCGCGCCTGATCGGGCAGATGATCGACGTGACGATCGTGCATTCGTATGCCTATTCGCTGCGCGGTGAAATCGTGGTGAAACAATAGTGAAAAATAAAGCCGTCCAACCCCTGCATTTCATCCCGCAACCGCTGGACAATACGCGCCTGGCCAATCTATGCGGACCGATGGATGAAAACCTGCGGCAGATCTCCGCCGCACTCGACGTGACGATATTCCGGCGCGGTGAAAAATTCATCGTCAGCGGCAGCAACGCCGCACGTGCGGTCGAGATTCTCGAACAGTTCTATGCACGCGCGGCGAAAGTGGTGTCGATCGAAGACATCCAGCTGGCGCTGGTCGAACAGCGTGCCGGCATGCCGCAGCATGAACTCCCGGACCCGGCGCACGCTCCGGGGAAGAAAGCCGCGGACGAGGAGCCGATTGACGAGAGCCCGGTCCTGAAAACCCGCCGCAACGACCTGCGCGGCCGCACTCCGCATCAAGCGCAATACATCAAGGCGATTCTGGAACACGATGTGACCTTCGGCGTCGGCCCGGCCGGCACCGGCAAGACTTACCTCGCGGTAGCCTGCGCGGTCGATGCGCTGGAACGCGATGCGATCAAGCGTATCGTGCTGACCCGCCCGGCGGTGGAAGCAGGCGAGCGTCTCGGTTTCTTGCCCGGCGACCTGGCGCAGAAGGTCGATCCGTATTTACGGCCCTTGTACGACGCGCTGTACGACCTGCTGGGCTTCGACCGCACGCAAAAGATGTTTGAGAAACAGGCGATCGAAATCGCGCCGCTGGCTTATATGCGCGGCCGCACGCTGAACCATGCTTTTGTGATTCTCGACGAAGCGCAGAACACCACGCCCGAGCAGATGAAGATGTTTCTGACCCGTATCGGCTTCGGCAGCAAGGCGGTGGTGACCGGCGACATGACCCAGATCGATTTGCAGCGCGACCAGAAGAGCGGCCTGGTCGATGCGGTCAAAATCCTGCAGAACGTGCGCGGCATCGCCTTCACCCATTTCACCAGCGTTGACGTGGTGCGCCATCCGCTGGTGGCCCGCATCGTCGATGCCTACGCGGAAGCCCAATCGAACCGACCCGCCCCGACGAAAAATGCCGGCAAAAAATAAACTTTCGTTGTCGGTGCAATATCCCGACCCGCGCCTGAAAGACTTGCTCACGCGCCAGCAATTGCGGCGCTGGGTGCAGGCGGCATTGTTCGCGCCGGCGGAACTGGCGATCCGCTTCGTCGATGCCGAAGAAGGCCGTGCGCTGAACCGCGATTATCGGGGCAAGGACTATGCAACCAACGTGCTGACCTTCGCCTATACCGAAGATCAGGACGCTGCAGCCACGCAAGCCGACATTATCTTATGTACCGACGTGTTGCAGCGCGAAGCGGAAGAACAGAACAAGCCGCTGACCGCCCATGCCGCACACTTGGTGGTGCACGGCGTTTTGCATGCGCAAGGCTATGACCATGAAACCGAGGAAGAAGCGAACGAGATGGAAGGGATCGAAGCCGAGATCCTGGCCGGGCTTGGGATAGAGAACCCCTATCGCACACGCTAAAGCCGGCCCGAAAACCCTTTTCGTGTATGCTATAGCCCATCGAAACAACGGGTTATTACCCAATATGCAAGAGCACTCTAGTGGCGTCAAATCTGACGCCAAACCCCACCGGTCATTGTTTGAACGCCTGACCGCACTGATTTCCCCTGAACCCGAGAATCGCGTCGAACTGCTTGAAATCCTGCAGGACGCACATGAACGCAACCTGATCGACGCCGATGCGCTGTCGATGATCGAAGGCGTGTTCCAGGTCGCCGACCTTTCCGCGCGCGACATCATGATCCCGCGCTCCCAAATGGACATGATCGATATCGCCAAACCGATCGAAGCCTGGCTGCCGATGGTCCTGAAGACCGCGCACTCGCGCTTTCCCGTGGTCGAAGGCGAGCGCGACAAGGTGGTCGGCATTTTGCTGGCCAAGGATCTGCTGCGCTACTATGCGGAAGATTCCTTCGACGTGCGCGACATGCTGCGCCCGGCAGTCTTCATTCCCGAATCGAAACGTCTCAACGTCCTGCTGCGCGACTTTCGAGCCAATCGCAATCACATGGCCATCGTGGTCGACGAATACGGCGGCGTCGCC
Organism: uncultured Burkholderiales bacterium; assembly: GCA_966211965.1. Lineage (GTDB taxonomy): Bacteria > Pseudomonadota > Gammaproteobacteria > Burkholderiales > Burkholderiaceae_D > CBIHON01. The sequence continues at coordinate 20,531 of CBIHON010000017.1, read as the reverse complement.
GGGCTGATCACGATCGAGGACGTGCTGGAACAAATCGTCGGCGACATCGAGGACGAATACGACTTCGATGAGGAGGAAGACAACATCCTGGCTGTCGATTCCGGTATGTACGGACCGCGCTGGCGCATCAAGGCGCTGACCGAGATCGAGCAATTCAACGAAGCCTTGAAGACCGAATTTTCCGACGAAGACGTCGACACCATCGGCGGCCTGGTCGCCAATCACCTGGGACGCGTACCGCGCAAGGGCGACACGATCGAGATCGAAGGGCTGCGTTTCGAAGTGCTGCGCGCCGATGCGCGCCAAGTGCATGTGCTGCTGGTTGAGAAGCTGCCGGAAATGCCGGCGGATGAAGCTTCTTGAGCCGCAGCAGGATGGGTGGAGCGCAGCGTAACCCATCATCAGCCGTAAAAGATGGGTTACGCTGCGCTCCACCCATCCTGCGAATCCACCGTTTCCCCTCCAATCGAACAAAGAACCCGTCCGCGTGAATAACCGGCTTTCCCGTATCCCTGCTCTGCCGATCGCCTTGCTGGCGGGCGCGCTCAATGTGCTGGCGTTCGCGCCCTTCAATTTCTGGCCGCTGCAAATCGCGACCCTGGCGCTGGTATTTTGCCTGGTGCTGCGCGAATCCTCCATCAAGCGCAGCGCGCTGCTCGGCTATGCCTACGGCTATGGCTGGTCGGTATGCGGCGTCCATTGGCTCTACATCAGCATGCACACCTATGGCGGCATGCCGGCCTGGATGGCAGCGCTCGTGGTCGCGCTGCTCGGTCTGCTGCTGGGGGCGTTCAGCGCAATCGGCATGGCGGCCGGCACTTGGTTGAAACAGCGCTGGCCGATGCCAAGAACATGGCTGTTGCTGCTGGTGTTTCCCGCCGTGTGGGCGCTGTCGGAATGGCTGCGCGGCTGGGTGCTGACCGGTTTCCCGTGGGTGGTTTCCGGCTACGCGCACAACCTTAGTCCGCTGGCCGGTTTTGCGCCGCTCATCGGCGTATACGGCATAGGCTGGCTGGCCGCGTTGATCGCCGGCTGCCTGCTCCTGTTGCCTTCGAAAAATCGCGCGGCCGGCTTCGCCGCCGGATTGGCGCTCCTGATTTTCGGAGCCGGTTTCGGCTTGAAAACGATAGACTGGACCATGCCGAGCGGCAAGCCGATTGCAGTACGCCTGGTCCAGGGCAACGTGCCGCAAGACCTCAAGTTCGAGAGCGAGCACATCAGCAACGCCCTGCTCATGTATTACGAGTCGATCGTGGCGGCGCCGGCCGATTTGATCGCCACACCGGAAACCTCGCTTCCCTTGCTGCTCAATCAATTGCCGCCCGATTATCCAGAACGGCTATCGGCATTCGCCCGGCAGACCGGCAGTTATGTCACGCTCGGCATCCTGGTCAGGGATGGCCCGCGCCGTTATTCGAACAGCTTGATCGGATTGCCGCCGACAGCCGGTGCGCCGCTCTACCGCTACGACAAGCATCACCTGGTGCCCTTTGGTGAATTCATTCCCTGGGGCTTTCGCTGGTTTGTCGACATGATGAAGATCCCGCTGGGCGACCAGACCGGCGGCAAACTGTTGCAGGCACCGTTTCAGGTCAAGGGCCAATGGGTGTTGCCAAATATCTGCTATGAAGACTTGTTCGGCGAAGAAATAGCGGCCCAGTTGGCCGCCGGCTATTCTGGCGGCGCGCCGCAAGCGACGCTGCTGCTGAATATCTCCAACATCGCCTGGTTCGGCGACTCGATCGCCTTGCCGCAGCATTTGCAGATTTCGCAAATGCGCGCGCTGGAAACGGGCCGGCCCATGCTGCGCGCAACCAACACCGGCGCCACCGCGGTGATCGGTCCGAAGGGGGACGTCGTCGCGCAACTGGCGCCGTTCACGCGCGGCATACTGAACGCCTCGGTGCAAGGCTATGGCGGGGTCACGCCGTATATCCTGGCGGGGAACAGGCTGATGCTGCTATTGACGACCTTGATGCTGCTGGCAGCCTGGTTTTTCAGCAGAAGATACCGGCGCGATCACGCGAACTCGCATATCACTGGCAAAAACCGCTAAAATCAAAGGTTTAGCCCCGTCTTTCCACGGCAACCAGACAAAACCAAGATGCTCACATTTCAACAAGTCATCCTCACGCTGCAAAAATACTGGGACGAGCAAGGCTGCGCGTTGCTCCAGCCTTACGATATGGAAGTCGGCGCCGGCACCTCGCACACCGCGACCTTCCTGCGCGCAATCGGCCCCGAGCCATGGCGCGCCGCCTATGTGCAGCCGTCGCGTCGCCCCAAAGACGGCCGCTACGGCGAAAACCCGAACCGCATGCAGCACTACTACCAATATCAAGTGGTGCTGAAGCCGGCACCGGAAAATATCCTCGACCTGTATCTCGGCTCGCTCGAAGCGTTGGGCTTGAACCTCAAGCAAAACGATGTGCGCTTCGTCGAGGACGATTGGGAAAACCCGACGCTGGGCGCCTGGGGCCTGGGTTGGGAAGTCTGGCTGAACGGCATGGAAGTAACGCAATTCACCTACTTCCAGCAGGTCGGCGGTCTCGACTGCAAACCGGTGCTCGGCGAAATCACCTACGGCATCGAGCGTCTGGCGATGTACCTGCAAGGCGTTGAAAACGTGTACGACCTGGTGTGGACCGAATGGGAAGAACACGGCGTCAAAAAGCGCCTGACCTATGGCGACGTATTCCATCAAAACGAAGTCGAGCAATCGACCTACAACTTCGAATACTCGAACACCGAATTCCTGTTCTCGCTGTTCGGCAGTTACGAATCCGAAGCCAAGCGCCTGATGGAAATTCCGCTGGCCCTGCCGGCATACGAGATGATCCTGAAAGCCGCGCATACCTTCAACCTGCTGGATGCGCGCGGTGCGATTTCGGTGACCGAGCGCGCGGCGTATATCGGACGGATTCGCAATTTGTCGCGCGCGGTCGCGCAGGCTTATTACGACTCGCGCGAGAAGCTGGGTTTCCCGATGTGTGGCGATCCGCGCAAAGCTGCGTGATCGTAGGGCAGACACGTTTTCGTGTCCACCCGCGGCCTCGATAAGCCGCCGAAATAAGCAGCCGAAACCCATCCCCTCCCCGGCCCTCCCCTTGAAAGGGAGGGAGAGATCAGGAAAAACGTAGGTTACCCATGAATCAAACATTATTAGTCGAACTCCTCACCGAAGAACTTCCGCCGAAAGCCCTCGCAAAACTGGGCGAGGCCTTCGCCGCCGGCATCGTCAACGGCTTGAAATCGCGCGATTTCCTCGAAGCCGATTCGGTCGCCACCGCCTACGCCACGCCGCGCCGCCTGGCCGTATCGATCACCAGGGTGCGCACCACGTCGCCTGACAAATCGATCCGTGAAAAAGTGTTGCCGGTATCGGTCGCGCTCGACAAGGAAGGCCAGCCAACCGCGCCGCTGCTCAAAAAATTGGCGGCCCTGGCCGGCGCGACGCGAGCCGACGCGATCACGCTCGGCGACCTGGAGCGTGCCGCCGACGGCAAGGCCGACAGCTTTTTCTATACCTACATCGCACCCGGTTCCGAACTGCATACCGGCTTGCAAGCCGCGCTGGAAGACAGCATCGGCAAGCTGCCGATTCCCAAGGTCATGAGTTACCAGCGCCCGGACGGCTCCACGGTTCAATTCGTGCGGCCGGTCCACAAACTGATCGCCCTGCATGGCAGCAGCGTGGTGCCGATCGCGATTCTCGGCCTGGCCGCCGGCCGGGTCACGCTCGGCCACCGCTTCCTGTCGCAAGGCGAATTGGCGATCGCCGACGCCGACAGCTATGCGGCGACGCTCGAAGCGCAAGGCAAGGTCATCGCCGGGGTCAGCGCACGCAAGGAAAAAATCCGCTCCGCCCTGCTCGATCAAGCCGGCGTCGACCAGGTCCTGATGCCGGAATCGCTGCTCGATGAAGTCAGCGCCCTGGTCGAATGGCCGGTGGTATACGCCTGTAATTTCGAGCCGGAGTTTTTGTCAGTGCCGCAGGAGTGCCTGATCCTGACGATGCAAACCAACCAGAAATATTTTGCGCTGACCGATGCGCACGGCAAACTGCGCTCACGTTTCCTGATCGTGTCGAACCTCGAAACCAGCGACCCGCAGCACATCGTCGGCGGCAACGAACGCGTGGTGCGTCCACGCTTGTCGGACGCGAAATTTTTCTTTGAGCAGGACAAGAAAAAGAAACTGGCGGATCGCCTGCCCGGCTTGGCCAATGTGGTGTATCACAACAAGCTCGGTACGCAAGCGCAGCGCACCGAACGCGTCAAAACCCTGGCCGGCAAAATCGCACGCGCATTGGGCGCCGATGTCGTGCTGGCCGAGCGCGGCGCATTGCTGGCAAAGACCGATCTGCTGACCGACATGGTGGGCGAATTCCCGGAATTGCAAGGCATCATGGGCACTTACTACGCGCGGCATGACGGCGAACATGAAGAGGTGGCGATGGCCGCATCGGAACACTATCAGCCGCGCTTCGCGGGCGATGCCTTGCCTGCGACGCAAACCGGCACCGCTGTCGCGCTGGCCGACAAATTGGAAACACTGGTGGGGATCTGGGGCATCGGTTTGCAACCGACCGGTGACAAGGACCCGTTTGCGCTGCGCCGCCATGCATTGGGCGTGTTGCGCATGCTGATTGAAAAACGTTTGTCGCTGTCGCTCAACAGCTTGCTGACCGATGCCGTGCAACTCTTTGCCGGCAACACCAACTTCAAGGACCCATCCGCCGATGTAGCGGCATTCCTGCTCGACCGTTTACGCGGCCTGCTGCGCGAACGCGGCTTTGCGCAGAACGAAGTCGAAGCCGTCGTCGCGCAAAACCCCGACACGCTAGACAACATCACTGAGCGCCTCAACGCCGTGCAGGCCTTTGCGGCCCTGCCGGAAGCGGAGTCGCTCGCCGCCGCCAACAAGCGCATCACCAACATCCTGAAAAAGACTGATGGCGCGGCCGGCACGGTGCAGGATGGCTTGCTGAAGGAAACCGCGGAACAAGGCCTGTACTCGGCGATGACCGCATTGAAACCGCAAGTCGATGCCGCCTTCGCGCAAGGCGATTTCGCCGGTACCCTGAAGGCGCTGGCCCATCTGCGCGATAACGTCGATGCCTTCTTCAACGACGTGATGGTGATGGCCGAAGACGCGCAATTGCGCAATAATCGCATTGCACTTTTATCCAGCTTGCATGGGATGATGAATCGGGTCGCGGATATTTCCAAATTGGCGGCTTAACCCGGATTGTTGGAACCAACACAAATGCGCCTTCAGCGACCGCCTTCACTTGTAATGCGCGATCCGGCTTGCAAGCCAGATCCGTTCAGCGGACGTGCGGTATGCCGCATGAATTCCCCGCTTCACCTCCCAACCTCTCTGCCGCTCGCGGGAGAGGGGAGCAACATGACGGAAATGCTTAGCCATTTCCGTAAAGATTCAGCATGAAACTGATTATTCTCGATCGCGACGGCGTCATCAACCAGGACTCCGATGACTTCATCAAATCGCCGGATGAGTGGACCCCCATCCCCGGCTCGCTGGAAGCCATCGCGCGCCTGAATCAGGCCGGCTATCGCGTGGTGGTCGCGACCAACCAGTCCGGCATCGCGCGCGGCTTGTTCAACATGCCGGTCTTGAATTCGATTCACCAGAAAATGCACACCGCGGCGCAATTAGCCGGCGCCGATATCGACGCGATTTTCTTTTGCCCGCATGCGGCCGCAGACAGTTGCGATTGCCGCAAGCCGAAGCCCGGCATGATGCATGCAATTGCACGGCGCTTCGAGCTCGGCTTGAAGGGCGTGCCTATAGTCGGCGATTCGTTGCGCGATCTGCAGGCTGGCTTCGTTGTGGGCTGCGATCCTTATCTGGTCCTGACCGGCAAAGGCGAAAAAACTCTGGACAAGGGTGGCTTGCCGCCAGGAACCATGGTTTTTCCCAACCTGTCCGCAGTAGTGGATCATTTATTGCAGGGACCGGTCGAGGTTTCTGCCGCAGCTTAATCCTCTTGCGCCAACATTCAAACTTGGCGGACTGTAACGGTCCGCCGGTGCTTGGCTGCTAAAAAGCACACTTTGCCGTATTCACTCTGGAGACTCAATGTCACGCCCCCTCTTATTCCTGCGCTCGTTTTTGTTTGCCCTGATCATGGCCGTCATCACGCCGATTTGGGCATGCGTCTGTTTCCTGGCCGCGCCGCTGCCTTACAACCAGCGCTATTACGTCACCTCGCGCTGGAACGTCTTCATCGTCTGGCTGGCAAAAGTCTTGTGCGGCATCCGCTACCGGTTCAAAGGATATGAAAATCTTCCCGATGAACCGGTGATCCTGCTGAGCAAGCACCAGTCCGCATGGGAAACAATCTTTTTACTTTGCACCATGCCGCGTCCGCTGGTCTTCGTGTTCAAAAAGGAATTGCTCTACGTGCCATTTTTCGGCTGGGCGCTGGGCCTGTTGCGCATGATCCCGATCGATCGCAACAAGGGCAAGGACGCCTTTGCGCAAGTCGTGACCCAGGGCAGGAAACGCTTGGCCGACGGCCAGTGGATCATCATGTTCCCGGAAGGCACGCGCATCCCCGTCGGGCAACGCGGGAAATACAAAGGCGGCGGTACGCGCCTGGCTATCGAGACGAATACCGTGGTGGTGCCGATCGCGCACAACGCAGGGGAATGCTGGCCGAAGAATTCCTTCATCAAGAAACCGGGCTTGGTTACGGTATCGATTGGCAAACCGATATCGCCCGCAGGATTGTCTGCAAACGAGTTGATGCAACAGGTGGAAAATTGGATAGAATCTGAAATGCGGGTTATTTCACCTGGCGCATATTAATGGGCCCAAGATGCGCTGCACGACATACGGCGCAGCGCATTCCGGTTCGGCAATGAATAAAATCGTGACTGTCCTGAATTTCTTGAAAAAGCTCCTCCGACAAACCACGCCCGACCCGAATCAACTAGCGCTGCCGTTTGATTTTCCCTCTCCTGATCCCTCTCCTCTACCGAAAGTCGATCACCCGGCATCAACGCATGCGCAGCAATTGCGGCCGCCTGCGCCGCCGCCTGCGGTGCCGCACGGCATGCGCCGCATCCAGCTCAACGAGCATGTGCTCGATTACCGCCTGCAACGTTCCAAGCGGCGCTCGATCGGTTTCCTGATCGATGACGAGGGACTGCGCGTCACGGCGCCGAAATGGGTGACGCTGGCCGAAATCGACAACGCGATCCGCGGCAAGCAGCGCTGGATTTTCGCCAAGCTGGTCGACCGCCGCGAACGCGCCGCACGCCGCCTGCAACCGCAGATGCAATGGCGCGACGGCGGCACGCTGTCCTATCTCGGCGCCGACATCACGCTGCGCATCGTCGCGGCGCAAAATTGCGGCGTCGCTTTCGATAGCCTCACGCGCGAATTGACCATCGGCCTGCCGCCGGACGCCGGTGAACAGCAATTGAAAGACCGCGTGCAAGGCTGGCTGCAACAGGAAGCACGCCGGATCTTTGCCGAACGGTTGCCGGTCTACGCGGCAAAATTGGAAGTCAGCTATCGCTCATTCGCTTTGTCGTCGGCCATGACACAGTGGGGCTCTTGCACCGCGGACGGCAAGATCCGGTTGAACTGGCGGCTGATACACTTTTCGCAGCCCTTGATCGATTACGTGATCGCGCACGAGCTTTCGCACCTGCGCGAGATGAACCACAGTCCCCGGTTCTGGGCCACGGTGCAATCGGTGTTCCCGGAATTCCAGGCCGCAAAGAAAGCCTTGCGCGAACAGGCGCCGGAAACACTGCCGGTTTTCTGATTTTTTACCGAGACAAACATGCGCATCCTCCATACCATGCTGCGAGTCGGCGACCTGCAGCGCTCGATCGATTTCTATACCAAGCTGCTCGGCATGAAACTGCTGCGCACCACCGACCGGCCCGAGCAAAAATATATGCTGGCCTTCGTCGGCTACGGCACCAACCCGGATCATGCGGAACTCGAATTGACCTATAACTACGGCGTCGATCAGTACGATATCGGCACCGCCTACGGCCACATCGCCATCGCCGTCGAGGACGCTTACCAGACCTGCGCAGCCATCAAGGCCCAGGGCGGCAGCGTCACGCGCGAAGCAGGTCCGGTGAAAGGCGGCACGAGCGTGATCGCGTTCGTGCAAGACCCGGACGGGTACAAGATCGAATTGATCGAGCGCAAAGAGGCTTGAGGCGATAAAGCCGGGAGTGTGCGTCAGGCCAAAGAAGACAGGCGCAGCGGCAGCAGAATCAAAAGCCGGGCAAGCGATTTGCCAAGGCCACAAACTGCTTCAATGCCACCGCCTCCGGCCGGTCCTGCGGATTCACGCCGGCATCGATCAGCTCATTCTCGGTGAACATGCCGGCCAAGCAGTTGCGAATCACCTTGCGCCGCTGCGAAAAGGCCTTCAACACCACCTGCTCCAGCTTGGCCTGATCGCAGGCCAGCGGCTGCGCCAGCGGAATCATGCGCACGATAGCCGAATCGACGCGGGGCGGCGGATCAAAAGCGGTGGGCGGGACGATGAACATCAACTCCATGTGGTAGCGCCATTGCAGCATCACCGACAAGCGGCCATATACCTTGCTGCCCGGCTCGGCCACCATGCGCTCGACCACTTCCTTTTGCAGCATGAAGTGCTGGTCCTGCACCAGCGGCGCGATCTCGCTCAAGCGAAACAGCAATGGGCTTGAAATGTTGTAAGGCAGGTTGCCGACCACGCGCAGCTTACGCTCCGGGGGTACTGGAATTTCAGAAAAATCGAATTGCAGGGCATCGCCGGCATGCACGATCAGCCTCGCCGGATCGAAGCTCTTTTTCAGCCCCGCGACCAAGTCGCGGTCCAGTTCGACCACATGCAATTGCTTGAGCGAATCCAGCAACAGGCGCGTCATCGCAGCCAGGCCAGGACCGATTTCGACCATCGTATCGCCGGGCTTGGGATCGATGGCACGGATGATATCGTGCAGTACCGCCTGGTCGGTCAGGAAATTTTGGCCGAAGCGTTTACGGGGAATGTGATTCATTTGAGAGCCTGGATTGCCAACATGCCGGGGACAGTTCCCTCACCCCTCGCGGGAGAGGGAACTGGTCCTCGCTTTTTTCGATCGCCCCCCTGAACGATTCAGCCTCGCAGGGCAGGTGGAGCGGCTTTTTATGCGAATATATTTAACTGCTTGACCGACCGGAGCCCGCCACAACCATCTGCGCCGCCACCTTGATCGCCGCCATCATGCTGCCATGGTCCGCATGCCCGAACCCTTGTGCCGCCAGATCAAGCGCGGTGCCGTGGTCCACCGAGGTGCGTATGATCGGCAAGCCGAGCGTGATATTGACGCCATGCCCGAAGCTGGCGAACTTCAACACCGGCAACCCCTGGTCATGGTACATCGCAAGCACGCAATCGGCTTGTTCCAGGTGCCTCGGCTGGAACAGCGTGTCGGCCGGAAACGGGCCGTTGACCGCCATTCCTTTGGCTTGCGCGGCTTGCAGCACCGGCGTGATGACATCGATTTCTTCTCGTCCGAGATAACCGCCCTCGCCCGCATGCGGGTTCAAGCCTGTGACCAGGATACGCGGCCGGGCCAGGCCGAACTTGCGCTGCAAATCTCCGTGCAGAATATCAAGCGTACGCGCCAGGCCGTCGAAGGTGATCGCAGCCGCAACGTCTTTCAAGGGCAGGTGGGTGGTGGCCAACGCCACCCGCAGCAGCGGCGTACCGCCGGCCAGCATCATCACCACCTGAGGCGTGCCGGTCTTTTCAGCAAGGTATTCGGTATGGCCGGTGAACGGTACGCCGGCATCGTTGATGGTGCTCTTTTGCAGCGGAGCGGTGACGATCGCGTCGAACCAGCCTTGCTGCGCACCTTCGATTGCGATATCCAGCGACTGCAATACATAGCGGCCGTTTTGCGCATCGAGCCGGCCGGCCACCACCGGCGCCGCCAGCATGCAATCGACCACCGCAATCCGGTCGGCCGGCAAATCCGGCAAGCCGCTATTGCGTACCGCCTCCAGCGACAGCGCAAGCAGCCGGATCGCCGGATCGATCGCCGCGGCGCAGATCGACAGGAAAGAAGAATCGCCGATCAGCACGCAATTGAATTGCGCGCGCAATTCCCAAGCCGCTCTAAGGGCGATCTCGGGGCCGATGCCGGCAGGTTCGCCGCAGGTGACGGCGAGAGTCGGGCGCGCGCTCACGACGCCGGAAAGGAAAGATTGCGGAACATTATTTTTCGTCGCTGCGGTATTCGACATAGGCGCGGTCGCGTACCTGGCGCAGCCAGTCCTGGGTTGCCTCCTCCAGCTTGCGTTCGCGGATCACCTGGCGCGCCGCGAAGCGCTGGCGCTCTTGCGAGACATCGTCGGTCTTGCGCTCCAGGACTTCGATCAGGTGATAGCCGAAGGGCGATTCGACCGGCTCGCTGACTTCGCCCGGCTTCAAGGCCTTCATCGCCGCCTCGAATTCCGGCACGGTATCGCCCGGATAAATCCAGCCCAGATCGCCGCCCTTGGAAGCGGATAAGTCGTTGGAAAACGATTTGGCCAAGTCTTCGAATTTTGCCGCCTTGTTGTCGAGGCGCTGTTTCAGTTCGGTCAGTTTGCGCTTGGCATCGGCCGCGCTGACCAGTTGATTGACCTTGATCAGGATATGGCGCGCATGGGTCTGCTCCACGGTCGCGGGCGCGGTGCCGCCTTTCATCACGCTGGCGGCGCGCTTGCCGGCCAGCTTCACGATATGGAAGCCGTTGGCGCTTTTTACGATTCCCGAGATCTCGCCGGGCTTCAGGTTGGCGACGGCATCGAGGAAAAGCTGGGGCAGACGGTTCTGGTCGCGCCAGCCAAGGTCGCCGCCCTTCAAGGCGTCGTTCGAATCGGAATAGGTCACGGCCAGCTTGGCGAAATCGCCGCCGCTATGCAATTGACGCAGCACTTCTTCGGCGCGCTGGCGGCGCGCGGCGATTTGCTCGGCCGAGGCGTTTTCCGGAATCCGCACCAGGATCTGGGCCAGGTTGAATTCCTGCTGCGCCTGGCGCGCGCCGGACTCCGTGCCGAGGTAGTTGTCGATTTCCGATTCCGAAATCTGGATCTTGTTGTCGACTTCGCGTTCGCGCAGGCGCTGCAACAGGATCTCTTCGCGGATCTCTTCGCGGAAGCGGGCGAAACTCATGCCTTCGCGTTCGACCTGGTTGCGGAAATCCTGCATCGACATCTTGTTCTGCTCGGCAATGCGGCCGACTGCGCGGTCGAGCATGATGTCGTCGACCTTGATGCCGAAATCCTTGGCCAGTTGCAACTGGGCGCGATCGACGATCAGGCGTTCGAGCAATTGCTTCTGGAACTCGGCTTGCGGCGGCATCGCGACGCCCTGCGCTTTCATGCGCGCTTCCACCATCTGCATGCGCTCCATCAATTCGACGCGCGTAATGACTTCGTTGTTGACCACGGCGACGATGGCGTCGGCCAGTTGGATCCGCTTCGGCGCTGCGGCAGCGGGCTTGGCGCCGTCCGGCGTTTTGAACTGGGCCCAGGCGGGCGCGCTCGCGCACGCGACGCCGAGCAGGACGGCCGCGAGCGTGAGATGACGAATCGGGGTCTTGGCGGGATGCATGGCATGCAAAGTCTTCATGGTTCGGTAAGCATTAAAAGTTTATTGGTTGACCACCTGGTAGCCCGGGATACTGGTGCGCAGCGATTCCAGGGGATTGGTGCCGAGACGGGTCAAGCCGTTCAATTCCAGTTGCAGGAACAGGGTCGAGGTGGCCTTGTCCGTTGCGGTCGGCGTGCGTTGCGCGACGACGCGGAATACCCAGCAATCCGCCTTGTATTCCATGCCGAGCAAACCTTCGACGACCTGGCTGTTCGGCAGCGAGTAGTTGATCCGCCCGACTGCATACCAGCGCTTGGCCATCGGCCATTGGCCGGACACGTCTATCTGCTCAAGGCTGTTGAGCCGGTCGCGGCGGTATTGCACATTCAGCACCTGCTTCGGCGCGGGCTGCCAGCGCACGCCGTAGTTGGCGCGGTAGACGCTGCGCGAACTTTCGCTGAACTGGATATTGCCGTCCACGCTCAGCGTCGAACTCAGCTTGCCGGACGCCGCCAGCAACAGGTCGGAACGGCTGTCGGGAACGATCGAACCGGCATTCAGGCTGACCCGCTGGTCGCTGAAATAAAAACGCTGCCCGAGCGCGAAACGCATGCGCTCCTCGCCGGACGGTTCGATGAAACGCGAAGCCACCGCCGCAGTGAGCTGGTTCGCATCGCTGATGCGGTCATGTCCGATAAAGCGGTTTTCAGTGAACAGTTGCGCGAAGCTCAGATCGGCTTCGGCGCTGTCGAAATTCGGGAACTGGCTCTGGTCGCGATACGGCGTCCTGACATAGAACAAGCGCGGTTCCAGGGTCTGCGTCATGCTTTGGCCGAAAAAGCGGGCTTCGCGCTCGAATACCAAACCGCTGTCGATCGAGAAGGTCGGCAAGGCGCGGGTGAGGTCCGAAGGCGTGGCCTGCGACGGATTGGCTGCCATCCAATTGGCCGGATAACTGAGGCTGTACCTGGTCAGATCGAAAGACAATTTCGGCGTCACGAAATAACCGGGCCGAATGATCGGATAAGAAATTTTGGGGTTCAGCACCAACCGTTCGCCGCGCGGCAAATCCGGATGCCAGAAGCGCGTCAATTCCGCGTCGAAGCTCCAGTCGAAACCTTGCACATCCAGCCGCTGCCCTTGCAAAGTGAGTTGCGGCAGGCGTGCGTAAGGCCGGGTGATCGGCGCGGCGGGGTCTTGCAAGACCTGGTAATTCGACACCAAGGCGGAGGCATTCCAGAGTCCCATGCCGTAATTCAGTCGCAGGTCGCGCGCCAGCAGGCGCTGCGAACTGGCGGTGATGGAGCGCGAAAAATCGCTCGGGTAATCGTCGTCCGATGCCTTGTTCAGATTCCATGACAAGCCAAGCCCAGGCATCAGGCTTTGGTTATGCACGGATGAAATCGCATAGCGATTGGTCTTGGTCTGCTGGTCATTGAACAGCATCTCGACATTGGTTTCGCCGCTATAGGTTTCGCCCAGATAACGGCCGTTGGCGCCCAGTTGCAAACCGCGCCGGGTGATCAGTTTCGGATACAGGGTCAGGTCGCGATTGGGGGCGATATTGAAATAATACGGGAGTGCGATTTCGAGCCCGCCATTCGACGTTGTGCCGTAATTCGGCGGCAGGAACCCGGATTTGCGGGCATCCGACAAGGGAAAGGACAAGGCCGGCATGCCGAGGATGGGCACGCCCTTGAAATACACCACCGTGCTCGATGCGTTGCCGGCATCGCGGCCGCGGTCGAGCTGGATGGTATCGGCTTGCAGGTACCAATCAGGATCCGGGCCTTCGCAAGTGCTGTAGGTGCCGTCAGTGATGGTGGCGCGCTCTTCCGATTCGAAATCGATGCGTTGCGCCTTGCCCTGGCCGTTATTGCGCCCCAGCCGGTAGGTCGGATGTAATACGAAGCCTCGCCCCACGTCTATTTTCAGTTTCAGCTCATCGCCGGTATAGCGGTCGCCCAGGCGCTTCATGCGCACGTTGCCGACCGCGTCCACTTCATCTTCGACAATGCTGTAGGTCGCTTTGTCGGCATTGACCACGGTCGGGCCGCGCGTGACTTCGACTTCGCGTTCCAGGATGACTTCGCGGTCGGGACGGCCTTTCATTTGTTCCGCCCGCAGGATAGCCGGTGCTTCCGCCTCATCCGCTTTGGCGGGCTTGGCAGGATTCTGCGTGCTCTGCGCGAATGCCGCGGTCGGCGCCGACGCGGCGGTCACCACGGCCGTCAATACGCCAAACCAACCTTGCGAAGGGGGAAATACAGAAAACCGGGTCATGAAAAGAGGGGAAAGTACACCGTTGCGAACTCCATGGCAGGCGATTTTTTGAGTTGAATCCCTTATTATATGGGAACTAAGGAATGATTACGGAATAAGCGCCTGGTTTGGGCCCGGCTGGCGGGATACCGATGCAAAGCGTTCCAGGCTCCGAACGGCTTGGCGCACAAACGCAGGAACAACGCCGAGCATGCCCGTCAGCCACCCCCGAACCGGGAGTTCGTTTCGCATCATTCCTATCCTATTCCAACCCGTATTCAGGCCGTTCCATGTCTTTACAAGCTTCTCTCGATGCATCTCCCGACTCCCGTCTTGCCCAATTAAAACAATGGTTGAACAGCCTGCCGGCTCCGTCCGTGTTGCCCGACTCGCTTAGACCGGCCTCTTCGGATGCCAGTTTCCGCCGTTATTTCCGCATCGACGGTGCGGACGGGTCGACCTATATCGTGATGGACGCACCGCCGCCGCAAGAAGACGTGCGGCCGTTCATCCATGTGGCAGATGTATTCGGCGGAACCGGCGCCACGGTGCCGCGCGTCATTGCGCAGGACGTCGAATGCGGCTTCCTGCTGCTATCCGACCTGGGGTCGACCACTTACTTGCATCAGCTCAATCACGACACGGCGCACAAGCTGTACATGGATGCAATCGACGCGCTGGTATTGATCCAGGCGCAGAGCCGGCCGGACATTTTCCCGGAGTACGACCGCGCGCTGCTGTTGAAGGAATTGATGCTGTTTCCCGACTGGTACATCGGCAAGCATTTGGGCCTGACTTTATCGGAGCAGCAAAGCGCGACCTTGAACAAAGTCTTCGAAGCCTTGCTGGCCAACAACCTGGCGCAAGCACAGGTGTATGTGCATCGCGACTATCATTCGCGCAACCTGATGGTTTTGGCTCAGGGCAATCCCGGCATTCTCGATTTCCAGGATGCGGTATTCGGCCCGATCACCTACGATCTGGTATCGCTGCTGCGCGACGCCTATATACAGTGGGATGAAGAGTTGGTGCTGGACTGGGTGATCCGCTACTGGGAACGCGCCAAACGGGCCGGCCTGCCGGTCAATCCGGATATCGACACGTTCTACCGCGACTTTGAATTCATGGGCGTGCAGCGCCATCTGAAAGTGCTGGGCATTTTCGCGCGGCTGTATCATCGCGACGGCAAGGATGCATACCTGAAAGGCCTGCCGCTGGTGATGGCTTACACGCGCAACGCGGCCAACCGGTATACGGCCTTGAAGCCGCTGGTACGGCTGTTGGATGAATTGGAAAACACCGCGCCGCAGGTTGGATATACGTTTTAAGCAGAATGATTTCGAAAAAATGAAAGCCATGATCCTCGCCGCCGGACGCGGCGAACGTATGCGTCCGCTGACCGACACCTGCCCCAAGCCGCTCTTGAAAGTGCGCGGCCGGCCGCTGATCGTCTGGCAGATCCTGAACCTGGTGCGTGCCGGCATCACGGAGATCGTGATCAACCACGCCCACCTGGGCCAGATGATCGAAGACGCGCTGGGCGACGGCACCCGCTTCGGCGCGCGTCTGGCCTATTCGCCCGAAGGCACCGCGCTGGAAACCGCAGGCGGCATCGCCAAGGCGCTTCACCTGTTGGGAGAAGAGCCGTTCCTCGTGGTGTCGGGCGACATCTACATACCGCACTTCAATTTCGAGCAGGTCAAGAACACGCTGGAAGACCATGATGCCTGGGGCAATCCGATACCGCGCGACGAGCGCGACATTGCCTGGATCTACCTGGTGAAGAATCCGTCCTACCATCCAAAGGGCGACTTCGCGCTGAACAGTTTTTCCGTGGTCAACCAGGGTGAGCCGATGCATACCTTCGCCAATATCGGCGTGTACCGGCCCGAGATGTTCGATCGCATCGTGCCCGGCGAATCGGCCAAGCTCGGCCCCCTGATCCGGGAATACGCGGAGCGCGGCCGGATCGGCGGCGAAGTGTATCGGGGCGACTGGAGCAATGTCGGCACGCCGGAACAACTCGCGGAATTGAATGCCCCTCTCATCAAAGGAATCCGTCCATGAAAACCTATGCCGACCGCCGCGCCAGCCTGATCGCACAGATGCAGGCCAAAGGCGGCGGGATTGCAATCCTACCGACCGCGCCCGAAGCGAGGCGCAACAGCGATTCCGATTATCCGTACCGCCACGACAGCTATTTCTATTATTTGTCGGGATTCACCGAACCGGAAGCGGTGATCGTCCTGGTCGCCGGCAAGACTACGCAGGCCATCCTGTTCTGTCGCGAAAAAAACCTGGAGCGCGAAATCTGGGACGGCTTCCGCTACGGCCCCGAGGCGGCGCGCGAATCCTTCGGCTTCGATGCCGCCTTCCCGATCAGCGCGCTCGACACCGAAATGCCGAAACTGATGGCCGATGCGCCCGCACTTTTTTTCGCGCTCGGCAGCGATGCCAAGCTCGATGCGCAGGTACAGAGCTGGATGCAGTCCGTGCGCATGCAGGCGCGCGCCGGCGTCAGCGCACCGTCGGCGGTGCACGACGTGCGCGTGCTGCTCGACGAAATGCGCCTGTTCAAGGACACGCAGGAAATCAGCCTGATGAGGCGCGCCGCCGAGATCTCGGGTGGGGCGCATCGCCGCGCGATGCAAATGTCGCGCCCCGGCCTCACCGAGTATCAGATCGAGGCAGAACTATTACACGAATTCCGTAAAAACGGATCCGAATTCCCGGCCTATACCTCGATCGTCGCCACCGGCGCCAACGCCTGCGTGCTGCACTACCGCGCCGGCAATGCGGTGCTGCGCGACGGCGACCTGGTTTTGATCGATGCCGGTTGCGAGCTCGGCAGCTATGCCTCCGACATCACCCGCACCTATCCCGCCAACGGCGTGTTTTCCGGCCCACAAAAAACCTTGTATGAGATCGTGCTGGCCGCGCAAGCCGCCGCGATCGCCGAAACCCGTCCGGGCCAGCGCTTCATCGACGGCCATGACGCCGCGGTACGCGTGCTGGCGCAAGGCATGCTCGACACCGGCCTGCTCGACCGGAACAAGGTCGGCACGCTCGAAGACGTGATCGCTAAGGGCGACTACCGCCAGTTCTACATGCATCGCACCGGCCATTGGCTGGGCATGGATGTGCACGACGTCGGCTCCTATCGCACCGCCGCGAATACGGCCGAGGGGCAGGAAAAAGCCTGGCGCACTCTGCAGGCCGGCATGATGCTGACGGTCGAACCGGGCATTTACGTGCGCCCTGCACCCGGCGTGCCGGAGCAATACTGGGACATCGGAATCCGCATCGAAGACGACGTGCTGGTATCGGAAAACGGTTGCGAAGTGATCAGCGGCAGCGCGCCGAAAACCGTGGCCGAGATCGAAGCGGTCATGAAGCGTACGGCCTGATCGGCAAGCGATGGCGACCGACTACGATATCGCGATCTGCGGCGCCGGGCCCGTCGGTCTGGCGCTCGCGGCCCTGCTGGTCAAACACGGCGTGGCGCCGGCGCGCATCGCCTTGATCGATGCCAAGACGCTGTACCAGGCCTCGCAGGATCCGCGTTCGATCGCGCTGTCCTACGGCAGCAAGCAGATCCTGGAAGAAGTCGGCGCCTGGCCGATGGCAGCCGATGCGATTCACCAGATCCATGTCTCGCGCCGCGGCCACTTCGGCCGCACCCTGATCGATCGTGACGAATACGCGTTACCGGCGCTGGGCTATGTGACACGCTACGGCACGCTGGTGACAGCGCTCTCGGCGGCGGCCCGCCAAACCGAGGTCGCCGCCATGCGCCCAACCTTGGTCAACGCAGTTGGCGAGCGCGACGACGAGGTCGAACTGCTGCTGGACGATGGGAAAAAAATCACGGCGCAAATCGTGGTGCAGGCAGAGGGCGGCGTGTTTTCCGAACAAACCGTCAAGTCGATGCGGCGCGACTACGACCAAATTGCGATCGTAGCCCATGTCACGGCCAGCGCGCCGATTGCGCATCGCGCATTCGAACGCTTCACCGACGAAGGCCCGCTGGCGCTGCTGCCGCAAGAGGAAGGTTATGCGCTGGTCTGGTGTGCGCGTCCGGCCAGTATTGAACAATTGGCGACCCTGCCGGATGCGGCCTTCCTGGCTGAACTGGAGCGCGCCTTCGGTACCCGGCTGGGGCGGTTTACCGCTGTCACGAAGCGCAATGTCTTTCCGCTGGGCCTGAATGCCAAACCGGCCGGCTCGGCCCGCACAGTCGCCATCGGCAACGCCGCGCAAACCCTGCATCCGGTCGCCGGCCAAGGGCTCAACCTCGGCCTGCGCGATGCAGTCGTGCTGGCGCGTCTGCTGAGGCAGCAAGTCACGCCGGCCACGCTGGAGGAATTTACACGCAACCGGCAAACCGACCGCAGCCTGACCATTCGCTTGACCGACACCATGGCGCGGATATTTGCCAGTGCGCCGGACGGCGCGCTGTCGCAAACCGTGCTGGGCTTGTCGCTGGGTGTGGTGGATGCGCTCAAGCCGGCCAAACATTTGCTGGCGGAACAGATGATGTTCGGCTGGCGTTAAACTGATGCCGGAGCCCCGCACCCGAACCGTGTTTCCGCCATCGCCCGGTGACGGAAGCCGTTAAACGCTGCTTATTTGACATGCGGTCCGGCACAAGGCACTCTACGCACAATTCATTTTTGGAAGAAAATCATGCCCGAATACCGTTCCCGTACTACCACCCACGGCCGCAACATGGCAGGCGCGCGTGCCCTATGGCGCGCCACCGGCATGAAGGATGGCGATTTCAACAAGCCCATCATCGCCGTTGTCAATTCCTTTACCCAATTCGTACCCGGCCATGTGCACCTGAAGGACCTGGGACAACTGGTGGCGCGCGAAATCGAAGCCGCCGGCGGCGTCGCCAAGGAATTCAACACCATTGCCGTCGACGACGGCATCGCGATGGGACACGGCGGCATGCTGTATTCGCTGCCCTCGCGCGACCTGATCGCCGATTCGGTGGAATACATGGTCAATGCCCATTGCGCCGACGCCATGGTGTGCATTTCCAATTGCGACAAAATCACCCCCGGCATGCTGATGGCGGCATTGCGCATCAATATCCCGGTAGTGTTCATTTCCGGCGGCCCGATGGAAGCCGGCAAAGTCTTGAAGGTGGTGGACGGCTCGCAAAAGATCATCAAGCTCGACTTGGTCGATGCCATGATCAAGGCTGGCGACAACACGGTCAGTGATGCCGATGTCGCCGAGATCGAGCGTTCGGCGTGCCCGACCTGCGGTTCCTGCTCTGGCATGTTTACCGCCAATTCGATGAACTGCCTGACCGAAGCGCTGGGCCTGGCCTTGCCCGGCAACGGCACGATCGTCGCGACCCATTCCGACCGCAAGGAACTGTTCCTGCGTGCCGGACGCCTGATCGTGGAACTGGCCAGACGCTATTACGAGCAGGACGACGCCTCGGTACTGCCGCGCAGCATCGCCACCAAGGCCGCGTTTGAAAACGCGATGACGCTCGACGTCTCGATGGGCGGCTCTACCAATACCGTATTGCATTTGCTGGCCGCAGCGCATGAGGCAGGAGTGCCTTTCAGCATGGCGGACATCGACCGCATTTCACGCAAGGTGCCCTGCCTGTGCAAGGTGGCGCCGATGACGGACAAGTTCCATATCGAAGATGTGCATCGCGCCGGCGGCATCGTCGGCATCCTGGGAGAACTGGCGCGCGCCGGCTTGCTCGACACCTCGCTGCCGACCATCCATAGCAAAACCGTGGGCGAGGCCATCGCCAAGTACGACATCATATGCAGCCAAGAGCCTGAAGTGCAGTCGCTGTTCCGCGCCGCGCCGGGCGGCGTGCCGACCCAGGTCGCGTTTTCGCAGAGCGAGCGTTTCGCGACGCTCGACACCGACCGCAGCAGCGGCTGCATCCGCGACAAGGCCCATGCCTATTCGCAAGACGGCGGACTGGCGGTCCTGTACGGCAATCTGGCCGAAAAAGGCTGCATCGTGAAGACCGCCGGCGTCGACGAAAGCATTCTCAAATTCAGCGGCAAGGCACGCGTCTTCGAAAGCCAGGACGCCGCAGTCGAGGCGATACTGGGCGACACCGTGCACGCTGGCGATGTGGTCATCATCCGCTATGAAGGCCCGAAAGGCGGCCCCGGCATGCAGGAGATGCTGTATCCGACTTCGTATATCAAATCGAAGGGTTTGGGCAAACAATGCGCCTTGTTTACCGATGGCCGCTTTTCCGGCGGTTCGTCCGGCCTGGTGATCGGCCACGCCTCGCCGGAAGCGGCCGAAGGCGGCGCGATCGGCCTGGTGGAAGAAGGCGACATGGTGGATATCGATATTCCGCAACGGACCATCAGCCTGCGCGTCAGCGATACGGAACTGGCGCGGCGCCGTGCCGCGATGGAAGCGAAAGGCGCTGCCGCCTGGCAACCCAGCGGACGTGTTCGCCACGTATCGCAAGCCTTGCAGGCCTACGCCGCGTTGACGACCTCGGCAGACCGCGGTGCGGTGCGCGACCTGGCGCAGCTCAAGCGCTAAGACGATGGCATGAAATAAAAAAAGCCGCGCTCGCGCGGCTTTTTTTGTCTGGAAATTAGAGCGGTTCGCGATTTAATGTAAGGTGTAGCCGCAATGCTTGAACCAGCCT
>CBIHON010000016.1:0-103137 GCA_966211965.1 uncultured Burkholderiales bacterium | reverse complement strand
CTCATGCTTCCTCACATGGCTCAGATTTTCAATATAAGTTCATAACAGGCTCTAGCCGACATTCTCGAAACCTCGCGTGACCAGTTTCCTGTCTGGTTGAAGGATAGCCTGCCGGCCGATGTCGATGCGCTTCGGGATATGATCAGGGATTGGCTGCGCGAGCATGCGAAGGAGGCAAAATCGATCGGCGCCGAGGCGGGCATGACCGCGCTCCATCTTTTGATCGGCATGATAATCGGTGCGATGATCGCCATGCACGATACCGGATCGCAAATGCCATACCGGCCGTTCGCTGCGGCGTTGCGCAATCGTGCCGGCAATCTGAGCGCCGCATTTCAACGCATCGTTTTTGCGCAGGTACGGATCTCGGCGATCAATACGGCGATCACTGCGATTTTTATCCTTGTCATATTACCGCTCGCCGGCGTGCGTCTTCCGCTGTCGAAGAGCCTGATCGCGATCACCTTCTTTGCGGGCCTGCTGCCGGTGCTGGGCAACCTGATTTCCAATACGGTGCTGGTCATCGTCAGCCTCTCCCATTCCTTGCAGACGGCCGTGGCTGCGTTGCTGTTCATGGTGGTGGTCCACAAGCTGGAATATTTTTTGAACGCGCGCATCATAGGCTCGCGCATCAATGCGAGCGCTTGGGAATTGCTGGTGGCGATGCTGGTGATGGAGTCGGTCTTCGGCGTGCAGGGCGTGATTGCTGCGCCGATATTCTATGCACTGCTCAAAATGGAGTTGCGGGAACTGGAACTGGTTTAACTGCCGGTATATTTTCACTTGCGGCGTTGCCTGGGCCGAGATAACACCCGTACTGCGGTTTCCAGATCGATGCCTTGGGATTTCAGATATTCGGCGGCGCTGTCCGTGCCGTTCGCATCTTGCATGGCGATGCCGATTTCCACCACGGTTGCTCTTACCAAGTCGCGACGCGAAGGTGGCGGGTCGGACGGTATCCACATGCACTTTTGTGCAGGCCTTGAGGCCTTGGGCTCCTTGAAAAGGTTCATAAGGCGACCGTGATTTACGTCGGAATAAATTGGACCGGCACGAAAATTAAAGGTTCTTGCCGGACAGTGTTTCTGCCCGGCAGGACGTGCCCGCCGAGCGCCTGGCCGCATTACCAGCGGCCGCGGTACGGCTCATATTCATAGGGCCGATGATGACGCAGGCACCATTCGCGCCTTTGCTGTTCGCGCCAGGCATGTTCGCGATAGCCGTAGTAATGGCGGTTATATTCCACGACACGTACTGGTTCCTGGTAAACATATCCTGACGGCTGCCGATAGACCACCACCGGCGGGCCGTAGACCGCGGGTGGCGGAGCGAAAGCCACGGGAGCACCGATATTGACGGACCAGCTTACGCGATCATGGGCCGTGGCGGTTTGCGCAGTGAACAGCAAAGCGGCGCCGAAGCTGAATACGGCGAGTGTGGCGGCGAGAGGCTTTTTCATGGTGATTCTCCTTCGTTGGATGGTCATTGAATGTGCTATCCATTTAACGACGAAGCGAACGCCATTTGTACGATGAAGGGGTAAGCGGTGTAACAGGGTGTTTCAGGATGACCTCCAGAAAATCGAAGAGATGCCGGAGTATCTATTTTTATTTGTTGCCGGAACATGCAATATTCATTCCAATCTAATGGCTTCCGTCTCATTGATGATGTGTGTTTCATCTGCAATTCATGGCTGCTGAAAAGTACAAACACAAATTTCCGAGGCCATTCGAATTCCAGTGGATATTCGAAGCCTCCCCGACTCCTTACCTGATTCTTACTCCCGACCTGTACATTGTCGCAGTCAACAATGCTTACTTGAAAGCGACGCATACCGAGCGTGAGGCTATCTGCGGACGGTTCATTTTTGAGGTTTTTCCCGATAACCCGGACGATCCTCGTGCAGACGGCGTCGGTAACCTCGCTGCCTCGCTGGCCAAGGTGCTGGAGACCCGGGCACCCGATGCCATGCCGATTCAAAAATACGATGTGCAGGTGCCGAAGGAAAATGGGAAAAGTTTCGAAGAACATTATTGGAGCCCGATTAATTCGCCGGTGCTGGATCAGCATGGGAAGGTGGTCTATATCATCCACAGGGTTGAAGACGTCACGGCCTATATCTACTCGCAGCGGCGTTCGTCCGAGTCGATCGATGAAAAGGGCGCACGCCTCATCGAACTCGAAACGGAACTGATGGTACGCAACAAGGAGTTGTACGGGTTAAATGAGCGTCTGCGGCGGGCGAACCGCGAATTGGCCAAACTCGATCAAGCCAAGACTGAATTTTTTCAAAATGTCAGTCATGAGTTTCGCACCCCCCTGACTTTGTTGATCGGGCCGTTGGAGCAGGTGCAGCAAGCGACCGGAGCCTTGGATGAAGAGCAGCGCAGCCAGCTTGCCCTGGCCTATCGCAATGCATTGCGTCTGTTGAAGCTGGTCAGCGCCCTGCTGGATTTTTCCAGTGTTGAATCCGGCCATATGAAGGTGACCCTGGAGCAGACCGACCTTTCTGCATTGACCAGTGAACTGGTGAGCAATTTCCGATCGACGATTGAACGCGCCGGCCTGCGCCTGATCGTTCATT
This sequence comes from uncultured Burkholderiales bacterium, assembly GCA_966211965.1. Lineage (GTDB taxonomy): Bacteria > Pseudomonadota > Gammaproteobacteria > Burkholderiales > Burkholderiaceae_D > CBIHON01. The sequence goes on along the minus strand of CBIHON010000016.1, from coordinate 100,553 downwards.
GTCCGCCGTTGCCGAAGGCGGTTTTCGTCGATCGGGACATGTGGGAAAAGATAGTCCTGAACCTGGTTTCGAATGCCTTCAAATTCACCATGCAAGGCGAGATCGAAGTTGCGCTGCAGGCACAAGACGGCCATGTCGAACTGTCGGTGCGGGACACCGGGACGGGTATTCCGGAGAAGGAGTTGCCGCACCTATTCGAGCGTTTTCACAGAATCGAGGAAAAAGGCGCCAGAGTGCAGGAGGGCGCCGGCATCGGCCTGGCCTTGACGCAGGATCTGGTAAAGCTGCACGGCGGTACCATCCGCGTCGAAAGCACTTACGGTCGAGGCTCCCGGTTTGTGGTGCACCTCCCGGTCGGATCGCCAGCACAGCAGGCGGGAGCGGCCCAACTGGCGGTCGCTGCTACCTTTCACTCAGGGACGACGGTCAATACCTATGTGCAGGAAGCGCTGACATGGTTGCCCGAGGAAATCCGGGAGGCGTCGATCGAGGCCGGCGCAGCGCCGCTGCCGGCTGGCGCCGTGCGAGCACGTATCCTGGTGATCGATGACAACCCGGATATGCGCGGATATCTTTCACGCCTTTTCAGCGAGTATTACGACGTCCAATCGGTAGCCGACGCCGCTAGCGCGCTGGCGCGCATCCGCCGCTCCCAGCCGGACCTGGTGTTGACCGACATCATGATGACCGGCATGGATGGTTTCGAGTTTTTAAAGATCCTCCGCAACGACCCGGTTACTGCGGCATTGCCGGTCATCGTCGTCTCGGGCGCCGACAGTCAGGACGACCTGGTGAAAGGATTGGTGGCCGGCGCGGACGATTACCTGGTCAAGCCTTTCAAGGCCAAGGAATTGCTGGCCCGGGTGGCCGCGCACTTGGCGCAGTCGGAGCATACCCGGCGCGAACAAGCGCGGCGCCAGGAGGCTGAAGCGGTGAAATTGCGGTTGCAGTTGATTCTGGAAAGCGTGGCCGATGCCGTCGCAGGCGTGTCCGCCGACGGTACGCTGGTGTACCTGAACAGCCGCGCGGCCGAACGCGCAGGCCAACGCGAAAGCGAATTGATCGGCCGGGATCTGGCGGCTATTTTTCCCGGCGGGGAAGGGCGCCTGGTGCATGAGCAGTTGGCGCGGGTCGTGCGGGAACACACGGCGGCACGGGTTGAATTTTGCGGCGAAAATGAGCCACGTTGGTTCGAGACGCGTATTTTTCCGGCGCCTGCCGGAGCAGTGATTTTTTCCGCGGACATTACTTGGCGCAAGCACGCCGAGCAGGAAATCAAGGAAGCCCTGGCCAGGTCGCGCATGGCCGCGGAAATTGCCGGACTCGGTTTCTGGGAATGGGACATCGGCAACGATGCCGTCTTTTTTTCGCCGGAATGGAAAAAGCAATTGGGTTATGAAGATGCCGAGTTGCCGAACCAGATCGAAGAATGGAAAAGCCGGCTGCATCCGGAAGACAAGGACCGCGTACTGAAGCAATTGGCACGCCTGCCCAGGGTCCCCGCACCCAACACCGAGATCGAATACCGTTTGCGGCACAAGGATGGAAGCTATCGCTGGTTCATTACCCGTTGGCTGGCGCTTGCGACCGAGCACGGCAAGACTACCCGCCTGATCATTACTCACCTCGACGTGACTGCACAGAAGAATATCGCCGATCAGCTGCGCTACGTTGCCAGCCATGACCCCTTGACCGGTATGCCCAACCGCCTCCTGTTATACGAATTCGCCGAACATATGGCAGCCAGCGCGCGCCGTTCCGGCGGCAAGCTGGCGGTATTGTTTTTCGACCTGGACGGTTTCAAGTCCATCAACGATACCCATGGCCACAAGATCGGTGACCAGGTGCTGCAGGAAGCGGCGCGGCGCATTGCCCGCAGCATCCGGTCGCAAGACATGGCGGGCCGTCTGGGCGGCGATGAATTCGTCGCCGTGCTGGCGCAGATCAAGGACGAGCGGGATATCGTCCAGGCCGCAGTCCACGTGCTGGATTCGCTCGATCGGCCTTACCTGATCAACGGGCTGGAATTGCGCACGCCTTCGAGCATCGGCATCAGCGTTTTTCCGGACGACGGCGAGACGATCGATGCCTTGATCCAGAACGCAGATTTGGCGATGTACCAGGCCAAGGCTGCCGGCGGCGGCAATTACAGCTTCTTTGCCGAGGAACATGATCGACAGACGCAGCAGCGCTCCTCGATCGAAAGTCGCATGAAAGCAGATCTGGATCAGCATGCGTTTCGGCTGGTGTATCAACCGGTTTTCGACAGTGAAAGCGGCAACGTGATATCGGTCGAAGCGCTCATTCGATGGCCGGGGCCAAGCCTCGATCCGGATGAGTTCATTCCCGTCGCCGAGGCCAGCGGCTTGATTCATCCGTTGGGACGCTGGACGCTCGATGAGGTTTGTCGCCAGCTCCTGGAATGGGCCGCAAAAGGACTGCCGTCCTTGCCGATCGCAATCAATCTCTCGCCGCAGCAATTCCTGCAAAAAAATTTCAGCCGGATGCTGGCCCGGACATTGACTGACAGCGGCATCGCTCCAGGTTGCATCCATCTCGAAGTGCATGAAGCGGCCGTGCTGGAAAACCTGGACAAGGTGACGGCGGTGCTGGACGAACTCCAGCACCTGGGCGTCAAGGTCGATGTCGATATCGACGACGCCGAACACGGCGATGCCCATGTGGCGCAACTGAGCCGTTTGCCGATCGACACGCTCAAGCTCAATACGCAAAACTTCGGGCCGGCGCAGAGCGATTCCATCCTGGCGCTGAGCCGCAAGCTGGGCCTAGACGTGGTTGCCGAGCGCATTGAAACCCAGGCAGCGCTGGATGCCTTCCGTCAGCGCAATTGCAGGAAAGTGCAGGGCTTTCACCTGTGCCGTCCGCTGTCGGGCGAGGAGTTTGCCGACTGGTACTGGCATCGGGCGGCGGCGTGACGCCGGCGTCATTCCTCTTGCCGGACCCATGAGCGCGGACACAACGCAGCATTCGCTTTCGGCCAAATCTACAAAACCGGATGAGAGAAAATGTACTCATGCTGCATGCTTGGTGCCTTCGGCAACGACCGCAAAAGGTGGCACACCGCATCGGCCACGCGAGCCGGCTCAACCTTGGCGAGACAGTCCTGATGCCCCTCAGGGCATACGCTTTTGTAGCAGAAGCGGCATGGCACGTCATGGAACAGTATGCGGTTCTGCACCTGCCACGGCGTGTGTTGCGGATTGGTGAGGGCATACAAATCGACCAGCGGCGTGCCGATCGCGGCGGCCATGTGCGCCGGTCCCGTGTTGTTTGAAACCACGGCTGACGCCAGCGCAATCGCTGCTCCCAATTTTCCGAGATCGAGTTCGCCCGCCAGCGAGCACGCGGCCGAACCGCCCGTCCGCCGTATTTCATCGATCAGGGAAATTTCATCGGCATCGCCGGTCAAGACCACGCCGTAACCGGCGGTGCCGGCGAGGAGTTGAATGACCTGCGGCCAGTGCGCCACCGGATAGCGGCGCGAAGACGCTGTCGCGCCCGGATGAAGCATTATCCAGGGCCGGCACAGATCCATGCCGGCGGCCGTCAGGCGATGCCTGAGCCAAGCCAGATCGGCCTCGCGCACGGCGAAAGAAAGCCGCTCGCCGGCAGCGTGGCAGCCGATTGCCGCGACCAGGTCCAGTTGACGCCGCACTTCATGGCGGATGCGTATCTGCGGTTCGGGATCTGGCACCCAATCGCTCAGCAACTGGTATGGATTCTCGCGGCAGTGCGCCAGGCGCAGCGGTATGCCGGCCAGATGGCACGACAACGCCGCCGGCAGAGCGCTCTGGCTGTAGGAGGTGAAGATGACCGCCGCGTCGAAGCGTCCGGCTTGCAGGCTCTGCACCAACGCCAGGTCTACCGCGGCGGCATGGGACCGGCTGCTTTTCATCCACGGCGCCGCGTATTCGAGCGCCGCATCGATCTCCGGCACGAAGGGTGCGGCGGCGGTGCCGCTGGGTGAACTGAGCAAGGTGACCGAACGGCCGGGGCCGGATTGCTTGATGGCGCGTATCGCCGGCGTGCACATCAATACATCGCCGAGAGAATCGAGGCGGATGCAGAGAATATTCTTTGCCGTCTTCCAGTCGGGGGTATTCATCGCGTCACGCTCGTGTACATTCTCGCTGGGCGATCAAGCGCGCCGCGGCATGCAGATCCGCGACAATGAAATCGGGCTTGCGCAGCGCGGAAACATTCCATTCGGTCTCATTGCCGTTGTCGATCAGGATAGTCTTGCAACCGGCACGGTTTCCCGCTTCGACGTCGTGCAGGATATCGCCGATCATCCAGGAATCAGCCAGCTCGATGCCGTGCTCGGAGGCGGCGCGCAGCAACATGCCCGGCATCGGCTTGCGGCAAATGCAGGCCAGCGCATAGCGCGGAACGACGCCATCGGGATGATGCGGACAATAATAAAATCCATCCAGGCGTGCCTGCGACGCTTCCATGAGATCAGCCAGCCGCCGCTGCACCGCCGGCAGAGCCGTTTCGCCGAAATAGCCTCGGGCAATTCCCGATTGGTTGCTCACCACCAGCAAGCGGTAGCCCAGCCGCGCGAACAGCCGCAGGCCTGCCGCAGCACCGCGGGCCAGTATCATGCGCCGCGGGTCGACGTTGTAGGGCAGGTCATTGATCAGGGTGCCGTCCTTGTCGAGGAAAATCGCTTTCATCGTATCACCGCCCTACGGCCAGGAAGTCTCCTGCATCGGCAAGACCGTGATTTCCGCCACCACGGTTTCGATCGGCAGCAGCAATACCGACTTGATCGCTTGCGCCACATTCATCGGGTCTTGCAGCGTGGCGAGATCGATGTCGGGGAAGCGCTCCAGCAAGAATGGCGTGCGCATGCCGCCCGCGACGACTGCGGTGACCTTGATGCCGTGCGGCCGCAGTTCTGCGTGCATTGCGTGCGACAGCCCGAGCAAGCCCCACTTGCTGGCATGGTAGGCCGAAGCATTCGGCCAGGCGCGCTTGGCGGCTGTCGAGGTGACGTTGATGATATGGCCGCCGCCGGTGCGCTTCATGTGCGCCGAGGCATATTTTGCCAGCAGGAAGGGGCCGTTCAGGTTGGTGTCGATCACGCGCTGCCATTCGTCGGGCGCCAATTCCGCCATCGGCAGGGTGACGTCGGTCCCGGCGTTGTTGATCAACACATCGAGCGTGCCGAACTGCGCGATCGTTTCCGCTACGGCCCGTTCCGCCGCTTGCGGATCGCCCACGTCAAAGCCGATCGCGTGCGCCCGCATGCCGCTGCTGCGCAACGCGTGGACCACCGCGCCGGCCTTGTCCAGGTTGAGATCGCCGACCGCGATATCGGCGCCGGCCGTGCCGAGCAGATTGCAAAGCGCGGCGCCAAGGCCGCTTGCGCCGCCGGTCACCAGTACCGATTTGCCTTGCAGGCCATGGTCGTTTTTCACTGGGGTTGCCGATTGATTAGGATGCATCATATTTTCCATTCAAATGTTGAAAGGCCGGAGCCGGCCGCTTGCAGATGGGAAGGGGCGGTGCGCATGCTGGCGTTTTCAAGCACCACCTCATAGATCGCAGCGATCTGCTCCGCCACGCTGCGCCAGGTATAGCGTTGATACGCGCGCCGCATGCCGTTTTCGCCCAGCTGCCTGGCGTGGGCACGATCGCGATGCAGCAGCGCCAGCCGCTCGGCAAGGGCCTCCGGATCGCGCGGCGGCACCAGGTAGCCGGTCTGTCCCTCCAGCACCGTGGTCTTGATGCCGCCGACGGCCGAACCGATGACCGGCGTGCCGCAAGCCATGGCTTCGACCGGCGTGATGCCGAACGGCTCATACCACGGCGTGGTGACGAAAACATCGGCAGCGCTGTAGTAGTAGCGCAGTTCCGAGCGCGCTTTCTGGCCGGTGAAATTTACTTGTTCCTGCAATCCGAGTTGCGCCGCCAACTGCATCAGGCGCGCCAGTTCGGGGTTGCCGTGCAAGCCGGATGGCGCTGCGTCGCCGCCCACCACCAGCAACTGGGCTTGGATGCCGTGGCGGTCGCGCAGGATCGCCAGACTACGGATCACATTGTCGACGCCTTTGCGCGGCACCATCCTGCCGAGCTGCAAGACGATGAATTTGCCGCGCTCCAGGCCGAGTTGCTGGCGCGCGATCTGAGGCACCGCCCACAGTTCGTCCGGATCGAAACCGCAGGGCACGATATCGATGCGGCTGCGCGCGGCGCCGTATAGCTTCTCCATGTCGCGCCGATCCTGCGGACATTCGGCAATGATACGGTCGGCGTTCTGCATCAGGTCATGCTCTATTTCCAGCCGCTCCGCCGGAAAGCTGTCGGCCGCACCCTGCGACAAACGCCTGACCTGACCCAAGGCATGAAAAGTAATCACGTACGGAATGCCGAGGGCGTGCTTGAGCTGCTGCGCCACGATGCCCGACATGAAAAAATTTGCATGGACCACGTCGTACAGGCTTTCCTGGCGCCGCGCGAAACGCGTTACGAAGCGTGCGAACTGCTCCATGCAGGACAGCATTTTTTCTTTCGGCACGTACTGCGCGGGTCCGGCCGGGACGTGGATGACGCGGATGTTTTCGCGCCACTGCACGACTTGCTTGAGTGCAGGAGAATCGCGCCGCGTGAAGATGTCGACCAGGTAGCCGAACTGGGCAAGCTGCTTGGCAAGATGGGCGACGTACACGTTCTGGCCGCCGCTATCGATGCTGCCGGGAGCGGCCAAGGGAGAAGCATGATCACTGACAAAGGCAATTTTTTTCATGATGCGAGGCTCACAATGGATTGGGTTGAATGCAGCGGCTGCCTCCTAAGAGCCTCTAAATAAAAGCCGCTGGCGTGGTTGCTTCTCCTTGCCGTACGTTCGTACTGTCTGCGTCGGCGCGCCTGGCCAGCGGCATTGATTTAGAGGCTCCAAGATCCTATTTCTGCCGCAGAAATAGGCTTTTCTCGCGCTCGGCGGCAAAGCCTTTCTTGGCGATGGCGCGCAAGCACATTGCGATGATTCCTGCAAAAGCCTCGTCGTACCAAGGGTCGGCGCCGCTGACGCCGACCACGATGCCATTCAGTACGCAGCTGCCGCCCAGCACGGTGTCGCACGCGGCCAGCAGCTGCGGCTGAAACTCCTGGACCGTCTGCGCATCGACGCCGGTGCGCCATGCGAGCTTGGCCTTGGCGCGCGCAAAAGCACGGTAGTCGGCGTCCCATGTTGCCTCGTCGCCTACCGCATGCTCGTACAGGATGGCGTCTTCGAATTCGGCGCCGGTACAGGCGGGGCTGCTGCCGGGTTTCATGATGACGATGTAGAGAAAATTGCCGTCGCCCGCCTCATGGTCCGCCATCGCGGCGTGAATCATCGGCAGGCTCAACTCTACCGCTTTGCGGGCGGCGTCCTTGTCAATGAAATAGCTGTTGAGAAATGGCATGCATGTCCTTTCCGCTTTGAGAGATTTGATGAGGTTCGAGCCGTCGCGCGTGCGGAACAGCGCTGCCGGTGACCCGCCGCAGCGCCGCGTTCCAGTCGGCGGTGAAGCGCTCGATGCCGAAACGTTCCAGCGCCTTTCGCCGCGCCTGCTCACCCAACTGCTTTGCCAGCGCATGGTTGCGCAGCAATTCCTTCATATGTGCCGCCAGCGCGGCCGGATTGGTGTCCACGTAACCGGACTTGCCGTTCTCGATCACGGTGGCCATCTCTGTAGTCGCCAAGCCGACGATCGGCATGCCGATCATCATTGCTTCAATCACCGCCAGGCCCATGCTGGTGTAGCGGATCGGATTGAACAGGAAGCGATAATCGGACGCGAAGGCCGGCAGCAGCGCGTGCTGGATTTCACCGATGCCGCCGAGTTCTTGCGCGCCCATGCCGACCAGGTCCAGCGCCACCTGTTCGCGCGCCGCGAGAAAAATATCGAGGCCGAGCCGGCGCCCGCGCCGCGCCAGGTTGTTGATCACTACCAGTCCGCGTTCCAATCCGCCGCGATAGCACGCCTCGGGCGGCGCGATCACGCCATGTTCGATCACGCACGTGGGGGTGCGGCCGCAATGCCACATCAGCGCATTGAAATGCGTCACATGCACCAGCAGCACGTTCGGGTCATCGACCGGATGCCGCATGTCGGTCGGATGTTCGCGCGGCGTGTCGTGCTCAAGGTAGATGCGCGGCAAGGCGCGTTGCGCCGGCGTCAGCAATTCGAACTGGTCTTTCAGGTATTGATCGTCGTCCTGGAAAATGATGCAGTCGAATTGATGGCGGCGCAGTTCCGCAGCCGGCATGTCGAAGACGTTGTCGCCCCACGGCAGGTGGCCGCAGCGCCCGCCGTATCCGGGCGGACGGCCGGGCTTCGAGATGACGTAGAAGTCATGCGGAGCCTGTGTCAGGTAATAGAGGTAACTGCCGTGCGTATGCCATGTCAGAATTTTCAGAGGGCGCATGGTGCGTGGTTCTCCTTCGGATCGCGTCGCTGCGCAAGCTTTAAAAAAATCGGACGCGAAAGCGCAGCGCGCCGGCCATACGCCAGAACACCGCATGTGCCGGAATCGCGATCGAGGTAACCACCATTTCGGTGACATGGGACAGGGTTTTCGTCGTTCCGCGCAAGCGCATCAGGCAAAATCGCGCGGTCATGAAAAGCCAGACCGCAGCGGCGGCCATCGCCGCCGGCAGCCGGCCGGCCGCAAGAGCCAGCAGGGTTGCCAGCAACGCGGCAACGATGGCGTAATAGTCCCAACGCGGCGTTGCGCGAATTTTTTGCCGATATAGCTGCGGGTGCTTTTTATACAGCAGCGCATCGAACAGGATTTTCTTTTGCTGCGAAATGCTCACGCCCCATGGGGCGGGTCGGACCGGATGAACTACCACTGCTCGCGGTGCGCGCGCGATATTTGCCTTTCGTTCGAGCAGGCGAAAATGCAAGTCGCTGTCTTCGCGCCATGCAAATCGAAAGCGCTCGTCGAAACCGTTCAGGGATTCGAGCACTTCCTTGCGGCAAAAGCAGTTGGCCGTGACGAACTCGGCGGTTTCCAGGTGTCCGGCATCGCGCTCATAGTCGGTAGGTGTCGCGGGCAAGGGCATTTCGATCCTGCCGCACAGCACGTCGACAGTGTCGCCGAAGGCGGCCAGCCCGTTTTTCAACCAGCCGGATGAGGGTATCGTATCGTCATCGGTAAAAGCAATGATCGGTGCACGCGCAATGCGCCAGCCGCGATTGCGCGCCGCGGCCGGCCCGTGCGGACCGGCATTGGCGACATAGGAAATTTCGAGGCCGTTGACGGCCATGCGGCGGCTCCAGTCGGCAATGATGCGTTGGGTGGCTGTGCTTGGGCCGTCATCGACCACGATGATTTCGTAAAATGCCGTAGGCAGATCTTGCGCGGCCAAGGAAGCCAGACATCGATGTAGAAGTGCTGCACGGCCGCAAGTCGGCACTACAACCGACACCGCGATGTTTTTCAAGAACATGTTTTTCTCCGGTCGTCTGCATCTACGCATCTATTATTGAGAGTTACGTAATACATGACATCTCGCGAGATCTGGCAGGGCGGGCGTCATGAATTCTGTGTACGCATCAATAAGCAAGTTGCGGTTGCAGAACAACATTTATTGACAACGGCAAACGCTACGCACATTCCTCCTATAGGCAGTTCGATAGAAATGAAACCGATAGAAATAAAAACGGGCTCAACTTGACTGACTGCTAGACTCGCGCCGCAGGGCCTCTTGCTGGTCGATGCGCTGTTGCAGCAACCATAGCCGCGCATACAGGCCGTTGCGCCGCAGCAGCTCGCTATGATTACCGCGTTCGACGATGCGGCCGCGTTCCAGCACGAGTATTTCATCCGCCGCTACGATCGTGGAAAGCCGATGCGCAATGACGAGAGTGGTTCGATTCTTGGACAAACGATCGAGTTCCTGCTGAATCGCGTGTTCTGAATAGGAATCAAGCGCCGAGGTCGCTTCATCGAAAATCAGGATGGGCGGATTTTTCAGCACGGCACGCGCGACGGCAATGCGCTGTTTTTCTCCGCCGGAAAGTTTCACGCCTCGTTCGCCGACTTGCGTCTCGTATTTTTGCGGTAGCGATTCGATCAGCTCGTGAATGTGCGCCGCTTTGGCCGCTGCAAGAATTTCATCGCGGCTGGCATCGATGCGGCCATAGGCAATGTTGTAGCCGATCGTGTCGTTGAACAACACCGTGTCCTGTGGCACTACGCCGATGGCTGCGCGCAGACTGCGCGGGCTGAGCTTGCCGATGTCTTGCCCGTCGATCAGGATGCGGCCGCCGCCGGGTTCATAGAATCTCAAGAGCAGGCGCGCGAGAGTGGATTTTCCCGAGCCGCTTCCTCCCACCACGGCGACTGTGCGGCCGGGCGGAATGCGGAAACTGATATCGAACAGAATCGGACGCGATGGTTCGTAGTGGAAATCCACATGCTCGAATACCACCTCGCCGCGCGCCGGTCGCAAGACGGGCAGGGTGGGCGATTCCTTGATTTCCGGCTGTTCGCGCAGCAATTGGAACAGGCGTTCGGTGTTGATCCAGGCATCTTTGACTTCGCGATAGACGAAGCCCAGCGCATTGAGCGGCAGGCACACTTGCAGCACATAGGCATTGATCAGCACCAGGTCGCCGACGGTCATGGTGCGGCGCCAGACTTCATCGCCGGCCAGCAACATGGTGGCGGCGACGCCGATCGCGATGATCGCGCTCTGGCCGGTATGGAGAATGAACAGCGCATGTTGATTGCCGACCGCGGCTTCGCTCCAATGCCCCATGATTTCCCGGAAGCGCCATGCTTCCACTTCTTCGTTCGTGAAATACTTGATGGTGTCGTAATTGAGCAGGCTGTCGGCCAGCCGGCTCTTCGCACTGGAATCGAGCTTGTTGACGCGGCGTTGATAGATGGTGCGCTTGGCCGTGAAATATAGCGTAAATCCGGCATAGGCGACGAAGGTGAGTGCAATGGTTCCGGCAAACCAGCCTTTGTAGCGCGCCAGCATGATGCCGAGGATCAGGCCAATTTCAATCAAGGTCGGGACGAGGGTGAAGAGTCCGACGCCAAGCAGGAAGGCGATGCCGTTGGTGCCGCGATCGATATCAGGCAGCAGGCCGCCCATATGGCGCTGGGCATGGAAGCGCGCGCCCAAGGCCAGCAAATGAGAAAAGATTTTTTGCGCATAGACTGCCACCGTGCGCTGCGTCACGCGAGAAAAAAGCAGGTCGCGCAACTCGTTGAAAAGCGTGCTGGAGAAGCGCAGGAAGGCATAGCCGGCAAGCAGGTAAATAGGCAGGGCGATCAGCAGTTCAGGGCGCGAGAGCTCGTCGACGATGCGTTTGAGAAGCAGCGGCACAGCTACTGCTGCGAGTTTTGCTGCAATCAGGAATGCCAGTGCGGCAGCGATTCGCCAGCGGTACTGGCCCATGACTTGCCAGAGATCCGATGCGATGCTGGCTTCATCTGACCGGTCCTGAGCCGTTGGTTTCATGCGTAATAGCTTCTCTGTTGGAGACCTGCATCGATGGGCCGATGTTGAATTGCAATTGGACAGGGGGAAGAGGGCTAAGTGCCACGCCTTTAGAGAGCATTAAAAGTTCAAGGTGGGTCGATGAGGAAGGGGAATTTTCTCTCCGAAACCGGCCTTGCTCCTTTCATGCCATGCGATGCGTCAAATCCAGGAGATTTATTTCTTGTATAAGTTTCGTGATGAGTTAAGGTGATTTTTAATTGCCGGGAATTTTAGGCAGTGCGCGTGCATCTCGCGTGCATCTTTTCTGGCGCAGCATGCAAGAGTTTTGAGCGCAAGCAAGAGTTTCAGCTGCAAATTCTCCTAAGGAAGCTTTTGATGTACACCCTCGGCATCAATGCGGCTTTTCACGATTGCTCGGCCTGTCTGGTCGCCGACGGGGTGGTGATTGCAGCAGCGGAAGAGGAACGCTTTACGCGCGTCAAGCATGGCAAGCGTCCAGTCCCTTTTACCGTGTGGCAGTTGCCCTTCCATGCAATCAACTATTGTCTGCAAGAAGCGGGCATCGATTTGCGCGAGGTGGCGCACGTCGCCTATTCCTACGATCCTTTCATCCAACTAGGAGAACAGGGCAGGCGTGCGGCGATTTCCTTGCCGCTTGAACCTTCCGCGCAGGCGTCGGAATGGCTGTCGCCCTGGGACCCATTGGCGCTTTCCTACATCGTGAACGCGCCGCGCCAGTTGGCCAGCGCTGCGCCGCATCACTTGAAGCAGCGCTTTCGCGGCATCGGTCACGATGGACCGTATCGCTGGCATTTTATCGAGCATCATCTGGCGCACGAGGCCAGCGCTTTTCTGGCGGCGCCGTTCGAGGAATGTGCGGTGCTGGCCATGGATGGACGCGGCGAGCGCGCGACGACCGGTTACGGGGTGTATCGCGAGGGCGCATATCGCCGCTTGAAGCAGGTGAATTATCCGCACTCGCTCGGTTTGCTGTACGAAGAAATTACCGAGCATCTGGGATTTTTGCGGTCCTCCGACGAGTACAAGGTGATGGCGCTGGCTTCCTTCGGCAAGCCGGCATTTGTCCCTGCCTTGCGCGAGGTGCTGTGCTATCGGGGCGAAGGAGACTACACCCTGGAACCGGCGGATTGGCGCGAGCTCTTCGGTCCGGCGCGTGTCCGTGGCGCAGCGCTGGAACAAGTGCACATGGATATCGCGCATTCGCTGCAACTGGTGCTGGAGGACACGGTGGCCGAGATGACCGACTGGCTGCACCGGGAAACCGGCGCGGACGATTTGTGCATGGCCGGCGGGGTCGCCTTGAACTGTGTGATGAATGCCAAGATCCGTGACCGCGGGCCGTTTTCCCGGGTATGGATACAACCGGCGGCGGGTGACGCCGGCACTGCCTTGGGCGCGGCGTTGTGGGTCGATGCGCAGCAGCGTGCGGACCGTGCGCGGCGCTGGGCAATGGATCATGTATTTCTCGGTCCCGCATATGGCGACGGCGAGATCGAACAATTTTTGCAGCAAGCTAAATTGCCTTACCGCCGCGTCGTCGATATCGCGCAGGCAACCGCTGATTTGCTGGCACAGGATAAGGTGGTCGGCTGGTTCCAGGGGCGCATGGAATACGGCCCGCGTTCGCTCGGTGCGCGCTCGATCCTGGCCTCTCCGATCGATGCATCGATGCAGAGCCGCTTGAACCAGATCAAGGACCGGGAGGATTTTCGGCCGGTGGCGCCGGTGGTGTTGGAAGAGGAGGCCGGCAACTGGTTCGTCGGCGGCGATGTCTCGCCTTTCATGGTCTTCGTGTATGAGGTGCGGCCCGACAAGGCCAACCGGATACCGGCGGTGCGCCACGTCGATGGCACTGCACGGGTGCAAACCATCAGGCGCACGCAGCATGCGGCTTATTACGATTTGCTCAAGGCATTTGCGGCGCGCACCGGCGTGCCGGTCCTGGTCAACACCTCGTTCAACACGCGTGGTGAGCCGATCGTCTGTACGCCGCGCGATGCGCTGGAATCGTTTTGCACCACGCCGCTGGATGCCTTGGCGATCGGTTCCTTCCTGCTTGAAAAGCCGGCGCTGATGATGGGGCAGGGCGCTCGATGACGGCCGACGTTGCCGGTCGGCCGGCCTTCGCCACGCTGCGCAGCATCGTGGTGTTTCGCGCTTTGCAACTGGGTGATTTGTTATGCACGGTGCCGGCCCTGCGCGCCTTGCGGGCTGCAGCGCCCAACGCCAGGATTACGCTGGTCGGTTTGCCGTGGGCACGCAGTTTTGCGGCGCGTTTCAACAAGTTTGTCGACGATTTCATGGCGTTTCCCGGGTTTCCCGGATTGCCGGAAATCGAGCCGGAGATCGGCCGGCTGCCTGGATTTTTTGAGGCGGCGCAACGCTGCAAATTCGATCTTGCGCTGCAATGGCACGGCAGCGGTGTCTTGAGCAACCCGCTTACGGTTGCGCTCGGCGCGGCGTGCAACGCAGGATTTTATGTGCCGGGAGGCTATTGCCCGGATCCGGAATGTTTCATGCAATGGACGGAGCGCGAACACGAGGTAGTGCGCTATCTGCGGCTGCTGAATTTTTTGGGAATCGACGCTTGCGACGCGTCGCTGGAGTTTCCGTTGCGGGACGGGGATTTTGAAATTCCGGGTCCGGCGCGGCGCGTTCTGCCGATGGCAGGCGCCTATGTATGCGTTCATCCGGGCGCGCGCCTGCCGTCGCGGCGCTGGCTGCCTGCGCGCTTTGCGCAGGTGGCCGACGGCTTGGCGGCGCAGGGCTTGCAAGTGGTGTTGACCGGTGCCGCGGACGAGCGCCCGATCATCGATGCGGTACTGCAGAAGATGCGCTCGAAAGCGATCGACTTGTGCGGGCGCACCGACCTCGGCGCGCTCGCCGCGCTGATTGCCCGAGCCAAGCTGGTGGTCTGCAACGACACCGGCGTTTCCCATATTGCGGCAGCGATGGCGACGCCGAGCGTGATCGTCTGCTCGGGCGCCGACCCGCAGCGCTGGGCGCCCTTGGACCGGGTGCGCCATCGCCTGTTGTACGCGGATGTGCCATGCCGGCCTTGCCCCCATGCGGTTTGTCCGATCGGCCATCCTTGCGCGGCGAATGTGAGTGCGGAGGCGGTGCTGGACGAAGCGCTGCGCTTGTGCCAGAGGAGTCTTCATCGATGAGGGAATTGCACTGCAAGCGCACCCTGGTCACGGGCGGCGCCGGCTTTCTCGGTTCGCATTTGTGCGAGTTTTTGCTGGCGCAAGGACATGACGTCTTGTGCGTCGATAATTTTTATACCGGCAGCAAATTGAATATCGCGCATTTGTTCGGCAACCCGAACTTCGAGCTGCTGCGCCATGACATTACCTTCCCGCTGTATGTCGAGGTCGACGAAATCTACAATCTCGCCTGCCCGGCATCCCCGGTGCATTATCAGTTCGATCCGGTGCAGACCACCAAGACCAGCGTGCACGGCGCGATCAATATGCTGGGGCTGGCCAAGCGGGTCAAGGCAAGGATTTTTCAAGCATCGACCAGCGAGGTGTACGGCGATCCCGAGGTGCACCCGCAGGTCGAGAATTACTACGGACACGTGAATCCGATCGGCTTGCGTTCCTGCTATGACGAAGGCAAGCGCTGCGCCGAAACGCTGTTCATGGATTATCGCCGCCAGCACGGAATGCGCGTCAAGATCGCCCGCATCTTCAACACCTATGGGCCGCACATGCATCCCAATGACGGTCGCGTGGTGTCGAATTTCATCATGCAGGCCTTGGCGCATCAACCGATCACGATCTACGGCGATGGCATGCAGACTCGATCGTTTTGCTATGTCGACGATTTGATCGACGGCATCGACCGGCTGATGCGCAGTCCGGATGATTTCTGCGGTCCGGTGAATCTCGGCAATCCGGTCGAATGCACGATGCTGGAATTGGCGGAAACCATTCTGCGCCTGACCCGTTCGCGTTCGCGCATCGAGTTTCTTGCCTTGCCGAGCGATGACCCGGTGCGGCGGCGGCCCGACATCACGCTGGCGCGGAATTTTCTGGCGTGGGAACCGAAGGTCGGCATGGAGCAAGGTCTGGGCCGCACGATCGAGTACTTCAAGGCTTTGCGCCTGGCGTTGGTCAAAGAAGTGCGCGGCGCGCCGGCGCGTGCTGAACCGGCGAAGAGCGGGGTGAAGTAACGTGCGCCATGCGCACGATTGGGGTGTCGACAGGAAATCGTGTTAGGCACCGGTTCTGGAGCGCTCCGGGGATTTCGCGATTTTCCTGGCACGGCTTTTCAGCGTGGACAAATAGTCGATCAATTTTTTGGCTGCAAAAAAATTGAGCGCGACATAGGCGCCAGCGGTGAGTGCGATGACCAGTAAATCGAGAAAAATCTTCACAGGCGTGATGGACTGAATGAATGAAATAGGGGAATGCGCTAACTCCACATTCCGGTCGCGCCATAACGCTCGCCGGTGTCGCTCAACAGCGTCACGATGGTATGGAAATTGTCGCTGGCGGCGAGCTTCAATGCCGCGTGCACGAAGGCGCCGGAAGAGGGGCCGACGAACAGGCCGCGCGCTGCCAGCCGTTTGCACATTGCTGCCGCTTCGTCGAGACGGACCGGGATGCGCCGGTTGATCAAGGATTGGTCGAGCAGGGCCGGCACGATATCGCCAGGGCGGCCCAGCGGCTTCAAACCGTCGATACCGGGAAACGCCGCCGGGATCACGGCGGCCACATGCAGAGCGGACCGGACTTCGCGCAGCCGCCGGGCGACGCCGGTCAGCGTGCCGCCGGTGCCGATGCCTGCCACCAGAGAATCGGGTGCGCTGCCCGTGCAATGCGCCACCTGGTTCAGGATTTCGCTTGCGGTTTCTTCATAGTGCGCACGCCAGTTGTGCCGGTTGCTGTATTGGTCGCAGTACCAATAGCGCTCGGGTTCAGCGGCAGCCAGGCGGCGTGCTTCGCGAATCGCAAAATCGTAGCCCTCGATGGGATCGGTCAGGATCAGGTCGGCACCGTGCGCCCTGATGCGCCGCAAGCACTCCTGGCTTGCGTTGCCTGGCACCACCAACGTGACGGGAACTCCCAAGACCGCGCCCAGCATCGCGTAGGAAATGCCGGCGTTGCCCGAAGAGGAATCCAGCAGCCTGCGTCCGGCGATGAAGCAGCCGTCCGCGATAGCCTGCTTCATCATGCGCGCCACCGGCCGGTCCTTGATCGAGCCCCCCGGGTTCACGCTTTCCAGCTTGGCGAAAAGCCGCGCCGCGGCAGCAACCTCATGCACCAACCCGATCTCCACCAGGGGCGTGTTGCCGATGGCGGCCGGCAGGCCGTTGGAACCCTCCTTGCGTGTGCCGTTTCCCGCCGTGTGCATGTTCATGCTCATGCCGTACTCCTTTGCCGGGTCGCAAGACCACCGTCGAGGCGGGCGCCTGGCGCCGCATCCGTTCGGCCCTGACAGCCGGAACCTTCCGTTTTGATCGGCTGTCTTCCATCTATCCAGACTGCATGCGCGTCAATTAGTTCGCATCGAGGATTGCCATGAGCACCAGAAATCTCACGCATTTGTTCGCGCCACAATCGATCGCCGTGATTGGGGCCTCGATGAAACCGCAGAGTGTGGGCGCGACCGTGTTGCGCAACTTGATCGAAGCGGGTTTCCGCGGTTCCATCATGCCGGTCAATCCGAAATACGCGGCGCTCGATGGCCGCAAGGTGTACGCAAGGATTGCGGATTTGCCCGAGACGCCGGAACTGGCCGTGATCTGCACGCCGGCCGCGACCGTGCCTGAGCTTATCGGGGAATTGGGGGCGCGCGGCACCAAGGCCGCGATCGTGCTGAGTGCGGGGCTGGGCAAGGCGGAAGACCGTCATGGCCGGACGCTGAAGGAGGCCATGCTGGCGGCCGCCAAGCCGCATCTGCTGCGCATCCTTGGCCCCAATTGCGTCGGCTTGCTGGTGCCGGGCCTGGCGCTCAATGCCAGCTTTGCGCATACCGGCGCATTGCCCGGCAAGCTTGCTTTCGTATCGCAGTCCGGAGCCATGGTGACCGGTGTTCTCGACTGGGCCAAGTCGCGCCATATCGGGTTTTCGAAATTCATTTCCCTGGGCGAGAGCGCCGACATCGACTTCGCGGATATCCTCGACTATCTGGCCGGCGATGCGGCCACGCAGGCGATACTGATGTACATGGAAGACCTCCGCGCGGCGCGCAAGTTCATGTCGGCGGCGCGCGCCGCGGCGCGCAGCAAGCCGGTGCTGCTGGTCAAGGCCGGCCGCGCGCCGGAAGGGGCCAGGGCGGCGGCATCGCATACCGGCGCGCTGGCGGGGGCGGATGACGTCTACGATGCCGCGATCCGCCGCGCGGGAATGTTGCGCGTAGACTCGACCGAGGATTTGTTCGATGCCGTGGAAACCTTGGCCCGCGCGCGTCCGCTGATCGGCGACCGGCTGGCGATCATGACCAACGGCGGCGGCCCCGGAGTGATGGCAACCGATGCCCTGGTGCTTTCGCAGGGGCGCCTGGCCTCCTTGTCGGAGCAAACGCTGCGCAAGCTGGATGCGATATTGCCTCCGACCTGGTCGAGCGGCAATCCGGTTGACATCATCGGCGACGCACCGGTCCGGCGTTACGTGCAGACCATGGAAGTCTTGCTGCAAGACCCGGAATCGGACGCGATTCTTTTCATCCATGCACCGTCCGCCATCGTCCCCAGCACCGAAATCGCCGCCGCCGTGGCGCCCTTGCTCAAGACCGCGTCGCGCAACGTGCTCGCCTGCTGGCTGGGAGGCGACGCGGTGGCGCAGGCGCGGCACATTTTTGCCGACGCCGGCATCCCGGCCTACGATACCCCGGAAGAGGCCGTGCGCGGCTTCATGCAAATCGTGCAGTACTGGCGCAACCAGAATATGTTGATGGAAGTGCCGCCCTCGCTGCCATCGGACTTCATCCCCGACCGCGCCAAGGCCGAGGCGCTGGCCGACGCGGCGCTGGAGCAGAAGCGGTCGATGCTGTCGGAACCGGAAGCGAAAGCCGTGCTGGCGGCCTATGGCATACCCGTCGTGGAAACCCGCATCGCCCGTACTATCCAGCAGGCGCTGCAGATGGCTCATGAGATCGGTTTCCCGGTAGCGCTGAAAATCCTCTCGCCGGACATCACCCATAAGTCCGACGTGGGCGGCGTCGCGCTTGATCTGGAAACACCCGAAGCGGTCCAGGCCGCCGCCGATGCCATGTATGCACGCTTGCGCGAATTGCAGCCCGGCGCGAGGCTGGAAGGCTTTTCGGTGCAGGCCATGGCGCGCCGTCCGCAGGCGCACGAATTGATCGTCGGCGTCGCCACCGATCCGGTATTCGGCCCGGTCATCCTGTTCGGTCAGGGCGGCATTGCCGTCGAAGTGAGTGCCGACCATGCGATCGGCCTGCCGCCGCTCAACATGGTGCTGGCGCGCGACCTCATTTCACGCACGCGTATCTCGCGCTTGCTTGCCGGCTATCGCAATCGTCCCCCGGCCGACGTCGATGCGATTTGTCGTACCCTGATCCAGGTTTCGCACCTGGTGGCCGACCTGCCGCAAATTGCAGAGCTGGACATCAACCCGCTGCTGGCCGACAGCCGCGGCGTGATTGCGCTCGATGCGCGCGTGCGGGTCGCGCCGCCCGGTGCCGCCGGCATCGATCGTCTTGCGATCCGGCCCTACCCGGAAAAGCTGGAGGAAGCCAGCCGGTGGCGCGAACATGCTCTCCTGTTGCGGCCGGTCAAACCGGAGGATGGCGCGCAGTACATCGCATTCTTCAACGCGCTCAACCCGGAGGATGTGCGGCACCGGATTTTCACGCGCCGGCGGGAATTGCAGCGCACGCAACTTGCACGCCTGACCCAGATCGACTACGACCGTGAGATGGCCTTTCTCGCCACTCGCGAAGACACGCGCGGCGAGTGGGAAATCCTGGGGGTGGCGCACGCGATTGCGGACCCGGACAAGCAACACGCCGAGTTCGCGATCATCGTCCGCTCCGACCTCAAAGGGCAGGGACTGGGAACCATCTTGCTGAAGAAGCTGATCGAGTATTGCCGCAATCAAGGCATACAGGAATTGACTGGCGAGGCATTGGCGCACAACGAACGGGTGCTGCGCCTGGCACAGCACTTCGGTTTTCAGACCGAGGCAAAGCCCGAAGCAGGAACCGTTTTGCTGCGGCTCAGCCTGACGCCGGCTTGAAACGATCCGATGAGAAAACCGGCGAACTCTGCTCGCCTCTCCTCCTCATATCACGTGTTTGAAACATATTTTTATTGAGTTTTACATAATTGATGATTTATCCCGCGCCGTCCCAGCGTGCTGGGACGACAGTAATGTTTTACGGACACGTCAATAATTGAAACGATATGCCAAGTGACCCCAACGCTGCCCGGCGCCAAGCCATGGTCGAAGCTGGAAAGTTGCCGCCTTCGCAGGAGCGGCTGGTAGCGGACCGGCAAACTCCTCCAAAGACAGCGGAGGCCATGCCGCCTGCTCCCGGCACTCCCCCCGAAGTAGAGCCGCCCTCCAGCGTCGACCGGCTGTTGCATGCAATCATGGGCCGCCTTACCTGGGGCATTTCCCCTGCCAGCCTGGCGCTGGCGTTTTCCGATTGGGCGCTGCACTTTTCCCAATCGCCCGGCAAGTGGCAGCGCCTGGTGGAAAAGGCGCTGCGCAAGGCGATGCGACTGCATCTCTATGCGGTACGGGAATATGCCGGCGCCGATTGCGAAGCATGTATCACTCCTCTGCCGCAAGACAAGCGCTTTCGCGACGAGTCATGGCATCGCTGGCCTTTCAATGTGATCCATCAGGGTTTTCTGCTGCATCAGCAGTGGTGGCATAACGTCACCACCGGCATCGGCGGCGTGTCGCCGCATCATGAGCAGGTGGTGTCCTTCGTCGCCAGGCAATTGCTCGACGTCGTCTCGCCCGTCAATTTCATCGCGACCAATCCGGAAGTCCTCAAGGTCACTCTGCGCGAGGGCGGGCAAAACCTGCTGCGCGGCGCACTCAACTTCATGGAGGAATGCGAACGCACATTCGCAGGCAACCCTCCGCCCGGCACCGAAGCGTTCCGGCCCGGCCGGGAGGTCGCGATCACGCCGGGCGAGGTGGTGTATCGCAATCGCCTGATCGAGTTGATCCAATATAAGCCGAAGACCGAACAAGTCCATGCCGAGCCGCTCTTGATCGTACCGGCGTGGATCATGAAGTACTACATTCTTGATCTGTCGCCCGGCAATTCACTGGTCAATTACCTGGTGGGACGAGGCCACACGGTATTCATGATTTCCTGGCACAACCCGAATGAGCAGGACCGCGATCTGGGCATGGAGGATTATCTGCACTTGGGCGTGTTCGGGGCGCTCGATGCGGTGCGGGCGATCGTGCCCGGCCGCAAGGTCAACGCCCTCGGCTATTGCCTGGGCGGGACCATGCTTTCGATCGCCGCCGCCTTCTTTGCGCAAAAGGATGACGACAGGCTCAACTCGATCACGCTGCTGGCCGCGCAGACGGATTTTTCCGAAGCGGGCGAACTGACGCTGTTCATCGACGACAGCCAGCTCGATTTCCTGGAAGACCTGATGTGGGAGCAAGGCTATCTCGACAACCGGCAGATGGCCGGCGCTTTTCGGCTGCTGCGCTCGAACGACCTGATCTGGTCACGTCTCGTCAGCCAGTACCTGATGGGACAGCCTGCACCGATGACGGACCTGATGGCATGGAATGCCGATGCGACCCGCATGCCCTATCGCATGCATAGCGAGTACCTGCGGCGCCTGTTCCTGCGCAACGATTTGTTCGAGGGGCGCTACAAGGTCGAAGGCAGACCTGTTGCGCTCAGCGATATCCGCGTGCCGATGTTCCTTGTCGGGACTGAAACCGACCATGTCTCGCCCTGGCGCTCGGTCTACAAAATCAACCTCGTATCTGAAACCGACACCACCTTCCTGCTGACCAGCGGCGGGCACAATGCCGGCATCGTCAGTGAACCCGGCCACAGGAGCGCCGGCCGCCGCAATCGGCATTTCCGCATCTCGCACTGGACTGCGCGCGACAAGTACATCGACCCGGACATCTGGTATCTTGCGACGCCCCAGCGCGAAGGTTCCTGGTGGCCGGTGTGGGCGGAATGGCTGGAGCGGCGCAACAGCGGGTGGACGCAGCCGCCGGCTTTGGGTGCGCCCGGCAAGGGATATCCGCGCTTGGGGGCGGCGCCGGGGGAGTATGTGCTGGAGCATTGAGGCCGGATTAAGAAGCAGAGGCCGTCAGCAGAATGCAGTCGAATCACACTCCGACCGAAAACGTCTCCGATGCCGGTCCCTGCTGGGAGAGGTTCCTACATTCGCTTGACCTCAGGCAGTGCCTTGAAATAGGCTTCCGGCTGATCAGGATCGAATTCGCGGCCGTCGATGAGGTGTTTGCGCGAATTGAGCTTGGCGGGGCGCACACCGGCATCGAGCATGTGCTTGCGGGCATCCGTTGCCAGGAACACCTGTTCGGCGATCTGCTTGTAATCGACGTCCTTCTTCAAATAGCCCCAGCGCTTCATCTCATAGAGTATCCACATCGCCATTGATTGCCATGGGAATGGCTCGAACGCAACGCGCCGCGAATTCGTCTTGTTGTGGCCCAGGCCGTCAGGATATTTCCCGAGCAGCACTTGCTCGATGACCGATGGCGGTTGATTGAGATATTCCGCCACGGCCAATTCCTTGGTGACCTTGGGAATGTTTTCCAGACTGTTGGTGAAGGTGGACGCTTGGATGAGGCTTCGGAACAGGGCCGCGAAGGTATTGGGCAACTCCTTGAGCATATGTTCATTGCTCATGAAAGTGCAGCATGGATGACCATCCCATAAGTCGGCGCTGATCAGGTTGATGAAGGCAATGCCGTCATGCACGGCGCGCTGGCCGAATGGTTCCGGCGCCATAGCTGCGTCGATCTCGCCGGCACGCAGGCTCTCGCCCATCTTGGGCGGCGCCATGGGAACGATCTTGACGTCGCGTTCGGGATTGACGCCGTGTTTGATCAGATATTCGCGCAACAAGAAGTTATGCACCGAGAGCTCATCGGGAACGCCGAATTTGAATCCGCTCCATTGCTTCGGATCGCGCTTGTCCTTGTGCTTGAGGTTGAAAATCATCGAATGGCCGCCGAGATTTTCCATCATCGCTACCACGACCGGCTTGGGAGAACCGGAGGCGCCCAGGCGTATTCCCAACGCCAAAGGGGCGAGCATTTGCGCCGAGTCGTATTCCCCGCTGATTACCTTGTCCCTGATGCCGGGCCAGCCGTTCGTTCCTTTGTGCAGCTTGACGTCAAGACCGTTTTTTTCGTAATAGCCGAGGATTTTTCCCAGCAGGATCGGAGTCGCGCAAGTGATGGGAATGTAGCCGATGTTCAGTGTTTTCTTTTCCACCGCTCCGACCGGTTCGGCCGCGACGGCGGTTGCGGCGGCCATCGGAAAAATGGTCGAGATGGCGGACCAGGCAGTCGCCCGGCCGATCGCGCGCAGGAAGGCGCGCCGCTCCTCGTCGCGCGGAAAAAGCGCGCGTACGACGGCCGACTCTACTACCCGGATCAGGTGCTGGTCGGACGAAGCGGGAGACTGTGCGCCGACGCTTTCCAGGTTGTGTGCCTCGATACTGTCGTGACGACCACAAGAGCAGGCGCCGAGTTTGGTTTTTACATCGAATGGATCATTGAAAACAGACATGCAGATATCCTCCTAATAGAAAGCGGGTTTTCTGATTTTTTAACTTATTAGAGCCTGTTTGAGTTCTTGACAAACCCAGTCTTCTATACCGCAGATCACCCCGCACAGCGTCATGAATAGGATGTCGAGCAAGCCGGGCCCATGATTTCATAAAGTTGCGGCATGATTCGCCACTATTGAGGTTGGTCCGACGTTTCCAGCATACCTTTTTTCCACACATCCAAAGCCCTACGGCTTCAGAATTTTCTTGCATTTTAACGTTGTGTTGCGGCTGAGCAACCAATGGCATCGGTGGGCAGGAGTATGCGTTGGCTGCCAACAACGATCCTCCGACAAGAAACATCTCTTCAACGCAATGGCTCCGCCGCCGATATGCGCGCCGGGCACCTGTTCTTCCATAAGGAGCGCGTTCGATGCATCTCCTGCAGAACTCGTAGCTCGACAAACCAGCAGCCCGTCAATCTTTAATTTCCGGATCGATAAGGGAGAATCGTAGAATGGGTGGAACCATCAGATGCACGGCTGATATAGGTTCTAAACCCCAACCGGGAACGTCTCCGGCGCCTCGCCCGTTTTCCACCCGCTCGTCAGCTCCAGCGGTTCAACCGCATGGGTCTCGTCGAAATGTAAAACCGCGTCGAATTGTTGCGGCAGGCCTGCATAAAAATAGTGGCTCTGCCGTTCGGTTTCGGGCAGGTAGACGACGCCGATGGCGCGCTCGAGCCTGCGGTCGGTCAGTGCTTGCGTGACCGGATTTTTTTCTCGCAGCGGCAGCAGGAAACGCGCCATTCCGGTCTGGTGAAACAACGCTTCGTAGCTGCCGGCCAAGGCGGGACGCACCCGTTTGCGTTCAGCCGGCACATCCCAGTCGGACGCCGCCGTGACCGTTCCCTGATAGGTAGTGAAGCCGATCAGCCGCGTCTCTTCCCCATAGAGTTCGCGCGCCAGTTGCCCGACATTCCACTCGCCTTGCTGGCCGATCTCGGTTGCTCGCGCGTCGCCGATGTGCGAGTTGTGTTCCCATACCACGATCTTTGCCGGTGTGCCATTGGTCTGCGACAGGTAGTGCGCCAGTGCGTCCAGCGTTTCCATCATGTGCCGGTCGCGCAGGTTCCATGACGAGATGCGCCCGCGGAACATGGTGCGGTAGTATTCTTCGGCGTTTTTCACGAGGCGCGCATTTTGCTGCGCATAAAAAAATGCGTCCGCCGCTTCGGAGTTGTTTTGTCGCAGATAGTCGAGGGCGCGCGACTGCAAGTCGCGTAGCTGCGTGATTACTTCTCCTTCGCAGGAATCCGACAGGCCGAAACCGGCCGCGTAGCCGTAGCACTGGCTGTCTTCCTCGAAATGATCGAAGCAGGCATAGCGTAGGCGGGCGCGGCGGGCTGCTTCCGGATCGATCCTGTCGAGATATCGCAAGACCTCGCCGATCGAGGTGAACAAGCTGTACAAGTCCAGGCCATAGAAGCCGACCCGGGGCGCTTGCTGCGGCCTTAATGCATCGTTGTATGCGCGCAGCCATTCGACGAAATCGACCACATCGGTATTGCGCCACATCCAGGTCGGAAAGCGTTGAAAACCCTCCAGAGCCTGCTTGCCATTGGCATCCTCACCCTGGCCGCGGACGTAGCGGTTGACGCGGTAGGCGTCAGGCCAGTCGGCTTCCACGGCGACGGCGTTGAAGCCCTTTTCCGTGATCAGGCGTTGTGTAATCCGAGCACGTTCCTGATAAAACTCGTGCGTGCCGTGGCTGGCTTCGCCCAGCAATACGAAGCGCGCATCGCCTATCAATTCGAGCAATGGATCGTAATCGCCCGCTGCGCCCGTCAGGAGGTGCGCAGCGGAAGAGATTGCCTCGTTCAGCGGAGGCAATGAAGACGGCATTGCAGTAGACATGATGTTGTATTGAAACCCCAAAAACGAATGCCGGGAGCAAATCCGGCTTGGTCATCAATCAATGTAAAAACGGACCCGGCTCGGATTCCGGTTTGGCCGCATCGCGCGGCGGAATGCCGGTTTCGATAAAGTTTTTCATCCGCATCAAATCGTCGTCCAGTTCGCGTTTCGGGTCCCGCCCCAACAAGGCAGCAAAGCCTTGGCCGAGCGCGCCGGCCGGTGGATGGTAGGCAATCTTTACGGTTACCCGCGTGCCCGCTATCGCCGGTTCGAAGCGAACCCAGCCGGTATGGTCGACCGCCGCACCAGGTTCGCTGCGCCAAGCCAATACCGCCGGCCGGACTTGCTCGGTCAGGACCGCATTCCATTCCAGGCGGCTGCCGGCAGGTCCTTGCACCACCCAGTGCGAACGCTGCTGCCCCAGGTCGCGAACTTCCAGCACGTGGGACATGAAGCGCGGAAAATTTTCGTATTTGCTCCACAGGTCATATACGGCTTCCGGCGGCGCGTTGATTTCGATGGTTTTCTGCAATTCGATCGGCCGTTGCGGCGCACCTGTCCCTGCCAGGCGCTTGAGCGGTTTGTTGCTCATGCCGCGTGCAAAAAGGCTGAGTCCGAGAGCTGCCAGGGCGAGGCCCCCAGGTGTGCGGCGCGCCAAGCCGTAGACGCCCAATGCGCTGCCGCCCGCCATCGCGACGGCGCGCAACGCCGGCACCCAGTTTTCTTGCTGGGACTCGGACAGGGCTTGCGGGCGTTGGCCGCCGCGTTGTTCTGCGGACTGGTCTTGCGCCTGCGGTTGGATCGTCAGCCGGTCTTCCACCGCGCTTACGCCGGGAACGGCTTGCACGCAATCAAGCAGACGCGGCTTTTCTTCGGCCGCAACGCTTCCGCTCAAACTGAGGCGGCCTTGTTGCACCGCCACCTCAACAGCATGCGGATGCGAGACCACCCGGCCGAGTTTGGCGCGTACCCGCGCGGCTACAACCCGGTCGTCGGCCATGTTGTGACGCGGCGCAAACATGCGGCTGAACTGGGCTTGCAAGCCGCCCAGCCGGTTGCCGAGATCGCGTCCGGCAACTTCGATGGCGTCGCCGGTTTTCACACTCAGGCTGCGCAGCTTGTCGCGCGCCAATGCGCGCCGCCGCCGACCGCGATCCGGATCGAACATATACATTGCGACGGTGCCGATTGCAGCGCCGCTCAGCCATTTCAACCATCCACGATTCGACTCCGATCCTTGTTTCACGATGCGCTCCTTTTTCAAAATGTTTCACAAAATAGGGCATCACAGCGAAGAATTCTATTTGCGCTGGTACAGGCCGACCAATTCGGCGTGTTCAAGA
Organism: uncultured Burkholderiales bacterium; assembly: GCA_966211965.1. Taxonomy (GTDB): domain Bacteria; phylum Pseudomonadota; class Gammaproteobacteria; order Burkholderiales; family Burkholderiaceae_D; genus CBIHON01. The sequence continues at coordinate 74,087 of CBIHON010000016.1, read as the reverse complement.
ACATGGCCTTGCATCGCCTTTTCCAGTTGCGCCTTGTCCGGTTTGCCAAGGTCGGCCAGGATCGTATCCAGTGCGTAGAGCTTGTGGAAATAGCGATGGCGGCCGACTGGCGGGCAGGGGCCGCCGTAGCCGATCTTGTTCCAGTCGTTCGTGCCTTCGCGCGTGCCCGGAGGCAAATCCTCCGGCCGCGCGCCTTGCGGCAGACCGGTCGCCTCAGCCGGGATGTCGTACAAGATCCAGTGCACCCAGGTTCGTTGCGGTGCAGCCGGATCGGGCGCATCGGGATCGTCGACGATCAGCGCCAGGCTCTTGGCAGCCTGCGGCAGGCCGGACCAGGACAAGGGCGGCGATATGTCGGCGCCGTCGCAGGTATGGATCGCGGGAATGTTGTTGCCATTGCTAAATGCTGTTGAGGTAAGAGACAGGCTCATTGCTTTCTTCTCCTTGCCGGGCGCTGCCAGCGCCGCCGCGACAGCAAGTCCCAGCCCGAGGTACATGAATCGTCTGTAACTCATCGTGGTAACGAACTCGGCGCCTCGGGCGATAGGCGGGTGAGTAAGACAAAAGTTTGCATCGCGCTTTCTCCTGTTGAGCCTCGGTCGAACGGGCATGGAACATCGAGAGGTTTTCTTGGGCAATTGATAAACAATTGATGAACAAATGGACCGCTCTCCGATTCGAAGATCTATTGAATTTATTTGACCGGGCTGCGGCAGCGATGTTGCGCCGTATTTTGCCGATCGGGGCGACGCCATGCGATTGATCAAATGCGGCCGGAGCAGACTCTTGAAATTACGCTGGTCATGCGCAGGTTTTTCAGGGAAATTTCTCAACCGGAAGAAAGGCAATGCGGATCATGCCGGATTCACTTTTCACAGAACCGATTGCGGAACATGTCTGGAACGCCAAATACCGTCTGTCCGAGCATGGGCATGCAGGAGAGCCGAGCATACGCGACACTTGGTCACGGGTTGCCCTGGCATTGTCCGTACCGGAAACCCATCATCGCGACGACTGGCGCGGCAGTTTCGAAGCCGCGCTATCCCATTTCAGGTTTTTGCCGAGCGGACGGATTCTGGCGGGGGCCGGCGCGCCACGGCGCGTCACGCTATTCAATTGTTTCGTGATGGGACATATTCGCGATTCGATCGATGCGATCTTTTCATCGCTGGGCGAATCGATGGTGACGATGCAGGAAGGCGGCGGCATTGGCTGCGACTTCTCGACCCTGCGGCCGGCTGGCTGGATGGCCGGAACGACGGGCAACATCGCCTCCGGTCCGGTCTCTTTCATGCAGGTGTGGGACTGCGCTTGCGCGGCGCTGACCTCGACCGGCATGCGGCGCGGCGCGATGATGGCGACCCTGCGCTGCGATCATCCGGATATCGAGCGTTTCATCGATGCAAAACGGGAAGGTCAGGCGCTGCGGCATTTCAACCTCTCGGTACTGGTGAGCGACGAATTCATGCAAGCGGTGGAGGAAGATGCCCCTTGGCCCCTGATATTTCCGCTCGAAGGAAAACCGGTTCCGACCGGTGCCCGAGTGTGCGAGAGAACATGGTCCGGCTCTTCCGCGCCGCAACCCTGCCTGGTGGTGCGCACCATACCGGCGCGCGCGTTGTGGGATCGCATGTTGCGCACCGCGTTTGCATGCGGCGATCCCGGCGTGATTTTCATCGACCGGGTCCAGCACGCCAACAATCTCTGGTATGCCGAGCGCATCAGCGCGACCAACCCTTGCGGCGAAGTGCCCTTGCCGCCGTATGGCATATGCAATCTTGGCTCGATCAACCTGAGCCGATTCGTCCATGACCCGTTCGGCGCGCATCCCCGGCTGGATATGCAGGCCATTGCCGCGACCAGTGCGGTCGCGACAAGGATGCTCGACAACGTCTACGAGATTTCGCACTTCCCTTTGAAGGCCCAGGAAAAAGCCGGACGCGCATCGCGCCGCATCGGTTTGGGCGTGACCGGTCTGGCTGATGCGTTCGTCATGCTGGGCGTGCGCTACGGTTCGCGGGCATCATTGGAGATCGCCGATGCGGTCATGCAAACCGTTTGCCACGCGGCATATCGCACCTCCATCGAACTGGCGCATGAACGCGGCGTATTCCCGGCCTACAAGGCGACCGAATACCTGGCCGGCGATTTCATTCTCTCGTTGCCGCACGACCTTCTCGATTCGATCCATCTGAATGGAATCCGCAACAGCCACCTGACGGCCATCGCTCCGGCCGGTTCCCTCAGCCTGCTGGCGAATAACATATCGAGCGGCATCGAGCCGATTTATGCGATGCAGGCGGACCGCAAAGTGCGGGCGGCGGACGGCAGCGTTGAGGTGATGCAGGTGCATGATTATGCGTGGACCTTGTTTCGCAAGCTGCGCGGCCGGCAAGCACCTTTGCCGGCTTCCTTTGTAGAAGCCTATGATGTTGATCCCGCCGACCAATTGAAACTGCAGGCCCGGATACAGGCGTACGTCGATCAATCCATTTCCAAGACCATCAACTTGCCGGCGCATGCGCGCTTCGAGCAATACCGCGATCTATACATGCAGGCCTATCGCCTGGGTTTGAAAGGCTGCACCGTGTTTCGCATCGATACCGCAGCCGGCTCGGTTTTGTCGCCATCGGGCAACTCATGTTCGCAGGGATATGCGGAAGGGGAGAACTGCATTCTGTAAATTCAACCCTATACAGGCATATATGAACGTGCAGGAAACGTGTAGGAGCAGGCCATGCCTGCGATAGCCCATGGGTAACCGCCCTAAGGAGGAGGGCGCTATCGCGGGCATGGCGTGCTCCTACAACGGCATGCAAGGTGTTTTTGCGCAGCCTTGCGATTGATTTTCCCGCTTCGTGCAAACCTTGCCAATATCCATCCAGTATCGCTCCTTCATTCGTGTGCTTATCCATAATGCCGACGTCGCCGCGATCTTCAATGAAATCGCCGACCGGCTTGGCGCGGGCGTATCACGCGCGCTGTATTGCCCGTCACAGGGCCGCCGCCTGCTAAAAGTGACAGGTGTGAATTGATGCGGAAACGCATACAATGCGCGATTTTCTATGCCAAAAATACAATAGCGCTGAAGCAGGCTTATTCTTAAACACCTGCAAATTGGTTAATGCAAGTTGCTTCCCTGCTGTGCAAGCAAACTCCGATAGTCATCAAAATTAATAGGCAGCGCAATCAGGATCTTCGGCCGATCAGCGGTTTTTTTCAGATTGCTTGGCGGATCTTGAATTGACCCGCTCAACCATTCTCCCCAATTGCAAAGAGGAGCGCCGTATGCCCATCAGCAAATCGAAAGGCTTTTCCGCCGCCTGCGTGACGGACCCGATCTCGGCCGGCAAACAAATCATCGCGGGGGGAGAAGACACAGTCCTGATCGGCAGCGACCCCACGCCTATTGCCTGCAAGGATTGCAAGGCCAAGGACATGCTCAGCAAGGGCAGCGCGGTGAACGTGCAATTGGGCTGTAAATTCCTTAGCGAGGAAATCGACTTCGCCCTGCCTGCGCCGCTGCCGTTTGCCTGGCAGCGTTTTTACGCTTCCGACACCCCTTTTACCGGCGTGCTCGGACAAGGCTGGCGCACTCCTCTGGAACTATCCGTGGAAGCCGGTGAAACAGCCACGCGTTTGATTGACATTCAGGGGCGCTGGATTGACTTCGCCCCGCTGGCTTGCGGCGAAGAACAGCATTCTCCAAGCGAAAGCTTCTGGCTGGCGCGTGGCACCGCCGACACGCGCATTCCCTGGGAAGAACGCTGGCAATGGCTGCCTGAGCAATACCGGCACACCCCCGGCCTGATCATCGCCACTCCGGGCGACGGCACCTATCTGATTTTCCAGCCGGCGATACAACCTGTTGCAACCAAAGACAATCCCGCGCCGCTTTCCATAGGCCGTTTCGATCTCTGCCGCACCATCTCGCGCCACGGCTACGCCACCCGCTTCGAATGGGTGAACATCAGGAACGCCAAAGGCCAGCCGGTGCGGGTCTGCGAATGGATCACCGACAGTGCCGGGCGCATCTACCGTTTGCATTACACCGTCCTCCCGGAGGAAGACGAACGCTGCTGGAGCATGCACCATCCGGATACCGACTGCGGCCTGCGCCTCAAAGGCATTGCCCTGGCTTACGACCCGTTGCGCGATCCCGACGCTCCACGCGACAAATCGGCCCTGCGGGATCAGGTCGCACACGAATGGCTGGCGCAGTACCGCTACAGCCGCGAAGGCGATCTGTGCGAAGTGCTCGATGGAGATGGCGATAATGTCCGAACCTTCGAATACGAGCGGCACTTGATGACGCGCCAGCAATCGCCTAGCGGTCTCGATGTCGCCTATCAATACGACCAGTTGACGCCCGAGGGCAAAGTCGTCCGCCAAACTTCGGCCGGGGGGCTGACTTTCGATTTCCTCTATCGTGCCGATTCGACCGTCGTCACCGACAGCCTGAGGCGCACCACCGCCTATCACTTCGAAGGCCAGGACGGCCTGCGCCGCCTGGTCAAGCTGGAACATCCCGATGGCAGCATCGTCAAGATGGACTATACGCGCAACGGCCAGTTGTCTACTCTTATTGATCCCTTGGGCCGCAAGACCACCTGCATGTACAACAGCCTCGGCGAACAGACGGGTGTCAGCACGCCGCTCGGCCAGCGCAATGAGCGCTGCATCGACCGCGGCACCGGCTTCGTCACCAGCATCCGTGACGCCGACAACGGCAGCACCTGTTTCGAGCGCGATGCGCAAGGCAATATCACCGAAGTGAAGAAGGTCAAACTCGCCGGCACCTGCGGCAGGGTTACTCGCTATGAATACGGCCATCCGCAATTCCCCGACCGCCCCACCTCCATCATTGACGCCGAGGGCGGCAGGAAGCAGTTCACCTACGACAGCCTTGGGCAACTGCATACCTATATCGACTGCGCCGGCCACACCACCACCTGGCAGCGCGACCGCAAAGGACAACTGATCGCCATCGAACAAGCTGACGGCAAGCGCCAGACCTGCCGGCGCGACAGCAAGGGCCGCATGACCACTATCGAACTCCCGGAAGGCGAGACTGAAGCATTCGAATACGACAATGCCGGAAGGCTGGTGAAAGCGCGCGATGCGGAAGGCCGGTCGGTTGAGATGGACTACGACCGTTTCGGCCGCATGCTCGAACACCGGGTCTGGACCGGCGAAGGCGCACCCGACAATAGCAATGGTCCCGGCTGGTCGCGTACCCGTCAATCGTACGACGAAGCGGGACGCATGATCCTGCTCACCGATGCGGCCGGCGCTGTCATGGCCTTCAGCTATGACATGATGGACAGATTGACCTCTGAAACCGGTTTCGACGGCAAACGCAGCCAATACCAGTACAACCTCGCCGGGGAAATGACCGCCTTCATCGAAGACGCCGGCAAACCCGAAGCGTTCACCATCATGCATGAGCGCGATGCCGGCGGACGCCTGACTGCCATGCATCTGCCGCCCTGCGGCAACAGGCACGCCGAAACCCACCGCTTCGCCTACAACAAGCTCAATCAGATCACCTGTGCCACGACCACCGATTCGCGTGTCGACTTCCTGTATGACGATTTCAACCGGTTGGTGGCCGAAACCCAATCCGCCGCCGACGGCAGCAGCTTCACCTTGCGCCATGGCTATGACAGTCTCGGCAATCGCATCCAGACCATCCTGCCCGACGGGCAAACCATCGACATCCTGCGCTGCGGCTCCGGCCATTGGCATCAGGTCGCCTTCAACGGCAACGCGCTGGTCGAGGTCGAACGCGACAGCTTGCACCACGAAACCAGCCGCACCTTCGGCAGCGGCGCCGCTGCCGCCGTCGAACACCCGCTGGTGCGTCACCAGCGCTATACCGGGTCCGGCCAGCTCGACAGCGCCGCTTTCAGTCGCGGCGGCCAAGTGTTCGAGCACTGGCAGCATCATTACAGCTCCACCGGCTTGCTGAGCGGCATCGACCAGGAATGGGCCAAGTTGAAGAAGCGCATCCGCTACCGCTACGACGCGCAAGAGCGCCTGACCGGCTGGGAAGCGCTGGAAGCGCCGTATTCGCCAAGTGCAAGCAGCCCTAACGCAGAAGCGCTTGCCTTCACCCGCACTCATGCGGAAACCTATGCCTATGACCGCGCCGGCAACCCGATCCTGCCCGGCACCGTGATCCGTACCGACCCGGTATCGAACATGCCGGTCTACACCAGCCCTGAGCAATGGGCCGGGATCGCCCAGGCCAATGCCGGCAATCCGGATTTCAACCTGCTTGGCGAGACGCCCATTCGCGCCAACCGTATTGCCCAGCTCGGCAATGCCTTCCATGAATACGACGAACGCGGCAACGTGGTCAAGCGCAGAACGCCCGATGGCGCATGGGACCTGACCTGGAATGCGCTCAACCAGCTGACCGGCAGCCGCTTCACTCCGACAGGCGAACAGGAAGCGATCTACGACACCGCTTATTTCAACGATGCCTTTGGCCGGCGCATCGGCAAGACAGTGATCGACCTGCGCACGCTGACTTTGCTCGAAGATGGCGGCGTCGACCTCGGCCGGACCCGGCACAACCCGGTGCGCTACGTGTGGGACGGCAACCGGGTCTTGCAGGAAATCCAGTGCAGCCATGCCGCCACCACGATCCATGAGCCGGATGGCTTCGTGCCGCTGGCGCAACTGATTCAGCCCAAGCGCCAGGGCGAACCGCCGGTCAGGACCAGCCCGCCCGATGAATGGGAAGTGCGCCGCTTGCTGGAACTCAACGTCTCGCTGCTCTTGGCGGACCCGGGGGTGCCGGAAGAAGGCAAGCGGCAATTGCGCGCGCAGCTTGGGCAGGACAGCCCGTACCGCGACGGAGATGCGCAGATGCATCTATTCATCACCGACCACCTGGGCACGCCGTACCGGATGATCGATGCGGCCACGCATCAGGTGCTGTGGGAACGGCTGCAGGACCCATGGGGGAATACGGTATCGGAGCATTGGCATCCGAAGCTGGAGAACGTGTATCGGCCGAATCAGCGGATGCTGGGGCAGCAGTATGATTGGGAGACGGGGTTGTACTACCATCGGTATCGCTATTACGATCCGGTGATGCGGCGGTATGTCAGCCAGAACCCCATGGGACTATGGGGTGGCCTCAATCCCTATCGTTATCCGACCAACCCTGTTCAATGGATCGACCCGCTGGGATTGAAACCGGGAGATATTTTTGCGACTCCCGATGCCGCAGCCGTTGACGCCGCAATTTATGCGAGAAGCATGCCGCCCAAAGTGTCGAAGTTGGGATACGCATCCATGGCCAAAAAGACACTGAACAGGTTCTAAACCACAAGACGGCGATAGTGAGCAAAATCTCTTCGTTTGCGGAAACCCAATCCGCAGCCAACGGCAGCAGCTTTACCGTGCCCCATGTCTATGGCAGCCTCGACAACCGCAGTTGGCAAATGAAGGCACAAAAACTTTTAATCGCCACTCTGGTCTCATAAAAATATAAAGCGCCGATTTATTTTTCGGCTCATCATTTTGCTTGGCCTGGTGCGCGATCAAGCACAGCAGGTAATGGCATGAACACCCCACAGCGAGACCTCAGTCTGCAGGCCGACGACGCGCTGATCGTCGTGGACGTGCAGAATGATTTCCTTCCCGGCGGCAGCTTGGCTGTAGCCCAAGGCGATGAGGTAGTGCCGTTGCTCAATGAATATATCCGGCGCTTTGCATCGAAACACCTTCCGATTTTTGCGACGCGCGATTGGCATCCGGCTAAGCATTGCTCATTCCACGAACGTGGCGGCCCGTGGCCGGCGCACTGCATCGGCGGCAGCGAGGGCGCGCAGTTTGCACCCGGGCTGAGCTTGCCGGCCGAAGCCAGGGTGATTTCCAAGGGACAGCAGATCGAGCCGGATGCCTACTCCGGCTTCGAAGGAACCGATCTGGCCGCGCAGCTGCGGGAAGCCGGGGTGCGGCGCGTATTCATCGGCGGATTGGCTACCGACTATTGCGTGTTCAACACGGTGAAGGATTCGTTGAAGGAAGGGTTGGCCACGGTGCTCCTGCTCGATGCGGTACGGCCGGTCGACATCCGTATTGGCGATGGCGAGGCGGCGATTGCTGAAATGCTGAAGGTCGGTGCGCAAGCCGGCAGCCTCGATTGGGTGCAAGCTTGATGAATACGGGCAGCCTGCTTCTTACCGATCTCTATCAGTTGACCATGCTGCAGGCTTACCATGACTACGGCATGAACGAGATTGCAGTGTTCGAATTCTTCGTACGCCGCTTGCCCGAGAACCGTAATTTTCTTCTGGCCGCCGGCCTGGAGCAGGTGCTGGAGTTTCTTGAGCAAGCACGCTTCAACAGCGTGGAACTGAGATGGCTGGAAGAGAGCGACCGCTTTCATCGGCGCTTCATCGAGATGCTGGCGGATTGGCGTTTCACCGGCGATGTCGATGCAATGCCGGAAGGGACGGTATTTTTTCCTGATGAACCGGTCTTGCGCATCGTCGCGCCGCTGCAGCAGGCGCAACTGATAGAGACACGCATCATCAATCTGCTGCAATTGCAGAGTATGGTCGCTTCCAAGGCGGCGCGTTGCGTGCTGGCTGCGGAGGGGCGGGTGCTGGCGGACTTCGGCTTGCGCCGCGCCCATGGGGCCGAGGCGGGATTATTGTCGGCGCGCGCCAGCTATCTTGCCGGCTTCACCGGCACATCGACAGTGGCGGCCGGCATGCATTGGGACATTCCCTTGTTCGGCACGATGGCGCACTCCTATGTCCAGGCGCATGCATGCGAGATGGAGGCGTTTGAGCATTTCGCGCGTTCGCATCCGGCCGGCGCCACCATGTTGATCGATACCTACGATACCGAGGCAGCCGCACGCAAGCTGGCGCGTCTTGCGCCGCAATTGGCCGAAGAAGGCATTCAACTTTATGGCGTGCGCATCGACAGCGGCGACTTGGGCGAGCATGCGCGCCGCGTGCGGCAAATCCTGGATGAAAGCGGCTTGGCCCAGATCAGGATTTTCGCCAGCGGCAATCTGGACGAACATGCCGTCGCCCGGCTGGCAAGCAGCGGCGCGCCGATAGACGGCTTCGGGGTCGGTACGCGCATGAATACTTCAGCCGACTACCCCTATCTCGATTGCGCCTACAAGCTGCAGGAATATGCAGGCCGGCCGCGACGCAAGCGGTCCGAAGGCAAGGCGACCTGGCCAGGGCGCAAGCAGGTCTATCGGCGTTATGGCGCAGACGGCAGGATGGCGGCCGATACGCTCACTACCTTGAACGACGAGAGAGCGGAGCAGGCTTTGCTGCGGCCGGTTATGCGCAACGGCAAGCGCGTTGCCGAATTACCGGACCTGGTCTCGGTGCGGGCCTATGCATTGGAGCAGATCGGGTTACTGCCGGACCGCTTGCGTAGCTTGGAGCAGGAGCAGCAAGCTTATCCGGTCACGGTATCGGGCAGCTTGCTTGGTCTCGCGCGAATTGTGGATCAGTGTGCCGAGCCGGATTACCCTTGAAATTTGTCGCCTGTCCTGGACGCTGTCGAGAAGGCATTCAACACAAATTCTTTCATCGGGATTTGTTTTGGGCACGCATCAACCATACTCGGCTGTACGCGTCTTGCTTGAGGCTGCTATTCACGACCGCTACCGCACCGGTACTATTCACCGAAAGTTTTTTCATCAGAAATCCTTGATGGCTTCCATTCGATCCATGGCCCGTATCTGCGCTCTCCGGGACGAGGATCGGCGCGGAAAAACTGCGTCCGCCATCCTGCGAGATGGACATTCCCAGACCGTGCGGTCTTTGACCGTGGTTTGTAAATAATTCCCACAATACGTAAATTCCGCCTTTCCCATCCATACCCAAGGCAGGGAAAGAGGCGCTTGCACCAGGCGACAGCGGCGGTGTGGAAATCTCACGCGGTGCATCAAAACTGCGTGCGCCATTTGTGGACTGTGTATAGCGGATCTGGTAGCGCTCAAACGGCCCACCGGTGCTTTCCGCATAGGCAAGATGCAGCACTCCGGCATGATCTACGGCAAGTTTTGGCGCGTCGGAGTAAGCCTTGCTTGGAGCGACAATTCGCGGGGTGTCGAAAGTTGCGCCTCCATCGGTCGATTTTGCGAGCTTGATGTCCGCGCCGGCGTCTTCTCCTGTGGTCCAAGCCAGATATAGCGTGCGATCGGGGCCGACTGCCAGCGAGGGCGCGCGAGCCGGCTTGGCGTTATGTGCGCCTGTAATCTGTCGTGGTTTTGAAAAGCTTGCGCCCTCATCAAGGGATCGACTGAACCAGAGCGGCCCATCGTATTCGGTCCACACCGCGTAAAGCGCGCCATCGGTATCGGCGGCAAGATCGTAGCTGCCGTTATGCCAGATCTCTCTGTTAATGCGCCCTTTGCCGTCGCCGCCGACCGAGTTGGACAGGTTGATGGGGACAGAGAACGTTTTGCCGCCGTCCAGGGAGCGGGCGAAGAGAATATCGCCGCCATGCGAGCCGCCGGAAAAAATGATTTCCTGCCAAAGGATAAAGACATGTTGCGGCGCACCTGGTGCAAGCGCGATGCGCGGCAACCAGGAAAAAGTCGCCGGACTGCGTGATACGTTGACCGGCGGGCCAAGCTGTTTGCCGCCGTACGCAATGCGTTGAAAAAACACATCCTTGCGGCCTTGCTCGACCCAGGCGACGGCCGCCTCGCCGTGCTCATCAAGCGCAACCGTGGGGTCGTCCACATAGTCGTAGTGCGATGCGTTCTGCTGCCAGGGGCCGCGCTCGCCGCGACCGGTGGCAATCTGCATGCTGTTTTGCCATGCGAGCGTGACAGGGGAGGCCGCTGCGTGACGCGTTGCAAATCCCGCCATGTTCAGCAAGACGAGGGCGGTCAATACGAATATTCTCATACGGGCCTGTTCATCGCATGCGCGACGTTTGATTCAAAGACGCCAAGCAATTAGAGTTCGAGAGGCGTGATCCGGGCGCCATTCAAGTTCATTCCGATGATCGCGCCGCCATCGGCCAATATGATGGCCAGCACGGGCGCATTCCGGGCGTCGGGATCGATGCCGCCGTCCGGCCTGGGTTTCAGAACCGCGACCGATGCGTCTTCTCCCACCGACCACTCCTTACTGCTGCGAAATTTGTCCAGCGCCTGTTGCGTCATGAATAGATACATCACGGCTTTCCCTTGTGTATCGGCTTGCGATCCAGGCGACGGTGAACTCATGCTGTAATACCCTTCCATCGCATTGGCGACACGTAATAAGCCTTCGCCGTATTGCCCGCCGGGTCCGACGCCGACCCCGACAACGGTCGGGAACAGAAGCACGCCGCGCGCCCGTTCGACCAATTCGCGCGATCCGCGCAGATTGGCGTGCAGGCGTTCCAGCGCGGTATAAAAACCTGCATCGATGGTGCGGCGGCGTTGTTCGACTGTCGCTTCCGTCACTGCCGGGCCGGCAGATCTGCAGCCGGAGAATATCCAGGCACCGGCCAAGCTTGTCAGCAGAAAAATCCGCCTTTGCATCGCAAACTTCATCCCTGGCATTCCGTTCCTTGCTTCGAAAAAATACCGAATCGGACAGATCTCATTCATGCCATCGTCCGCAGTATTCGAATCAACGCTTGAATATCCAGAGCAACACCGTAATGATCGCGGAAACAAGCAAACTGGTCGTTAGAGGAAAATAAAAACTGAACCCCTCCCGCACGATCCTGATGTCTCCTGGTAAACGTCCGAACGGAAACTTTGAGAGCCAAGGCCAAGCCAGTCCGATGGCAAGCAAGACTATGCCGGCAATGATCATGAAGCGCTGCATCGCGTATTCAACTTCTCAAACTATCAAGAGTGAACGGATTCGACACCGGCAAGCCGTCTTGAATTCCCTTTCTATTTTCGCGTTGGATTGAGAGATATCTATGGAACGCCTCTTAAAAAATCCAAATCAAACTTCACTTGAAATGAGGCAGGCGGTCCTTATGTCATTTTTAAGAGAACGCATGGGCTTGCATTCTGTGCATGCCTGCAATGAGTACAGGAGAATTTTTTATGCGAAATCAGGAACAATGGCAAGAACGAGGGCGACCGGTGGATGAGCAGGAAAGACCGGCCGAACCGATTAAACCTGCACAGGAGCCGGCCGCTCCAAGGTCTGAAACCGTGACCCCGCCGGTAGAATCTGTGCGTCCTGCGCCTGAGCCGGCTACACCTCCTTCCGAACCGGTAACGCCGCCACCTGAGCCGATAGCACCGCCGTCCGAGCCTGTCACGCCGCCGCGCGAACCGCTGGCGCAGCCAAAGCAGGAGGAGGTTATGGCGGAGAAACCGAAGCCGCCGGCCGAACCAGGACTGGAAGAAAGAATTGCCCGTGCAGAGGCGAAAGCGGCGGAATTGCAGGATGCATTTCTGCGCGCAAAAGCGGAGCTGGAAAACTTCCGGCGGCGTGCGCAAGAGGATCTCATGCGCGCCCACAAATTCGCCATCGAAGGTTTTGCCGAGGCGTTGGTGCCGGTCAAGGACAGCCTGGAAACGGCGCTCAGCATCGACACGCCTTCTGTCGAGTCCTTGAAGGAAGGTGTGGAAATGACGCTGAAACAATTGTCGACCGCCTTCGAAAAAAACCGCCTGACGGAAATAAAACCCTCGCCGGGCGACAAGCTGGACCCGACCAGGCATCAGGCAATTTCGATGGAACCTGCCGACCAAACTGCCAATACCATCATCAGCGTTTTGCAAAAGGGATACATGATCGCGGACCGCTTGCTGCGTCCGGCGCTGGTAACGGTAGCGCAGGAACGGGCCGGCAAAAGCGAGGGCGGGAAAAGCGGCGCTTAACTTGAGGCGCTTGAAAGAACGGTATTTTCCCTGATATTGAATATGAAACTGCTGATGTTCAGCTAAGGATTCTGCAACAAGGAGACAGTCATGAGCAAGATTATCGGTATCGACCTGGGGACGACCAATTCCTGCGTCGCCATCATGGAAGGCGGGCAGCCCAAGGTCATAGAAAATGCGGAAGGCTCGCGCACCACGCCTTCCGTAGTCGCCTATCAGGAAGATGGTGAAATCCTGGTGGGCGCGCCGGCCAAACGGCAGGCCATCACCAATCCGAAAAACACGCTATATGCAGTCAAGCGTTTGATTGGACGCAAGTTCGATGAGAAGGAAGTGCAAAAAGACCTGCACCTGATGCCATACAAGATCATCAAGGCCGACAACGGCGATGCCTGGATCGAAGTACGCGGCAAGAAGCTCGCGCCGCCCCAGATTTCGGCCGAGGTACTGCGCAAGATGAAAAAGACCGCCGAGGACTATCTCGGTGAAACGGTGACCGATGCGGTCATCACGGTGCCGGCCTACTTCAACGACTCGCAACGCCAGGCCACCACGGAGGCCGGCCGCATTGCCGGCTTCGACGTCAAGCGCATCATCAATGAACCGACCGCGGCGGCATTGGCCTTCGGCCTCGATAAAAGCGGCAAGGGCGACCGCAAGATCGCGGTGTATGACCTGGGCGGCGGCACCTTCGATATTTCGATCATCGAGATTGCCGATGTCGAAGGCGAGAAGCAATTCGAGGTGCTGTCGACCAATGGCGATACCTTCCTGGGCGGCGAGGATTTTGACCAGCGCGTCATCGATCACATCATCGGCGAATTCAAGAAAATGCACGGCATCGACCTGGGCAAGGACCCGATCGCCTTGCAGCGCATCAAGAGTGCGGCGGAGCGCGCCAAGATCGAGCTGTCATCCACCCAGCAGACCGAGATCAACGAGCCCTACATTGCGATGGCCGGCGGCGCACCTGTGCATATGAACCTGAAGCTGACGCGCGCCAAGCTGGAATCGCTGGTCGAAGACCTGATCCAGAAAACCATCGAGCCTTGCCGCATTGCGCTGCAGGATGCCGGCATGGATGTGGGCAAGATCAACGACGTCATCCTGGTCGGCGGCATGACGCGCATGCCGAAGGTGCAGGAGACGGTCAGGGAATTCTTCGGCAAGGACCCGCGCAAGGACGTCAATCCGGACGAAGCGGTGGCGGTCGGCGCCGCAATCCAGGGTTCGGTCTTGTCCGGCGAGCGCAAGGACTTGCTGCTGATGGATGTGACGCCGCTGTCGCTCGGCATCGAGACGCTGGGCGGTGTGATGACCAAGATGATTCAGAAGAACACCACCATCCCGACCAAGTTCAGCCAGGTGTTTTCGACTGCGGACGACAACCAGGCCGCCGTCACCGTCAAGGTATACCAGGGCGAACGCGAAATGGTCAGCGGCAACAAGCTGCTGGGCGAGTTCAACCTGGTCGGTATCCCGCCGGCGCCGCGCGGCATGCCGCAGATCGACGTGACCTTCGACATCGACGCCAACGGCATCTTGCATGTCAGCGCCAAGGACAAGACCACCGGCAAGGAAAACAAGATCACCATCAAGGCCAATTCCGGCCTGAGCGAGGCCGAGATCCAGAAAATGGTGCGCGATGCCGAAGCCCATGCGGCAGAAGACCAACGCATGAAAGAATTGGCGGAGAGCCGGAACGCAGGCGATGCGCTGGTGCATTCAACCCGCAAGACGCTGGCCGAGCACGCCGACAAGCTCGACAGTACGGAAAAGGAAAAGATCGAAGCCGCCATCAAGAGCTTGGACGAAGCTTTGAAAGGCAATGACAAGACCGCGATCGATACTGCCATCACCGCGCTGTCCACGGCCGCACAGAAGCTGGGTGAGAAAATGTATAGCGGCGCACAGGCGCAGCAGGCGGCAGGCGCGGCAACGGGCGGCGAGGGAGCAGAGCGCTCAACGGCTGCGCAAAATGACGATGTGGTGGATGCCGATTTTAAGGAAGTGAAAAAGTAGGGGAAGTAGGGGAAAGCGGTGAGCGGGATGGACGCAAAAGCATGTCCATCCTGCGAGAAGCTCTGGTCAGTACGCGAGGCACGCGCACTATGCCGATTCCTCGCAGGCCATGCCCGCTCGCAATCAAATTGTCGACTTCGATTTTGGCATGCTCGACGCTGTCTTCAGCCGCAGGGCCTTCAAATAAATAAGAAATCCTGGAAAAATATGGGGGCGCGTGCTGACCGGGATGGCATTTTTCATGATGCCATAGCCGCCATACCATTTACCATCGGGGCCCAGCGTCGATTTCGGCAATATGCTGAAACCTTGGCTTGGTATTCGATGGGGAGGGACGGCCGGATGATTTGCCATGATGGTGAGCCAGGTTTCTATTTAAAATGCGCTTGCATTTCTATTGAGTTTTTCTTGAGCTTTTCGTAAAACGCTAGCCATACTTGAGTTCCCCTCTCCCGCAAGCGGGAGAGGGGAACCCGGTTCGCAATCATTGCGCTGTCAAAGAACTTCGATCGCCTGGCTTGGCGGTGCAAAATCCTCTTATTGCACTGTCAGCTTTTTCGCCTGAGTTGATTGCTTTTTCGGCAAAGTAAGCATCAATATGCCATTTTCGAGCTTGGCTTGCGCGGTAGCGTCGTCGACGTCGGTCGGCAGCGTGAAGCTGCGGGCATAGCGCCGGGTGGAGTGTTCCGAATAGACGACGTTCTCGCCTTCCTTTTGCTCGGTTTCACGCTTGGCTTCACCTTCGATCGTGACGCGCCGATTGTCGATCGACACCTTCACATCCTCTTTTCGCACGCCGGGCAATTCCGCTTCCACCTCAAATGCATCGTCCCGTTCAACCAGGTTCACGCGCGGGCTGGTGATGCCTTCCTGAGACAGGTTCGACAAAGAGGAAAACGGCGTAAAGGGCGCAAAAAAGTCTTCAAACATGTTTTCAACCAAGCGTCCGAATTGATCGTCGATAGAGCTTGGACGATAGGTTGTAAGAGGGGCATTGTTACGTCTGATGAGGTTCATCATTCATCCTTTCGTTCACATTGCGGTATTCATACGATCCACATACTATTCAATCAGGAGCGATGCTCCATACTTCAATATATAAGTCACGCAGACGGTGATTACAAGAGGGACATGGCACGAAAGTCCACGAAAAATCCGCGCGTTTTCCTGAATCAAGAACCCACCTCAGCCATGGCCGGTGAGGATCGCTTCTCTTCCTTCGGTTCCCGTGTTGGCGGTGATCTGGTGCATGAGTTCTCCCAAGGTGCGCATCATGATCTTGCTACCGGCTTCTTGGTCAGTTGTCGACGTTCAGGTTCTGCGCCTCGGCGCGCGCATTAGGCAGCACCGTCATGCCGTCTCCTATCCAGCGATTCGGCGTTTTCATGCGTCAATCAGAGATTGAAGGTTCGGCTGGATTTCACGCGATGTTGCGCTTGGCTGCGGTATGCTCTTCGACGATCGCCATGATGTCTTCTTCGCGCAGCACAAGTAATTCCTCTTCGGCGATTTTTACCGTTTGCCCGGCATATTTCCCGAACAGAACGCGATCGCCGGCTTTCACGTCAAGCGGGCGGACTTTGCCGTTTTGCATGACCCTGCCATTGCCCGCCGCAATGACTTCGCCCTGGGTCGGTTTTTCTGCGGCGGCATCGGGAATCACGATCCCTCCCGCCGTCATGCCTTCCTCCTCCAGGAGTTTGACGATGACACGGTCATGTAGAGGTTGAAGTTGCATAAAAAAATCTCCTGTCGACCGAGGGGAAAGACTCAAGTATTTCAACGCCCATCACAGAAATATTAGGCGCCGGATTTTGGTTTTCAAGGAAATTCGTCTGGCCTGCCGCTAGTGGGGTTGAGAGGGAAGAAGGGCTGGAGTGGCGGCATTTTTTAACGAGGCCGAAGTCATAGCTATTTTGGGCGGCGCCTGCATTTTTGTCTGCAACCGGACTGCATCATGACCGGGGCGCACTATGGGCTTGTTAGAGTTTTTTTTTAGAGGATGCGTCTCTTCGTATCGATGCCGGCAAAGAACGGCTTGAGAATGAGAGGCATACCAGGAGAATCGTCATGGCAATTAGCGAATGCTGCAATATCGGAGTGGTCTGCTGCGAAGCCGACACCTCGATTCCGGATGTGGCTGCCTTGATGCGCAAGCATCATGTCGGCGATGTCATCGTAGTGGAAGACCTGCAAGAGAAGCGCGTTCCCATCGGGATCGTGACGGATCGCGATATCGTGATTGAAACCCTCGCATTGCGCGTCGATGCCGATGCCTTTACGGCGGGCGAGTTGATGAGTGCGCCCATCGTGACGGTGAACGAAGATGAGGGCTTTGTCGAGACTCTGCGGCTCATGCGTAACCACAAAGTACGCCGGATGCCGGTAGTTACCCAGGTGGGCTCGCTGTTCGGGGTCGTCACGGCCGATGACATCATCAACCTGCTGACGATGGAATTGTCAATGATGACTGAAGTCATTGTCGAGCAGCCGTTGCGGGAACAGCGCTTGCGGCGCTAGCGGGACGGGCACGGTGGTAGCAATCGGCGTCACCGCAGTTGCAATTTCCTTTGCTCAAGCTTCCTGAACATAAGGTTGCAAACAGAAAAAGTGAAATATCGGAAAAAAGGCGCGGGTAAAAACAATCGCATCCACGTGAATCAAAGTCCACGGAAAGCACGTGCAATGATGCCGCACACCGCTAATTGCCGGAGCAAAAAACGATATTGCTTCAGCCCGCGCCAAGAGATATTTCAATGAAAAAATGCTACTCATGAAACATGCCGATCCGGAGAAAAATCGGCATTACTACTGCCACACCTGGCTCACCACTAAGCGTCCGTCTGGCAACTGCCGGTCCTGCCGCCGGCACCCTGGCTCGGGTTACGATGTTGTACAGGGCAGCTGCTGTACAACAGGCGCCGGCATCTACTGCGCTACTACTCTCGAAACAGATCCGATTCAGATATTGCCTGGATTACTTAAAACACGTGACGTATGCCGATATTGAACAGCTTGTCGGTATTGCCGGCGACCGGAACCTGGTAGCTGGCCCTGTCGTCGTTGGTCAAATGCGCATAGCTGGCATACACGGCGGTGCGCTTGGATAGATTATGGACATAGCCGATTGCCGCTTGCTTGGCATCGGCGTTGTCGACATTCTTGTCCCACAAGCGGATATAGGAGGCAATGAAGGTACCGGAGGGGCCGATCGGCGCGGTCAGGCCGATCAATCCGTCGCGCGTGTCGGAGCCCAGGGAAAGCACGCCGCTCGGGGTGACGTCCTTGTTCCATGCATAGGCGGCATAAGCCTTGACCATGCCGAAGTCGTAGTTCCCGCCGAGCAACGTGGTTTTGCCATTGTTGTCGCCGGTCGCGTCATTGTTGCGATGATGGGTCAGCACGACGTCGATCGGGCCGTTTTTATAGCCGAGGGCCAAAGCCATCATGCGATTGGCGGAAGTATTGCCGGCCACTTCGCCCAAGCCGTATTGCAACTGCCCGCGAAAGCCGGCGCCTTCGTAGGCATAACTGATCACATTGTTGGTGCGGCTGCCCGAATAGTTGAACAGCCTTGCCGAGTCGCCGGCCAAGGCATCGCCGAACGGATCGAATACACCGGAATTATCGTACACCACGGTTTTTTGCCGGCCGAGTTTGAGCGACCCGTAGCCGCTGCTCAGTCCGACCCATGCTTGCCGGCCGAACAGCAGTCCGCCTTGGCCGAGTGCGCCTGTGTCGGCCGCGAAACCGTTTTCAAGAGTGAAGATTGCCGACATGCCGCCGCCCAGATCTTCGGTGCCTTTGAAACCGAGACGGCTGCCGTTCAGGATGCCGCTATCCATGCGGGTCACGTTGCCTGCGGCCGCGCCGTTGTTTTCATGCGAAAGGCCCACATCGACGATACCGTAGATCGTTACATTCGATTGCGCGGATGCGATGCCGGCGACGCTGCCCATGACTGCGAGTGCAAGTAGTGATTTCTTCATGTAGATATCCTCAAAGTGATGTTCCAAGTTTTTTAGAACCTGAACAGGTTCTTATTCCTGCAGAAAAGGCCCTTGGCAATACCCTTCCTGGGTCTTTCGATCATTTTTCATCACTCAAACGCCGGCTATCATCTGAAAAATTCCGGATGACAGAATCTCTTTGCGCGATGTGAAAGTGCATGAGCTAAATTTTAAGTGCCGCCTCACCTGAGGGTTTGATAAATCGCAAACCGCTCCGGATTTCGATCCTTTAGATTCAAGAAAACCACACTTTTGAATCCCACTCTCGCAATCTCATCGAGAAAAATAGTAGAAGCTTGGCACCCGCTCTGAATCTGGCTATTTTCCTGATGGCCAAATAAAGGGTCGCCATGGCTTTTGAATCCGGAATCGTCGCTGGCCACTTACTGGGTGCCTTGATTGCGGGCGGCATTATCGGATTGGAAAGAAGTTTTCACGGCCGGCCGGCAGGTTTTAGAACGCATACTCTCGTATGCCTGGCATCAAGCCTGCTCATGATGGTGACGCTGTTCCAGGGCACATGGCTGACCGGTGTGCCTCTCGACATGATCCGTACCGACCCGACCCGCATGGCGCAGGGGATCATGACCGGCATCGGCTTTCTTGGTGCCGGCGTCATTTTCAAAGAGGGATACAGTGTGCGCGGTCTGACTACAGCCGCTTCGATCTGGGTTACCGCCGCGATCGGCATCTTGATCGGCATCGGCTTTTATTTTCCTGCGGCGCTGGCCACCGTATTGACGCTGGGCATTCTTTCCTTGTTCCGGAAAATCGAAGCCAGGATGCCCTCGCAATCCTATGCGCATCATTATCTTCGCTTCGATAGACACGAAGTGTTTTCCGAAGACAAGGTACGGAAAATCATGGCGGACCAAGGCTTCAATATCGCCAATATGAGTTATCGCATTACGGATGACGGCTTGTACTTTGAGTACCGGATGGTTCTGCGCTCCGGTGACGTACGGCACCTGTCAGCTTTATCCGCCTATCTCCTTACTCTGAAACAGGTCAAGGGTTTCCAAATTTCTCCTACCGGCGATTAGAGCATTTTTAGCCTGACCGTACGGGCCAATCTCAGGCCTACGGTGCTCGGCGTACGCCTGTACGCGTCCGCTCCTCGGCCTGACCTTGACTCCGCACGCTCAGGCTAAAAATGCTCTAGTGTCCTTCAACCTTCGTTTCAACGCGGGCATCGTAGCTGGCGGCACAGGAACAGGCCTCATTATTTAAAGGCTGTTACGGCGAGATGAGAAAATCTCGTGCCCGCGTGTTGAACTGCCGGAAGTGGATTTGCATGAGGGGAAGTGACTTTGCGCAGGACATTGCCAAGAGCATGCATGTCTGCAGAGGCGATTCAAGCGGCATTGACATGGATCAGAGATGGGAAGCGCAGGAGAGAAACGTTTGAAAATGGACATGGTCGTATTTTGGTGTGGATGATGAAGCATCGGCTAAGTTGGCATCCACGAGATGATGGAGCGAGGGAATGGCAATCACGGTGTTCCTGGCGGATATGCATGGCGTGGTGCGCGATGGACTCTGCCTGCTGCTGGAAGCGCAGGCCGATATCAGCGTGGTGGGCAACGCCGCGACCGGGCGCGAGGCAGTGCGGGAAGTACGGCGCCTTTGTCCCGATGTCGTGCTGATGGATATTGCCATGCCGGAGTTGAGCGGGATCGATGCGACCATGGAAATTCGTAGCGCTTGTCCCGCCACCAGGATTCTCATTCTCTCGATGCTTTCCAGCAGCGAACATATCTTCCGCGCTCTGCAGGCCGGTGCTGACGGCTATCTTTTGAAAGACTCCACCGGCGCAGAATTGGTGGATGCCGTGCGCAGCGTGCATACCGGTCACCGTTACTTGAGCCGGAGCATCACCGGCACGGTCATTGATGACTACCTGCGCGAACGCCATCCGGCAAGTCCGCTGGAAAGCTTGAGCGGGCGCGAGCGCCAGATCCTGCAACTGGTGGCTGAGGGAAAATCGAGCGCTCATGCGGCAAAGATTCTTTTTCTCTCTCCCAAAACGGTCGATACCTATCGCAGCCGCCTGATGCACAAGCTAGGCATCAGCAGTTTTCCCGGTTTGATCAAGTTCGCGATTCAACATGGATTGATTCCGCTGGAATAAGGCGAGATTGGAGAGACCGATATGGGTGCATGCGGAGCCTTCCGTTTAAGACACGATAGACAAGACTGCTGTGCAGTCTGTCGGGCTGTGGTGCCCGCCTGGTTTTGTCTACCGCTTCCAAGCGATCAGCGCCAATGACTCACGATGCCTTTCTCACCCCGCTGCCTCATGTGCGAAAGATTGCGGTGCTGCACCCGGGCACGATCGGCGATTTCGTTTTCTCGCTGCCTGCGCTGCATGCTTTGAGGCAAGCCTATCCGCAGGCGGAGATCGTCTATCTGGGCAAGCCCTGGCATGCGGATTTTCTCGATGGCCGCCCCGGCCCGGTCGACCGGGTGGAGGTCGTCCCGCCTTGCCCGGGCATCAGCGCGCCGCCGGATGCGCAGGGCGACACGGATGCGATCGAGAACTTCGTCGACCGCATGCGCGGCGCCGGGTTCGACCTGGCGCTTCAACTGCATGATGGCGGGCATCATGCCAACCCCTTCTTGTTGCGCTTGGGGGCCCGCTTCGCGATCGGCTTGAAGGCGCATGATGCAGAGCCGCTGGAGCGTTGGATCGCCTGCGACGGATGGCACAACAAGCGGCTGCAACTGCTGGAAGTCGCCGCGCTGGCCGGCGCCGATACGTTGCGCATAGGGCGCGAACTGCAAGTCATCGAACGGGACCGGCAAGAGGCGGCGCATGCAATTGCTCCCGACCCCGGCAATCCGCTGGTGCTGCTGCAGCCCGGAGCAGGCGACCCCAGGCGACGCTGGCCGATACAGCATTTCGCTGCAATCGCCGATGCGCTGATCGAGGAAGCCGGGGCGCTGGTCGCAATCAACGGCACGCAGCAGGAATCGGCCCTGGTACGGCAGATACAGGGGCAGATGCGGTATCGCGCCGTCGATCTCAGCGGACGGCTGTCCTTGTCCGGTCTGTGCGGCCTGCTGGAACGGGCCGCGCTGCTGGTCTCCAACGACAGCGGTCCGCTGCATTTGGGCCTTGCCATCGGTACGCCCTGTGTCGGGATCTATTGGCTGACCAAATTGATCGAGTCCGGTCCCTTGCGCCAGCAGGGGCACAGGGCGGCGTTGTCGGCGCGGGTGCATTGCCCGGTGTGCGGTGCGCTGAACTTATCCTCCCGATGTGCGCATGATGTGAGCTTCGTAGCGGAGCTGCCGGTTGAAGAGGTGAAGACAATGGCGATGGAGTTATTGCATGCCTCGCACTCGCATCAACCCCGTGGGTGAGCCTGCCCGCGCCAGACCGGGTGATGCCGGCGCCTCATTTTTTCGATCGAGCGGCGAGGAGCCCGCGAATGGCCAAGGCCAAGCCGAAACTTCCGTAAACGAGAAACAGGGAAGGTGAGGACAGGCGTTTTTCGAAACCCGGCTGCAGGCGTTGCGGCGTCAGTTTGTAGTCCGTAAAACAAGCCAGGCCCGCGACGGCGATGCCGCCCGCGATGGCCGGCGCGGCAGTACGGCGATGCGGGCCGGGTTCGAAAAATCTCTCATACACGATCGCCCAGAGTGTCGAAGAAACGTGATGAATTGCATATCCGAGGACTGTATAGCGCGCACTCAAACCGTCCTGGTGTGCTGCTCGTTCTTTCCAGAACCAATGACTGATGGCATTGGTCGGCGCATAAGGTGTACTGCTTTCTCTTTTTCCTCTGACGCCGAGGACGAGGGTGGATGCGAGGCTCGCAATACACCCGGATACGATGCCGTCGCGAATTGCTGCCGACCATGCCTTCATGATTGTTCCGCCGGATTTTTGTCGAGTGAAGTTTGACTCCTGATGTTGATGGATGAATCGCAGCGAGCATGCGATCTTTGACCGATCTTAAACTCCATCGCTTTTTTCATGGCATGGCTGGATGTTTGAGCCGAATGCGGTTCTAACAGGATGTCGAAAACTGGACGCAAACAACCTGTGTTCAGGCGTGTAGCGCGCAGTGTTGCCGCAGCGGACTGCCGATTTCCAGCTTGAAAAAATTCATATATCCGAATAAGGAAGAAAGTTATGCGTACTCCTGCAAGTATTGCCGGCCATCCGATTCATCCGATGCTCATTACGTTTCCCATCGGACTGCTTATTTTTTCTTTGGTATGCGACTTGATTTCGCTGGGCAGCGCAACGCCCGAGACTTGGGCGACCGTGGCGTTCTACACCATGGCCGGCGGTTTCATCGGTGCGCTGGCGGCGGCCGTGCCGGGATTCATCGATCTGCTGTCGCTGACCGATGCCCGCCACAAAAAGATCGCGATCACCCATATGTCGCTGAACCTGATTGCGGTGACGCTTTATGCGGTCAATCTGTGGCTGCGGACAAACGGCCCGAACAATCGAGGCACGCCGTTGGCGCTGTCCATTGTGGCGGTCGGCGTTCTCGCTGCATCCGGATGGTTGGGCGCCGAAATGGTTCATAAGCATGGCGTCGGCGTCGATATCGGGTCTGAACCGCCGACGCGTACTCGGCAGTAGTTTGTTATTCATAGTCCAGTTGTAGAGGAATTGCATCATGGCTCTTTCATTGAAACCCTTAAATCAGCAAGTCATCGTCATTACAGGGGCATCAAGCGGGATTGGATTGGCAACCGCGCAAAGAGCGGCAGGCGAGGGCGCAAAGCTGGTGCTGGCAGCGCGCAGCGAACCCGCCTTGTCGGACATCGCTGAAGAAATAAATGCCGCTGGCGGCGAGGCGATTGCCGTCACGGCTGACGTCGGTGAACGCAAGCAGGTCGAGCAGATCGCACAAGCGGCATTGAATCGATTCGGGCGGATCGACACCTGGGTCAACAACGCCGGCGTATCGATCTATGGGCGCCTGGAACAGGTGACGGAACAAGACGCCAGGCGTCTGTTCGATATCAATTTTTGGGGCGTGGTGCATGGTTCCATGATTGCATTGACGCACCTGCGCTCCCACGGCGGCGCCCTGATCAATATCGGCAGCGAAGTGTCTGAGGCGGTCATGCCGCTGCAAGGCATGTACGGAGCCGCCAAGCATGCCGTAAAAGGTTTCACCGATGCCTTGCGGGTGGAAGTCGAGGAAATTGACAAGGCGCCGGTCTCCATCACCTTGATCGAACCGACGGCGGTAAATACGCCCTTTCCGCAGCACGCGAAAAATTACATGGACCGCGAGCCGAAATTGCCGACGCCGCAACTCGATCCTTTCCGCGTCGCCGCGGCCATACTCGACGCTGCTACCGATGCCAAGCGCGAGGTCAAGGTCGGCATGATGGCCAGGTTCAATACCGCCATGCACAAGGCTTTGCCGGGGTTGGCACAGAAGATCGAGGCCATCCAGGCCCGGCGCCAGCAATATGACGAACCGCCGAGAAATCCGGACGGCGCTTTGTATCGGCCCTGCGGCGGCGGGCAGATATACGGCAGCGGCGGGCGGCTCGCGGATTGATTATGGTCTAGTGCTGAGGCTCATAAGTTTCGAAGCATAAAAGCGTGCCTTGCCGCGCTATACGTTGTTGCGAATCCTCGCGATAGGCCAGCTATCGCTGCGGTTCGCGCCTGGTTTGACGCAACAATTCATCACTTTTATTGGTTTCGAAATTTATGAGCCTCAGCACTAGTGTCCTGTTATGAACAAGAGCACGTGCAAGCAATAGAAGGCACGGCAGTCTCCGCATCGGAATGGCGCATCAGGCCAGTGCGTGTTGAGCCGGTGGGGCGTTGGCTTACCGACTCAACATGCACAATACTTCAAGTCATCCGCCATGGATCTGGCAATACCGAACCGATTCCGACTGCTGCACGACGCGGTGCTAGCCGCGTCACCGCTTATCGAGTCATATTGCCCTTATTCGGAAAACCGGTGGCATCTGACTTATTTTTGAGGGATGCCTAAGTAGTTACACTTGCCCATCAAATTCGTCTTGAATATCCAACAAAGCCGTGTCATTGCATTCTGATCCGCTATGATCTTTGCGTTGAAATCGTCTAGCGTCCATTGCGAGTCTACTGTACGAGCATTGTCGAAGGAGTGTTTGGCGCCATAAAATAGAACCATGTCCATGTTCACGTCATTGGCATTGGTGATTCGGTTCTGGCAGTAGTTGCTTGTATAAAGCGGGTCAATACTGCCATGCAGGATGAGTAAGGGCGCGTAGGGCACGTAGGTGCTGTTTTTGATTCCCCCGAATGCCCCGTATAGGCCGCATCCCGGATAGAACGCAATCCCGCCCACGAATTGTTTGCCGAACTCGCTGACCATCGTATTGGACAGGGTGGACATGGTCGAACTGCCTCCATGCGACCATCCCAGCAGGGCAATTTTTGTGGAGTCGACCATGCCGGAGTAGCTTCTTTTCAAGAAGTCCACGGCAGCATAGGCGTCGTACGGACGCTCAGTGACTTCGGATACGCCGTCCTTATTGTTGCCGCACTGGTCCTGGTCCACTTCGCGTCCAGAGAAGCTGTCAATCACCAGGGCCACATATCCTGCGTTTGCAAGGCGTTCGCCCCATTCTTTGTACAGTATGGCCAAGCCTTTGGTCGGATCGGAATTTGAGTACATACCGGAACACCCGTGCATCATGACCACGGCCGGTACGAGTCCGGATGATGTCGGCGCAAATATCTGGCCTTTGATTGGCACGTCTTTCTTATTGTAAAACTTTACCGGAGTGGGATTGGCAGAGGCGGGTGCGGAAAGCAGGGCGCAGAAAGCGAGCAGCAATGTTTGTAGTGTCTTTATCATTCTTATCAATGGATTTTTGTTATTCGGGTTATAGGATGCAACGAGAAGTCGTTAGACGAATCAGGAAAGTAAAAATTGTCCTCCTGGCAATTTAAAAAGCGCAATTTACTTTTGTTTTCTAAAAATTGCAACAAAATGTAAATCCCTCATGGTCGTCCCGTTCGCATATGCATGGCTGCATTTCCACGCGTACGCCTTCTTCCCTTCATTGCCTAGCTGGTTTTAGGCGCACGAATTTGCATTGCCTATGGACTCCGGTTCCGAGCGCTATCTGTCACGGACGCAGGAACCGGGACTGTTTCTGATTGCATGTACGCGTGTGCTGTCTGCTGTGAGGCTGTTCCGGGAATGAATTTCGGGGGAATTTCTGGACGGTGCTAAGGGCATGCCAGGTTTCCGAACTGGAACACTTAAGAATTCCCGAGAGGATCGATATCGAGCGATGGCATGCCGTCTTTCCCAGGTAGCGCTTTTCCATCTACTCAGGGAAATGTTTTCGTAAAAAACTGTTGTGTTTTGCACCGGCAATACTGCAAATTTTTAATTGTAAAATTTGTAATCAATTATAAAAATGATAAACTACGTATTTACGCGGATGGACTCGCGCCGATGGTTGGGGTAGTCGGATGGCGACAGCGCAGCATCCATCTGCACTCAAGCTCTCAATCCTGCGGGCTTCCCCGATCCGGCTTCGTGATGCAACTTACCGGGCAACAAGTCTTTGCTCTTGCAATCGATAGCAATTCGGTCACTGATGGACGTGCAGGGCAGGCTCGTCTGATTGGAATATCTAAAGACCGTCGCTAGAGCAGTTTCATCCTGACCGTACACGGCCAATCTTGCGCCTGCGATGCTCACCGTACCATTCGTACGGTTGCGCTTCTCGGCTCAACCTTGGCTCCTGTACAGTCAGACTGAAACTGCTCTAGAGAATGCGACGGCTGGAAGGATCTTTATCACGCTTGCATGGACGTGGTGTAAGGGAGACACCACGTTTTTGCATCGATGGCCGGCTTTTGTCCATGCAGTCATGATGGGCAGCGCCGACATCGATTTTCCCGGATGTCGCACGATGTGGCGACGAATTCAACCACCTCTTAGAAAGATAACGAAAACATGCATAGATATCATAAGCACAAGCATGCCGGACTGAGACTCATTATTGCGTTAACGGTTGCCGGCGCCTTGGCTGCCTGTGGCGGCGGCGACCCGTCGGCAGAGTCTAAGCACAGCGCCCCGATGGCGCAGCAGGCTGAGACTGCATCCGGCGCCGGTTCTGGCACGACGCTGAATATGTCTGAGTTCGATCAGGCGTCCACCGTCGATCGGATTTCGGCTGACGATCAGACGTCCAATGACAGCCTGGATTTCAGCCGTGGATCCAAGGCGCAGCGGGCAATGGTGCAAGACGGCACGACTTACTGCGGGGATGGCAATTATCCAGCCCAATGGGAATGGGATCCGAATGACAATATCCTGAATCGGGCTGCGGCAGCGACATCGGGAACGCCCAAGATCGAGCAGTGGCGCGGTGACAAACTCATCGCCACCTATACCAAGCTGGGAGGAGACCCGCTGGAGGGAGACGGCTATTCAAAGCAGGATAGCACCAACGGCGAGGATACCAGTGTCGGTCCGTTCCGCCGCAAGCCTTACCGTCAGTGGCAGAGCGGCGATACCTTCCTGATTTACCCCGCAGTCTACAGCGCTCGCGACATGCAGATTTTCCTCGGCCCGATGGCGGCGAACTATGCGGCTTCCGAGGCCGGTCAATACGTCGTCCCCGAAAACATCACCATTCGTGGCGTAACAGTCGATAAGCGGCGGCCGGTGATCGTCAACCCGTCGCAGGGGGCTGCAGACGCCAACTTTAATCAGGCGCTGATTTATGTACACGGAGCTTTTGACAAGGATGGCAAGCTGGTAAAGCCGGCGAAGAACATTACCATTGAAAACCTGATCATTTCTGACTCCTCCAAGGGCGGTTTCATCGGCAAGGCAGCGGTTTACCTGAACGGGGTCGAGAATTTCACGCTCAGGGAAGTGCGCATCCTGGGTTTCAAACAGCATAGCGCCAACGGTGTTTTTGCAACCTCCAGCAACAAGGGCAAGCTGCTTCTGCAAAATGTCGAACTGGCCGGCAATGGCGGTCCGAACGGTCCTGAACACAATGCTTACATCAATGGCAGCGATTATGATCCGAATTTCACGTTCCATGTCCGCACCTCGTGGAGCCACGGCTCTTACTACGGACACGCGTTGAAATCGCGCGCGCAACGCACGATTGTGGAAAGCAGCTATCTGGCGGGAGAGCGGGCCGCACCCGGCAAGCAAACCGAAACCTATCTTCTTGACGTGCCCAACGGCGGTGTCCTGATCGCCCGGAATAATATCTTCGTCAAGAACTACTCGGGCAATTTCTCCAACGGTGCATCCCTGACCTTCGGCGTCGAGGGAATCAAGGACGGACGCACATCGGACTTGACGGTGGAGCACAATACTTTCGTTGCCTTCTCGCGTTACTACGATGATCAGCAGCATCAGTTGTTCCCGATGTTCATCGGCAGCAATGTGCCCGGCTCCAAGAATGTATCGAACAATGCCTTTGTCGGCTATTGCCCGACCGGCAATCAAAACGACTCAAGGGATTTCCGCGGAACGAACTTTGCAACGCTGAATTTCAATGAAATCGATATGACGTTCCGCCCGATCGCGCCTTCGCTGACCGGCAACCCGAACATCAAGGGCACAGGCTCTTATACACACAAGATGTTCACGGTCAAGCGTGAGACCAATGCCTTGGGCGCGCGCGATCCTAAGCCTGCGTCTACGCAGACTGCTACGCTTACTCAGTAAATAAAAACCCTTAAAAGGCGGGGTATGGGCCGGATTGGCCTCCAATCCGGCCCATGACACCTTTCAGGGCGACACGGCAGGCCATTTCAAACAAGATGCTGATCGAACTCCTCTTGCCTTCGAAAAGCAGCTGACGGATGGCCGACTTCTGATTCTTGCGGCCGGTGCATCCGTCTACGTACTGGTGCACTTCATCGAAGCATACGGCCTCTGGCATGCGCGCCCATGGAAGAAATGGTTTGCTGCGATGGGCAGCGGCATTTACATCTCCTTTGAACTCTTCGCATTCCACAAACGCGACCCCTGCTTGAGTTCATAACTGGCGCGAGCTATTTTTGTTGGGATGATTCGATTTTTCTGATCCGCAATCCCTGTTGCGCCAGAAGGCGGGTGATGCTGTTTGCGCCGACAAGGTGACCAGCCCCCACCACGATGAATGCCTTGTCATTTTCTTCCAGCAACTGCGTGATTTTTTGTGCCATTCCGACATTGCGATCATCCAGCAATAGTTTCATGAGTCTTTTGGAGCCGCTATCCTTATTTCCAAAATCCCGCAAGATTTTTTCCAACGCCTGCGCATTGCCTGATTTCCACGCTTCTACCAGTTCTTCGCTCTCGCGCTGGAGTGTTCCGGTACGCAGGCCCTGCAACGTCTCTGCAACTATCGCATCGCCGTCGGCATCGTTCAAGCTGCCGAGGACGCCGGCTTGAAATTCCATAGTCTCCAATTCCACCAGCTTTTTGTGATCGGCTCTGGCTTTGTGAATGAAATGCAGATCGATCCCGTACTTTGGGTCATAACCTTGCGCCATGAATGTTTGCAGCGTAAGTGTCGTGGCCAGCACGGCGGGCCGCAGGGTTTGAAGTTGATCTACTGCCGAGGCAGCCATGGATTTCAGCTTGCTCCACGTCTGTTCGCTCAAATGCTTCTCCAGTTTGTCGGGGGCGGTATAGGTGAGCAAGCGCATCGCTTTCTTGGTTGCCGTCAAATCAGTCGGATCAATCTCAACGGCCACCGTGCCGGCTTGGCGATAGGCTGCATCGACAGCGGCTGGCAGCGGATAGAAGTCTGCCTTGGCAAGATGTATGGAGCCGAACAGATACGCGGTGTTGGTCGCCGACTTCACTTCCCATAGCACGCCTTGGGCCGGCTGTGTTGAAGAGGATTGGGCCGATGCGAGCGTCCCGAACAAAAGGGTGGCGCTTATCAGCAGGCGGACAAGCCGGTTGAGGCGGGAAAGTGCTTTGTACATGATCTTTGGGAGGAAATCGGGTGGCAAGTGAATGCGGGGCAGTATAGCGCCAGTTCGAAGACCGATAGGCGGACGCATCGCGTTTGCTTATGCGCCGGCACATGGATGCTTCGAGAAATGTTTCTGCGCCTCATCGTCGCACCATGCCGGCGATTCAGCGACGGCCGGAGCCGGAAGCCTGGCGGGGTTGGCAGCCGATGAAATCCGGCGTTGCCCGGGCGCTCACATCTGCTTTACCGCATTTCAATAATCGCTCAGCCCCGGACAAACAAGCCGCCGCGCAATTCGTCCCGCAGCTCTTGTGCAACCTGCCGCCTTTTTTCTCCGCTGACAAAACGCCCGATCTCGATCTTCACGCCTCTTGCTTCGAGGTTGATCAAATCCTGATCGTCATCCGGCATGACGATGCGCGTCCAATAAGGATTCAGCCGCGTCTGTTCCAGATGCCCGCCCTGGAATCGCTCGATCAATAGACAGTCATCGGCCAAGGCAATATGTTCATGATCCGTTGCGTGCCGCGCATAGCGCAAAAACGCCAGCGCCACCGCCGCCATCTCCAGCATGACAAAGGCCAGCACATACCACATGCCATGCAGCGCGAACAGCAAGCCCAAGACCAAGGACACCAGGCAAGGCGCCGCATAAGCCCATGCCGATTGGTGTGGGGAGAGCGAGCAGTTTTGCTGCAACAGCCATTCGTGCCTGTTCATGATCATCGATTCGAATTTACCTGGCGACCTGGGGGGGGAGCGCCGGCAATTGCCTGACCGTCGTCTCCAGCACCTGCATCAGCGGCGCCGGATACACTCCCAAGGCAATCAGCAGTACCGTCAGCACGGCCAGCACCGCGCTCGCGGCAGGGGCGGCCGTTGCGGCGGGCGCCGCCGCTTGTCCTGCAGCCGTTGCCGGGGTCGGCGCCGCCATCATGGCGATGATGCGCAGGTAATAGAATAGTCCGATTGCGCTGCCCACCACAAGCGTTGCCACCAGCAGCCACAAGGAAGCCGCGACCCCGGCCGCCGCGATGTAGAACTTGCCGACGAAGCCCATCGTCAGCGGCATGCCGGCCAGCGACAGCAGCATCGCGGTAAATGCTCCCCCCAGCCAGGGCCTGCGCCAGAACAGGCCTTGATAATCCGCGAGATCGTCCTGCTCATGGCCGTCCACCGACAGCAGCGCCACCACGCCGAATGCGCCCAGCATGGTGATGAAATACGCCGCCAGGTAATAGCCGACCGCCTCCGAGGCCAGCGTGCCGGCCGCAAGAAACGCGACCAGCAGATAACCCAGATGCGCGATCGAGGAATACGCGAGAATGCGCTTGACCTTGTTTTGCAACAGAGCGAGCAGGTTGCCGGCCAGGATGGAGGCGATCGCAAGCAGACTCAACGCCAGCGTGATCGACGGCGAACGGTAGGCGCCGGTAGCGATGAAATAGCGTAGCAGCAGCGCTAGCACAGCGCCTTTGGAAATGGTGGCGACCAGTGCGGCCACCGGCGCCGGCGCGCCCTCGTATACGTCCGCTATCCACATATGGAATGGCACCAGGGCCAGCTTGAACCCGGCGCCGGCCAGAATCAACGCCAAACCGGCAAGCAGGATGACATCGGCGCCGTAGCCGGCTTCGGTCAGCATGCTGCCGATTTCGGAGAACTGCATGGTCCCCGTCTGCGCATAGATCAGTGCCATGCCGAACAACAGCAAGGCCGAAGAGAGGCCGGTCAGCACCAAGTATTTGATGGCGGCCTCGATCGTGTGCTCGAAGTCGGCCGGATAGGCGATCAGCGCAAACAGGGCGACGCTGTATATCTCCAGCCCGAGCAGGAAGGCGGCGAAATGGCTGCTGGCCGCCAGCACCGCCCCGCCCAGCGCCGTCAGCAGCAACAGGATATGCAGCGCGCCCGGACTGCCGCCGTTGCCTTCGCTGCCGCGGAAATAGCTGCGGCATTGCACCGCGACGACGAAGCTCGCGCCGAATGCCAGCCCCATGTAATACAGCGCGTAACGGTCGATCAGGATAAGCGGCGTGGCCTGGCGCGCACCGGCGCCGGCGGCAAACGGCAAGGCGGCGGCCGACAGCAGCAGGCCGAAGAGCGTCAGCAGTAGCGCGGATCGAGGCAGGAAAGCGGCCGCCAGCATGACCGCGACCGCGCTTGCCGCCAGCACCAGCAGCGGCGACAAGGCGATCAGATCAGCGGCATCCAGCTTCATTTTGCGCGCATCCTGAGTTGGCCGGCGGCGATTGCCTGCAAGTTGTTCATCGCCGGCGCTGCTGCTTCGAACACCGGCTGCGGATACATGCCGAGCCAGACGGCAGCGGCGATCATCGCACCCAGGATCGCCGTTTCCCGTGGCGAAGAATCGCGCACGCGCCAGCCTTGCAGGTTCTCGCCGTGGAATGTTTTCTGGACCAGTGCCAGCGCGTACACGACCGCGGCGATCAGGCCGGCGGCGGCTGCCGCGGTCAGGGCGGCATTGGCGCGGTAGGAACCCAGCAGCACCATGAATTCGCCGACGAAGTTGCCTAGGCCGGGCAGGCCGAGCGACGCAACGGCAAAGAACAGACCGATGGCTGCCAGCCGCGGCATGGTCATCCATAGCCCTCCCATGCGCTGCATGTCGCGCGTATGCATGCGCTCCTGCAGGACGCCGGCCAGGACGAACAACGCACCGGTGCTGACGCCGTGCGCCAGCATTTGCATGACCGCGCCGTTGAGTGCCCATGGGTTCCAGGCAAATACGCCGAGCAGCACGAAGCCCATATGGCTGACGCTGGTGTAGGCCACCAGCCGCTTCAGATCGCTTTGGGCAAAGGCCAGCACTGCGCCGTACAACACACCCGCGACGCCCAGCGTCATCGCCACCGGCGCGAATTGCCGCGCCGCTTCCGGAAACAGCGGCACGGCGAAGCGCAGCAAACCATAGGCGCCGGTCTTCAGCAGCACGCCGGCCAGGATCACGCTGCCCGCCGTCGGCGCTTCCGTGTGGGCATCCGGCAGCCAGGTATGAAAGGGCAGGGCCGGCAACTTGACCGCGAATGCAACGAAGAAACCGAGCATGATCCACAGCGCGGTGGCGGGTGCCAGAGCCGTGCCCAGCAAGTCCGCATAATCGAAGCTGAACACGCCGCTGCTGCGGTAGCGCGCAAACGCCAGCGCCAGGATCGCCAGCAGCATCAACAGTCCGCCAGCCTGGGTGAAGATGAAGAACTTGAATGACGCATAGCGGCGCCGCTCATGGCCCCAGATGGCGATCAGGAAATACATCGGCACCAGCATCAGTTCCCACAGGAAGAAAAACAGGAACAGGTCCAGCGCAAGGAACACGCCCACCGCGCCTGCCAGCGTCCACAACAGGTTGAAGTGAAAGAACCCGGTCCGCTCGCCGATCTCGGTCCAGGAACAAGCCACCGCCACCACGCCGAGGAAAGCGGTCAGCACGATCAGCAACAAGCTCATGCCGTCCAGCGCCAGGTGGTAGCTGATGCCGAAGCGGGGAATCCACGCGTAGTGCGCTTGCGTCAGCCAGGCGCCGCCGCCGGCGAATCCCGCAGCGCCGGCATGCTCCGACCACAGCAGCAGCGCCAGAGCCAGTTCGAGCGCCACCGCGGCCAGCGCGATCCAGCGCGGCAGATCCGCATGCCGGCGCTCGGCGGCCCATGCCGCCACGCCGCCGATCAGCAGGATCAAAATCAGCGCGCTCAAGATCATGTGAACACCGCGACGAAAACGATGAGGATGGAGCCGGTGGCGATACCGGCGGCATAGTGGCGCAAGCGGCCGTTTTGGCTTGCGCTCAGGCCGTGGTAAAGAAGCCGGCACAGCCGCGCCACGGTCTCGTAGGGCCTGTCGATGAAGTCGTGCCGGTTGATGCGCGCCAGCCACAGGAAGGGCCGCACCGCCAGGCGGTCGTAAAGCGCATCGAAACCCCAGCCGGCCTGCCAGAAAGTACGCAACGTGGCGGCGGGCGGACTCTGAGCCAGTCTTTCCCGCTGGTGCGGGTGGCGCAGGTACAGCAAGTACGCCAGGCCGATGCCGCCCAGCGCGGACGCGGCGGAAAGCAGGGCGAGGATCGCTTCGGCATTCTTTGTTGCTTGGATAACGGGAAGTGGCGGCAAGGCTGTCTGGACGAAGCGCGAAAACAGATGAACGTCACCCAATGCAGGCGGCAGTTCCAGCCACCCCGCGGCGATCGAAAACACCGCCAGCACGATCAGCGGGACCGTCATGCGCGGCCCTGGCTGCTTGCCGGGCGCGTTTGCAACCGCCCCGAAAAAGACCAGGAACACCACGCGAAAAATATACAGCCCGGTCAGAAATGCCCCAACCCATCCGGCCGCCCACAGCCATGGGCTGCCTAGCGGCGACGACCATGCCTGCCACAGGATTTCATCCTTGCTGTAGAAGCCTGCCGTTACCAGCGGCAGCGCCGCCAGCGAAGCGCTGCCGATCAGGAAGGTCCAGAACACCGTGGGAATTTTTTCGCGCAAACCGCCCATCTTGAAAATGTCATGTTCCTCGTGCAGGCTCATGATCACCGCGCCGGCGCAGAGAAACAGCAAGGCCTTGAAGAAGGCGTGCGTCATAAAGTGAAATATCGCTGCCGACCATGCCCCTACGCCGAGGGCAAGGAACATGTAGCCGATCTGGCTGATGGTGGAATAGGCCAGTGCGCGCTTGAGGTCGTTTTGCGTCAGCGCGGAACACGCCGCCAACAACAGCGTGAGGGCGCCGATCAGGCCGACCGCTGCCTGCACCGGCGGCGCCAGCGCGTACAGCACGTGAGTCCGCGCGATCAGGTAGACCCCGGCCGTCACCATGGTCGCGGCGTGGATCAGGGCGGAGACCGGCGTCGGTCCGGCCATCGCATCGGGCAACCAGGTTTGCAGCGGCAACTGCGCCGATTTGCCCAGCGCGCCGCCCAAGAGCAGCGCCGCAGCGGCAACAGGCAGGAGCGATCCGGCCGGCCATTGGCGTGCCGCCTGCTGCATCAGTTGCTGGATATCCAAAGTGCCCAGGTGCGCAAACAACAGGAACAGCCCGATCGCCATTGCCGCATCGCCGACCCGCGTCACCACGAAAGCCTTGCGCGCGGCATAGCCGTTGGCCGGGTCGCGGTACCAAAAGCCGATCAGCAGATAGCTGCACAGGCCCACGCCTTCCCAGCCGAGATAGAGAAACAACAGGTTGTCGGCCAGCAGCAGCACGCACATCGAGGCGACGAACAGGTTCATGTAGGCGAAGAAGCGTTTGTAATCGTCGCTTTCTCCGGTCCGGCTTTGCTCCCCTCGCCCGTCGGCGGGAGAGGGGCCGGGGGGGAGGGACGCCGCGAAGGCCGTGCCTTCCGCGTCCTGCATGAATTCCGTGGAATAAACATGGATCAGAAACCCCACCACCGTCACCACCAGCACCATCGCCAGCGCCAAGGCATCGAGGTAGAGCCCGACGCGCGGCGCGAAACCTGCGACGTCGATCCAGGTCCACAGGCTCTGCCGGAACGCATGCTGCTGCGGCGGCGCGGCGATGAATGTGATGCCGATCAAAATCGCAATCAAAGCGGCCAGCCCGACCGACCCGGTCCCCACCAGGGCAGTCGTCCGCCGCGTCAGGCGCGCGCCCCCCAAGGCCAGCACCAGGAATCCGGCCAGGGGAAAAGCAGGGACCAGCCATAACAGATTCAGCACCTTGCCCTCCGCATTTCAGCCCGACATCCTGCTCACCGCATCGGCATCCAGCGTCTGGAAGCGGCGTTGCATCAGCAACAGCAGCGCCAGGCCGACCGACACTTCGGCCGCCGCCAGGCTCAAGATGAAAATGAACATCACCTGGCCGTCAGCCCGTCCCCAGCGCGCGCCGGCAGCGACGAACGCCAGCCCTGCAGCATTGAGCATGATCTCGATCGACATCAGGATGAAAACCAGGTTGCGCCTGACCAGGATGCCGATCAAGCCCAGCGCGAACAGGATCGCCGCCAGCAGCAAGCCATACGACATCGGGATCGCGGTCATCATGCTTCTCCCGCCGTATGCCGCCCCAGGTGGCAGGCTCCTACCAGCCCCGCCAACAGCAAGAGAGAAGCCAGTTCGACACCGAGCAGGTAAGGGCCGAACAATACGATGCCGACCTCCTTCGAATCGACCGCACCCTGGGCCGAGACGTCACCGCCATTGTGCGTCAGGATATAAATCATTTCCGCCAGCAGCAGCGCCGCCAGCAGCGCCGGCCCGGTCCACGCGCGCGGACGCAACCAACTCTGCTCTTGCATGCGGGCGGCTTGCCCGAGGTTGAGCATCATCATCACGAAGACGAACAACACCATGATGGCTCCGGCATAAATGATGACTTCCAGCGCCGCCGCAAAAGGTGCGCCGAGCACATAGAACACGACCGCCATCGCCAGCAGCGAGACGATCAGGTAAAGCAGCGCGTGCATCGCGCCCGGGCGCGTGATGACCATGACCGTGGCGACGACGGCGACG
This sequence comes from uncultured Burkholderiales bacterium, assembly GCA_966211965.1. Lineage (GTDB taxonomy): Bacteria > Pseudomonadota > Gammaproteobacteria > Burkholderiales > Burkholderiaceae_D > CBIHON01. Next base: position 37,788 of record CBIHON010000016.1, on the reverse strand, counting down.
ATGCTGGCGAAGTAGAAGGCGAATTCCATATTGCGTTCTCGGTTGCAGGGAGCACATGAAGCCGTGCCGGCCCTACGGCAATAAACTATGCAGATCCACCGGCTGCGCTTCATTCTCAGCCTCCCCCTTGTCCTTGCCGCCGATCGCCAACCCTGCCACCCGGTAAAAGTTATAGCCCGGATATTTGCCTTGCCCATCGATCAGCAAATCCTTCTTCTCATAGACCAGGCTCTGCCTTTTGTATTCACTCATCTCGAAGTCTTGGGTGAGCTGGATCGCATACGTCGGGCACGCCTCTTCGCAATAGCCACAGAAAATGCAGCGCGAGAAATTGATGCGGAAAAATTCCGGATAGCGCCGCCCGTGTTCGTCTTCGGTCGCCTGCAGCGCAATGCAATCCACCGGGCAAGCCGCCGCGCACAGGTAACACGCCACGCAGCGCTCGCCGCCGTCCGGATCGCGCGAGAGGATGATGCGTCCGCGCCAGCGCGGCGGGATCGAAGGCTTCTGTTCCGGATACTGGATCGTGACCCGGCGCCGGAACATGTGCAAAAAAATGAACCACATGGTTTTCAAGGCGTTCCACATTGCATGTCCTCCATACTGCCTCTCATCCGAGCACCAGCGCACCGGTGACCACAAGATTCAACAACGCCAGCGGCAGCATCGCTTTCCATCCATACGCCATCAACTTGTCATAGCGCGGCCGCGGCAGCGATGCGCGCAGCAGGATGAACGATCCGATGACGATGAAGGTCTTGAGCAGGAACCACAGCACGGGCGGCAGCAGCGGCCCCAGCCAGCCGCCGAAAAACAGCGTCACGATCATCGCCGACACCAGGATGATGCCGATGTATTCGCCGACGAAAAACAGGCCGAACTTCATGCCCGAATATTCGGTGTGGAAGCCCGCGATCAATTCCGACTCGGCCTCCGGCAAGTCGAAGGGCAGGCGCCGCGTTTCCGCGATGCCGGCTATGGCGAACGTGATCAGGCCGAGGATTTGCGGAATGAAGAACCAGCCGCCCCGCTGCGCTTCGACGATCTCGCGCAGGTTGAACGAACCGGCCAGCATCACCACCCCCATCAGGGATAGTCCCATGAAAACTTCATAGCTCAGCATCTGCGCCGCCGCGCGGAAGGCGCCCAGCAGCGCGTACTTGTTGTTGGAGGCCCAGCCGCCCAGCACCACGCTGTAGACCGCGAGCGAAGACATCGCAAGGAAAAACAGCAGGCCGATATTCATGTCGGCCACGCCGATGCCAGGCGCGAGCGGGACGACCGCGAAGGCCAGCATGGTGGTCACCACGATCACCAGTGGCGCCAGCACGAACACCGGCTTGTCGGCAAACGGCGGCACCCAGTCTTCCTTGCTGATGATCTTGATCATGTCGGCCATGACTTGCAGCAGGCCGAAGGGGCCGACCCGGTTCGGGCCGTAGCGGTCTTGCCAGAGCGCCAGCAGGCGGCGCTCGACCCAGATCAGCAGCGCGGAAAGGCCGAGCAGCCCGAGCGGAACAAGAAGCAGATTCAGCCAGGTGCGGGCGGCGTCGTTCATGACGGCATGCTCCTTGCAATCCTGCCCCAGGCCGGCAGCGTGAGCCCGGCAAAGCCCGGCAGGCCGGCGGGTATCCCGGCCAAACCGCGCTGCAGTTCGGGCCGCAACTGCACCGGCAATCTGAACTCGGTGCGCTCCAGGCGCAGGCCGGCGGCGTCGCCGGCGCCTAAGCCGAGTTCTTCGGCATCGCGAGGATGGAGCGCGAGATAAGGCACGGCCGCCAGCTCGGCGATGCCCGGCGCCAGCACGCTCAGTTCTTCGCTGCCGAATATGTGATGCAGCGGCATCACCAGATGCGTGCCTGGACCCGGTTCGAACGGCGCGGGCAGATCGCCGAAGTACGCGGGTGATGCATTCTGCCGCGGTTCGATCAGCCGTACGCCCGGATCGCCGCCATGCAGCGGCCCGCCCACTTCATCCTGGAACTTGTTGAGCGCCTGCACCGAATTCCATCCCGGCGCCCAGAACACCGGAATCAATGGCGGCGGCGGACGGCCCGGATAACCTTCCATCGAAAATGCCAGCGGCGTATCCGGATCGGGCGGCGGCGGCTGGCGCTCGTGCACGCTGACCTCGGCGCGGGTTGCGGTGAGGCCGCTGAAGCGATGCGTTTCGCGCGGGATCTTCATGCCATCGATGCGGAAATCAGCCGGCGGAGCCGCGCGCACGATCGCTCCCAGGGCCGGGACCGCTGCTGCGCAGGCCGAGGTGATCTGATCCAGGTTCGACCACGGGCACTCTTGCCCACGTCCGGCGGCAAGCATGATGTCGCGCACCCAGCGCCAGCTCTCCTGGATCTCGCCCCCGGGTACGAATACCTGCAGGAAGCGCTGCGCCCGGCCCTCGTTGTTGACCAGCGTGCCGTCGGCCTCGGCGAAGCTGCCGGCCGGCAGCACTACCTCGGCATGCACACTGGTGCCGTGCGCGGTGTGGTCGATGGCGATGATGTGCTTGCCGGGCGCGCGCTGCCAGGCGAACAATGCATCGACGACCGATGCTTCGGCGCGCCGGTAGAGATCGTTTTCCAGAATCACCACGGTATCGGCGCTGCCTTCCTGCACGGCCTGCAAGGCTGCGCCCAGCGTTTCGCCCTGCATCAGCGCGGCACCCATGCTGTTGCACTCGGGGACGGCATAGCAGAGTTGCGCCGGCCGGCCGCCGGCGCACAATGCCGCGGCGACGTTGGCGGCCGCCTGGATCAACGCTTCGCTGCCGCACGCCGTGCCGGATACCACTAGCGGATGCTCGGCATTTCTCAAGGCTTGTGCGATGACCCCGGCCAGCGCGTGCGTCGCCTCCGGCACATCTGGCCGCGGCGCCGAGGCATCGAGTGCATGCGCCACCGCGAAGCCAAGCCGCGCCAGATCGTCCGGCGCGCCGTGGAAGGTTTGCGTTGCCACATCGTCGAGCCGGGTTGCGTCCGGCGCGGCGATGAACAAGGGGCCTTTTTGCTGCTGCACGGCGTGGCGCAACGCGTTGTCGTCCCAATGCGGGATGCGCATTTTTTCAGCAGCGCGCAGCGGTTGGCGCCGCACCGATTGACGCAAAGCGAGCGCCAGCATCGGCGCCGTGTTGGTCACATCCTCGCCCAGCACCAGCACCGCGTCGGCATGTTCCACTTGGCGCAACGAGGGCGTGCGCGCCGGGCTCTTGCGCAGGATGTCGAGGATGGCGGCGGTGAGGCGGGCATCCTGGTCCGACATGCCGGAATGAAAATGCTCCACTCCCACCAGCGTGCGCAGCGCGAAGTTCGCTTCGAGAGAGGCGCGCGGCGAACCGATGCCGATCACGCGCGCCCGGTCGGCAAACAGGGGCGCCAGGTAATCCAGCACCGCCTGCTTGCCGGCGCGGGATTGTTCCATCGCGGCCGGTACCCGCACTTGCGCCTGCCGGATGCGGCTTGCCTTGTTGACGAATTCATAGCCGTAACGCCCGCGGTCGCACAGGAAATAGCCGTTGACTTCGCCGTTGTAGCGGTTGTGGACGCGCCGCAGCGTGCCGTAACGCTCGCCGGGAATCGTGTTGCAGCCTACGCTGCAATGCACGCATACCGACGGCGCGGTTTGCAGATCCCACTTGCGCGTGTAGTGCCGCGTCAGGGTCTTGTCGGTGAAGACGCCGGTAGGACAGATCTCCACCAGGTTGCCGCTGAATTCGCTTTCCAGCGCGCCGTCCTGGTGGCGGCCGAAGTAGACGTGGTTGCGCAGCGCCAGCGCGTCGAGGTCGCGCCCGCCGGCATGGTCGCGGTAGTAGCGCACGCAGCGATAGCACTGGATGCAGCGGTTCATTTCGTGGTTGACCAGCGGCCCCAGGTTCTGGTTGCGCCAGGTGCGCTTGCGGCCGCGGTAGCGGCGATACGCGTGCCCGGTCATCATCGTCATGTCCTGCAGATGACATTCGCCCCCTTCGTCGCAGACCGGGCAATCGTGCGGGTGATTGGTCATCAGCCATTCGATCACCTCGGCGCGGAATTCGCGCGCCTGCGCCTCGTCGATCGAGATGCGCGTGCCGTCGGCGGCCGGCGTCATGCAGGCCATGACGATCTTGCCGTGCGTGTCGTCCGCGTTCCTGTACTGCTTGACCGCGCACTGGCGGCAGGCGCCGACCGAACCCAGCGCCGGGTGCCAGCAGAAATACGGCAGGTTGAAGCCCAGCGACAGGCATACGCTCAACAGGTTTTCGCCGTCTTTGGCGGGGTAGGGCCGGTTGTCGATGTGGATGGTTGCCATGCTTATTTCCACGGGCAGCGCCGCTCCCGGATATGCCGTTCGAAATCCTCGCGGAAATACTTGAGCCCGCTTTGCAGAGGCTCGGCCGCACCGGGCGCCAGCGCGCAATAGGTACGGCCCGGCCCTAGCATGCGCGCATGCGACTGCAAGCGCTCCAGGTCTGCGGATTCGCCCCGTCCGTCTTCGAAGCCTTGCAGGATTTGCGCGACCCATGCCAGGCCCGACCAGCATGGCGTGCACCAGCCGCAGGACTCTTGCGCGAAAAATCGTTCCAGGTTGTGCAGCATGCCGACCGGGCAGGTGCGGTCGTCGAGCACGATCATCGTCCCGGTGCCCAGACGGCTGCCGGCTGCCTGTACGGTATCGAAAGCCATTGCCGTGTCCAAATGCTCTTCGATCAAAAATTCGGTCGAGGCGCCGCCCGGCAGCACGCCGCGAAATGCGCAGCCCTCGCGCATGCCTCCGGCACGGTCTTCCAGGATTTCGCGGATGCTGGTCCCCATCGGCAGTTCCCATAGTCCTGGCCGCTTTACCTTGCCGCTGGCGCCGTAGAGCTTGGTGCCGCCGTCGGTATCGGGAAAGCGGGACAGGCTCTTGAACCACTGCGGGCCGCGGCTGATGATATGCGGCAGGTTGCACAGCGTCTCGACGTTGTTGATGACAGTCGGCTGGCCCCACAAGCCGCTGGCTTGCGGATGGGGAGGCTTGGCGCGCGGGTTGGCGCGTTTGCCCTCAAGGGCGTTAAGCAGCGCGGTTTCTTCCCCGCAGATGTAGCGCCCGGCGCTCACATGCAGATGCAGTTCCAGGCTGTAGCCGGAACCGAGGATGTTTTTACCGAGGTAGCCTTGGCGGTAGCTTTCGGCAATCGCTTTTTCCAGCCGTTGCGCCGCCAGCTTGTAGGCCCAGCGCAGAAAGATATACGCTACCTCGGCCTGCACCGCGTAGGCGCCGAGGATCACACCTTCGATCAATTGATGCGGATCGCCTTCCATCAGGAGGCGGTCCTTGAAGGTGCCTGGTTCCATCTCGTCGGCATTGCAGATGAAATACTTCGGGCGCGGCGCCGTATCGCCCATCGGCATGAAACTCCACTTTTGCGCCGCAGGAAAACCCGCGCCGCCACGTCCGCGCAGGTTCGATTCCTTCACCATGGCCGTCACCTCGGCCGGGGCTATTTTCAAGCTCCTGCGTAGTGCCTGGTAGCCTCCGCTTTTCTCATACTGCATGAGATCGGGCGGCTCCGCGCCAGGCCGGATATTTGCGGTAAGCGGCGTTTCCATCGGCCGGCTCTCTTTACCCGCGCCACTCGGCGGCGAGAATGCGGTCGATCCCGGCCGGGTCCAGGTCTTGATAGTGCTTGTCGTCGATCATCATCACCGGCGCATGATCGCAAGCGCCCAGGCAAACGTTCGGCAACAGGGTGAAGCGGCCGTCCGCGCTGGTCTCGCCGGGAGCGATGCCTAGCCGCTGTGCAAAGTGTTTGCATAGTCGATCAGAACCCATGATCCAGCAACTCACGCTGTCGCACAACAGGATCACGTGACGGCCCACCGGTTTGCGGAAGATCATGTTGTAGAAGGTGGCGACGCCTTCCAGCTCCGCTGGCGCCATTTCCAGGAATTCCGCCACGTCGGCAATGCCCTGGTCCGACACCCAGCCGCGATGCGCCTGCACGATCTTGAGTGCGTCGATGCAGACGGCGCGGCGGTTCGGGTAATGCTGCAACTCGGCTTCGATGGCTTGTCTTTCCTGTTCGCTCAGCATGGGGCTCCTTGACGAGTGGGCCGGTTGGCCCAGGCTTTAAGGTAGGGCGGCCCGCCCTGCGCGGCTATCGGGAATTCTTGATGGGTGCTGTAGGGAGGAGTGGATTGCGCGACTGACAATTGCTCAATGTCGTGTCCGGCGGGATTTGCCTGCCACCGCTTTAGTGAACTGAATCCGGTGAAGGAATAGCCAGCCGGAAATGGCTGATTTTTTTTTATGTTGTGCAGCGGTCCACGGGTAAAACTGTGCCATGGACTTCACAACCCGCTGCTTATCATCCAACATCCGGCGGCATGCGAGGGAAGTGAAGCAGCAATTCCGCCAGTCGGCCATCTTCCGCGTAAAAGCAAGCGGCAGGACGATTAAACAGGACCGGTTTTGCGCTAGAGCATTTTTAGCCTGACCGTGCGGGCCAATCCCAGGCCTCCGGTGCTCGGCGTACATCTGTACGCGTCCGCTCCTCGGCCTGACCTTGACTCCGCACGGTCAGGCTAAAAATGCTCTAAAAAGCCACGCTGGGGCGTGGCTTTTTGCATCGCGCTGATTGCAAGCGAGGCTTGCTCTTTGGCGCGCCGTCGCTTACCTCATCACGATGTTGTCGAGGCTGAATTGATACGGCGTCGAGCTTGCTCCTAGTCCGCCGCCGGTCATCACAATGTCCGCAGCCGAAATACCAAGAAGCGACAATTCGGTATTTACTTCGGAGATGATGGCTGAATTCATTACCTGGCCTTCAACTACTTGTGAGACGACGCCTATCCAAATCGTGGGCTTGAATTCAAATACCGCCATCTGGCTGGGAGCGATCGAGGTCTTTACCGCAAGCAGCTTGCCGTCCTTGTATATGCTCGCGTTTACGGCGCCTTTAGAGAGGCTGTTGCGGAGCTGGATTTCCTTGCTGCCTGTAGCCGGGCCGGCATAGGAGAGCATAGTGCCCGATACCGCCTGAGATACCTGGAACATCTGGCCGTTCTGTGCCGGCGTTTGCGGGGTGTAATTGCCGTAGCTATCGCTTGCGCCAATCGAATAGGTTGTCGGGAAGGTGAATGGATGATTGTCTCCTTGGCCGCAATACTGGATAACTTTCCATGCGACCGCAAGCTCATCGAAATTGGTGGCGACATTCTTCTGGAAAATCACGACTTTCGAATTGTTCAGATCGTTGGAATTGTTTATGAAATTGAGTTGGATGTTCATATGTGTCCAGGAGAGATTAGGTGATAGAGGAGAACGATCCGTCGGTATACACGGACATGCAAGGAGTCATTTCCTTCTCAACAGTTTGACGCTGTAGCGCTTGCCTCAGCCATCCCATAGGTATGGGATATTTTGTTAATTCGCAGGAATGGTAGACGTGAGATGAAGAAGCATCTGCTTCACGCCTGAGCGATTTCAAACAGCCGAAGCGATGAGGGCAGCACTGTTCCCCGCTCGTTTGACAACAGGACCAAGGTCGAAGAGGGCCGGCCGACGTGCATCGCCATACAGGCTGGCAGCATTCTCCGGTTTTCATTCAACGGAAAAGGCGCGTCGCAGCTATCCGATATCCTCCGGAATGCGGATATTCACGGTTTGCTGCAGTCTCCTACGCAAAGCCAAACGCTGCCGGGCACGAGCTCGATGAGATTGAGGCAGCACTTGTTAAAAATAACAGGTGCTGTTTTAAGGCCATGCCCAGCGTCTATGTAGTGATATGGTAATCCTCCCATTTTTAAGCACAGCCAAAGCCCCAGTTGCGCTGGTTGTTCGTCATCCGCACCAGCCAATCGGCAATGAGGCTATTTTCCTCGCACAGCTTGGCTTGGTACCGATAGCACGTCTGGCTGATGCCGAATGCTTGGCACGCCGTGCGGATCGGAGTCGATCGTTGTTGTACTGTCCAGCGGCCCATCTCGCGGCGTTGAGATGGCGCCACCACTTTTTTGTCAATGCTTCCGCCACGATCTCGGCCTTCGAGCGCTCTTCGGCATACCTCTTTTTCAGCCGCCGGTTCTCTTCTTCCTGCTCTTTCATGCGGGCCCTCAGCGATGCATCCATGCCGCCGAACTTGGCTCGCCATTTGTAGAACGTCGCCGTACTCATCCCATGCTCACGGCATAGTTCCGGAACCGGGGAGCCTGCTTCTGCCTGCTTAAGAATCGCCATGATCTAGCTATCGGTAAAACAGGAGGTTTCATGTAGAACTTTCATGTTGGTGGAAAATTCTACTTTTAAATTTAAATGCGCTTATTTGGCGGGGGATTACCATGGATTCATGCTTGATCGTCCATGTTCGGCAGTTAACCTGGCAAAGACCTCGTTCAGTATGTATTCCGGATGACAAATATCAAGACCCAAAATAATCCATGCGGGAAGATACGCGGATGCGCTTGATATGATTGGAGATTACCTGATGGGATATGTGCTTGGCATTTCGGCCTATTACCACGACTCGGCTGCGGCATTGGTCCGTGACGGCAAAATAGTCGCGGCGGCCCAGGAGGAACGCTTTTCGAGAAAGAAGCACGACCCGCGTTTTCCACAGCGTGCCATCAACTATTGCTTAGGCGAGGCATTCATCGATGCATCCGAGCTGGCCGCAGTCGTGTTCTACGACAGTCCGCTGCTGACGCTCGATCGCGTGATGAAAAATTCCGTGACCGTTGCACCTGCCGGTCGCGGCCAATTCGTCGCTGCGTGCCGCGCCCTGCTAGGCACCAAGGCGCGGCTCGAACAGGAACTGCAAGCCTGCCTTGGTCTGGCGCCGCGCCTGCTGGTCACCCACCACCACATGGCGCATGCCGCCAGTTGCTATTATCCTTCGCCGTTCGAAAAAGCGGCGATCCTGACCATTGACGGCGTGGGCGAGTGGGCCACCTGCACGATCGGTGTGGGCACCGGCTCCCGGATCGAATTGCTCGAAGAATTGCGCTATCCGCATTCGCTCGGGCTGCTCTACAGCGCGTTCACGTATTACTGCGGCTTCAAGGTCAACTCCGGCGAGTACAAGCTGATGGGGCTGGCCCCGTACGGACAGCCGCGCTACGCGGCGCTGATCCGCAAGCAACTCATCGACATTCTTGACGACGGATCGTTTCGCCTGAACACCGGCGCCTTCGGCTATCTGGACTCGCCACTGATGACCAATGCGCTCTTCGAAGAATTGTTTGGCGGCCCTGCGCGCAAGCCGGATTCGATGATTACCCGGCGCGAAATGGATCTTGCCGCCTCGATTCAACTGGTGGCCGAGGAGATCGTCCTGAAGCTGGTCGCGCACGCCACCAGGATCTGCGGCACCAAAAATCTGGTGATGGCCGGAGGTGTCGCTCTCAACTGCGTTGCCAACGGGCGGGTGCGGCGCGAGTCGGGACTGGACGGCTTTTTTGTGCAACCCGCTGCGGGTGACGCAGGGGGGGCGCTGGGCGCGGCGCTGCTGGTTTCGCACCAGGTATTCGAGGCGCCTCGTGCGCCAAGTCCGGGTCGCGATTCGCTTAATGGCGGCTTTCTTGGGCCGGCGTTCTCGACCCACGAGGTGGAAGCCTTCATCGACCGCGAGGATGCCCCGAGCCATCACATCCCCGACCCCGACGAGCGCGCCCGCGTCATCGCCGCCGCCCTGGCGGACGGCCGGATCGTCGGATTCTTCAGCGGGCGGATGGAGTTCGGCCCGCGCTCTCTCGGTGCGCGCTCGATCCTGGGCGATCCGCGCAGCCCGGACATGCAGAGCCGGCTCAACCTGCAGATCAAATTTCGCGAGAGCTTCCGGCCGTTCGCCCCGGCGGTTCTAGCCACCCACACCAAGGACTATTTCGAACTCGACGGCGACAGTCCCTATATGCTGCTGGTTGCGCCGGTGCGCAAGGAGCGCCAACTGCCGATGCAACGCGCAGTCAGCGAAGGCGACGACATGCTGCCGATCCTCCGACAGCAACGCAGCGACATCCCCGCTGTGACACATGTCGACTACAGCGCACGAGTGCAAACCGTCGGACAGGATGCCAATCCGGAATTCCTCCGGCTGCTGAATGCCTTCCACGAACAGACTGGCTGCCCGGTTCTGGTCAACACCTCGTTCAACGTGCGCGGCGAACCGATTGTCTGCACTCCTCAGGACGCCTACCGTTGTTTCATGCGCACCGGAATCGATTTGCTGGTACTGGAAGACCGGCTGTTGTGGAAGCACGAGCAATCCCTCCAACCCAGAGACGAGAATTGGAAGAACGAATATGAACCAGACTAAAACGGACCGCTCTGCGCGTCTGGCCGGGGCGATTTTCGACGAGGTCCTGGTCCCGCTGGCACGAGAGAGGCGCGCCGCCGGTGCGCAGGCATATTTCCCGTCCTGGCGCGACGAGAAGGCCCAAAGTTATTTTTCGCAACCGGACCTGACTACGATGCGCTTGGCCGACTTCGAACTCCATGGCTCCGGCACCCCCGCAGAGTTGGTCGAGAGTCTGGCCGCTTACTGGGCTGCGAAAGGCGACACGGCATTGGCCGCGATGTCCCCGCGCCTGCTGGAACTGGCTGAGGCGCTGGGCGAGGAGGCTACCGAGAACGACGGAAAAGTGGACATACTCTGCTACACCCTGTTCTGACGGCGAAAAGGAAAACGCGATGGCACTCCACGACGAAATCGAACAAGACATCTGGACATGGATGCGCGGGTTTGTTGCGGTCCCCAACGATTTCTACAAAGGCAAATTTCCGCCTTGCCCGTTCGCTTATCGGGCGCTGGTGGGCGAGACGGTGGACGTCTCGGTTTGGCAGTCGGGCGATGTGCGGCTTTTTATCCGCGAACAGTCCACGGCCATGCGCGACAAGCCCAAGCTGACGACGCGGGTGATGGCCTTTCCGCCCAGAACGCAATGGGCGCACGGTATCAGCGAGTTCGTGGAAACGCTGAACACGGAACTGATCCCGGACAATGTGTTTCTCAATACCGGCCTGACCAAGACGATGCAAAGCCGCTACCCTGGTTCGTCGGGGATGCCCTATTTCATCGTGGTAGCCAACAGCCTGGATGCAGTGCTGAAGGGCGCGGAATCCCTGGAACGAACGGAATACTACAAGGACTGGCCGCAGGAACACTTTCACATCGTCGTGGAAAGGCGCAGCTACTTGGCAAAGCGCTACGCAAAAAATCAGGAGAACTGAAATTTCCACCTTGATGAAATACCACCCGCGCATTGGCTTCACCTACATGCCCAATGCCAGATTGCGCATCCCCGGCGCCGGCGGCGGGTACTTGGTACGCACCAACGCTGCCGGGTTTCGATCGGATCGCGAATTCCAGGCGGAGCGCCGGCCCGGCACCTTCCGTGCGCTGCTGTTTGGCGATTCGCAATCGGCCGGCGATGGCGTGATCAACGCGCTACGTTACAGTGACCTTCTCGAGAAAGCAGTGCCGGGCCTTGAAATATGCAACTACGGCGTTTCGGGCACAGGGACCGATCAGCATTTCCTGATCTATCAGGAAAATGCAGCCATCGAGCACGACCTGGTCGTGATTGGCCTGTATGTGGAAAATATTCGGCGTGTCAACAGCCGGTTCATCAAGTCGCGCGATGCCAACGGCGCCGAAGCCATTCTGCCCAAACCGTATTTCCAGATCGAAAATCAGGAGCTGGCGCTGCATCACGTCCCGGTACCGAAACAGCCGTGGACTGAACAGTCACTGCCGGCGGAATTGCAGCCGTATGTTTACTCGTTCCATGACACGGATTTTCTCAATCGCATCTCGGCGGCAGGCTCCGGCCAGTCGATTGCCATCTCGCCGCTGCGCAAATCGATTGTCAATCTGGTTCTGCAGCTAAGGAAGTTCCAGCCCGCAATGCTCGCGCCGCTGCGCCGCTTTCTGAGAAAAGTGACGATGCGAATTACCGGCTTTACACCCGTACCAGACTACAACTCACCCGTTAATCCGGGGTGGCTGTTACTAAGCAAGATACTCCAAACCTGGGCAGCGGCGAGCCGGACGCCGATATTGCTGATCCCGATTCCGGACGAGACTTTTCGGACCGGGCTATGCAATCCGCGCGCCTATCAGGCGCGATTCAGCGAGCTGGCGCAGCAGGTTGGCTGTCATCTGTACGATCCGCTGCCTGAACTGTTGAAACTCTCTGCCGAAGAACGACGCACCATGTCTGATTCGACCGGGCATTTGACGGCTCGTGGGCATGAGACGATGGCGCGCCTGATCGCTCCGGTCATCGAAAGTCTGGCGCGCGAACGGAAACCAATCGACGTAAATCGATCGATCTCGACATTGCGCAGAAAAATCTCCTGATCTCAAGCTGTAGCATCAAAAGGGCAAGGATCTTAATAAAATTCGGTTCTTCATCAAAATTCCTGTGATTTTTTCCTACCCAACGCTCAAATCCCACCTGCAGAATTCGTACCCGATAAGTGGCAAAGTTACGAAAGCCGCGTGCGTTCGCCTTGATGAGTTTCCGTGCCAGCTATAGTTCAACTGGTCTTATGCGAGATGCCGTCGCGAATTGATGGCTGCCGGCGGTACGACCCGGGCTATTGGGGGTGATGCGGACGAGTGTGATCCTGGCGCGACGCGCCGATCAGGAAAAAGCGTGAGCGTTGATTTAGGGGGCAATGGAACAGTAGATGCAGTTTAGCTTGGTCCTTGCCGATAACCCGCGAGTCACTGCCCCAGTCGCTTCGCGATGAATAGATCGGCTGCATTGATGACAGCTCGTGCGATCGAGCCGCTCTGATTCATCTTGCGCTGCACCCACAACTTCATCTGGCGGATATAGCCTTGAATGGCGGTCTTGCAGGCCAAATTCCCATTGCGCAGCAGGTGCATGCCGTCTCGATAAATAACCAGAATATCCAGGTTGCGCTGAACGCCCTTCAGCATGTATTTGTATTCGTTGCGTCCCCAAAGCAAGTGCAGCTCGCTTCCGCCGCGGGCTATCGAAGCGCAAATGGCGCGATAACAGCAAAGCGTTCCGAGCCGATACTCGTCATACGCATAATCATGAGAACTGAGCTCCATGAAGTAATGGGGACCGATGCAAAAGCAGAGTGCGCCCGCGCAGACTCGGCCATCAATCGTTGCCACCCAGGCGAAGCCATGCGTTTTCGCGAGCGAAATAAGTCGTTGCGTGCGGTGTTCGTCGAAGCCGGATGACTTGTTCTTGCGGGCCATCCTTTCTTGGTTGAATTTGACGATGGCACGAACATGCTCTTCGCGTATTTCCTCGCGTTCGTAAACGTGGCAGTCGAAGGAGGGAAAATCCCGCATGAGCCGATTGCGATGACGGTTCAAATTCTTGCGGGTCGCATTGCCGAGGCTCGCCAAATACTCTGCCTCGGTACTTGGCAAGGGCACGACGATGTCTTCGGAATAGTTCACGCGCTGAAATGGAAACGGCAATCTTTGAACATCCGTTTCAATCGCCCTGAATGTGATGACAGTCACCTCATCGAAAGCGGCAAAGACGCAACGCGCAAAGTGATGCACATCATCGCAATTGATCGTGACCACTTCGTTCAGAACGACGAGCCGGTTCTTTTCACGCCGAAAAAGAAGCACTGCTTTAAGCTTTCCATCCTCGCACAGCACAAACGTGCTTGCGTCTTTAATGGCGCCGGACAAACGCCATTCGGCAAGTGACGAGTAAATATTGCCGTAGAGAGTTTCCAACGCGCTTTCAACGAAAGGCGGGACTTCATTTTCATAGAACGTGCCGTCGATTTCGGTACATGCGGCATGGGCGTCAATAGCATGTTCCGCCACGTCGGCAATGCCCTGGTCCGATACCCAGCCGCGATGCGCGTGCACGATCTTGAGCGCGTCGATGCAGACGGCGCGGCGGTTCGGGTAGTGCTTCAACTCGGCTTCGACGGCTTGTCTTTCCTGTTCGCTCGGCATGGGGCTCCTTGACGGGTTTATCGACCCAGCTTCTAAAGTAGGTCGGCCCGCCATGTGCGCCTATCGGGAATTCTAGATGGGGGTTGTAGGGAGGGTTTGATCGAGCGGGCGGCAATTGCTCAATGTCGGGCCCGGCGATAGCTGGGGTGGAGTGAAACGGTAGATGGCGGGGCAGGTGGCAGAACGCTCACCGATCCACGTCCGACATCACGAAATCGATACTCCCCAGAATCGCGATCAAATCCGCCACCATCAAGCCGCGGCTGATCGCCGGGATGATTTGCAGATGCGGAAACGATGGCGTGCGGATACGCACACGGTAGGGCATGGTGCTGCCGTCGCTGACCAGGTAATAGCCGTTGTTGCCCTTGGTCGCCTCGATGCCGATGAAGGCTTCGCCCGGCGGTATCACCGGCCCCCAGCTTACGCCCAGAAAATGGGTGATCAAGGTTTCGATGTCATGCATCGTACGTTCCTTGCGCGGCGGCGTCGTCAACGGATGGTCGGCCTTGTGCGAGCCGGCCGGCATGTTGTCGACGCACTGCCGGATGATGCGCAGGCTTTGGCGCATCTCTTCGATGTGCACGGCGCAACGGTCGTAGCAATCGCCGTGCTGGCCGGTCGGGATGTCGAACTCGAATTGCTCGTAGCCCGAGTAGGGCCTGCGCTTGCGGAAATCCCAGTCGAAGCCGCAGGCCCGCAGGTTGGGGCCGGTCACGCCCCATTCGATCGCCTGTTCGATGGTGTAGCTGCCGATGCCGCGGCTGCGTTGCTTCAGGATGCGGTTGCCCAAGGCGATCTTGTCGTATTCCGCCAGGCGCGGCGGCAGATAGTCCAGGAAGTCGCGCACCAGGCGATCCCAACCCCGAGGCAGATCCTGCGCCACGCCGCCGATGCGAAACCAGCTCGGATGCATGCGCCCGCCGCAAATGGCTTCGACGATATCGAATATCCTCTCGCGGTCGGTGAACATGAAAAACACCGGCGACAGCGCCCCGATATCCTGGGCGAAGGTGCCGTAGAACACCAGGTGGTTGGCGATGCGGAAGAGTTCCGCCAGCATCACGCGGATGACCTTCACTCGCTCGGGCACTTCGATGCCGGCCAGCGTTTCCACCGCCAGCACATAGGGCAGATTGTTCATCACGCCGCCCAGGTAATCGACCCGGTCGGTGTAGGGAATGTAGGTATGCCAGGTCTGGCGCTCGCCCATTTTTTCGGCGGCGCGGTGGTGATAGCCGATGTCGGGCACGGCGTCGACGATCTGCTCGCCGTCCAGTTGCAGCACGATGCGGAACACGCCGTGCACGCTCGGATGGTTCGGCCCCAGGTTGAGGAACATGAAATCGGTGCCGGCGTGCGAGCGCCGCATGCCCCATTCTTCCGGACGAAAGCGCAGCGCTTCCAGTTCCGCCTCTTCCCTTTCCTCAGGCAGGCTGAAGGCCGTCATTTCGGTGGCGCGCGCCGGATGGTCCTTGCGCAGCGGGTGGCCTTGCCAGGTCGGCGGCATCAGGATGCGGCGCAGGTGCGGATGGCCTTCGAAGACGATGCCGAACATGTCCCATACCTCACGCTCGTACCAGTTCGCGTTGGCCCAGATAGCGGTCGCGGTCGGCAGCTTCGCATCGTCCGCCGCGAGCGCCACTTTGAGGCGGATGTCGGTATTGCGCTCGAAGGACAGCAGGTGATAGACCACGGTGAAGTCGCTCGCCGGTTGGTCGGCGCGATGCGTGCGGACCCGTTCGTCGATGGCGCTGAGGTCGTAGAGCATGCGGTAGGGGCGCTCGACGTCCTGTTTCAGGCAGCGCAAGATTTCCTGCACCTTGTCCCTGGCGACCCATAGCGTAGGAATGCCGTCGCGGGTCGGTTGGATTGCAGTGATCGCTGCACCGTTGCGGCTTTGCAAATCTTCGACGATGTCGATTGAGAGCGGATTCATCCGGTCTGCTTCGGTGTTTCTTGCACTGCTTCATCGGGAGAACGCAAGTCCGTCATCCGCATGCGCGCCTCCCGCTTGCGATCGCGTTGCGACGGCCGGTCCGGCTTTTCCACGCCTTGCGGGCCGATCACCCAGCTCAAAGGCCTGCGCTCCTTGCCGATGGCATCCTGCAGCAGGTTCAACCCTTCCATGAAGGCATCGGGACGCGGCGGACAGCCCGGCACATAGACATCCACCGGCAGGAATTTATCGACGCCCTGAACCACGCTATAGATGTCGTACATGCCGCCGGAATTGGCGCACGAACCCATCGAGATGACCCAGCGCGGCTCCAGCATCTGGTCGTACAGGCGTTGCAGAACCGGCGCCATCTTGATGAACACGGTGCCGGACACCACGATCAGGTCGGCTTCGCGCGGCGAGGCGCGGATCACCTCGGCGCCGAAGCGGGCGATATCGTACTTGCTGGTAAAAGAGGTCGCCATTTCGACATAGCAGCAAGACAGGCCGAAGTTGTAAGGCCAGACGGAATTCTTGCGGCCCCAGGCGATCAGGTCTTCCAGGCGCGCCAGCAGCACGCTGCGGCGCACCACCTGTTCCATGCGGGCGCCGTCCTGCTCTGCCGGCGTCTTGGGTTTTGCCTTGCTCAAATGCCAGCGCATCATGCTTTTCCTTTCTGCTGTAGAAGACGCTCGCTTCCGCCCCATTCCAGGGCGCCCAGCCGCCATAGATACGCCAGCCCGGCCAGCAGGATGCCGATGAATACCAGCGCCTCCACATAGGCAGCCCAGCCCGCTTCGCGCACGGCAATGGCCCATGCGTAAAGAAACAGGGCTTCGACGTCGAAGATCACGAAGAACATGGCGATCAGGTAAAACCGGGCCGACAGGCGCAAACGCGCGGAACCGGTCGGCTCCATGCCCGATTCAAAAGGTTCATCGGCCGCGCGCGCGGTATGGCGCTCGCCGCTGAGGTAAGACAGCGTTACGATGCCCGCCATCAGCACGATGACGAGCAGAAAGTAGACGGCCAGGGGCCAGAGGGCGGGCGATTGAGTTGCGGGGATATCCAAGGAGCGTCCTTTCGCTGAATCAGGGTGACTGCATGACAAACCACCAGCCTCACACGTGAAGCTACAAAGTAGGGCGATCCGCATTGCGCGGCTATCGGGAATCCTTGATGCCTGTTGTAGGGAACGTTGGACCGCAAGGGTTTTCTCCTGTGCGGAATAACGACTCAATGTTTGTTTTTGAAAAACCGTGTCAACGAGAGAACAATCAATGCGAACAAAGTGCTGAGAACCGAAGTGGCTTCCAGCCCCATTCCTGCCGCGACGCCTACTGCTGCGGTAAGCCAAATCCCTGCCGCGGTCGTCAGTCCCTTGATTTGATGTTCATTCCTTAGTTTGATAATTGCACCGGCACCCAAAAAGCCCACGCCGGCTGTCATTCCCTGCAATACACGGGACATGTCAGCCAGAGACATGCCTGCTTGTGCGGGGACCAATATAAAGAGGGCGGAGCCGAGCGATACCAGCATATGCGTGCGAAGTCCGGCGGCGGCGCCAGCCGCTTCTCGCTCATACCCAAGAAGGGCGCCAAGGACCATCGCGACCAGGAGGCGGATAAAGACTCGGGTGACGTCCGATGGATCGCCCAGATCGGAAAATTCCCGCTGAATGGTTTCCCAACTTTGTATCGCCCACACGCATGCCTCCTAAAATAATTCAATCGCTTCATCACGTAATTTTCCAACGGCTCGCAAGATCATGGCGGGCAGTTGAGGTATTGAGGTATCAATGCGAACCAGCGCTTCTTGCCCCATCGATTCTGCGAGGGGTACTGCCCATGGTCTCTGCCTCTGGTTCTTTGTCGGCGGCAAGATTTTCCTGATAACTTTCCAGCACGTTCGATGCGTTCTCGAAACCTTGCTCGATCAGGCGCGCGATGTATTGCGGCGAATAGTCAAAGTCGCGCGAAATGTGTTCATATTTAAACTGCTCGCGGCCGATGTGCAGGAGTTCGACACGGGCATGTCGCGCAGCCAGCAGTTTTTGATATTCCTCTTCGATGGCTGCCGCAAGAGGGGAATGGCGGTACTGGCCGGCAAGGTGGTGAATGCGCTCGATCGCGCCCAGATACGCATTGCCGACCTCGAATGCGCGGTAGTCGTTGCCTAGTTTGTTGCCCAGAACGATATTGAGCAAACGATAGTACGAATCGATAGCGCTGACCGGCAATTTTTTCGTTTCGGGCCGGAACATATCCACCACTATCACAAGGTAATCCTGCGGTGCCTCGGACGCCGGCAAGGCCCGGCGCAACAGGCCAAATACGCTCGGCAGCAGTGTATTGCTGCGCATCTCGAAGTCCCAGTACCGTCGCCCATCGATTTCCGCCGGCGGAAACAGCAGCGGTATCGCGATGCCGGCCGCCAGCAATCCGGGCGTAATGGTCCGGCTTGCACTGTCGAACAGCACGCCTTCACCCGATTGCACGTCACTTGCCGCCACCGCCAGCAAAGGCGCCATGCCGCGATAATCCCCGAACACCTGAGCCAGCGTATGCACCGCACGATGCGTCCGGTAAAGTGGCATCTGGAAGCGGAACATGTCGCCGATCGGGTTCCAATGCTGATAGGCCGGCGCAAACAGTGCAGGGTTTCCCAGCAAGGCGCCGGTGAGAAATCCATTCCACGAACGCCAGTACTCTTCCGGCAAGGGAATGAACGGGAACGGGACGGTGGCCAGCCTGTTGCGCCAGAAATCCAGCAGCAAGCCGCTTCCGCCATCGGCATCCCGGCAATGGCGCGCGATCAAGCCGGCATTGATCGCACCGATCGAAGCGCCGACCACTGCCGCCAGCTCGTGTCCATTGTCCCGGATGAAAGAGGAGATCGCTCGCCAGGCGCCGCATTGAAAAGCGCCGAGCGCGCCGCCGCCCTGCAACAGCAACACGATTTTCTTGCTCATTGCGATGTCCTGAAAACCTTTGA
This sequence comes from uncultured Burkholderiales bacterium, assembly GCA_966211965.1. Classification (GTDB taxonomy): domain Bacteria; phylum Pseudomonadota; class Gammaproteobacteria; order Burkholderiales; family Burkholderiaceae_D; genus CBIHON01. The sequence goes on along the minus strand of CBIHON010000016.1, from coordinate 18,934 downwards.
CTCATCAAGTGACCGCCGCAACCGGGACTGGTTCAGCGGATGTGCAGGAGCGCTGACAATCTGCAACAAGTACGGGCCGGCAGGGCGGGTTCTTACATCGACAACAGGCGTTCGAACTCATCTGCCGGCGCAGCCTGCGCATACAGGAATCCCTGTCCGAAATCGCACTGCACACCGAGCAGCAAAGCCTGCTGTTCGGCCGTTTCGATGCCTTCGGCAATTACCTGCAATCCCAGTTCATGCGCCATGGCGGTCACCGACCTGACGATCGCCCTGTCATTCGCATCAGTCACCATGCTGTGGATGAACGAGGGGGCGATTTTCAGGTAATCGATGTCGAATTGTTTTAAATGAGACATGGAGGAATAACCGGTGCCGAAATTATCGAGGGCGACCTGGATGCCGGCGTCGCGGTATCGCAGCAGCTTGCCGGCCACGGCCGGCGATGCATTGATCAGCAGGTTTTCGGTGACTTCCACCGACACGCTGCCGCCGGTCAGCCCCAAGCGGCGCAGATAGGCCGGCCAGTCCTCTTCATCCGTTCTTGAATGAAACTGGACCGGTGATTGGTTGACGCTGATCTGGAACGGTTTCCCCAAGCGCGCACCCCATTTGCGGGAACAGGCTGCCGCCTGCCGGAACACCCAGTCGCCGATTTCGACGATCAGGCCGGACTCCTCGGCAAACGGAATGAAGCGCAACGGCTCGAGCATGCCCAGGCGCGGATGGCGCCAGCGCAGCAGTGCTTCGGCCTTGACTATGCGGCCGGTGGCCAGTTCGACCATCGGCTGGAAGTACACCTTCAACTGATCGCGGCCGAGCGCATAGCGCAATTCGTCGATCAGGCGCGAGCGTTCTTGCGCCTCGCGCTGCATGGAGGGCGTGAAATAGCTGAACTGGTTTCGTCCGCTGTTCTTTGCCACGTACATGGCCTGGTCGGCATTGCGGATCAAGTCTTCTGCCGTAGCCGCATCGCTTGGATACAGTGTGATGCCGATGCTGGCGGAAAGATGGATTACCTCGTTGCCGATGCGATAGGGCGTCGCCAGCGCCTCGTTGACTTTCCGTGCGACCGGCTCGACATGAACCAGTCCGTCCAGCTCGGTCAGGATCGCGGTAAACTCGTCGCCGCCCAGGCGCGCCACCGTGTCGGACTGGCGCACGCAGACGCGAATGCGCCTGCCGGCCTCGATCAGTACCTTGTCGCCGACATCATGGCCGAGCACGTCGTTGGTTTCCTTGAAACGGTCGAGATCGATGAACAGCAAGGCCAGCGGCAGGCCGGTGCGCTGCGCTTTCCTGACTTCATGATCAAGACGGTCGCGGAACAGACGGCGATTCGGCAGGCCGGTGAGCGCGTCGAAGTTGGCGTGATGCCAGACCACTTCATCCGAGCGCCGCTTCTCTGAAATGTCGGTGATGGTACCGGTCATGCGCTGCGCCTTGTTGCCGGCGTCGCGCTTGACGACGATGGCGCGCTTCAGTATCCAGCGCCAGCTTTCATTACGGTATCGTATGCGGAATTCCATGTTCAAGTAGTGCTTTTTCCCCTCCGTGCAGTCGCGCAATTCTGTAAGAACCGCGGACAAGTCTTGCGGATGCACATGCTTTTCCCAATCCTTGTACCGGATCGGCCCTTCATGCTTTTCCACACCGAGTATTTCCTTGGCCCGTTGCGAACAAACGATTTCATCGGTTTGCATATTCCAATCCCACACGCCGTCGCCCGAACCTTCCAGCGCCAGGTTCAGGCGCTCATTACTGACTTGCAGCTCTTCCTGCGCGCGCGCGGCATCGTTGACGTCGATGGTCGTGCCGACATGGCCGGCGTACTTGCCGCCGGCGATGAACAAGGGAGCGGCATGCGATTCCATCCAATGCCATTGGCCATCGGCGGCCTTGACCCGCAAGCGGCGCTGTGTCGGTTTCATATCGCGCAGCGCCTCGTCCAATTGCGCCATCCATTCGGAGAAATCCTCGGGATGGATGAATGATTTCCAGCCGAAACCGAGCAAGGCCTCTTCCGCAACGCCGAGCAACGTATGGCAGCGCGGGTTGATGTAGACGGCAAAGCCCCGCGGGTCGAGTTGCCAGATCAGCGCAGGAGAAGCTTCCGCCAGCGCGCGAAACTTTGCCTCGCTTTCTGCCAGCGCATCCTGCACCCGTTTGCGTTCGGTGAGGTCGACCGTCACCGCAAGCACCGACGGCTGGCCGCTCCTGCTTTCAAGGCGCGAGATGATGCTGTTGGAGAACATTTGCGTGCCGTCGGGGCGTAGATAGTGTTTATCGATCGATACCGGTTCCCCCGTCGTCAGCAGGCGCCGGACTGCTTGCAGCGTATTGTCCAGGTCGTCCGGATGGGTGACATCCTGTACGCGCAATTTCAAGAGTGCGTTGCGCGATTGTCCGAGCATGCGGCATAGTTCGTCATTGACACGCAGAAAGCGGCCTCTGGCCGAAATCACGGATAAGCCGACCTGCGCGCGCGCAAAGATCACAGACAGGCATTGTTCGCTTTCGCGCAGCGCCTGTTCTGCCTGTACAGGCTCGGTATCGTCGATGAACAGCACCAGCACGCCAGCCGGATTGCCGCTCTCGCCGGGAACCGGCGAATAGTTCACGCTCAGCCATATGCGTCTGGCCTGGTCGTCGTAGCGCAGCGTCATTTCCTGGTTCGAACTGGCGATGGGCAGACCGTCCTGGCGCACCTTGCGCACCTTGTTTCTGAACTCCTCGTTGTCTGGCCAGCATTCTTCCAGCTTGCAGCCAAGCGGCGCCGGGCGGAGCGTTTCCGCATAAGCAGCGCAAGCATCGTTATAAATCATGATGCCGTCCTCGCTCCACGCCAAGGCGGCGGCCATCGGCAGTCGAAGCAGGATGTCGATTGCGTCTTTGAGCGCGTGCGGCCATGTCTGGATTGGGCCAAGACTGGTTGCCGGCCAATTGGCGGTGCGGATGCGCTCGCCCATCTTGCCGCCGCCGGTGGGCCAGTTCATAGGGTCCGGTTGTGGCATGCGTGCTTGATTCCTTTCAAGCCAAGGGTCGCGTATGCCTGAATGCAAGAGACCGCCAGGCGAACAGTAGCCGGTTTCAGTATGCGTGTTTTGCGTTGCCTCGGGCGTCAAAGAGAGATGTGCTTGAGCCGAATCAATGCAGGATGCTGATCTTGATCAAAATGCGTGCCGGGACGATGCGCGCCGGAAATGAGGAGAGGCACTACTGCCCAGGCGCCTCCGCGATCGCTTCCCGCACGGCATCATCAACTGTCTCCAGCCAGATAAAGTGCAACTGCCGGCGCGCTTCTTCCGGAATGTCTTCGAGGTCCTTGCGATTGCGCGCCGGCAGCAGCACGGTGGTGATGCCGGCTCGCAGCGCCGCCAGGACTTTTTCCTTGATGCCGCCTACCGGCAGCACCAGGCCTCTCAGGCTGATTTCGCCGGTCATGGCGCGATCGTTGTGCGCCGGCCGTTCCATCATCAACGAGGCCAGCGCGACGAACATTGCAACACCGGCGCTGGGGCCGTCCTTCGGTATCGCGCCGGCCGGGACATGCACGTGGATATCGCTTTTCTCGAACATCTCCGGCGCAATCCGCAATTGCGCACTGTGCGCCTTGACCAGGGTAAGTGCGGCTTGCGCGCTTTCCTTCATGACGTCGCCGAGCTGGCCGGTCAGGATCAATTTGCCGGCGCCGGGCGTGCGGCTGGCTTCAACGAACAGGATGTCGCCGCCGACCGGAGTCCAGGCCAGTCCGGTCGCCACCCCCGGCAGGCTGGTGCGCATCGCCAGCTCGCTTTCGAATTTTTTCGGTCCCAGGATCGCCGGCAGATCGGCAGCATCGATATGCACCTGCTGCACGCTGCCTTCGGCAATGCGCATCGCCGCATGGCGAAACGCGGCGCCGATTTCACGCTCCAGGTTGCGCACGCCGGCCTCGCGCGTGTAGTCGTGGATGATGGCGCGGATCGCGTCGCCGGCGATCGTGCATTGCCCCGGCGCCAGGCCGTTGGCTTCGCGCTGACGCTGCAGCAGGTAGCGCCGCGCGATCTGTTCTTTTTCCTCTTCGGTGTAACCCGGCAGCGAAATCACCTCCATGCGATCGCGCAAAGGGCCCGGGATTGCGTCGAGCACGTTGGCGGTGCAGATGAACAGCACCTTGGACAGATCGAAGGGCACGCCCAGGTAGTTGTCCCGAAATGTCGCGTTCTGCTCCGGGTCCAGCACCTCCAGCAGCGCCGATGCCGGGTCGCCGTGGAAGCCGGCGCCGAGCTTGTCGACTTCGTCTAGCATCATCACGCAGTTGCGTGCGCCGGCCTTGCGGATGGCCTGGATGATATTGCCGGGCAGGGCGCCGACATAGGTGCGGCGATGTCCGCGGATTTCCGCCTCGTCATGCACGCCGCCCAGGCTGACACGGGCGAACTTGCGGCCGGTTGCGCGCGCGATGCTTTGCCCGAGCGAAGTCTTGCCGACGCCGGGCGGCCCGACAAAGCATAGGATCGGGCTTTTTCCTTGCGGATTGAGTTTGCGCACGGCGAGATATTCGAGAATGCGCCGCTTCACCTTGTCCAGGCCGAAATGGTCTTCATCGAGGATGCGGCTGGCTTCCGGCAGGTCGATCTTGTCTTCGGTCAGCGTAGACCAAGGCAACTCGCTTAGCCATTCGAGATAAGTGCGCAGCATCGAATATTCGACCGCCGTTTCCGACATTTTTTCAAGCCGCTTCAACTCCTTCTGGGCATGCGCCTCGACCTCCGGCGGCAGGTGGGCCTTGGCGATGGCTTCGGCCAGGTCCGCCGTCTCGGCGCTGCTGCCCTCGATGTTGCCCAGTTCTTCCTGGATCGTCTTTAATTGCTCGCGCAGCAAAAATTCGCGTTGCCGCTCATCCATGCGCTCCTTGGTCTGCTGATTGATTTTCTGCGACAGGCGCAATACTTCGATGCGTTGCACCAGGAAACCCAGCACCTTGTCGAGACGCTTCGGCAGGTCGAGCGCATCGAGCACTTCCTGCTTTTCCTGTGCGCTGATATCCATCAGGCCGGCGACAAAATCGGCGTAGTTCGAGGCCGAATTGATATTGTTTGCCGCCGTCGCCAATTCCGCAGGGACCTGCGGCAGCAACTCGAGAATCTCTTTCGAGCGCTCCTTGAGCTGCAGCAGGCGCGCCTGGATTTCGGGGCTTTTCTCGTCGACTTCCGGCAGCAATTGCACGCGCGCCGCATAGAAAGGATAGCCTTCCAAAAATTCGACGATGCGAAAGCGTTGATGCCCTTGGCACACGATGTAATGGGCATTGTCCTGGGTGATGTAGCGCAAGATGCTGGCGGTCGTACCGATCCGGTGCAATTGCTCAGGCTGCGGCGTTTCCGCATCGACGTCGCGCTGCAGGATCACGCCCACCTGGCGCTCGGTGCGGGTTGCTTCCTGCGCTGCGGCGATGGTGCGCTCGCGTCCGATATTGATCGGCACCACCAGTCCGGGGAACAAGACCATATTGCGCACCGGTATCAGGATCAAGGCATCTGCCGGCAATGTACGCTGCTGACGTGCAGGCGCTTGTGCCGCATCCGCTTTGATCATGGGCACGCTTCCATTATTGCGCGAGGGCGGATCGTAACGCCGTTCCTGTTCGGCTTTCATGGCAAATCATCCAAGCTTGAGTAAGGTCAGGCTGAGGCAGCCATCCTGCAACGATTGCTGCGTGATTCGAAACTGCTTCAGCGGAAATTCGATGCGCCGTTCAAAGCGGCCGTAAGGAATTTCAAGGCGCTGGATCGTCGCCTCGTTGCAGGCGGCGGGCATCGCACGCTGGCCGCGGACAACGATCGCGCTGCCCTCAATGCAAACTTCGAGCTGCTCCGCGGCCACTCCGGGCAGCACGACAAAAATCGCAAATTCCTGTTCTCTCTCGAATATATCGACCGGTGGTTCCCAAGTCGGACACCGGTTGCGATGATGCGCCAGCCGAAAGAATTGGCGATGGAGCCTGTCGGCGCGATCCAATAAATCCAGTGCTTCGCCCCACATCCCAACCTCCGGATCGTGCAATCTCATAGAGCCTCTTTCGTGTACGGACAGGTTATGACGGCTGGTCTTGATGCCCTGCACTTCACGTTTTGGTTCGACCCGGATCGGAGTAGGGTGTTCCGCGAACGATATCCCCGATGCCCTTTTGGCTTTTGATAATCATCAAGAGAAAATTCGGGGATGTGGATTTATTTGCATAAGAACCCTCTCCATCGAATAGAGAAAATCGGCGCCTGACAGAGAGCAGGGCGGTTGCCGGCCCGGCCTGTTCTCGCTAGCTACATGGCGAGAGGGATAATGCGGGCATATCTTTATGAACCATGCATTGAAATCACAACCTGCCGGAATTGATACGCTGGCGGCGACCTGGCCTTTCAAGCAGGCAGACCGGGAACGGCGCCTGCGCGGGAGGCTGCTCGACAGCGCCGGCTTGGGGCCGGTGCAAATGCCGTCTCGCATCTTGCACGCGCAAGCCGGTTTGCAGGTGCGTGCCTACGGCACGCCGGCGCAGGACGATGGACCGGCCATGCTGTTGGTGCCCGCGCCGATCAAACGCTTCTACATCTGGGATTTGGCGCCGCATGCCAGCGTGGTGCGGCATTGCCTGCAACAAGGCATGCGCGTCTATCTCGTGGAGTGGATGCCGCTTGACAACGAGAACGAGGATCTTGGTCTGGACGATTATGCCGATCGCATGCTGTCGGCCTGCCTGGATGCGGTCGCAGCAGATGCCGGACAGGAACGCGCGGTCCTTGCCGCGCATTCATTGGGCGGCACTTTGGCGGCGATTTTTTCCTGCTTGCATCCGCAACGGGTGCGCAGCTTGGTGTTGCTGGAGGCGCCTTTGCATTTTGCCGACGCGGCCGGGAGTTTTGCGCCATTGATCGCGGCCACGCCCGATGCCGCGGTCATCGCAAGGATGTTCGGCGCGGTGCCGGGTTCGTTCCTCAATCTGGTATCCAGTATCGCGGCGCCGGAGGAATTCCAGTGGCAGCGTCATCTCGATTGGTTTGCCTGCTGCAGCGATGTGCAAGCGCTGAATACCCACCTGCGCGTGGAGCGCTGGACGCTCGACGAATTCCCGCTGCCGGGCCGGCTGTTCACCGACTTGATCGAACTGTTGTATCGTGGCGATTGCCTGATGCAAGGGCGCTTGCGTATCCGCGACAGGCAGATCGGCCCGGGCGATTTGGAAGTGCCTTTGCTCAGTGTGTTCGATCCGCGCAGCAAAGTGATCCCGCCGCAATCCATCATCCCTTTCCATGAGGCTGCAGCCGGCTCGCCGAAGAAACTGCTGTCTTACGAAGGAGATATCGGCGTGGCGATCCAGCACGTCGGCGTCCTGGTCGGCAGCAATGCGCACAGCCGGCTTTGGCCCGCCATATTCGAATGGCTGGCGACGGCGGATGCGGCGGCTTGATCCTTCGCCGAGGCATTGGCAAGCGTATGCAAGCGGGGAGGGAAGCGATGTACTATCAAAAATATTCAACCGAAGGAGTCTGCCCATGTCGCGCCGCACCTTGAATCTCGATGATGCACTGTATGACTACGTTCTTGCCTATTCCCTGCGTGAGCATCCGGCCCAGACCGCCTTGCGCGAAGCGACTGCAGCCCATCCACAGGCAAGGATGCAGATCTCACCCGAGCAGGGCCAGTTCATGGCGCTGCTGGTGAAGTTGATGGGCGCGCGCCGGGCGATTGAAATCGGCGTCTTCACCGGCTACAGCGCATTGACTGTCGCGCTCGCTCTGCCCGAAGACGGTCATATCCTGGCGTGCGACATCAGCGACGAATACACGCGCGTCGGCCGCCCTTACTGGATCGCGGCCGGCGTGGCGCACAAGATCGACCTGCGGCTCGCGCCCGCGCTGGAGACGCTCGATGCGGCGCTGGCGGCCGGCGCCGCAGGGCAGTACGACTTCGCTTTCATCGATGCCGACAAGACCGGCTACGACGCCTATTACGAGCGCTGCCTGCAGCTCTTGCGTCCGGGCGGGCTGATTGCCATCGATAATGTGCTGTGGGGCGGCAGCGTGGCCCGGCAGGCGGAAGATGCCGACACCGCAGCGCTCCAGGCGCTCAACGGCAAGCTGCATCGGGATGAGCGCATCGACCTTTCGCTGTTGCCGGTCGGGGATGGCCTTACGCTGGCGCGCAAACGCTGAGCGTCAGGAGCCTGTTTGAAGGGATTGCTGCGCTGCCCCTTACCTTCGCGTGCGGCAACAGGGTAAACTGCGCACCACATCTTTCGCATACCGCGATTCGAGCAACCCTGTGAGTGCCGCCATGTCCGAAACACCCTTTCCCTTATTTGCCGACCTGAAGCTGAGCCCGCCCTTGCTGCGCGTGCTGCAAGAACTGGGCTACGAGTCGCCGTCACCGATCCAGGCTGCCACCATTCCCATCCTGCTCGACAATCGCGACGTGCTCGGCCAGGCCCAAACCGGCACCGGCAAGACCGCCGCCTTCGCCCTGCCCATCCTGGCCCGCATCGACCTCAAGCAAAGCGCACCGCAGGCCCTGGTTCTGGCGCCGACGCGGGAACTGGCGATCCAGGTGGCCGAAGCGTTTCAACGCTATGCCACGCATATCCCCGGCTTTCATGTGCTGCCGATTTACGGCGGCCAGAGTTACGGCCCGCAACTGAGCGCCTTGCGCCGCGGCGTACACGTGATCGTCGGCACGCCCGGTCGGGTGATCGATCACCTGGAAAAAAATTCGCTGGACCTGTCGCGGCTCAAGACCCTGGTGCTCGACGAGGCCGACGAAATGCTGCGCATGGGCTTCATCGACGATGTCGAAACCATCCTGCAAAAAACGCCGGAATCGCGCCAGACCGCCTTGTTCTCCGCCACCATGCCGCCGGTGATCAAACGCATCGCGCAAACCTATTTGCGCAAGCCGGCCGAAGTCACCATCGCCGCGAAAACCGGCACGGCCGACAATATCCGCCAGCGCTATTGGCTGGTCAGCGGCATGCACAAGCTTGATGCGCTGACGCGCATACTCGAGGCCGAAAGCTTTGACGGAATGATCATTTTTGCACGCACCAAGCTGGGCACCGAAGAATTGGCGGGCAAATTGCAGGCGCGCGGTTTTTCGGCCGCGGCGATCAACGGCGACATGGCCCAGCTCCAGCGCGAGCGCACCATCGCCCAGCTCAAGGACCGCAGGATCGATATCCTGGTCGCCACCGACGTGGCGGCGCGCGGCCTCGACGTCGAGCGCATCAGTCATGTAATCAATTACGACGTGCCCTACGATCCGGAAAGTTATACCCATCGCATCGGCCGCACCGGACGCGCGGGACGCAGCGGCGAGGCGATCCTGTTCATCACTCCGCGGGAAAAGAACCTGCTTAAAGCAATCGAGCGCGCCACGCGCCAGCCGGTATCGGTGCTGGAATTGCCCAGTATCCAGACGGTCAACGATGTGCGCATCGCCAGATTCAAGGATCAAATCAGCGACGCGCTGGCGACGGGCGGCCTGGAGGTATTCCGATCGTTGATCGAGGATTATGAGCGCGAGAAGAATGTGCCCGCGATCGAGATCGCCGCGGCGCTTGCCAAGATGGCGCGCGGCGACGTCCCGCTCCTGCTGGAAAAAAACAAGCGCGAACCGCAAGAGGACCGCCATCGTCCCGCAGACAAATCCGCTGCGGCAGGCAAAGCCGAGCATGCCGAGAAGCCGGCTCGCATGGAATCCCGCGAACGCAAGGACCGCGCCGAGCGTCCGGCCTTGCCGAAGAAGGAACGCCTTGAGCGCGCGGCCGAAATCGGCATGCGGACTTTCCGCATCGAAGTGGGCCACGTGCACGGCGTCAAGCCCGGCAATATCGTCGGTGCGATTGCCAACGAAGCGGGGCTGGATTCCAAATACATCGGCCGCATCGAAATCTACGACGACTACAGCGTGCTGGATTTACCGGATGGCATGCCGAAGGAACTGTTCGAACATTTGAAAACCGTATGGGTGGCCGGGCAACAGTTGCGCATCAGCCAAGCCGATGGACAGCCTATGGCGGACCATAAATCTTCCGGCAAGAAAATTCCTTTGTCCATTCCGGCAAAAGGCGGCGACCGCAGGGTGAGCGAAAAGAAATCCGGGGCCAAAGCAACCTCCAAAATTAAAACCGATTCAGGCGGCAGGGCAATCGAAACGGCAAAAACAAAACCGAAGGCGCATCGCAAAGGGAAGAAGCCTGCATGATGGCGGGCCGTCTTGTATGGACAGTGCGCTGCGAGGGAGGGCGTCGGATTAGCAATGGGACGATTATCGAAGAAGAATGAAAGCATGAAAAAAAGCAATCATTACATCGACGTGACAACCGGCGACCGCCTGACCAGCGCAGTCCTCTCCGCTTTGTTTGCCGGACTCACACTGATCGGATACGCATTTTTTGTTCGCTACGATTATCTGAGCCTCAATCTTTTCCTGACGCGCCGCCAATTGCTTGAAATATTGTCGTCACACACCAGCTTGTATATTTTAGGAGGCTCATCCATCCTCGGATTTGTGCTGGGACCGACACGGATGGGTGAGGTGTTCGGCTTTTTTTGGGGAACAAATGATTCGAATGCTTCGAATCATTCGGGGTGGATAGGAAATGCGCTGGGGATGCTGACAGTGATAGCCGTGGCGGTTATTGCCTGGCGTACATGGCGTTGATTGGAACATGGAGAAAGCATGATGCTGGATAAAACGATTTTTGCCATCACCGGCCTTGCGCTGCTGGCTTGCGGCGTTGCCGTTGCCGAGCCTGTCGGCGAGGTCGATACGGCATTCAAACTGATTGGGCCGGACCATAAAATCATCGTGGAAGTGTTCGACGATCCGAAGGTGGCAGGTGTGAGCTGCTATCTGTCGCGCGCCAAGACAGGCGGCATCAAGGGCGCGCTCGGGATTGCGGAGGACAAGGCTGACTCTTCGGTCGCATGCCGTCAGACCGGCGAGATCCGGTTCAACGGCGCAGTGCCGCACCGGGAAGAGGTGTTTTCAGAAAGAGCCTCGCTGCTGTTCAAGCACGTGCGGGTGGTGCGCATGGCGGACGTCAAACGCAACGTCCTGGTGTACCTCGTCTATTCGGACCGCCTCATCGAGGGGAGCCCCAATAACAGCGTGACTGCCGTTCCGGTTCCGGCAAATCAGCCGATCCCGGTGCGCTAGAGCATTTTTAGCCTGACCGTACGGGCCAATCTCAGGCCTCCGGTGCTCGGCGTACGCCTGTACGCGTCCGCTCCTCGGCCTGACCTTGACTCCGCACGGTCAGGCTAAAAATGCTCTAGAGCAGTTTCATCCTGACCGTACACGGCCAATCTTGCGCCTGCGATGCTCACCGTACCATTCGTACGGTTGCGCTTCTCGGCTCAGCCTTGGCTCCTGTACAGTCAGGCTGAAACTGCTCTAGGCGGAAAAGCGTGTGCGGCAAATGTCTTCTTTTCGCAGGCATGCTGTTGTGCTCGTCCTGGCGTACATGGGCCGGGCCTTCGCTTCGCAGCCGGACTATTCAGAAATTTCAGCCTGAGATCTTGCAAATCCGAATTAAAACCGGAAATCCTTGGGAAAGTGGAGCGTTGATGTGCATCGCACCCGCTAACAAAATAATTCAATTGATGGTCAGCTTGGCATTCAATGAGAATTCGACTGGCGGCATGATAGGGGATCCATCATGAATGCCAAGCTGCTGCCGGCCATGCGTATCAGCCCGGGTGAGGCAAGCAGCGCGAGTCTCGCAGCCCTGATCAGCAGATGCAAAGGTTTTACCCGCCGGGCCCGAAGGTCGGCGCGGCACATGGCGGCAAGTGCGACCGTCACGTCCATTGATAGGTACAGTGCGGCTGCAAGAAGCGTTAGCGTGCGGCGTCCCGCACCTACGCCCGCTGCTATCGAGACGTTGGCAACAACATGGCGGTGGTCGATTTCCTTTTGGCAGTGCCATTGCCAAAGACGTATCTGCGGCGCTGCGCCGTCACCGAGCCAGACGCTGCGCGGACGCAGAATTTCCATGGATAGCATGGCGGTGAGGTGTTCGAAAGCCGCCGCAAAAGCGAGCCGGGTCGGCAGGTCCAGGGAGGCCATCTCGCTGACGGTCGAGGCAATGCGACGTTCCAATTCCTTGGCAGGCGTATCGGCGGCCAGGCGATCGTTGTAGAGACGATGCGCCCGCTGATGGGCCATTTCTTCCTGTATAAATCTCTGTGTTTCCTGCTGCAATCCCGAGGAGGGCGAAGCGCCGGGGCAGCCTTCATGCACCCAGTTGGATACCGCATCGATGACGAACTGCTCGCCGCTTGGCAACAAGAGCGAGATGGCGTCGAACAGGCGTGTGCGCAGCGCATCGCCGTCGTTCCACCAGGGGCTGGAAGGTTTCTTCTGCAGGGCGCCGTCCGATTGCATCATGGGGAGGACCTGCGAGCATTGTGGTGATGGATGTCCCTTTTGACTGGCGGAGCCAGTGCAGGGCAGCTGAATGAGGCTGCTGCGGAAGATTCGTCCGCGCGCAGGTCGATTGTCGCCTGCTTCTTCGAGGGAAGCGACAGCGTATGCCTTGCTGCAAGGGCGAGCCAGGCGGCGGTCTCGAACAGCATTCTCCGCAGCGTTCGAGCAACCGCCGGAACGAATGTACTAAACCAGGGCATCGGTCAGACACCGTTCGGCATAACGGATAACCTTCCCATCATGCTCCGGTTGGCGGAACGCCACGGTATTGTGGCGCGAATCAAAAAGGTAATCGAGTCCCCATTCCCGATGCTGCTCGGCGACGGCAATGATAGCCTTGGCGATATAGGCAATCTCTTCGTCCGTCATTGTCGGGTGCAGCGATACACGTACCCAGCCCGGCTTCAGCGAATAGTCGTGGCGGTCGATGCGATCGGTGATTTCCTTGGACAGCGCTTCATCGACATGGAGCAGATAATGTCCATATGTTCCCGCGCACGAGCATCCGCCACGCGCCTGTATGCCGAAACGGTCGTTCAGGATGCGTACGGCGACGTTGTAATGGAGATTGTCGATATAGAAGGAAAGAATGCCCAGGCGTTCCTTGTGCTGCCCGGCAAGGATGCGCAGGCCGGGCACGCCGGATAATGCGTCGAACAGTGCGCGCATCTGCTCCTTTTCGCGAAGCAGGATGTTCTCCTGCCCCATCTGCTCCTTCAGCGAAATGCAAAGACCGGCGCGGATGGTCTGCAGGAATGCCGGCGTGCCGCCGTCTTCCCGTAGTTCGGCATCGTCGAAATAGCTGCGTCCGCCCCAAGGATTCGTCCATTCCACCGTGCCGCCGCCTGGAAGGTCGGGCACCTGGTTCAGGTAAAGATTCCTGTTCATGATCAGGATGCCAGGCGTCGCCACCCCGCCCAGGAACTTGTGTGGAGAAAAGTAGATGGCATCGAGCTGCTCCAAAGGGTCGGCGGGGTGCATGTCGATCGCCACGTATGGCGCCGCGGCGGCAAAGTCGACAAAGCACAGGCCGCCGGCTTCATGAAGTATCCTGGCAATGGCGCGATATGGCGTCAAGATGCCTGTCACATTCGAGCAGGCGGTCACGGCGGCGATCTTGATGGCGCGCGCTTCGTATCGTTTTAGCGCCGAGCGAAAATTCTCCAGATCCACCAATCCATTCGTATCCGGTTCCACGACGACGACGTCGGCAATCGTCTCGAGCCAGGATACCTGGTTCGAATGGTGTTCCATATGCGTCAGGAATACGACCGGGCGTTCCTCATTGGGAATGGGCAGCGCCTGCCGGAACCGCTCGTGAAGCCGGAAACCGAGGATGCGTTGCAGGCGATTGACTGCGCCGGTCATCCCGCTGCCCTCGGTGATCAGGATATCGTCCTCAATCGCATTGACATGCCGCTTGATGAGCTTCCGGGCAGCATGATAGATGTGCGTCATCGTCCTGCCTGTCGTGTTGGCTTCAGTGTGGGTGTTCGCAATGAATGGCAGCAGGAAATCCTCTATGCGGCGTTCGATCGGCGCATAGGCTCGTCCTGTTGCTGTCCAATCCGCATAGACGATTCCGATTGAGCCATGATATGGCGTCTCGATCGTCTGGCCGATACCGACGATTCCATGCCGGAAATGACGGAAGTGTTCCTCTAATGATATGGCCATATTCCTGATGCTTACCTTACGAAATTGAGAGGATGAGACAGGATGCGATGTATTAGCTGACCTCATATTAATGAGGCTTCCTTGAAAATGGTTTCCAAAAAATTTGTGAAATTTGTCTTTCTTTAGAAGGAATTTTCTTGATTTGAGGAGAGGTGCGTGATAGTTAAACTCGACTTTATTTGTTTCTGCTTGCCCGAGGAAACGCCTATGACGTGTATGGCCAAATTTTTCGTTTCGCAACGGACGGCCTTTTAATTTCTGGAAAGTCGAGCAAGGAAATAGGAGCGATGGGGCAGTGCTGGCCTAAAGAGAGGGGTTTGAGGTGACGCCATAACATTTGTTAATGCGCGCTTTTCGTCAAACCTTTCTAATGTCGCCACAAAGACGCATAAACGTCTGTCTGTATTTCGCTCATTACATTAGAAAGGCTTTCCATATGGAATATTCATCTGCCTCTGCCGCTACTGTTCAGACCGCTACAAGCCGGAACGCCGGGTATTCTTCCTCTGCGCTGCCAATAAGTAAGCTGGCGCTCGCCGCCGCAATAATGGTCATGGGAATGTTTTTGGTATTTTTTTTGAATGGAGTCGGCCAAGACCCACTGCAGTTCATACATCCCCTGCAAGAATATCTCGCGATTTTGCTGCGCAACCCTGTCGCTCTTCGCTTTACTATCGGGCTGGATAACTTGTTTATCATCCTATATGCCTCGCTGTTCCTTGCTATAGGGATTGCATCCTGGCAGTACACAACGGCCAAATCAGTGTTGACTGCGGCCTGTGCGTTGATGGGACTTGCCGCATTGCTGGATCTGGCCGAAAACATGCACTTTCTCGCCATGTTATCCGCGGCAGAGCAAGGTCTAGGTGTTCAGATGGCACACATTGAAATGCAAATGTGGGAATCGTTAATCAAGTTTCATGTCAGTTATCTTGGTCTGTTTTTGCTTGGCTTTGCTTTGCCGGCAACAGACAACGTAGAAAAGGCCCTTTGTTTTGTCCTGCGTTGGATACAGCTGCCGGTAGGGCTTTTGATATATCTCACGCCAAAAGAAATTGCCGGCCCTCTAGTTCTAGTTCGATTTACGTTCTTTTTCCTGGCACTGCTGGCGATTGCGATAATTTTTCGGCCGAACAGATTCGGCTGAGGTGAACCGGAGTAATGCCCAGATAGGATGCCACCATGTTTCTCGAAAGGCGCTTATCTAGAGAAGGATGCTCGAGTAAAAAACGTTGATAACGTTCCGCGGCGGGTAAGGTAAGCATCTCAAATTCGCGTTTCGTTTTGCGCACATAAAGAGTTTCGGCAAACCGGCGAAGCAGTTTCATGACTTGCGGCTCACGTTCCGAAAGTGCGTCAATTTTCCGCCATGGGATGACCCACACTTCACCATCGTCAATGGCTTGAATCGAAGTCATTGATTTGCCGCCGGAAATCAAATCCGTGAGTGACCCGGAAAACTCATTCTCGGCACAAAAGCGGCGTGTCGACTCCCGACCGGCTTTATCGATGTAATACTCCCGCAGCAAACCGCTACTGAGAAAAAATATCCGTGTCGCCTGCTCACCCACGCGCAATAGATGGTCACCCGATTTAACACGTACCTTTGAGACATCATTGCAGATCTCCGACCAGATCATGTCTGAAAGCGGCAAAATTTCCTCAAGCGCTCGACGTAGTTGAAGCAATTCCATATC
Source organism: uncultured Burkholderiales bacterium (assembly GCA_966211965.1). Lineage (GTDB taxonomy): Bacteria > Pseudomonadota > Gammaproteobacteria > Burkholderiales > Burkholderiaceae_D > CBIHON01. The sequence continues at coordinate 3,095 of CBIHON010000016.1, read as the reverse complement.
AATTAAAAGCGGCTAAAGTGATCGGCATGGAGCCACATCCGGCGACGCGTTAAAATTAAGCCTTGCAAATAATCCGTAAGCAGTATAGCGACTAAGGTCGTGATGAATGGATTGTTTTAATGCGGAGTTGCAATGGCATTGTTGGCAATTTCACGTTGAATCTCAAGCGGCTGTTGACGACCTGTGGGAGTAAGGGAAACCAGATTGTTGCCGAACGGGTGGAAGATTTACGTACTTTCTGAACCGGGCCAACGCCAAATCCTTCAACGGCGGTACATTTAATTGGGACATGCCCAACGTCTGTACGGTTGAGTTTCGGATACCCAGCAGCACGAAAGCATTAGGTGCGATTGACCGTGGCGAGCGCCTGCATCGCCATCGTCCCAAACAAGGCGATCGGCCGTTACATTTACGTCGCACTCCGTTATCCAACAGAGCAGATTACTCGACATGTTCAGGGGAACAGTCGCTATCTTGGCCGCCGCCGCACTGATTGCCGCATGCATTCCATCCTGCATATCCTTGGCTGCCTCCATTCTGGCTTGGCTGAATATTCTCATCAAATCCGTTACGGATTCGCGTGACAAAACCGCCATTCATTCGCGCATGAAAACCATCATCGTTTCGCATTTGAAATCCGCCACCATTCGCGCGCCAAACCCTCCGCCGTTGCAAAATGAATTTCCAAGCTACTTTCCGTTCGGTTTCTGCAACTGAAGTAAGAGGTATCTGGAATAACGGTGAATAGTGTATTTGCCGAATGTCAATTTTCAGCTTGGGTCGATACCAGGCGATGATACCAGGCGATGTGCCGCCATTACCGCATCACGCCATTTCCGGCGCGGCCATACAAACCAAAGGATAAATCGCGTGCAGAGGGACCGGCACAGGCAAATCCTGATTGGCCTGCGCGCTGGCCAATCAGGCGTGCCGTGTAGGCCTGTCCTGCTATTTCGTACGCGTGCCAATCTTGATGGAAAACCTAACAGGAGCACGTGCAACCACGACCTTCGTGCAGCGCCTGCAGCAGCTTGGGAAATTCGACCTGCTGATCCTGGAAGACTGGGGAATCGAGCCGATCGCCCAGCGTGCCGAGAACGATTTGCTGGAGTTGATCGATAGTCGCCCGGGGAAGCGGCCGCTTCTCATCACCAGCCAGATGCCAATGAACATCTGGCATGATACGTTCCACAACAAAGAAGCCATAGCAGACGCATTGATGGACCGCATCATCCACGGCTCGTATCACATCCAATTGTCGGGAGAGTCCTTACGCAAGGTCCAAGCGTCAAGACGGTGCGCAAGAAGGCGAAATAACTTGGTTGCCAGCGGTCGGCAAGGCCGTTGGCGGAATCGGGAACAGTGCTTTGAATCATTGACAATCGTCAGTGTCCCTTCGAGGGCAGGTATTAGCATGCTCCAGTGGTATGCGGACTGTCGCGTTCCGATCCATTGCTGTTAGTCATGCTTTCGAAAAGCAGACGTTCAACGACTAAGTTGAACGGTGGCCTTGGTCGTCGGTGCCGAACTACAAGTTAAAGCGCTCATAATGGTTGCCTCATATTTTGAGCAGCTCCAAGCCATGCAGAAAACGACCTTATCCTTTGTATAAACATGTGTATTTCAGAATCAGGTGTTTTCGCCTGCCTTAAAAGGTAGTCAAGCTCATTGCGCTCATGGGGATAGGCACTACAAAAGGCGTGGTAATAGTCCTCAAGAGTGATCGGCCAAGAGGCGTCGTCATGCTCTCTTAAAATAATGGTCGACCTAACCAGCTTTCGTGACGCTTCCCGCTTTAAGCGCGGTATATCTTTGTTGTCTCTTTGCGAAAGAATTTCGGCGGCATAGTCCTCAGTTACTTTTTGGCAGTCGCCAGCCATCGCCAATGCGATCGCCGTTGAGGGCTTGAACAAAGGGAAGTGCGGAGACAAATCGCTTCCCCATATGCATTTGCAACAGTGCTTTATCCAATATCCCCACAAGTACTTGTTTTTTGGGTCGAGCACATCAGAGAACAAGCCAATGTCGAAGTCGACTTTCGTGATTTCAGAATGGCACTCCTGTAATGCAAGTCTCAATTTTTCGATCCGCTGCCGCTGGATGTCGGTCAGATGGGTCTTAAAGATAAGTGTGACGTCGAGATCCGAATCGTTTGGACGTGCGTCGCCGCGTGCGACGCTCCCATACAGATAGATACCATCCAGTTCATTTCCGAACTCGAATGTGAGATTGGAAATCAGGGCATCAACCATGAGTCGGAACTCATCCTGAACCGGTCCGGATGGCATGGTCACTATGAAGCCGGCAGAATCAACTCCTGTCATCTTTAACGTTAGACGCCTCGCTGGCGAGAAGATCGACGTAAGCCCCTTCGATGAGTTGCGACGGCTCTACACCCAGACAGGCCATGATTTCCCGCGCCTCAAGCACACCTGCCTCGGGGGGCTCGTTCTCCCGAAGCACTACCTCCAACTCAAGGAACGAGCCGAGATCAACGACCTGATCGAGATGAATTCGGGTTCTTCCCACTAAGAACAGCGTGCGACGCTTCTGCACACGACCGACTTGGCCGTATGCCAGTGAAAGCGCCTCGCGGAGAGTATTTGACGACGACGTAGGCGAGATCACATAGTACGACTCTTTTGGTCCTTGCCGATCAGCCCGACGGTAGAAGATCAGTTCGCCATGTTCTTCAGAGAATGCGCGGAGCTTAAGCCTTCCGTTTTGGCAATTAAAGAATGTGTCATCCTGAACGATCTCGCTCGGGCCATGATCAGCCATCGCTGCGGCCTTCGGAAGCACTGCTTCGATGCTGGGGATGCGGGCTTTGATCTCGATGTTTCGCGGCATAGGCGTCTAACTAATTCCAAAGGCTTGATCTGATTGATAAACCAGGGTAGTGTCCAATAGATCATTTCGCTTGATCCTTCGCAAGTCGCATGCGGCGTAGTATACCGCACAAGCGACCGGCCAAGAGTACATGTGGTTGTGGGGCCCCCCCACAAAGGAATGCAGGTGGGGGGCCCCAAAAAAAAAAACCGGGGGGGGGGGGGTTGACCCCGTCGGCCGGGCGCGGGGAGGTGTCGTCGTCACCC
>CBIHON010000015.1:0-105240 GCA_966211965.1 uncultured Burkholderiales bacterium | reverse complement strand
GGGGTATTTTACCTGTCATGCGGCGCAATACGCCTGCGGCTATTGACGCCTTACGAATTGCACCTTACGGCCTTGCTACTTAGCTAGACCTGCCCCCCCTGCCTTCCCGGATTGCGCCTTACGGTCTTGGCTATTGACGCGCCTTACGGTCTTTGTAAATCGTATCAATGTATGCATCGTTCTGCCATTCCTCATAACCTAAAAGAGATCCTTCCATTCGCTCGAATCCCTCATTCCATCCGCTCTTGCTAGCCGTCTGCTGTAGGAGAATATAAGCATCAATACGCCAAACTTCACTCGGCAAAGAATACAGCACTCTACGCGTTCCAAAAGCGCGACCATGGGCTTGTGGCACCACATACTCGCGTTTGACAAAGCGATTCTCCACAACATAGGGGTCGAATAATCGTTCAGGGATTTCTTCAATGTCAGAACAAGGAGGATATTCACCACAGAACGAGGCAAGCGGCTTTGTGCCAGCCAACATAAGCACCAGTTCGCAATTGGTATGAATTTTGTATGGCAGATCGTCAAGCTCGCATCTTGAACGAAGTTTTACCAAAGCAGCGCTTTCCTCAAACTTTAAAAAAAAATGCTCTTTGATGCGCCTAACATCGTTCTCGTCAAGTTCATAAACACAATCTGCATCGAAATCCGCCATATCAAGTAAAGTGGAAAGCTCTCCAATTTCAACAGTCTGGAAGCTCACATTTTCGATAATACATTCAGTTTTTGGATCACAAATTTCAAGAATAAATTGCATAGTCATTACGGACATTTAGGTGGCGGAGGTGGCGGCGGAGGCTCCAATTTCGAATTGCAGGATGGACAAATACGTCCGAAAAGCCCTCCATGAGGGGCATTACAGAGTATGCATCGCCAAATAGGCTTTCTAGCTAAACCTTCTGGGTCGGTATAGTTGATAGGATCGTTTTCCACGTATGCATAAGAGTGGTTGTAGACGGGGGTTTTGCTATAAAGCTGCTCTGCCAGATCGTCGCTGACCACAGTCCCCTTCCCAGCAAGACTTTGTACGGCCATATCCTTGTACAGTACATTCCCGATGGGATCGGATTGGACATACCGACCTGTGCTTGAATCATAGTCCCTAAAATAGTTGTAATGGAGATTGGTCTCCTTGTCAAAGTACTGTCCCGGAAATCTTAAATTGTAGGCAAACGTCCCAAGATTGCTCGGATTCTCGTTCGGCTGTTGCATACCAAACGGATCAGCCGTAATCCAATGCCACACGATCGCATTGTCGCTCGCCCGGCCGATCACCCGCGGCGTATTGATGTGATCCGCATACACATAATAAACATTGGTGACGGCCCCGCTGCCTGTCCCGCTCTGCTTGAGCACCGCCACCGGCTGGCCCGCAAGATACACCGTCTCTTGGATCACCTTGCCGCTGCTGTCGTATTCTCCCAGCAGCTTGCCCTCTTCGTCATACGCATAGAAGTTCGCCCCACTTGCCACCAGGCTTGTCGGTCCGCTCTTCTTTACCCGCTGGCCAATGCCGTTATACGCATAGCTGACCGTATTGCCGCCAACCGTCGCGCTCTTCATCCGGCCCCGGTCGCTGTACGCATAGCTGATCGTACCGTCGCTGACCAGGTTGCCCGCCGCATCATAGGTATTGGTCTTGGCTACCGGCCCGGCCGCCGCGGTCAAGCGGTTGCTGTTGGCCGCAATCGTGTTGTTATAGATCGTGCTGCCGAAGGTGGCCTGGATGCGGTTGCCGGTGGCGTCGTACTGGAAGCCTTGCGTGGCGCCATTGCCGACGAAATTGACCAAGCGGTCCAGGTTGTCATAGCCGTAGCTTTGATCGAGGGCCGCCGGGGTGCCACTGCCGCTATGGGTCGTGACGGCGATGCGGTTGGCGGCGTCGTACGTCAGCGTGCGGTATACACCGCCCGCCGCCAGGTTGCCCAGCGGATAGCCGGTAAGGCGGTCGTCGAGGTCGAAGGTGCGGGCGTAGGTATTGGGCGCGGCGAAGGTGCTGTTGCCCCAGTCCCAGCCCGTGGCCCGGCCGAAGGGGCTGTAAGCGATGTTGCTCAGCAAGGGCGTGGTGATGCCGATGTTGGGCAATTGCGTCGTGCCGTCGGCCGGGTTGAGCGTCAGGCTGTTGATGCGCCCGGCGGCGTCGTAGCCGATGTTGACCTGGTTGCCGCTGGGGTAAGTCAGGTGGGCCAGCTTGCCGTTGGCGTAACCGCTGTTGCCGTAGGTGTAGTTGACCATGAAGGTGCGGGCGTTGACGCCGCTGTCGACGGTCTGCGCCTTGTCCAGCAGGCGTCCGGCCGGGTCATAGGCATAAGTAGTCTGGCCTGACTCATCCGTCATCCTGGTCAGGCGGCCTTTGGCATTGGGGGCGCCGGCGGCGCCCCCATCGTATTCGAAAGCGGTGGGCGTGCCGCTGGCGTAGACGATGCTGGTGATGCGGTTCAGCGCGTCGTAGTTGTAGCTGGTGGTCTTGCCGCGGGCATCGGTGCTGGTCTTGAGGTTGCCGGCCGCGTCATAGGTTTTGCCGGCCAAGCCGGTGTCGGGGCTGCTCAGGGCGGTCTGGTTGCCCAGGCCATCAATGGTGTAGCTGGTGACGAGGTTGCGCGGGTCGGTGACGCTGGTGGCCTGGTCGAGTCCGTCATAGCCGAAGCTGATGGCGGGGCGCGCCGCGCCGGTGACGGGCGCCGGCTGCAGTTGCTGGCGGCGGCGGTTGAGGCCGTCGTAGCTGTAGTTGGTAACGTGGCCCAGCGGGTCGGTGATCTGGGTCAGGTTGCCGTTGGCGTCGTACTGGTAGTTGGTAGTGGTGTTTTGCACCGCCTGGGCGGCGGCGAGTGTGCCGTTGATGCCGCCGAGAATGGGGCTATACAGCAGCGTGAAGAGGATGGCGCCGGCAACGGCGCGCATGGCGAATGGGTGGGTGCTCACGTTGGGCTCGGTCTGGTCAGGAGTGGCGTGGATGGCTGGGGATGCTTGCGGACGGACAACGGGGCGGATCATTGCGCGCCTCCGGTGACTTGCTGCAGGCGGTTGAGCGCATCGTAGACGCGGCTGGTCTGACGGGCGAGGGTGCCGTTGGGGTCCTTGACTTGTTCCTTAATGCGGTTGCCGATGGCGTCGAGGGTGTAGGCGATGCTGTTGCCGGCACTGTCGCTCAGACCCGTGAGGCGGTGGGCATCGTCGTAGGTGTAGCTGATGAAGGAATTGTCGGGCAGGGTGACTTTCTTCAACTGGCCGGCGTTGTCGTAGAGGTAGCTGGTGGTTTCGCTGATGCCGGGGCCGCTGACGCTGCGCGAGAGCAGCCAGCCGCGCGGCGTGTAGGCCAGGTCGGTGACGAGGCCGTTGGCGTCGGTGATGCGGCGGGCGCGGCCGTTGGCGTCGTAGTTGGAGAAGGTGGTGACGTGGCCGACGGCGTTGGTGACGGTGGCAAGATTGCCTTGGGCGTCATAGGTATAGCTGGTGGTGTCGTTGACGTCGGTGCGCGGGCCGGTGGCGGTGAGCACTTGGCCGAAGCTGCTGTAAGTGTAGGTCCAGGTGCGCGGGGTGCCGGTGACGGTGGCGCTCAAGCCGGCTGCTCCGTTGGCGTCGGTGGTGGCTTGCTCGGTCTTGGTGAGCAGATTGCCGGCGCTGTCGTAGGTGAAGGTGGTCAGGCGCTTGGGTTCGGCGATCTTGAGCGGCAGGCGGTAGGTCGGGTGCCAGCTGGTACTGATGGTGCGGGCTTCGGGTTTGCCGGATGCTTCGACGCGCTTGGTTTCGAGGTTGCGGGTCAGGTCGTAGGTGTAGGTAGTCTGTACGCCGTTGAAGTCGGTGCGGGTGGCGACGTTGCCGTTGGCGTCGTAGGTGAAATTGCTGGATGCCGGACCACAGCCGGAACCTGCCGGCTGGTTTTGATTATTGAGCGCTTTACGGCCGCCGGCGTCCGTGAAATAGGACGAGTACGTCGTGCCCAGAGGGTCTGTAACCTGTGTGTAGCTGCCGCCAGCGCCATATTGAAGCGAATATTTGTTCACGCCGCCGGCTGATTCGGTTGAAACGGCGCGTTTGGAAGCATCATATTTATAGGTGCCGATCCGCACGCCATTCTCGTCAATTGTGCCGGTGAGCGAATAGGGAGCCGGGATGCCGACCACATAGGCCGGCTCGTTATACAAGAACTGCCGGCTGCGGCCGTCGGGATAGGTAACGCGCGTCAGCAGACCATTTTCGTAGCTGTAGCTGACGTACAAGCCATCCGGCAAGGTAGCGCGCTCCAGTTTTCCATCGGCGTTGTATGAAAAACCGATCTGCCGGCCCCAATTGTCTTGCATGAGGACCAAGTGGCCGTTTTGATATTGATAGACAACGAAGCTGCCGTTACTCAGGCGCATTTTTTTGAGGCGGCCGTCTGCGCCATATTCTTCGACACTATTGTCGGATCGGGTCAGGCGCCAGATTGCGCCCTCTGGTGTGGGTGAAGCGAGTTTTTCCGCATAATTGCCGCTCACGTCCACGGGAAAGCTGCCGCCCGGACTGATGGCATACATGGTGTGCGACCCATCGGGATTGACGACCTGCAACTCGCCGGATGGGTTGGAGCGAATGTACGGAAACTTGGCGGAAACCCGGCGCAGGACATTGGCGTTTGCCGCCACATCCCAAGTAGTGAATTCAAATGTCTGGGTGACATATTCAGGGGCCGTATCCTGGGAGTACAAGTCCAGAACCTTGATGTCGCCTGGCATGCGCCATCCCCGGAATTGCCCGAGGAATTCACGTTTCAAAACGAGCAAGCCGTCTGCGGAAGCGTAGTCGATGTGCGATTCCGTTTTGACGCCATCATAAATCTGGATAGGATTGCCGACACCTGCGGGTGCCCCGCCTCCAGCCGATTTGCCTTTGCCGCCCGGGCATTGCATCGGCTCCTTAATCAGCTTGACGCAGGTCACACGATAGGAATTGGGCGCGGTGGAGGTTGACCTTGCGCCGAAACCGGCATCGGTTGCACACCTCTGATCCATAAGAACCGCGTAGCCGGACGGCAGGCTTTGCGTTGAGGAGGAAGTCCTGCCGTCTGAATAAACATCATCGTAATAGGCAATACCGTCGGCCGCGAGGTACGCATATTGGTCATTGAATCGGTTGGGAAACGAAGGGCTGGGATGGGTCGCGCCCCAGACATATTTCACGCAGGAGTGAGGAATGCGTTGAATACATGATGTGAAATTTTTTTCTTGTCTGGCGTTCACCACGGCAATCACTTCGTCAGGACTGCTCAAGCCGTGATTGTCGCCGTAATCCCCCCAGAAAAAGACCGGCGAAGTCTGAATTTCACGTGTTTGCGCATAAGAGACAGTGCCGAATTGCAGTGCAAGCAGCACTGACCAGGCAAGCCGTCTGAGGGCGATTTCGAACCGCATTTTATTACTCCCTGATAATTATTGTTCCAACAACGACCGCGTATTATACATTTTGAATTGTCGTTTTTTTACTCCCATATTTATGGGATCTTCCTGATCAGCTACCTTTTCCCGCCACCGCCAGCTCAAGCATATCTTTGTAACTCCACTCGAAGAACATATATGGGTGTCCGGACATCAAGTAGGCTTTTCGATTAACCTCATCGACGAGGCTGGGACGGGAAGGAGTAGCCAGAAGGAAGGAACTGTGCGCCGGTGCAAACTCATGCACCGGCCCGGCAAGACTGAACCGCAGGCAAGCTACCGTGCGATATCAGAGAAATGGAAAGACTGAAATAATGAAGAGAAAAGATAAATAGGGGCGCAATCACTGCCTGCAGAATGCAGGCCCTGCATGATTAAAGCAGAGCAGGGTATCGTCAGCGACTACCAAACCCGATAAACCCTCCCCGTCTGCGCCCCCTCCACACTCCGGCTGTAAGCCAGCGCCACCCGGCTCGCCGGCACGGTCTCAAAGCCTTGGAAATACGCCCCATAAACACCCACCGATTCCGTCGACAAGGTCGCATTCACCACATTGATCCGTATTCCGCGCGGCAGCTCGATCGCCGCGGCCCGTGCAAAGCCTTCGATCGCCGTATTCACCGTGGTCGCATTGGCGCCGTAGCGGATCGGCTCTTCGCCGAGAATCCCGCTGATCAGGGTGAACGAGCCGCCGTCGTTGAGGTATTCCTGCCCGGCCAGCACCACATTGACCTGTCCCATCAGCTTGTCTTTCAAGCCGATGCCGAACTGTTCCGGCGTCATCTCGGTCAGCGGGCCGAAGTGCAGGCTGCCGGCGGCCATGACGACCGCGTCCACCTTGCCGGTTTTGTCGAACAAGCTGCGCACATTGGCGATGTCGGTGACGTCGGCTTGGTAGTCGCCGCTGGTCTTGCCGACCTGGATTACTTCATGGCGTTGCGCCAATTCTTGGGTGACTGCTTTTCCGACGGTGCCGCTGGCGCCGATGACGATGATTTTCATGATGGTCCTTTTGTAAAAGTTGAGGGAATGTCGTTTTGTCTATCGCATTGCTGCAATCAGTGAGGGAATTATCCGGTTCGTCGCCCATGGGATAAATGCGTTAGCATGACCGACATTGCAAACCATCAGTTTCTAATCAATGGACAAACTGCTTAGCATGGAAGTCTTCGTCGCCACTGTCGATGCCGGCAGCATCAGCGCCGCATCCGAGTCATTCAACATCTCGCCGGTGATGGCCGGCAAGCACATCCGCTTTCTCGAAGCGCGTCTGGGCAGCCGGCTGTTGACGCGCACCACGCGGCGCCAGAGCCTGACCGAAATCGGGCGCCAGTATTACGAGCGCTGCCGCGGCATCCTGGCCGACATCAAGGCCGCGGAATCGGGCGCCGAGGCGATGCGCGCGGCGCCGCGCGGCACGCTGAAGCTCACCGCGCCGGTCTCGTTCGGCACCCAATGCCTGGCGCCGGCCGTGACCGATTACCTGGCCTTGCATGCGGAAGTGAACCTGGACCTGAACCTGAATGACCGCCTGGTCGATATCGTCGAAGAAGGCTATGACGCCGCGATCCGTATCGGCACGCTGGACGATTCCGGGCTGGTGGCGCGGGCGCTGACGCCGTATCGCCAGATGATTTGCGCCGCGCCGGCATACCTGGCGCGCGCCGGCGTGCCGCGCACCCCGGCCGATCTGGCGGCACATCAATGCCTCGATTACATGCATTGGGACAAGCGCCTGGTATGGCGGCTGGAGAACGCCGAGGGCATGCAGAACACCTTGCCCGCCGGCCGTTTCCGCTCGAACAACGGCCAAGCCTTGCGCATGGCTGCGTTGCGCGGCTTTGGCATCGTCATGCAGTCGGAGGTCCTGCTGGCCGAAGATGTCGAAGCAGGGCGGCTGGTGCCGATCCTGGAAGACTATCTGCCGGCCCCGCGCCCGATCCACTTGGTCTATCCGCGCGACCGGCAGGCGACGCCGAAGTTGACCACGTTTGTCGAATTCATCGTGGGCCGGTTCGGGCTGGGAACCCAGCAGCCCGCCTGCACGCGCAAACCAAATTCCCGGCCGTCCAAGGCAGTCAAGCGCTAAACTATCGCCTGCTTTTATCCAAGCGGCTTTTGCGGCCGTCCATCCTTGCCATCGAGCGCTCTGCCATGACCACATTCAATATCGAAAACATCAACGTCTCTTCCTTCGACGCCATGCCCTCGCCGGAAGAGCTGCACGCCCGCCTGCCGCTGTCGGATGCGGCGGGTGACGCCGTCACCCAAGGCCGCGAAGCGCTGAAAAACATTCTCGACCGCCAGGACCCGCGCCTGTTCGTGGTGGTCGGTCCCTGCTCGATCCACGACCCGGTGGCCGGCCTCGATTACGCGCGCCGCCTGAAAGCCTTGCAGGAAGAAGTCTCCGACACGCTGCTGCTGGTGATGCGCGTGTATTTCGAAAAGCCGCGCACCACCACCGGCTGGAAGGGTTACATCAACGATCCGGACATGGACGATTCCTTCCGCGTCGATCAAGGCATGGAAAAAGCGCGCAAATTTTTGCTCGACGTGTGCGAGCTCGGCCTGCCGGCCGGGACCGAGGCGCTCGACCCGATTTCGCCGCAATACCTGGGCGACCTGATCGCCTGGACCGCGATCGGCGCGCGCACCACCGAATCGCAAACCCATCGCGAAATGTCGTCCGGCCTGTCGACGCCGGTTGGCTTCAAGAACGGCACCGACGGCGACATCGGCATCGCGATCAATGCGATCCTGTCGGCCTCGCACCCGCACTCCTTCCTCGGCATCAACGGCCAAGGCCGCGTCGCGATCGTGCGCACCAGCGGCAATCCCTACGGCCACGTGGTGCTGCGCGGCGGCGACGGCCGGCCCAATTACGACACGGTATCGGTGGCGATGGCGGAGCAGGCGCTGGCCAAGGCCAAGCTGCCGGCCAATATCGTGGTCGATTGCTCGCATGCGAACAGCTACAAGAACCCGGATCTGCAGCCGCTGGTGATGGCCGACGTGGTGAACCAGGTTCGCCTGGGGAACAAATCGCTGGTCGGCGTGATGATCGAATCGAATATCGCAGGCGGCAAGCAGGCGATTCCGGCCGATCTGTCGCAGCTCAAATACGGTTGCTCGGTGACCGACGGCTGCGTCGATTGGGACACGACTGAAAAAATGATCCGCGACGCGGCAACGATGCTGCGCGGGGTGCTGCCTAAGCGCTTGAAATAGGTCGGGTTTTGAACCGGCGCCTTGGTGCGGACAAGTGCCGGGGATTTGCCGACCGGCAGGGCGCTGGCAGACAGCCGGCGTCGCTGTCGTATTTTGCCGCTTTGACATGACGAGGAACGACAATGGCGGACGCACTCGTTTCAGATAAACCTCCCGGACAACCTTCCGCTCCCGCAACAGCGCACACCCGATTGCGGCTGCAATCGATCGACATACTGCGCGGCATCGTCATCGTCCTCATGGCGCTCGATCATGTCCGCGATTATTTCAATGCCAGCGCTTTCCTGTTCGATCCGCTCGACCTGCAGAAGACCTCCCTCGCGCTCTATCTGACGCGCTGGATCACGCATTTTTGCGCACCCACGTTCATGTTCCTGGCCGGCGCCTCGGCCTTTCTCCACGGCCGGAAAATCGGCAGCCGCGCCGCATTGTCGCGCTTCCTGCTGACGCGCGGGCTGTGGCTGATTTTTCTTGAGTTCACCGTCGTGGCGTATGCGTGGAACTTCTCGCTCTATAGCGTCGCGCTGCTGGTGATCTGGGCGCTCGGCGTTTCGATGATGGCGCTTGCCGCGCTGGTGTGGCTGCCCTTGCCGGCAATCATCGGCTTCGGGGTTCTTTTGATTGTCGGCCACAATGCGTTCGATCATGTGACACCGGCATCGATGGGCCAATTCGGCCCGCTCTGGGCGCTGCTGCATAACGAAGGTTCGATCCGGCTATGGAAGGGATTCGATGTTTGGGTTCTCTATCCGCTGGTGCCGTGGATCGGCGTGATGGCGCTGGGTTACGGCCTCGGCTTCGTGTTCCTGCAGGATGCCGCGCGACGCTTCAAGACACTGACCGTGCTGGGGCTGTCGATGATCGCCGGCTTTCTTTTGCTGCGCGCCGGCGGCCTCTACGGCGACCCGCGCGCCTGGACGATGCATGCCGACCCATGGGCCACCGTCGGCGATTTTCTCAACGTGCGCAAATATCCGCCGTCGCTGCTCTACCTGTTGGTGACGCTCGGTCCGGTGCTGATGCTGCTGCCCTGGCTGGAGCGGGTCAAGGGTTTCGGCACCGAGTTGTTAGCAAGCTTCGGCCGCGTGCCCCTGTTTTTTTATGTGCTGCATCTGTACCTGGCGCATGCGCTGATGCTGGCGATCGGCATGGCGATGGGTTATCCGGCCGGGATCTTCGTCGGCGTGATGGCGGAGCCGAAGACAATGATCGAGATCGGCTGGGGGTTTTCACTGCCGGTCACCTATTGCGTGTGGTTGTTGATCCTTGCGATTCTGTATCCGGCATGCCGCTGGTTTGGTGAACTCAAACGGCGCCGGCATGACTGGTGGCTTGGCTATCTTTAAATGCGAAGCCTGACCTCGTCCAATGAATCCAGAATCGCGCTATTTCCCACTAGTGCTGAGACGCATAAATTTCGAAACAAATAAAAGTGATGCATTGTTGCGTCAAACCAGGCGCGAACCGCAGCGATAGCTGGCCTATCGCGAGGATTCCAACGCGGCCGGCGAGGCGACGTAGGGCGCGGCAAGGCAATTGCCAACAGCAATCCAAAGCAGGATGACCACCTGGCCGATATCGCCCGGCGAAGACTGCGAGCCGGACGCGGCTGTAAAGACGATTCGCGACGCGGCAGCGATGCGGCGCGAAGTACCGCCCAAGCGTCTGAAATAAGCCGGTAATTGCGCCAAGATGAGCCAAGACCTTGATATTCAGCAAGCGGGAGAAATCCCCGGCTTGCTATGCTGATCAGCGCCTGATACGGCCTGGGAACGTAGCACGACAAATGCAACCCAAACGCCTTCCCATGACGCCTGGCCAAGGCACAACAACACAGGGAGCATTCCGGCCGGACTCAAATATTGAGCCGGTCATGGCGGCATTGCGCGCCGCGCGCGATTGGCGCAGTCATTCGCGCCGTACTACGTTGTGATGCACATCCGGTCGAGGGCGAGGCGGCACTGCCCTCCCTGTTCCAGTTCAGCGATAAGGAGGTGAAACATGGCGGTAGACAAAGTAATCGTAAGCAATTTCTCCGCGCTCGGCGCCAAGTACGGCAGCGCCCAATTGCCCAAGATCAAATCGGCGATCAATACCCTGATCGCGGCGGACAAAAAACGCGGCTTGACGACGGTCGTGGTCGGAATCGATGTGGCGGGCGACATGAGCAAGCTCAAAGGTCAGCCGGTCAAGCAAGCCGACGACGAACGCGCCGTCAAGGAAGCAATCGATGCCATCGATGCCGCGCTGACGCCGGACTATATCCTTTTGCTCGGCGCACCCGACGTGATTCCCCACCAATCCCTGATCAACCCGGTGTACTCGCCGGGCGGGGACGACGACATCGATATCCCGAGCGATTTGCCGTATGCCTGCGACGCGCCTTACAGCCGCGACGGCTATCGCTTCGTCGGACCGACCCGTGTGATCGGCCGACTGCCGGATGTTTACGGCGCGGCCAAGCCGGCCTTCCTTTTCAAACTGCTGCGCACCGCGGCAAGCTACAAGCCCCTGACACGCGATGACTACATGGCCGCCCATTTCGGCCTCAGCGCCGAAATATGGAGAGGCTCCACCGCGCTCAGCCTGAGCAACCTGTTCGGCAGCGGCGCGGCGATGCATACCACGCCGGCGGAAGGGCCGCAATGGACGCCGGAGCAATTGCAGCCGCGCGCCCATTTCATCAATTGCCACGGGGCGCAAATCGATCCGAATTATTACGGCCAGCCGGCAAGCGGCGCATCCGGCTTTCCGACCGCGCACTCGGCCGCCTGGTTGCCGAAGAAGATCGCGCCCGGCACCGTGGCCAGCGCGGAATGCTGCTACGGCGCGCAGCTTTACGACCCGCAGTTGAGCCAGGGGCAGGGCGGCATCGCCAGCACCTATCTGGAGCAGGGCGCCTATGGTTTTTTCGGCAGCACTACGATTGCTTACGGGCCAAGCGAGGGCAACGGTTCGGCGGACCTGATCTGCCAGTATTTTTTGCAGGGCGTATTCGGCAGCGCCTCGCTCGGGCGCAGCACGCTGGAGGCATGGCAACGCTTTGCCCAGCAATACACGCATCTCGACCCGATCAATCTTAAAACCCTTGCGCAGTTTTATCTGCTGGGCGATCCTTCAATCCAGCCGGTGGCCTCGGCGCCTCATGCGTTGAACCAGACCTCCGCGTTCAAGAGCGCCTTCAAAGGCCAAGCAATGGGTGCGGGAACGCGCAGCTTGCGGCGCGAACGGCTCAAGCGGGTCGGCGCCGCGCTGCAACGCGATTTGCCGCGCTTGCGCAAATCGAAGGAGCAGCCGCCGGCCCCGGTTGCGGCGTCCTTGTCCAAGGCGGCCAGGGAATCCGGCCTCAAGCAGGCGGTCGAATACAATTTCGAGGTGGTGAAAAAAGACAGGGCGGCCCCCCAACGCACCGTGCACGTGCTGACCCAGAAAACCGGCACCGAAACGGATAATATCAAGCACGTGCTGGCCTTGCTGGCCACCGTCGAAGAGGGCCAATTGATTCATTTGCGAAGGTTGCATAGCCGATGAAATTTCATGGTTGCGTCAGGCGCAAGGAAATCCGCAGCGGCACCAAGAGCGAGCATGAAGCCTTGGTGCTGGTGACGCCGGATGCCGAATACAAGCTGCGGCGAGCAGGGGGCAATCCTTTCCGGGACGATGTGCTGGCCGGGCTGGAAAACAAGGAAATCGAAGCCGACGGAGAAATACGCGGCAACGAGCTGTTCCTGTTTTCCTGGCAGGTGGTTTGATCGCCTGCCGGATCAAGCGGGCTGCATGCCCATCATTTCACCCAGCGCGATCGCACGGCCGGGCGTCCAATCGGGATTGAATTGCAGCACGTCTTTCTGGAACAGCATCACCACCGTCGAGCCGAGCAGGAAGCGGCCCATTTCCTCGCCTTTCTTTAGGCGCACCGGTTGCTGCTGGTAATGCCACTCGCGAATCCGCCCCGCCCGCGGCGGGTTGACCACCCCATGCCAGACCGTCGCCATGCTGCCAACGATGGTGGCGCCGACCAGAATCAGAAGGAAGGGACCGTGCGCCGACTCGAATACGCAGACCACCCGCTCGTTACGCGCGAACAAACCCGGCACGCCGCGCGCGGTGGTCGGGTTGACTGAAAACAGTGCACCCGGCACATGGATCATGCGGATCAGGCGGCCATCGCAAGGCATATGTATGCGGTGGTAATCCCGCGGGCTCAGGTACAGGGTGGCGAAACTGCCGTCCTGGAATTGCGCGGCCAGCTCGCGGTCACCGCCCACCAGTGCCGCGCACGAGTAATTGTGTCCCTTGGCCTGGAATATCTGTTCGCCTTCGATCCTGCCGAACTGGCTGATGGCGCCGTCCACCGGGCAAAGAAAATCCGCCGTCGCCAAGGGCCGTGCATCGCTGCGCAAGGCGCGCGTAAAAAATTCGTTGAAACTGGGATAGCTGCCGATATCGGGATCACGCGCCTCCGCCATATTGACGCCATAACGCCGGACAAACCAGCGGATCACGCCAGTCGTCAGCGCCCCTGCCCTGGCGTTGGCAAACTTGCCGGCCAGCATGGTTAAGGCTTGTTTGGGCAACAGGTATTGCGGCAAGACGGCAAGGCGATCGGACACGGTGCATACCTCGAACAAAGAGAATGGGCGATTATAGCGGGATGCCGATTCCGGGTCCGCTTCGCGGCATGAATCCTACTCTTGTTTCATGTCTTGCTTTCCAAAAACACAAAATTGTTCGCTTAGGAACCAATCAAAAAATAGCCGCTCTCATCGCCCTGTCATAACGGCAATTTGATGAAAAGGAACGCGATGGGTACGAGTAGCGTTGTTGAAGCAAGGCCGATCTTGATCGTCGAAGACCATCCCGTGGTTGCGAGCGCCACACAATTGCTGTTATCCAACATGGATGCCAGCCTGGTCATCACTACCAGCGATAACGCTGGGATGGCGGTCAAGGAATTTCAACGGCAACAAAACTGGTTCCGGATTTTGCTCGACCTCGACGTTCCCGGCGCCTATGGACTTTCGCTGGCGCGCCAGTTCTGCCGGCTGGGTGCCGCTGCACGATGCGCAGTGATCACCGGCTCCGACAATCCGCAGTGGATGGCGGAAGCGCGGGCCTTGGGCATGATGGGATATATCAGCAAGGCAATGCCCATCGAAGGTTTTGCAGAGGCGCTGCAGTCGATCATCGATGGACGTCCGGTATTTTCCCAAAGCGCGCAAAGGGCCGAACAAGGTGCGACACGCCTGACCCGGCGGCAACAGGATGTGATCTCGCTGCTGTATCGCGGCTACTCTTCCAAGCAAATCGCAGCGCAACTCAAGCTCTCCGAGGGCACGGTCGACAATCATGTATCGGGACTTTTACGGGCACTGAATGTTTCCAATAGAACGCATGCAATCGCGAAAGCGATGGAATTAGGCTACACCAGCATCCCATGCAAATGACATTCGGCATGCACGTCCATGGATGATTTGAAAACCGGGCTGCCGGCCGGGACGAACTCCGTTTCCAGGAAAAACGGTTCTTTGTGCAGGTCGGCCGGCGCGCTGAATCCGCTCCGGCTTCGGCTATGGCAGCCGCTTACGGTTTCGACGAAGCTGGCGATGGGAATCTCTTCTCTGTTCGTGATCACGATTTCAGTTCTCAGCGCTCTTTCTTTCGACTCCTTCAAATCGAATCTCAAAAACGTTTTTCTCGCGCAGCAAAATACCTTGACCGGCCGCATCGCCGACGAACTCGATCAAAAGCTGTTGACCATGCAAAAAGCGCTGCTCAATGGGGCAAAGACAGCAAACGCCGCCGACCTGGCCAATGCGGAGAACGCGCAATATTTTCTTGATCGGAACCTGGGACTGCATGCGCTGTTCGACCGCAGCCTTTTTTTGTTTTCGACTTCCGGAAAAATCGTGGCCGAACACCCCTTCCTTCCCAATCGGCGCGGCCAGGATTTTTCCTGGCGTGACTATATCAAGGACACGGTCCGCGGCGGCAAAGCGGTCATCTCGCAACCCTTTATCACGACCAAAGGTGACAACAACCTGGTGCTGATGTTGACCGCACCGATATTTTCCGCAGACGGTCAACTGAAGGGGATTTTGTCCGGCAGCCTGGGCCTGACACGGCCGGCGATGCTGGGTGAACTCGGCAAAATGGCGATCGGACGCGCAGGTTACCTGTATCTCGTGACCGCCGACGGCAAATTGATCATGCACCCGGACCAGACCCGCCTGATGCAACGTGCCTTTGCTCCGGACAGCAATCCCTTGTTCGAGAAGGCATTGCGCGGATTCGAAGGCGCCGGCGAATCACAAGACCAGGACGGAAAAAAACTGCTGGTCTCCTACCGGCGCATCACTTCAACCGGCTGGATCGTCGCCGCGGCCTATCCCGAGGAAGAAGCGTTCTACGCTTTCGATAAGCTGGTAGGAGAATTTGTGACGGTACTGATTTCCGCATGCATCATCATGCTGGCCGCCGTATGGAGCTTTACCCATACCTCGCTCGAAAGCCTGGGCCTGCTGCTGCGTCAACTGCAACAGGCCAACAAGAAGCTGGAAAAGATGCGCGCGGATGCGGCCGGCAAACTGCAAGCCAGGTCGACATTTTTCCAGGAGGCCAGCCATGATTTCCGGCAGCGCCTGCATGCGCTGCAACTGCTGGTCCATGCGGCGCGCAGCATGCCGGCAGACGCTCCGCCGGTGCTGTCCAAGCTCGCTCAGGTGGTCGCGGATCTGCAAGCCTACGTCAGGCATTTTCTTGAATTCGCCAAGCTGGAAACGGCGGTGATTACGCCCCAGCGCGAAGAAATTCATTTGCAGGATATCTTCCAAAAACTCGAACTGGCTTTCGAAGACGTGGCGCACGATAAAAAAATCGATCTGCACTTGCGCGCCACATCGATCCGCTTGCATACCGATGAAAAGATGCTGTTGCGCATCCTGGAAAACCTGCTCTCGAACGCCCTCAAGTTTACCCACAACAAGGTATTGCTTGCCGCCCGCAAAAGAGCGGATGGCGTTTCAATCGAGGTCTGGGACAATGGCCCCGGCATCATGATTACCGAACGCGAAGTCGTTTTCGAAGCGTTCTATCAGAGCTCTTCCTACGCGGATCCGCGGCAGGAAGGAATCGGACTGGGCTTGTCGATCGTGCGCCGCTTTGCCGGCTATCTGAATTACACGATTTCCATTTTCTCGCGTGAAGGCAAGGGCAGTGTGGTCAAGGTATTTGTGCCTGCCGAGGAAAATCCGGATTGATACCAATCCTCGCAAAAAAACGTGACAGGAAAATCAATGGTTTTTTCGTTTTGCAAGGGTGCAGCGAGGGATGAGCGGGGGGTTTAAGACGGCATGCCGTTTGCCTTCGATCCGCCGGCGAAACAGTATCGGCCTGCAGCCGATACTGATACTCCCACGGAGAAGCGGCCCAGGCGGAAAAAGACGCGATTTGGCTGCTATGTTTTTTTACGGGGATTGGGATGAGGCGTGCGGATAAAAGAGGGCAAAACGGCGCATCTGCTTTGCCCCTCCATCGCCGCCGCTAAGCGGTCTTGATCTGCGGCGCCGCAGGAGCGCGATTGACCAGCATCGTCGCGCAGACGATCGCCACGCACCCCGCCAGCATGAGCGGCGTAACCGCTTCGCCCAGGAATACGGCGCCCCATAACATCGCATAAAACGGCGTAAGAAAAGTCACCGTCAGGGTGCGGGTCGGCCCGATTTCCCCGATCAGCCAAAAGTAGATCAGGTAAGCGACGGCGCTGCATACCACGGCCAAGGCGGCGAGATTGAGGATGACCGAGGTCGTCACCATTCCCGTGACCGGTTGCGCGCCCCAGAACGGCAGCATCAGTATGCCGGCGGCAAATTGCGTGCAGCCGGCGATCGCCAGCGGTTTGATGCCTTTGGCAAAGCGCTTGATGACGATGCCCGACAGCGCATAACACATCGCCGCACCGATGCAAGCCGCGATTGCATAGCCGAACATGGGCGACAGGTTGGCGTTCGAGCCGGAATAACTGATCAGCGCCACCCCCGTCATGCCCAGCGCCAGGCCGAACAGCTTGTTCAAGGTCAGACGGTCATTGAGCCACAGCGCGGAAAACAGCGCACCGAACAGCGGCGCACTGGAGTTTACGATGGCCGAATACGAGGCCGGGATGTACAGCGCCGCGAACGAATACAGGAAAAACGGAATGCCCGAGTTGATCAGGCCGATGACTGCGTACAGCTTCCAGTTGCGCTTCCAGTCCGGGTCGAAGCGGATCGCGGCGGCATAAATGAGCAGCGTGCCGCCGCCCAGCAGGACACGCAAGTCGGCGGTCACGGTCGGCCCCAGGACCGGAGCGATGGCGCGCGTAAAAATAAACGATGAGCCTGAAATTGCGGCCAATAAAAGCAAACTGATCCAATGTATGGTTTTCATGTTGAATGTGAAGTAAGTTGGTGAGGGATGGCGCCGGAAACCGGCCGGCTCGCACTGCGGGAATCAGATCCTGGTGCAAATGACGACGCCGCATGACCAGGCCAATTGCGTCATCACCAGGTCTTTACGCTGCTTGAGATAATCGAGCAGGGCGATGACTTTGGGCGGATGATCTTCCGGCCAATTCGGTTGCGGCAACATGTCATCGATGACGTACATGCCATGCGCATTGAGCATGCCTAGCGTTTCCTCCAGAAAGCGGTATTTGCCGGCCCAGGTATCGGCAAAAATGAAATCGAAGCGCGCCTTGTCGGCCGCCAGGCTTTGCACGAAATGATCGCCATCGTCGCACACGATGCTCAGGCGCGCATCCTGCCCCAGGTTTTTACGGGCCACGTCCAGCAGAACCGGGTCGTTGTCGATGGTGAGCAGCGTCGCATCGCGGCTCATGCCGTCCAGCAGCCAGGCGGTCGACAAGCCGGTGCCGGTGCCCAGTTCGAGGAAACGCCCCTGCGGCTTCGCTGCCGCCAGGGTGCGCAGCAAGGAGCCGACCATGGGTTCGCTTGCCATCTTGAAGTCGAGCGCCTGGGTGTCGGCGAGAATGCCGGCGAGGGCTTCAGGCGGATGAAGATTGTCCGAGTCGTTCATGTTGATTCCCTTGAGATTGAAGGCCGCGGCACGGAGGGTGCCGCGGCCCGGTTTGGTTGTGATGCTTTATCGTTTTGTGGTTTCATGAAGGATCGAAAGCCGGTTCGCGCGTTTGACGGCAGATACAAAAATACAGCGCGCTTTCCAATTCTCCGGCGTGCTTTCGGCACCTGAAAAATGTCATGCCTTGGCATTGCGGACACTTGGCATCGCGCGCCGCATCATTCAACTTCGCCGGCGTGGCGCATTCCCGATAAGCCATATCCGGCGCCGTAGCTTCCAGGGCGGAAAAAACATGCTCCAACATGCTGTGCATGCCCCATAGCTCGCGCCGCTCCATCCCCATGCTGTTGCCGCCGTCGATCGCCGATTGCCGCGCAAAAATGGCCGTCGGCCAGAGCGCCGGCGCCTGCCGCAGGAACCCGCACAGATGGTGCCAGTCATGCGCCGGCAAATCGCCGACCAGGCATCCCAGCCGCATCGGCGCATGCACCAGGATCATTCCGGCCCACCATTGTATCCATGGCAGCAGTTGCAGGCGCGCGCCATCGGCACGCGGCGGGCAGGGCGCGCCGAGAAAGCGCCCCCAGCAGCGTTCGGCATAGGCCTCGGTGCTCTCCGGCGCGTCCCGGCTGATCATCCACGCATGCTCGGTCAGGAACTGGAGCAAGGCGCTGATGTGATAAAAAATAAAAAACGGCAGCCAGACCACCAGCGCGACATGCCACCATGCCGTCAGCAAGCATAGCCCGACGGTTAGAAACCCGAGCCATGCGGCCGCGAGAAGACGCCAGAGCGGCGGACGCGTAATGAAGTTCGAACGCATGCGCGCCAGCAGGAACAGCCAATGAAGCCGAGGCAAGACCAGCACCTTGAACAGGGTATGCCAGAGCGCGGCTTTGCTGGCGCCTGGCGCAAAGCCCAGCGTATGCAAAAACGCCGCATCGGCATCCTTGAGCGTGGTGAACAGCGCGCGGCTATGATGGCCGAAATGATCGTGCCGATACTCTTCGCTGTTCTGCGCCAGCGGGATCGTGACCAGGATATTGAGCATCAATTCGTTGGCCGCCGGATTGCTCGGAATGAAGGTGCGGTGCACCGAATGATGGCCGAACACCACCTGCATTTTCCGCAACAAGCCGGTGCAAATGACCCACGTCAGCGGCAGAATCAGGAAGCCGAAAATCGATGCCTGCGCCAGCAGATAGAGATTGCCTGCCATCAGGCCGAGCAATGCCGCCAAACTCATCACGAAATTCGGCATGGGGGCCGGCGCAAAGCTCGGCCGTTCATCGGCCAGGGGCTTTCCTGTGATGTAGGTCAACAACGGCTGCAGGCATGCAGGCAAGACCGTCATCGATTCGCGCACGCCGGCGCGAAAACCTGTGCCTGCTTGCCTGTCCCTCACCGATCCGGGAATCCGGGCTTCGTCAAACTCGGCTCGCTTCATGCCTGGCTCTCCAGCACGGCGGGTTCAAGCGTGCGAGACGGTGCCGGCGCTTCCGGTGCATGATAAGTGAGGCCCAACACGCCGACGCTGCGGCGGGTCGGCACCACCAGGATGCCGCGCTGCCCTTGCTCCAGAAAATGCTCGCGTCCCAAGCGGCATAGATTGACCAGTACGTCCGAAGCCAGGCAATGACCCAGCGGAAAATTACCGAACACCCGGTCCCTCGGCACACCGAATACGTCGGCGACGCGCTGGTTGTACAAGCGGTTCATATTGTGCGTGACGACGAAGGCCGGCGCCTCGGCGGCACCGCCGAAACTCGCCGCCGATTGCGCCGCCCGCTCCAGCAAGGATGCGAGGTTGCCTTCCAGGTCGTACAAGTCCGCCGCGCCCCGGTCCGATGCCGGCACGTGCAAAACCGCGCTATTGCCGATCCGGAATCCGCGCGGCGTCGCCGTGACCAGGCAAGCGCAGGCGCCGTCGCTATGCAGGTAGGAATTCTTCAAGATACGGGGAACCTTGGCCGCAGTCACATCATCGGCAATCAAGACCAGCACATTGCGCGCCGTGCCCGACTCGACCAATGCATGTGCGGTGCGCAGGATGGGTACGCTATCGCCGCAATTCTGAAAGCCGACCGACTGCACATAGGCATGCGACAAACCCAGCCCGGTCAGGAGCGCATGGCCGAAATCCTGGCGGAACTCCGGCGAGTTGAGCGAGTTGGTCCCGAACAGCAGCACGTCGATCTGCTCGCGGCCGACATGCGTTTTTTGCAGCGTCGCCTGCGCCGTGCGGAGCGCCACCTGCAGCAAGGAGTCCACGCTGTGGCGATATCCATCCGCTCCTTTGACCAGCAATTCCAGGATGGCTTCGCGCGGCACGCCTTCTTCTTTCAGCGAAAGCGTCGGCCGATGCACTCCCAGTTCATAAGACAAGTCGTGGAGATACGCCATGTTCAGCCCTCCCCCACCGCAATCGGCACCGCCCACTCGCCATACGCACCCGGCTGCCCGCGATAGACATCCTGCAGTGTTTGACTGAGACGCTGCGACAGTTCCGGATTGCGCGCGCTGCGGTATTTCTCGCCGTCGAATGTCAGCGTATCGACGGCGCGCACCCCGAGCGCGGTGGAAGTCGCGAATGCCTCATCGAGCCGGCCGCCGTGAATCCAGTCTGAAACCTCATTGATGGTGATCGGCCGCTCGGTGACGCGCCAGCCCTCGTTCTTCAGGATCGCAATGACCGAACGCCGGGTGATGCCGGGCAGGATGGTGTCTTTCAGCGCCGGCGTCAGGACTTCATCGCCGGCCCGGAAAAACAGGTTCATCGTGCTGCCTTCCTCGATCGTCCGGCGGTCGTAAGGATCGAGCCACAGCACCGCATCGCAGCCGGCCTTGCGCGCCTGTGCGCTCGGGAAAAGCTGGTGCGCATAATTGGCGCCGGTCTTGGCCGCGCCCAGGCCGCCGGGCGCGGCGCGGCTGTAGCGCTGTTCGACCCAAAGGTTGAAGGACGGCGGCAAAAACGGCCGGATCGGCGCCGTCATCACGTAAAACGCATAGCGCGCCGCCACCACCGGCATGATGTGGTCATCCAGTGCAATCACGACCGGGCGGACATACAGCCAATCGCTGGCGAACGGCGCCTGCCATGAGCTTGCTTGCGACAAGATCAGGCGCACCGCTTCGGCAAACATCTCATACGGCGGACAGGGAATGCAAAGGCGCTCGCAGGAATCGATCAGCCGTGCATGATGCTCGCGCAAGCGGAAAGCATGCGCGGCGCCGGCCGAAACCAGGTGCGCCTTGCAGCCTTCGAAGACGCTGGCGCCGAATTGCAAGGCCATTGCGCCCGGATGGATTTGCCGCGCCTGCTGCGGAACGGCTTGCGGCGCGCTCCACTGTCCATCGCCATACTCGGCCCAGGCCATGGCCGGCGACCATCCTTCAAACAAGGGTAATGTACTCGTCATGAACTCAATCCCAACAGGTTGGATAATTTCTTGCGATCGTTCTTGCCGTTTTCCGAAATCGGGATCGCCTCCAGGAAGTGGTAATGCCTGGGCAGCATGTAGGCCGGCAAACCGGCAGCAAGAAAAGAACGCATCGAGGATTCGCTCTCGGCACTCTGCCGTTCGCGCAGATTCTTGACCACCAGCGCCGCATGCAGCGCATGCCCCGCACCGTCTTCCACCGCCAGCACGCAACTGTTGAGCACCTCGGGAAACCGATTGAGCGCGCTTTCGATTTCCTCCAGCTCCACGCGATTGCCGTTGACCTTGATCTGGTTGTCTTTGCGGCCGATAAAGTAATACAGCCCGGCTTCATCGAAATAGCAGATATCGCCGGAGCGGAATACCGGGTCCGAATACGAGCGATGCAGCGGGTTCTGGATCAGGCGGCGCGCACTTTCTTCCGGATTGTTCCAGTAGCCGGAAAACAGCGGTGCGCCGCGCAGGTATAGTTCCGCCGGCGTGCCGGCTTGAGTGACCAGCTTGCCGTCCTCATCGATCAGCATCATCTCCATGTCGCGATGCCCGGGTCCTACCGGCAAATGCGGTTGTCCCGAGCGGAAAATCTGCGGACCGAGAACCTGGAAGGTGCAGGCGATGCTCTCGGATTGGCCGTAGATATTGTAGAAATCGATCTGCGGCAACATGTCATGGATGGCAGCCATGTTCTCCACCGGGAAATGTTCGCCGGCAAAAGCAATCCGCTCCAGTTTCACCAGCTTGCGTATGGAAGTCGGCGCGGACTGCAAGATAAGCTTCCAGATCGTCGGCACGCCGCTGAAATGGGTTGCCTCCCACGTGGCCAATTGCTCCACCAGCAGCGCCGGCTTGCGCAGCAGGGCCCGGTTCGGCAGCAGCAGCGTGGCGCCGGAGCCCAGGCATAAGCCGATGTCGAGCAAGGAAAAATCGAACTGCAGCGGCGAAAGGCTGGCGTAACGCTTGGCCGGGTCGAGTTGCGCATGTTCGATCAAGCCTTGCCAGAAAGAGACCACCGCCCGATGGCTCATCACGATGCCCTTGGGACGCCCGGTCGAGCCGGAGGTGAAAACGATGTAGCAGGGATCGAGCGAGCAGCGCGCCCCGCTCCGCTTGCCTGCCGCGGCGGCGATGCGGCAGCGGATTTGAAAGCGCTCGAACAGCAGGTTCTCAGCATCGCTTTGCGCCGACGCGAGATCCAGCGCGTGGGCATCCATCAGCACCGCCGAGGGATCGAGATCGGCCACGATGAGGTCGCGCCGCGCCGGCGGAACGTCGGGCGAGATCACGGTAAATACCAAGCCTGACATCGAGCATCCCAGCAGGGCCGCGATCGAATCGAAGCCGGCGTCGGCCACCAGGACGATGCGCTCGCCCGGGCGCAAGCCGCGCTCTTGCAATTGGCGCGACCAGGCCGCTGCGCGCTCGGCCAAGGCGCTGTAGCTATAGATGCCGGTTTGATCCTGGATGGCAATGGCGGCAGGGCGCCGGTGGACCTGCGACAGGCAAACCGAGTGCAGATATTCCATGCTTTAAAACTCCACTTTGATGGCTTCGTTTTTTTCCAGATGGCCGCGGATATTCATCATCACCACCAGCTCTTCGCCGTTGTGGATGCGATTCTTGTAGACCCGCTCTTTTTTGTCCTTGATCGCCGCGGCCTTGATGACCAGGCGCGCCTGCTCGGCCGGAAGATGGACCAGGCCGTCGCGGTCGCCGAACAGCCAGTCGTGCCTGGCAATCGTATGGCCGGCCAGGACCACGCGATCCGGCGGCGCGGCGGCCTTGCCCAGGCCGGATGCGCGCGGCGTCACGGCCGATGCCCATACCGGCAGGGCGAGACGGGAGGCATCGGCGATGTCGCGCACCATGCCCAGGCAAATGATGCCTGCCACACCCTTCTTTTTCGCGGCCAGCATGACGATGTCGCCCAGCAGCGCACAAGCGCCGATCGTGTCCTGGATCAGCAGCAGATATCCCGGCTCGATCGCGTCCAGCGCCTGCAGGACAGGCAAAATATCGCCCTGGGTCAGGACAGGATGAACCGGGCCGATCAGTTTGAGGTCGGGCGTGAAATTGCTGAGCGGATGTTCGATGATCGTGGCGTGGCCCAGGCCGCGGTCCCACACCACCGAACTGCTCAGGCGCGAGGCTTCCGCGATCAAGGCTTGCAGCCGACCGCGCTCTTTGTCCGTATCCTTATTTTCCATAATTGCCGTAGATGCTGGCGATGGATTCGAAAGAGGACATCTTGAAATTGTCGACCTCGATCGTGCAGTCGAGCGCGTCTTCGACATACAGGATCAATTCCGTCAGCAGCAAAGAGTCGACGATACCGGACTCGACCAGCTTGGTATCGGCCTGCAGCCGGGCCGGCGGAATCTTGGCCCTTGACGCAATGAAGCGGGTCATGTCGGCGAGGAATTCTTCGTAAGTCATTGCAAATTTTCCCTTGGGTTAAGTAAGAAGTCCGGACGCTTGCGCCGGCAGCAATTCCATTTCATGCAAAAAGCGGCGCAAGGAGTCGATGCGCTTGATCGCACGCGGGCTCTTGGTGAAAAAATTCTCATCGCGCGACAGGATCAACCGCTCCCTGACTTGCAGCGCATTGTGCAAACCCACCGACTTGTAAATCTTCGGGTTGTGATAATCGATGTGTCGGGTCGCCAGATATTGCGCGACATGCCGCTGCAGCATCTGCCACTCCTGAGGCGCGACCATGGCCTTGGTCGAAGGGGCAAACTCGCGCACCAGCATGCGGCCGAACGAGATGTGCCTGCCTTCATCTTCGACGTGGTATCTGTTGATCGCCCTGACCAGCTCCGGCAAGGCGGCATCGTCGGCCATGATCTCGTTGAGTCCCTGACCCAGTTCCTCGAAGATCAGCACATGGACGAAGGTCAGCAAGTCGCCGGTTTCCGGGTGTTCCCATATGTCGCCTTGCGCATACGAATACAGCACCGGATAGAACTGGCCGTGACGCGCACAAAATTCGGCGAACATGTGGATATGGTTATTTTCTTCTTCGAGAAAATGATAGAAGTAGGGACGAAATGCGGCATAGCGCGACTTCA
Source organism: uncultured Burkholderiales bacterium (assembly GCA_966211965.1). Taxonomy (GTDB): domain Bacteria; phylum Pseudomonadota; class Gammaproteobacteria; order Burkholderiales; family Burkholderiaceae_D; genus CBIHON01. The sequence continues at coordinate 81,006 of CBIHON010000015.1, read as the reverse complement.
GCATGCGCTGCGCCATATTCGCGATCACTTCCTTTTCCCCCGATGCCGATACCGAGCAAAGCAGGCAGAATTCAAGCTGCGACAACAGCAGCTTCTGCTCATGGATCAGAGTGTCGTATTCCGGCTCGCCGTATAGCGAGACCAGGTGCTCCGATAGCCAGAACACCTCTCGGGAGGGATCCGTATGCCAGGGCAGGTCATTCAAGGGACTGCGTTTTTTCAGGACCGATGTCCGCAACAAATTTTCGATGGCGCCCACTGTTTCCTCTTCGGGTTATACCAATCCTCATAAAAACGTGACGGGAAAATCGATGGATTTTTTCGTCTGGCATGCCGAGCCCTGCAACGACGAGGATGTTCCAGGGAACACCGAAACTGCAGGACGAAAAAAACGCGATTTAGCTGTTATGTTTTTTATGAGGATTGGTATTGGTGCATGTATGTTGAGAGCTGCCATCGTAGCAACATGAAAGCCGCATCGAAATATGGATTTCCTCATGGTTTTTCTCATGGCCGCGCGGGACGCAACGGCAAGGACAGGACAAGAATCTGCTGCTGCATTTCGGCCAGGTGATGTTTGCCCGCAATGGCCTGAAAGCCGATGCACAAACCAGTGCCCCCTGTGCTCTACCCTTCATGAAAAGGTATGATGGCAAACCTTCCCATTTGATCCGATCGGAATACCCAGTCCATGCTCACCACGCCACACTCCTTTACGCCCTTGATCGCGCCGCAAGAGCATGCCGCCCCCTATACCTTCATTTTTCGCGGCAATGAATTGTTGATCCGCGAATCCGATTTGTCTCTGCCCGATGCAGCGGCGTGCGCAGCAATGCGTTTGCAGAACGCGCACATCCATCCGGTCGGCATGCTGGGCGAGCGCTATTGCCGCGCTGCCTGGGTCGATAAAGATGCCGCCCCGGCCGACGGCCATACATTCAAAAATTTACGCGCGCTGTTCGGCGCCATGGATGAGCAGTTGCTTTCCGTGGCCGGCCGCGCGTTTCAACTCATGGAGTGGGCGCGTACTCACCGCTACTGCGGCGCCTGCGCCACGGCCATGACACTGGTGAAGGGCGAGCGCTGCTTCAAATGCCCTGCCTGCAATAGCTTGAACTATCCGCGCATATCGCCGGCCATGATGGTGTTGATCAAAAAAGGCGATACGATTCTGCTGGCAAGGCACACAGCGTCGCCGACCAATCGTTTCAGTCCGCTGGCCGGGTTTCTGGAGGCAGGCGAATCGATCGAGGATGCCGTGCATCGCGAAGTCTTCGAAGAGGTCGGACTCAAGATCGACCGCTTGAAATATTTCGGCAGCCAGTCCTGGCCGTTTCCGCATTCGCTGATGATCGCCTTTACTGCCGAGTATGTGTCCGGCGAAATTACCGTCGATCGGAATGAGATCGCCGAGGCGCATTGGTTTGGGCCGGGCGATCGTTTGCCCGAATATACGACCGGGGTGTCGATTTCCGGCGCCTTGATCGAGGCCCATCTACCCTCCCGAAAGCGGGATTGAATCATCAAGTTATCGGACAGCTTGCCGATAAATGGGTAAGCCCTGGAGCTTATCCCATGAAAATCGCCGCCGACTCCGTCACGCTTGCCGCTTCCCACAACGCGGCATCCCACAACACAGTACGCGAACGACTGCGTGCCTGGATAGGCGACAAGCGCCCCGATTTCGAAGCGATGGAGAAAGCCGGAAGCGGTGCGGCGCCGCCGGCTCCCAGCCTTGCCACAATCTCCGAAGCAGGCCGCAACGCCGCCCAGACTGCCGCCGCCGCACCGCAATCCAACGAGGCACAAGCGATCCAGGAGGCAGCCGACGCAGTCGAACGCGACCCTCTGCTTGGCCTGCTCAGGGCGGTCGTCGAAATGCTGACCGGCCACAAGATCCGCTTGACCACATCAGCCGATTTGCAATCCGCCCAAACGGCGCAAGTCCAGGGCCCGGACTCGCCGCCTCAACAGGCAAAGGGAACGCAAGGGCCGAAGCGAGCCGGCTTCGGCATCGAATACGATCGCCGCGAAATACGCGACGAATCCGAGCAAACCAGCTTCCAGGCCGAGGGCAAGGTGCGCACTGCCGACGGCCAGGAGATCGATTTCAAACTGACGCTCGACATGAGCCGGCAATTTCATGAGGAATCCGAGGTCTCGATTCGCGCTGGCGACGGCATCCGGAAAGACCCGCTGGTCATCAATTTCGACGGCAGCGCAGCGCAATTGCAGAGCCGGCGCTTCAAGTTCGATATCGACGGCGACGGCAAGGCCGAGGAGGTGCCGATGCTGAGCGGCCGGCGCGGCTACCTGGCGCTCGATCTCAACGGCAACGGAAAAATAGATTCGGGCAAGGAGTTGTTCGGCGCCGCCAGCGGCGACGGCTTCGCCGAACTGGCGCGCTACGATAGCGACGGCAACGGATGGATCGATGCAAGCGATCCGGTGTTCCGGAAGATGCAAGTGTGGACGCCCGACGGCGAGGGCAAGAACACATTGTCGTCGCTTGCCGATCACGGCGTCGGCGCCTTGTCCCTGGGCAAAACGGAAACGCCGTTTGCACTCAAGGACCAGTCCAACCGGACCTTGGGAGCGGTGCGCGCAAGCGGGGTCTATCTGGCTGAAAACGGAACGGCAGGCAGCCTTCAGCAAATCGATGTGATGGTGTAATTGGCTCGTCTATGAGCCTGTAAACGCATGCTCTTTGCGGCGAAACAGTAGCGCCTCCTTGCGCAACCACTGTTCGAATGCCTGCAATTGCGCACTCTTGCTGCGCCCGGCGGCGGTCACGCTGTAATAGGCATAAGGCGATTGCGCGACAACGTCGAACAGGCGAACCAGCCTGCCGGCAGCGATGTCGGCTGCCACCAGCGTGCTGCGCCCGATCGCGATGCCCTGTCCTTCGATCGCCGCTGCCAGCATCAGATTGCTGTCGCTATAGGATGTCTCGTACTTGAAATCAGCCGGATCGATGCCGGCCCGTTTCGACCATGTATTCCATTCAAGCTGGCATTCGTCACGCAATACGCGATAGCGTTTCAAGCTGGCGGCCGTCTTGGGCAAACGGCCATTGTTGAAAGCGGGACTGCAAACCGGAAAGATCCAGTCGTCCAGCAGCTTTTCCGCCGCGCATCCTTTCCATTCCCCGAAGCCGTAACGAATCGCGATATCCGCTTCGGCGCGTTCCAGATCTTTCAGCCTTAGCGATGCCTGGATATGCACCGCGACTTCCGGCTGACGCTTCTGGAATTTACCCAGGCGGGGCAGCAGCCAGTAGGTCGCGAACGACTGCAAGGTCGTCACGGTGATGGCGGGCGATCTATGCAGTACGCCGGCTTCCGCGACGGCGCGCTCGATCTGCCGCAAAGCCGGCTGGACTCGCTTGTGCAGCAAGGCCCCTTCCTGCGTCAACAGCATTTGCCTGCCGTGGCGTTGGAACAAGCGAATTCCCAGTGATTCTTCGAGTATGCGGATTTGCTGGCTGACGGCGCTGTGGGTGACGTGCAGTTCGGCTGCCGCCAGCGAGTAGCTTTGATGGCGTGCTGCCGATTCGAAGGTGTGAAGAGAGTGCAGGGGGGAGGAGCGCATGCAATATTGTTAGTTTCTCTTACATTAACTGTCAATATATATCGTTCGCTTGCGACGCCGTCCCTCCTTAAAATCATGAGCTGTTCAACTACCGCAAACCGCTTTGCAAGCGGCCAACAAAATGTCGACGACCAACCTCGCCAGACTCTTCCTGCTCGGCGCCATCTGGGGCACGAGTTTCATGCTGATGCGTATCGCTGCGCCGGTGTTCGGCCCGATCCTGACGACATTCGGCCGCACGCTGCTCGGCGGCCTGGCCTTGTTCCTGTTCGCTCGCGCACGCGGCATTGATTTCGGCTGGCGGCGCAACGCGCCAACTTACTTGATCATCGGCGTGGCCAACACCGCAATTCCCTTCAGCCTGTTCGCCTGGTCCTCCCTGTATATCCCTTCGTCGTACATGGCTACCATGAATTCCCTTGCGCCGGTCTTCACCGGCATGTTCGGTTTCCTGATGTTGGCGGAACGATTGACGATGACGCGCATTGCCGCTTTTTTACTTGGATTGTTTGGCGTGGCGGTGTTGGTCGGCATCGGTCCCAGCGCGATCACTCCGTACGTGATCGGCGGCGTGTTGGCCGGACTGGGCGCCGCGCTCAGTTACGGCTTTGCTGCAACCTACACGCGAATGAAAGCCGCCGGCATTCCATCGCTGGCCACCGCCACCGGCAGCCAGTGCGCGGCAGCGCTGGCATTGCTGCCGTTTGCATTGCCGGACATGCCTCACGCGATCCAGGTGGGCACCTTGTACGCCACGATGGCCGTGATTATCCTGGGAGTGCTCTGTACCGGCATTGCCTATGCATTGTTTTTTCACTTGATCTCCACGGAAGGCGCAAGCAAGGCAATCACCGTGACCTTCCTGGTTCCTGCCACCGCATCGGTCTGGGCCTGGCTGCTGTTGGGTGAGCCGATCACGTTCGGCACGGTAGCGGGAATATCCATCGTATTGGCGGCCACGGCATTGGCACTGGGGTTGGTGGCGCCGCGAAAAGCCGCTCTCTGAACCATCAAGCTGCAGGCAAGAATTTCCGAACGCGTAGCCAATTTATTGGCGAGCCGTGTTCGGCTGCCCTGCACTCGCAGCGGAACGGACCGCGGCAATCCCTGGCATCCTGCAGGGGATTCAATATTCTTTTGATAAAATTATTAAAACCTCAAGTCAAAGAAAGTAAAATAGCCTGCGTTTAAAATTAACTCAGGAATGACAATATGCCTTTTGTTTCTCCCAACTATCGCAATCATCCCGATGCCCCTCAAGGAACGTGGGCATGCACGAGAATTTCCTCACTCGGACCATATGAGGAGATTCCCCCGACGGACACGCGCCACTCCCCTAACTTTTGTGGGCAATGCGTATCTTATGTGACGACAGTATGTGCCACTATCCCGGTGAATACCGCGCAATGGCGCAAAGGTGCCCAGGTTCGAGGCAACGCAACCATTGCCGAAGGAACGGCTATCGCTACGTTTAATGCCGCCGGCCAATATCATGGTCATGCCGCTATCTATATCAGCCAAAATAACGTAGGCATGCAGGTCATGGATCAATGGGTGACAGGTGCCGGCAAAGCGATTGGACAGCGTCTGATCAAATGGGAGGGTGCCGGCATTTCCAATAATGGAAATGGTTTCTATGTTGTCGAGCCATGATCCGCTCCAATAAGCTTTTACTCGTATCGGCCTTATTGGTCGTGTTACCGGGCTTTTTATCTCCCCCAGTCTATGCCAAACCTGCTGAGGTCAAAGTTTGTCCTGTACATGGCAAAAACAAGGTCAAACAAATCGACATTTTCGATGGCGACCCCAAGGAGCTTGCGTATCTGGCTCCCGACGATGATGCCTCCAATACCTACACCGTCAGCAGCGTTTACGAGCATGGAAATGTCGTCACGGTTCGTTGCAAATACAGCAATGGAAAGGTTATCGACGTCCCATTGACGAGAGTGGTTGACAAGTGCATTTTCTCAAGAAGCAAGCAAGGAGAATCTTCCTTGGTCTGCAAGCAGGGACAATGAACCGGATCACTACTTGCCGCCGCCCCCAGGTCGCCCTGCGACATAGTCGAGCAATTGCTGCGCCTGCTGATTCCCGATCACGGCTTCAGCAAGCAGGAAACCGCCGACATCGCCGATGCTGACGATGGCATCGGCGCCGGCCGCTTCGAGGTAGAGCCGCTGGCTGGGGTCGAGCAGTTCGGCGATGATGCGTGCGTCGGGATTGAGCTTTCTGATCACAAGCACGTTTACCGTGGAGAGCGCGTCGGCATTCTGCCGTTCGGCATAATTCGCCAGCACGACCACCAGGGCCGCACCGGCGGCCGATGCACGCTGTATCGCTTCGCCGCGTATCGGGCAACCGGCGCGCGTGAAATACACCAGAGGATCGTCTACCGGCTTTTGCTCGAGGTCCGCCATCACCACGATCGGCGTCGAATGATGGAGCGGATTGCTGCGCAGCGTAGAGATGATCTGGGCGCCCTTGAGGTTCCAGCCCACCAGCAGGATATGCTTGTCGAGTACATGCATTTTGAGCCCCATTTCCTCTTTCAATTTGCGGTCGATCAGGACTGCCGCCGCCAATGCGCACAGCAATGCAGTGAGCAGCTTGGACAGAATCAGCGCGAAGCTCATCACCATGCGCCCGCCGGTAGTCAGCGGCACGACCGCCGAATCGCCGGAGGTCATCATGGTCACCAGCAGGAAGTAGATGGTTTCGAGCGGATCGTGGATGCGCGGATTGACGCCGACCTCGAGGAAATACACCAGCAGGGCGCCGCCGCACCAGACCGCGATGAAAATGATCGACAACTCGATGATGAAACGGTAGCGCGCTACCGACATGAGCCGCATGAACAGCGACACGAGCAAGCCGCGGGTAGGCACCATGCCTGCTTTCTCCTCCGATCTGGGATCGCCTTGTGTCGCTGCGCAGGCCTGTGATCAGGCCAGGCGCAGCGCTGCAATGTTTCCCCTCAGTATGGCCGCGGCTCGCTGCAAAGTAAACGAAGTGGATTAGGTGGCGACCGTTTTGTCAGTCTGCCGTTGCGGCAGTGTGACGCGAAACAGCGTGCCATGACCGACTCTGCTCTCGACGTGGATCGTGCCGCCGTGCTTTTGCACGATGCCATAGGAAAGCGACAGACCAAGCCCGGTGCCCTTGCCGACCGGCTTGGTGGTAAAGAAGGGGTTGAAGATGAGCTCCAGGTTTTCTGGAGAAATGCCGCAGCCGGTGTCGCTGAAATCGATCCACACCTGATCTTCATTGCAGCCGGTGCGCACCACGATCCTGCCGCGCTCGAGATCGTTGATCGAATGCGCGGCATTCACCAGCAGGTTCATGAAGACCTGGTTGAGCTGGCCGGGCAGGCATTCAATCTCGGGAATCGCGCCATATTCCTTGATCACATCGGCCTTGTACTTGATTTCGTTGTGGATCATGTTGAGGGTGGAATCCAGCCCCTTGTGCAAGTCGGCCCACTGCCATTCCTTGGAATTGTCGACGTGAGAAAAATCCTTGAGATCCTGAACGATCTTGCGTACGCGCGTAATGCCTTCCATCGATTCACCGAGCAAGGCAGGGATATCTTCACGCAGGAAATGCAGATCGAGTTCGGACTTGATGCGCTCCAGCTGGGCCAGGCGTTCAGGGTCGTTCTGCGGCAAGGTTTCGATCGAGGCATAGGCATCGATGACGCGAAACAGGTCGGTAATGTAATCTTCCAGTGCGCCGATATTCGAATGCACATAACCGATCGGGTTATTGATCTCATGGGCCACGCCGGCTGCGAGTTGGCCGATCGAAGCCATCTTGTCGGTTTGCATCAATTGTTGCTGCACCTTGTCCAGGCTGGCGCTGAGCGTGACCTCGTTGCGCCGCAATTGCCGGATCTCTTCGGCGCGCGCCATGCCGGCCTTGATCGCGGGCAGGATTTGCCCGATATCGATCGGCTTGACCAGGTAGCCGACCGCGCCATTCTGGATCGCCTGGCTCACGAGATCGTCTTCCTGGTGCGAGGACAGGAACATGAACGGGATCGTGGTTTCGGTGCGCAGACGCTGTGCAAGTTCGATCCCGGACATGCCGTCCATGGTGATATCCAGCAGTGCGAAATCGGGTGAATTCGCCGCTTTACTGGCGGCCAGCACTTCCAGCGCCTGCTCGCCCGATTCCGCTTCCAAAATATCGTACCCAGCCTTGCCTATGCCGTTGCGCAGCATTGCACGGATCAGGCGGTCGTCGTCGACGACGAGAATGCAGGGCTTTCTGGCTTCTTGTGCTTCGCTCATGCTTGGTCTTTCAGGGATCGGTTCCGATTTTTCGGCGCGATTGATGTCGCGGCTCGGTACTGACACTACTAGAGCATTTTTAGCCTGACCGTGCGGAGTCAAGGTCAGGCCGAGGAGCGGACGCGTACAGGCGTACGCCGAGCACCGGAGGCCTGGGATTGGCCCGTACGGTCAGGCTAAAAATGCTCTAGACACTACTAATGCACCATACTGCGTCGAAACAGAACGATAGCGCATACAAGGATTTGCAGAACCTCGAAATAAATGCGGAACCTTGCTCTTTATTCGAAGGCCTCAAGCCATTACACCTGTATGGCCGATGTCTGCGCAATCCCATATTTATGGGAGATCTGACAGGGTGGAAGCCGGTAAGGGTCCGGCATTTCACAACTTATGCGTCGACAGCAGGATATTGGTTTCGGTCGATGCAATACCGGGAATCAAACGTATCCGTCCCAGCACGCGGTCGAACAATTCCAGATTGTCGGCCCGCAGTTCGGCGATGATGTCCCAGCGTCCGTTGGTGCTGTGCAAGGTATGTACATTGGGTTCGCCGCGCAAGGCCTGGATCACTGCCGGCGCCTTGTTGCCTTCCACCGCGATGCTCATCCAGGCTCGAATCCGGTGCGATTCCGCCTCGGGCTTCAGGCGCACCGTATAGCCGACGATCACGCCGCTTTCTTCCAGTTTCTGGATCCGGTTCTGCACCGTTGCACGCGACAAGCGCAGCTTCCTGGCCAGCGTGGTCACAGAGGTGCGGGCATCGTCGCGCAGCAATGCCAGTAGCTGGCGGTCCGTATCGTTCATTTCAACAAATTGCCAATTTAAATCGTCAATTTGATAAATATTAAATCAAAATTTACAGTTTTGATTACTTTTTGTTAGCACCTGCCCGCCGGATAATTTCATTCGACCGAGCCCTTTCATATCGAGACATGAGAGCGGGCTTCCGAATAACAAGGACCACAGGACAGGAAAATGACTCTTTACATCGATATCAAGGACATTCAGCAACTCGTCAAAGCCGTCGGCCCCGAGCAGTTCATGCTGCAGCTGGCGCACTATATCCGCACCGATTATCTGCGCTGGGGGGAATTCGAAAAATCGGCCCGCATCGCCAGCCATTCCGTCATCGGCGTGATCGAATTGATGCCGGCTTCCGACCGCGAGCTCTACGCCTTCAAATACGTCAACGGCCATCCCAAAAACACGCACAGCAACCTGCTCAACATCATGGCTTTCGGCGCACTGGCCGATGTCAAAACCGGTTATCCGCTGCTGTTGAGCGAACTCACCATCACCACCGCCTTGCGCACCGGCGCCACCTCGGCACTGGCGGCCAGGATGCTGGCGCGGCCGAATGCAAAGAGCATGGCGGTGATCGGCAACGGCGCGCAGAGCGAGTTTCAAATCCTGGCATTCAAAGCCATGCTCGGCATAAGCGAGGTGCGGGTCTACGACATCGATCCGGCCGCCACCGGCAAGCTGATGCGCAACCTGGCCGGCGTCCCTGCCCTGGAAATCACGCCGATGCGCTCGGCCCGCGAGGCGGTGCAAGGCGCCGACATCGTCACCACCATCACCGCCGACAAGACCAACGCCACCATCCTGACACCGGACATGATCGAGCCAGGCATGCATATCAACGCAGTCGGCGGCGATTGCCCCGGCAAGACCGAATTGCATGCCGATGTGCTGGCGCAGGCGCGCGTGATCGTCGAATTCGAACCGCAGACGCGAATCGAAGGCGATATCCAGCAAATGCCACGGGATTTCCCGGTGACCGAGTTGTGGCAAGTACTGAGCGGCGGCACGCCCGGGCGCGAAACGGCACAGCAGGTCACGGTATTCGACTCGGTCGGCTTTGCGCTGGAGGATTTTTCGGCCCTGCGTTACCTCCATGAACTGGCTAAAGCGCAAGGGATCGGTTCCAGGATCGAACTGGTGCCCGAGCCGGAAAACCCCAAGGACCTGTATCAATACGTAGCTTCTGCTGCGGCAAAACAGCCGGCGTCGGCCGCGCTCGCCAAAGCCATCTGATCCGGAAGGCCCAGGCATGCAAACTACCGATCATGTATTGATGATCCGTCCGGCGCGCTTCATGTCGAATCCGCAGACGGCCTTGAGCAATGCATTCCAGCATCCCGAGCCGGATACCGGGTCCGCCCAGCGCGCGGCGCTGTCCGAGTTCGACGCCTATGCCGGCGCGCTGCGCAAGGCCGGGGTTGGCGTGCTGGTGGTGGAAGACAGCGCCGAACCGCATACGCCCGATTCGATCTTCCCAAACAATTGGGTCAGCTTTCACGCGGATGGACGGGTGGTGCTGTATCCGATGGAAGCGCCCAATCGCAGGCTGGAGCGGCGCAGCGCAGTGTTGGCCACAGTCGAGCGGCATTTCGAAATCCGCGAACGCCTCGACCTGAGCCGGCTGGAAAACGAAGCCTGCTTCTTGGAGGGAACCGGCTCGATGGTGCTTGATCATGCACACAAGCTGGCCTATGTCTGCCACTCTTCGCGCAGCCATCCGCGGGCATTGGCCGGATTTGCCGCGCAGATGGATTACCGCGCCGTATGCTTCAACGCGCTCGACCGTAACGGCAAGGCGATTTATCACACTAACGTGATGATGTGCGTCGGCTCCGCGCTGGCGATCGTCTGCATGGAAGCGATCCGTGACCGGGGCGAACGGGACATGCTGGCGCGCACCCTGACCGCGAGCGGCAAGGAATTGATCGGAATCAGCCTGGCGCAGATGGCGGAATTCGCCGGCAATACGCTTGAGTTGCGCTCGCAGCGCGGGCATCCGGTATTTGCCCTGTCGCGTCGCGCCTGGGCCGCCTTGAACACGGCGCAACGCCGCTGCATCAAGAAATATGCCGAACCGGTATTGGCGCCGATCGATACGATAGAGCGGCTCGGCGGGGGTGGTGCGCGCTGCATGCTGGCCGAGATTTTCTTGCCGAAGCGCGCGGCGGGCGGGCTCGTTTCCGCATCCGGCTGCGCTCAAATATCGCCGTAGCGTGCGCCCTCTGTTCTGGGGATGGTTGACTCAGTCCGTCCGCACCAGCCGCAGCCGCGTGATTTCCGAAGGCGCGCCGAAGCGCTTCGGCGGCCCCCAGTAACCGGTGCCGCGGCTGGTGTACACCCATAGGCCGCGCAACCGGTTCAAGCCCGCCGTATATGGCTGCTGCAGTGGAACGAACAGGTTCCACGGAAAGAATTGCCCGCCATGGGTATGGCCCGACAATTGCAGATCGAAACCCGCATCGGCCGCCGCGGCAGCCGAACGCGGCTGGTGCGCCAGCAGCACTTTCACCGCCGCTTCCTCCGGCGCGCCGGCCAGCGCGGCATGCGGATCGCTGCGATGCGATTCGTCGAAATGGTGCGCGGTGTAATCGGTCACACCCGCCACCAGCAACGACGCCCCGCGATGCCGCAGCACCACGTGCCGATTCATCAATACCGTCAGACCAAGCCGCTGCACCTCGACGATCCACTCGTGCGCATTCGAATAGTATTCGTGATTACCTGTGACGAAATACGCGCCGTGCCGCGCAGACAAGCGCGCCAACGGCGCGGTATGCGGCCACAGGCTGGCGACGCTGCCGTCAACCAGGTCGCCGGTGACGGCGATCAGATCGGCTTCCAGCGCATTTACCGCATTGACGATCGCATCCAGGTAACCGCCCTTGATGGTGGGACCGACATGGATATCGCTGATCTGGGCGATGGTAAAACCCTCAAGCGCCGACGGCAGATTCCTGATCGGCACCGCGACGTCGACCACCCGCGCCACACGGCGTGCATTGATGAAGCCGATCAGCGTCACCAAGCCCGCCAGCAAGGGCACCGCCGCCGCGCTCCAGGCAGTCAACCCTGCCGCATGGACGCCCGCCAGCGCAGCCAGCAGTAACACGACATCGCGCAACACCGTCAGCACCAGCAACGATGAAAACAATCCGGCCGTCAGCAAACCCGCCCATGCCAGCCGGTCCGACAGCGGCTGGCGCCTGATGCCGCGCGCCAGCAAGCCGGCCGGCACCAGGACAAAAGAAACCAGCAGCCACAACCCGCCAAGCCAGTGCGACGCCGCGCCCCCCGGCAAGTCAGGCAGCACGCGCCAGCCGATATAGGCGTGCAGCATGCCCAGCAGACTGGAAACGACCAGGATGAAGCGCAGTGGAGGCATGAGATTCGATGAAAGAGAAATGGAGAAATCAAGCGGCGCAATTGCACTTGGATGGCAAGCAGGATGCCAGTTTGGGCTGGAACGCCCGGCTTCAATAGCCGTTGCGCGTACTCGCGATTGCCCGCTCCGAGCAAAATGTCATTTATGATCACGTCTTGCCGAATATCAAATCAAGGAAATCCGATGAAACGACTGCCGCTGTCCCTCTGCATGTTCGCGCTTGCGCTGGCCGCCAGCACCGCCGGCGCCAAAGACCTCAGCGGCAATACTCGCCAACACAACTATCTGGCGACCCAGCGCTATTACACGCAACTCGTGTCCGGCACGCCGCAACTGGCTGAACTCGGCCTGCTGATGGCGATGCTGCCCAAAGGCGGCGACATTCACCACCATTACACCGGCGCGATGTATGCAGAGACTTATCTGGATTGGCTGGGCAAGCAGCGCTTCTGCGTTTATCGCGAAAACGATCCGCAAAACAAACACCAGAAATACCGCATCGAAACCGCCAATCCGGGCACGCCTGTCGAGAATTGCCTGACGGCCGATGCGATCCGCCAGGACAACCAGTTTTACCGCGAGCTGCTCAAGCATTGGTCGGACAAGGATTTCGACAACCATTACCACCAGCAGCCTGCCCCCGATCAGCAATTCTTCAACACCTTCGGCTTCTTCGGCCCGGTGTCGAATTACGCGATGCATGAGGGTCTGAAAATGCTCAAGGAGCGTGCCAAGGCGGAAAACCTGCAATACCTTGAAACCATGCTGAGCAGCGCGCCAAGCACCGACAATCCCGAGCTGGGGGCCCCCATCGACAGCTTGCCGGCCGACGCCGACGAGCAGACGATCCGCCGTGCGCTGCAGCCGTTCGCCGAATTCATGGAGCGCGACGAAACCGTCAAACAGAAGATCGCGGACTATGCAAACGGCTTGGCGGCGTATGCCTCGGGCCTGGACGACGCCGATTTCACGCTGCGTTTCCAAAGCTATGTGTCGCGCAACAACGCACCTTCGAAAGTCTTTTCCGGTCTGTATGCCGCCTTCGCCGCGGCCAAGGACAGCAAGCTGATCGTAGGAGTGAATATCGTCGGTCCGGAAAACGGCATTGTCGCGATGCGCGACTATCGTTTGCACATGCAGATGTTCCGCTTCCTCAAGCAAAAATTCCCGGGCGTCCGCCTATCGCTGCATGCAGGAGAGCTCGCGCTCGGCATGGTCCCGCCCGAAGGCTTGCGCAGCCACATTCGTGATGCCGTCGAGGTCGCCGGCGCCGAACGCATCGGCCACGGCATCGACGTCACGCATGAAGACAGACCGGACCAATTGCTCGCAACGCTGCGGGAACGCAAGGTTGCGATCGAAGTCAACATTACCAGCAATGCCTTTATTTTAGGCATCCTGCAACAGGCGCATCCGCTTACCGTGTATCTCCGGCATCAGGTGCCGATCGTCATTTCGACCGATGATGCGGGTGTCTCGCGCAATAACTTGAGCGGCGAGTACCTGTTGTTCACCAGCCGTTACAAGCCTTCTTATGCGGTGCTGAAACAGACGGTCTACAACAGCATCCGCTATTCTTTCCTCAGCCCATCGGAAAAAAGCGCGCAGATCGCCTTGCTCGATCAACGCTTTGTTCGCTTCGAGGCCGCGGCAGCGAAGCTGGCGCGAATGCCGATAGCGTGGCGGCTCGATGAGCGTACCGGTGAGGCGCTCGCGAAAAAATAAGTTCGCACTAGAGCCTGTCATGAACTCAAGCAGGGGTCGCGCTGCTTGAGTTCATGACAGGCTCTAGAGCAGTTTCAGCCTGACTGTACAGGAGCCAAGGTTGAGCCGAGAAGCGCAACCGTACGAATGGTACGGTGAGCATCGCAGGCGCAAGATTGGCCGTGTACGGTCAGGATGAAACTGCTCTAGCCCGCCCAGCTTCAATTCTGGGGTTGATCACCGTAGGATGGGTGGAGCGCAGCGCAACCCCTCTCCCACGGCCATGATGGGTTGCGTTGCCCTCCACCCATCCTACGATTCAGCGTTTTTTTACGTCATTCCCGAAAATCGAAGCGTGACGGAACATTAAGATCCTATTCGTCGAAATCAAAACTGCCGACATAACGCGCCCGCGGCCGTATCAAGCCGCCATCGGCCAACTGCTCCGCTGCATGGGCAATCCAGCCGGCGCAGCGGCCAAGCGCGAACAGCGATTGCGCTGCGGCGCGTGGCAAACCGAGAGCCAGTTCGATTGCCGCCAGGCCGAAATCGAGATTCGGCGCTTCGCCGCTGACTTCCTGTCCGGCTTGTGCCAGTGCCAGGACAGGCGGGATGGCCGGCAAGGATTCGGCAAGCCCGGCCAGCAGCGCGAGCAACATACGGGCACGCGGATCGCCGTCCGGATAAAGCGGATGACCGAAACCGGGCAGTAGTTTGCCAAAGCGTGGCGCGCCCTGCTTTTGGCCCAGCCGCGGCAGAAGAAACCGCTGCCAATCGCCGTCTTGGGGCGCCCCGTCCATCAGCGCCCTGACGCGCAGGCTTTCACCGCCGTGGCGCGGTCCGCTCAAGGCGGCCAAGCCGGCCGTCAGCGCTGCGGATAAATGCGCGCCGGTGGAAGCGACGCAGCGCACCGTGAAGGTTGACGCATTCAATTCATGATCCGCGCAAAGAACCAGGGCCGCGCGCAGCAATTGTTCCGCCTCGCCCTCGATACGCCATGCGCTCGCCATTCTGCTGTGCAAAGAGCCGGATTCAGGTCCGTCGTCCAAAAGCGCCGCAGCCAGCAAGTGCATCAACAGTGCGCCTTCCTCGAAGAATGCATGTTCCGCTGGCGCTGATCGGGACTGGAAATGCGTTCCCAAGAGGGGCAGCAACACCATCGCGCGTTCCAGCGGAGGCTGCGATGCGAGCTGCCGTCGCAGTTCGAGAGGCCACCGCGGCATCATGCCGGCCCGCGCGGCGCCGAAGAAATCGGCGTGCGGATGTCCCCATAAAATCTGCGCGGTTTGTTCCAGCGTGGCAAAAGCAGCCAGCCTCGTCGCGTCCCGCCCACGATAGCGGATAACGCCATCGGCGATCAGCGTGATGCGCGATTCCAGCACCGGCATTCCCCAATCAATGGCCGCTTCGGCCGTGCGGCCTGCACGCCGGCCGTCATTCTTGCGCGCCGCCAATCGCAGCACCTCGTCATGTGCATAGCGTTTGCTGCGCGCGCCTTCCGCCTCGATCGAATGGAGCATGCCGCGGCTTACATAGGCATACAGCGTCGGCAGACTGACGCCGAGAATCCGGGCGGCTTGTGCGGCGGAAAGGTTTTTTTCCATAATGAAAAAGAGAATTTATATTGATCGGCCGGATCAATATTGACCGTCGATTGTAGCGACGCCTAGACTTTCTTCAATCACCTCTCGAGGGTCATACCATGTCTTCCGCAATCGCACTTGACGCACTTCAGTCTCTCTGGACCCAAGCCGACGCCGAAGCCGCTGCACTCGACATGTTGCGCTTCAGTGAAACCGGGTTGTCATTGCCATCGGTATTCCAGGTCGGTCCGATCGCGGCTGCGACGGTTGCAGCGCAAGCATTGGCCGCTGCGGAAATCTGGCGCCTGCACAGCGGGCGCCGCCAGCACGTGGAGGTTTCGATGCGGCGCGCACTGGCAATGTTCCGCAGCGAGCGCTACCTGCGAATCGACGGTAAGCCGGCGGCCGATCCCTGGAGCCCGATTGCCGGCTATTACCAGGCCGGTGACGGACGCTGGATACAGCTGCATACGAATTTCCCGCATCACCGCGACGGCGTGCTCCGCGTGCTGCAATGTGCCGGCGAGCGCACGGCAGTGGCGGCGGCGATTGCGCGCTGGCAGGCCGATGCACTTGACGCGCGGCTGGCTGAAGAAGGCTTGTGTGCCGCCCTGGTCCGCACGCCGCAAGAATGGCGTGCGCATCCGCAAGCTGCAGCCCTGGCTGCCCTGCCGCTGTTCGAGATCGAGCGCATCGGCGATGCGCCGCCCGAACCGGTCGGCCGCTCGGCTTCGGCCCAACGTCCGCTGGGCAGCGTGCGGGTGCTCGACCTATCGCGCGTAATCGCGGCGCCTGTGGCAGCGCGCACGCTGGCCCAGCATGGCGCCGATGTGCTCGCGGTCGGCGCTGCCCACCTGCCGAATATCCTGCCGCTGGTGATCGATACCGGACGCGGCAAGCGCTCGGCGCAACTCGATTTGCGCAAGAGTGAGGAATGCGATGTCTTGCGCGAATTAGTGCGCGGCGCCGATGTGTTTTTGCAGGCTTATCGTCCGGGGGCACTGGCGACTCGCGGCTTTTCGCCTGAGACGTTGAGCGCATTGCGCCCGGGCTTGGTGTATGTGACGCTGTCGGCCTATGGCCACGCGGGTCCATGGGCAGAACGGCGAGGCTTCGACAGCCTGGTGCAGTCGGCTACCGGCATCGCCTGGGAAGAAGGGCGTGCGGCAGGATCGAACGGCCCCGGCAAGCTGCCTTGCCAGGCACTCGATCATGCAACCGGCTACCTGGCTGCATTCGGCGCGATGATCGCCTTGCAGCGCCGCGCGCATGAAGGCGGAAGCTGGCTGGTGCGGGTATCGCTGGCACAAACCGGACGTTGGCTCGATTCGCTCGGGCGTGCATCGAGTGCAACGCCCGCGCAAGACTTGGGGCCTGAAGAAATCAGGCCCTGGCTGCATAGCGTGGCCTCGCCCTTCGGTCATGTGCAGGCAATCGCACCGGTGGAACAGATGTCGCAAACGCCTGCGCGCCTGGACTTGCCGCCGGTGCCGCCCGGTACTCACGAACCGGTTTGGCTCGATTAACCGATAGGCACCGGCACGAAAATACGTCCGCCATCACGCTGCACCAGCAGGGCCACCGTCTTGCCCGCCTTGCGCACCAGCTTTTGCAGTTGATCGACATTCGTCACCGGCGTGCCGTTGGCCGAGACGATCACGTCGCCCTGCTGGATGCCGGCCTGCGCTGCTGCGCCTTGAACGTTTTCAACCAGCAACCCGCCGCTGACGCCCATGCGGTTCTGCTCTTCTTTCGCCAACGGACGCACCGACACGCCGAGGCGCGCATGTTCCTCGGTGGCGGCTTCGTCGTTTTGCGCCACCGTTTTGTCCTTCATTTCGCCGATTTTGACGTCGAGCGTTTTATTGGCGCCGTCCCGGATGATGTCCAGTTTGGCCGTGGTGCCGGGTTTCAGTGCCGATACCATGGCCGGCAAGTCGTTCGATTGATTGATCTCGGCGTCGTTCAGACGCACGATCACGTCACCGGCTTTCAAACCCGCACGCTCGGCTGGACCGTCATGCTCGACCGAGCTGACCAATGCCCCTTGCAATTTTTTCAGGCCGAAGGAATCGGCCAGCGCCTGGTTCAGTTCCTGGATGCTGACGCCGATGCGGCCGCGCGTCACTTTTCCCGAATGCACCAATTGGTCCTCTACCCGGGTCGCGACATCGATCGGGATTGCAAACGACAGGCCCTGGAAGCCGCCGCTTTTCGTGTAGATTTGCGAATTGATGCCGATCACTTCGCCTTTCAGGTTGAACAGCGGTCCACCCGAATTCCCCGGATTGACCGCCACATCGGTCTGAATGAAGGGGACATAGGTATCGTTCGACAGCGAGCGTGATTTGGCGCTGACGATGCCCGAGGTGGCCGTGTTCTCGAAACCGAAGGGCGAACCGATCGCCAGCACCGGTTCGCCCACCTTGACCGCTGCCGGATTGCCGATTTTAACGGTCGGCAAATCCTTGGCGCCGATCTTCAGCACCGCGATATCGGTTTGCTTGTCGCTGCCTACGACCTTGGCTTTGAACTCGCGCCGGTCGGTCAACTTGACGGTGACTTCCTGCGCGCCGTCAACCACATGGGCATTGGTCAGAATCGTGCCGTCGGCGCTGATGATGAAACCGGAACCCTGTCCGCGTATCACCCGGGCTTCCGGCGCCCCGCCGGGAAATTGAAATTGCGGACCGAAGCGGCGGAAGAATTCCCCGAAGGGATCGCCCGGGCCAAACTCCGGGACCGCCAGCGAGGCTGGCGTCCGCTGCGCCTTACCGGTAACACTGATATTCACCACCGCCGGGCCGAAGCGTTCGACGATGCCTGAGAAGTCGGTTGGTGCCGCGCTTGCGACTTGCGGCGCCAGGAGTGCAGCAGCAGGCGCGCTTGCAGTCTGGGCGTTGGCCGCGGTATGCGGGCCGAAATGCGCATAACCGCCTACCAGCGCCGCGCCGATCGCCGCAGCAACAAGACTGCGATTCAATTTTTTCTGAGTCATCATGCATTCCTTGAAGAGAAAATGAGCGTCATGGAATGGCCGATTTTCAGGCGTGCAAAAGCGCGGCTGGAGCGGTTTCGAAACCACCTTGCAATACTGCTTTTGTGCGTGGCCGGCGCTGCCGCGCCGGCGTCGGATAAGCGCTAAATATCGGCCTGTGAGTTGTTACCGGACTGGAGTTTCGCAGCCATGCCGCTTACTGGATTTCCAGCCTTTTGCTTCCCTTGGTTTTTTTCTTGGGCAGGCTCAGTTCGAGCACGCCGTCGGCATATTTGGCCTGTGCTGCGCCATCGTCGATTTCTTCCGGCAGCTGGATACTGCGGCGCAGCTTGCCGTAAAAGCGCTCGCCGCACAAGCTGCGTTCGCTCGCATCTTCAGCCGCTTTTTCACGCTTGCATTCGGCCGAGAGCTGAACCCGGTTGCCATCGATGGCAACACTGATGTCTTCTTTCCGGACACCGGGAAGTTCTGCCGAAATCCGATACGCCTGATCGTTTTCGACGACATCCATTCGGACCAGTCTCGCCTCCTGCCGTCCTTCTTCCGCACTCGGCTGCATGCTGCGCACGGTCTCTAAAGCCATCGGACGAAATACGTTTTTCAGGATGTTCTCTACCAGATCGAGAGAGTCAAAATGGGTCATGTTTGCCATGGTATTCCTCCAAATACGATGAGTTGTTAAGCACGACGTTATCTGGCGGGAGGGCCCATGTTGACGCGCCCGTTTGGCCCCGCACGAGGCCAATATAGGATGCCGCGGAAATATTTCAAGAGCCTGTCACGGCTCCCGCGCAAGCGCCAAAAATTCGGTGCGCAAAGCCAGGTTCGGCTGCATTTCACCCAGCATCGCGGAGGTCACGGTCTCTTCGCCGGGGGTCCGGATGCCGCGGCTTTCCATGCACATGTGGCGGCAGCGGATCACCACGCCAACCGCTTTCGGTTCGAGTCCGGCCATCAAGGCGTTGGCGATCTGGCTGGTCAGGCGCTCCTGGACCTGGAGCCGCTTGGCGAAGCAATCGACCAGGCGGGTCAGCTTGGACAGGCCGACGATTTTGCCGTTCGGTACATAACCGATCGTGGCTTTGCCGAAGAAGGGCGCGAGGTGATGTTCGCAATGGCTGTAGACCGGAATGCCGCGCACCACGATCAGCTCATTGTATTCTTCCGCACCGTCCTCAAACGATTTCAGCAATTCCGAGGGATCTTGCTCATAGCCCGAAGTCCAGTGCTTCCATGCTTTTGCGACCCGCGCGGGCGTATCCGCCAAACCGGGCCGGTCCGGATTTTCGCCCAGACTGGCCAGGAGCCGACGCCAATCTTCATGTGAAAATTCTTTGTCCGACATTGCCATCCCCTATTTATCGATATGGCGGCAAGTATATCCAATCCGCGCATTTTGCATGCGTCGCGGATACGCCGGACCAAGAACCGGTTGCAGAGAGGCGCTCCCCGATTGCTGTCCGGCGGAAGCGAAAGTAAGACGCGAAGAGAACGCATGGCGCGCCATGCTACGACGACCGACACCGCCCTCGCTCCTGATGGGCTGCAAGCCGGGTGCGATGCCGGCTGGAATAGGTTCTAAACGCCTCCGAACGCAAACCCCGAGACGAGCACGCCCATCACCTCGTCTTCAAAGATCTTGCGCCCCGAGTCCGTGCCGGCGGCGCCGGCCGCCACCATCAAGGGCAGCAGGTGGTCGGGATGCGGATGGCAGGCGCGTGCATCGGGTGCCTGCTCCCAATGCTCCAGCATGGTATTGCGGGTGCGGGCGTCCGCTTGCGAAACGGCGCTTTCGAGCCATGCATCGAAACGCCGCGACGGCGCCAGAAAACCGGGCTGGCGAAATCCTCGCATGTTGTGAAAACTCATGCCGCTGCCAACGATCAGAACACCTTCGTCGCGCAAGGTGCTCAATGCCCGGCCGGCACGCAGATGGGCAGCCGGATCGAGTCCGGTTTGCATCGAAAGCTGCACGATCGGAATATCGGCCTCGGGGTAAATCAGCAGGAAAGGGATAAAAACGCCATGATCCAGCCCGCGCTGCGGGTCGAGCCCGGCCGGTATGCCGGCCTCATCCAGCAAGCCTTGAATGCGGCGCGCCAGATCGGGAGCTCCGGCCGCCGGATAGGCAAGCCGGTAGGTATGTTCGGGGAAGCCGTAGTAGTCGAAGATCAGCGGCGGTTGCGGATTCGCGGTAGCGGTAAATTGGGCCGCTTCCCAATGGCCGGAGATGACGATGATCGCCTCGGGACGGGGGCCGATGGAACGGCCCAGCCCACGCAGGAAGCCGGCCATCCTGTCCCACATGTGAGGCGCGTCGGGCCAATCCATGAAAAAACAGGGACCGCCTCCATGCGGAATAAAAAGCACGGGCAGACGCGCGGCCTGATTTGCGTGCATGGTCTTTCTCCTCGAGAAAAGGCCAGTATAGAGAGGTCTGCCGGAACGCGCTCAATGCACGCGAATCATGGCCAAGGCCACGATCAGGCCGACTGCATCAGGGCGACACGCGTTCGATACGCCAGGGCGCATCCGCACCGTTGCGCCGGTAACGGAAGCGGTCATTCAGATTGTCCTCGCGCCCTTGCCAGAATTCGATCTCTTCCGGTATCAACCGGTAACCGCCCCAATCGCGTGCACGCTGGATCGCCCGGCCGGCGAATTCACCGTCCAGCAAACGTACTCTCTGGCGCAGGATTTCGCGGTCCGGTATCACGCTGCGCTGATCGGATGCCAGCAGCAAAAGCTGTATATCCCGCGGCAGCCCGGCAAAGTAGGTGTCCGATTCAACCGCGCTCAACTTGGAAACGATGCCGTCCACGCGGACCTGGCGCGCCAACTCAAGCCAGCCGAAACACAAGGCGGCCTGCGGGTTGACGGCAAGGTCAGTGGCCTTGCGGCTGCGGTAATCGGTAAAAAATATAAAGCCGCGATCGACCTGGGTCAGGCGCACCCAACGTACCGACGGGCGGTGGACGCGGTCCGCGGTGGCGAGTACGACTGCGCTGGGGTCATAGGGATTGATGCCGGTCCATTGCTCATACCAGAGCTTGAACTGCGTGATGGGGTCGGCCGCCAGATCCCGATACTCGATTCCGGTGCGCTGGCAAGCCGAGCGCAATTGTGAAGTGTCTTGAGTCATAGGAGTTAAGAAAAATTTCCGATATTTGATTGCTCAAATTTGATTACGCAAAATACGTGCGGACGTGGCAAATTTTGCGAGCCGATATACAGTCCTTTTGATGGTATTTCGACCCGCAGTACGTCGCGAAAGTTGCTCCTTCGACCGCTCGCGTAACCACGCCTGCGTCATGAAGGCGGACACACGCATGCTATGGCCTTGCCGGCCACACGGCCGGATTCTTGTCCACCAACCGCAAAGACTTCAACAACTCGGCAATCACCATTCCGGGATTCGCCTTCAGGTAGAAATGATCGCCGGGAAAACTGCGCGCATGGAAATTGCCATGGGTAAGATTGCTCCAGCAGCGAGCCTGATCCATCGTTACCTTGGTATCCTCGGCGCCGACGTAAGCGGCGATCGGACCGTGCAGCTTGGCCTTGGAACCCGGTTGATAGCTGGCGCTGATCCGGTAGTCGCTGCGCAGGATCGGCAACATCATCGCGCCCAGATCAGGGTCCGTCATTGCCGCCTCCGCATTGCCGCCCAGCCGGTACAGATCGGCCCATAGCGCATCGTCCGGAACACTTTGCAAAGCCTTGGCTGGCTCGCGAAACGGCGAACGGCCGGATACGAACAATTGGACGGCTGGCGCAGCCACGCGCTCTTCCAGTCTCAGCGCGACCTCGAAGGCCAGCGCCGCGCCGAGGCTATGGCCAAACAAGACCAGAGTGCGCTGGGAAACCAGCCCCAGTGCATCGGCCGCGCGTTCAGCCAGCAAATGCACGTCGCCGATGCAATCCTCATGCAGGCGATCCTCGCGGCCGGGATATTGAACTGCCAGGAGTTCCACCGTGGACGGCAGGCGCGCACACCATGCACGATAAAAACTGGCAGACGCTCCCTCGGGCGGGAAGCAGACCAGTTGTACCCGTGCGTATGGACGCGGTTGATAGCAGCGTATCCAGGCATGCCTCAGATCCAGTCTTTTTCCATTCATGGCGTCTTCTATTCTCGAGTAGATCTTGCCGGAAATTGCAAGCGGCAAAATGGCAGCGATGTCGCCGCGCATTTTCTTTAAAACCTGTTCAGGGTCTCGCTAAACGGGCATAAGCCGAGGCCGGAGCCAGCGAGACCCTGAACAGTTTCTTATCTGGATCGCGCAGGATAAACATGCCTGCGTGGTTCGGGTTCCGGCTGCTCATGAAAGACCGCGGAATTTGGGGATAGTTCTGCGCCGGCGACGTGTCCGGATTTTCCGGATTGCTTACGGAGGACGCTAAAAATTACTCAAGGCGCCCAAGGTCGGGCCGAGAAGCGGACATGTACGGGTGCACGGGTACATTGCGCAGCGCAGGCTCGAGATTGAGCGCTTTTGGCAGTTTTTAGAGGTTCCCTTACCAATCCTTCGGAAACCTGTTCTGGATCACAATCTGCCTGTTACTCACCAGGATGTAACCGCCGTCGCTCAAGTCTTTCAGGATGCGGCTCACCATTTCGCGCGAGGCGCCGACCATTTCGGCGATTTCGCGCTGAGTCAGCCGTTGTTCTACGACCAGCCTGCCATCTTTCTCGCAAGCCAGGTTCAGCAAGATCCTGACGACACGGCCGTACACGCCTTCCAAGGCCAGGCTCTTCACATCGCGGGTCAGTCCGCGCACACGCCGCGACAGCGAAACAAGCAGTTCGAACGCCATACCGGAATGCTGGGCCAGCGAACGCTGAAAGCCTTCTTTCGAAACAACGCAAATCTGCGATTGCTCCAGCGTCACCGCCGAAGCCATACTGGGGCCGACATCGAGCAACTCGATCTCGCCGAAGCAATCGCCCGGACCGAGCACCGTCATGATGAATTCCTTGCCGCGCTCATCGCTCATGTACATCTTCACCATGCCGCTGACGATCACATGCAGGGAGGCGCTTTCGGCATCCTCGTTCACCAGAATCGTATTTTTCGGATAGTTTCTTACCACGCCATAGGTGGCCATCTTGTTCAACTGGCGTGACGACAGCTTGGGCCGCGCCTGCATCCTGCCGGCCTCGAAACGCATTGGATCGGGCGAACGCGCCGGCTGCGGCGTACACTGGAATCCGGCAAATCCATTGGCAGGATCTTCGGACCGGTTAAAGCCGGTCCAGGATTTGGAACTGTTTGCAATACTCACTTTATCCTCGAAATCATTGGCAGTCGATGAAGCGCAGGCATTGTGAAACGCCGCAAGCTTTCCCCCAATCAGGCAAGCCGGTTCGCGATGCGTACGCACTGTCCCCTGGGAATAAAAACCCGGCAACAAGACCCGCGGGCAGGAGATAAGCATTAGCTGCCGCTTATCTTTTATTGAATAATCCTCTTATGCGAAGACTAACTTATCTTGGGTTTTTGGTAATCCCATGATCATGGTATCTTCGTAAACTTTGCCCATTATTCCGGACATGGGTGATTTTCAGAGGCGTGCGGAAGAGCTGGCCGGCTCAGTAAAAATAAGTAATTTGCAGCGCATCGGAATAAGCAGGAAGGCCATGGGCAGAATCAACGATACGGTTCGCGCTATCCAAAACAAAATAACAAATTTATAATCATTGCCTTATTGGCCAAATCGATGCAGTCGTTATCACGACCGCGACAAGCCTCCTTAAAGCCCCCAAATAAATGCCGCTGGCCAGGCGCGCCGACGCAGACAGTACGAACGCACGGCAAGGAGGAGCAACAACGCCAGCGGCTTTTTTTTCGAGCCTCTTGAAAATCCCAAACGATATTGGAGTATGTATGCCTATCACCCAAGCCCAATTGCAAGGATATGTCGGGAAATCCATCGCCGATATTTGCACCACGGGCCTCACTTCACCGACGCAAAATCACTGCGCGCATTTCGTCAGCCACGCACTCGGCATCCAGCTCGGCATGCTGTGCGGCGACATGGCGTATAAAACCCGGCACACCGGTGCTTCGATACGCTGCGACGAGTTGTACAACCGGTTGGCTCAGACCGGCCCGTGGGACGAAAGACCGGCGGCATCTGACGGCCTGTTGATTTTTGTCCTGTCAGCCAGCCACGTGATCAACGGCACGATGATGAACGTGCCGCAAAAGCACGTGGGGATTTATTGCTACGGGCAAGTCTATAATTTTTCCAACACCCAGCATAAAGTCGTGGCCGATCCCTCGGTCGAGGTTTTCCATAAAAAATTCAAGCTGACTTATGCCGGCAACGACATTTCGCTTTTTTATGGGGTCCCCCAATGATGCGCCATCGTCGGCTGCATGCCGCCTTGCTGACAGCCGCGCTGGCGCTGCCGGCTGTCAGCAAGGCAGGCGACGATGGCGTTGATCCGAACCAAACCAAGCCTGCATTGGCTTTCCTGCTGGCGGCCTCGAATGACGCGATTCCTGCGAAATCCTCCTGCAATGGCAACTATGGCCAGAGCGGAACGGCAACCATCAAGGATCTGTTGAGCACGCAGTTTGCCTACATGTACCAGGGCAAGAGCGTGGTCAAGGGCAAATGCCAGGGACAACGTGAGAAGAAGTGCTCGATCACAATCAACCGCGATGCCGGCGAAGACGTTTCTTCGGCGACGATTGATTTCACGGTTCAAAGAGGCAGGCTGAAACCGGATTCGCTGAGTTGTGTCATCACGCCGTAACCCAAGTCCAGGGCAGCGGCATTTCTCCTTTTGACACGGGCTTCTTTGCCAAGCCCGGATGAAAATCGCAAATTGAACGCTCCGATACTTGTCGGCCTTGTGCGTGGACGCCGCGGCATCAGCGCGTGGCTTAGCCATCAAGCCGAAGGAGACCATCCGCCGGCATTGACGCCGGTGCCGCTGGACGCATTATCGACAGGGATTTATCCGCAAGCCGCAGCACTTTTGGCGGACTGGCGAAGCCTGGGTGAGGCGCGCGAACTCAAGCAAGCGTGGCCGGCTTTCTGGCGCGTGTTTTGGGCGACGCTGGCGGAACCATCGACGGATGCGCCGCTCGCCATTCCACAACGAGTCATCCAAGCCGAACGTCCGGCTGCTACTGCCGCGCATCCCCGTGCTTTTCGGGGCACGAAATACCAGCCGCCGAAACAAGCCGTTGCCAATCTCGATCTTTGCGCCTGGCTGGCGGACGACCGTCTGCTCGACGGATTTTTTGCGCGGCACGATTTTGCGCGGCTGCCGGTATTGGGGCCGGATGGAAAACCCTTGATGAATGTTGTGCCGACGGTGTCGGGCTTGCTTGCGCACTGTGCAGGAGTCGAAGCGAGCCAGCTGCCGGTATTGCCGGAAGCGTTCCGGCGCGGCTTTCTGTGGCATTTGCGGATGCGGCCGCTACGCCAAATTCTGGCTTGGCTGAAACTATGGCGCGAGTTCGGCGGAGCCGCGCATGGCGCCGCGTTGGCGTTGCCGGCAAGCTTGTGTGCGCTTGATCCTTTGTCGTATTCGTGGGCAGAGCAGGCGCTGAATCTGGCCCCTTCCCGCCAAATCATTTTCTTGCAGGCCGTGCTCAGGCACCGCGCCTATCTGTTGCCGGTGCGGCATTTCACGGGCAAACAGTTGACGGCGCTCGATGGCCTGAGTGACGATGACGTGCGCTTCGCTTGCTATCTCGACGCGGTGCTGGCGAACCTGAATCGCGGCGTGCGAGCCGGCTTTACCTTATGCGGCTGCGAACTGGCGAACGACGACGCGAATCTTGAATATCTGAATTCCAAATTGCGCGTCACCGCCGATTGCGCAGAGGTACCGATGATGGACATCCGGCGCATGAGCGCAGCTGTCGGCGAAAATGAAAAATGGTGGCAACTGGCCTGTTGGCGACGTTGCGGCGAACTGCCGGGCTTTGCCAAATTTCTTACCGGGACCCGTTGGGAAGCATTGAGGGCAGCCGCAGCATATCAATGGCTGTCCCTATATTCCGGGGCGCAATCCGACGAACCCGATGAAAAAAAGTTTAGGATACGCTGGCATGCCTATCTCCTATCCTTCTCAGCGTGGCATGCCTTGCTCGTTTCATTTTCCGGCGAATGGCAGGAAAAGTGCGCGACCATGCTGCATACGCTTTTCGGCAAATGGGAAAAAACCGAAACCTTGCAAAGCAGCGTGCCCCATTTGCTGCCGCTGCTGGCACGCCGCTGCGCGCCGCCATTTTCACCAGGCATAGACGGTGGGTACACGCTGGTGAACATGGCCGGGCAGCTGCGGCTCGACGGCTGGAAACAGCTTGCCGCGGCTGACGACCATACCTGGCTGATCGTCGAACGCGCCTGCCGCCGCGATAACGATGCCGTCCTGATTGGCCGCGGCTTGCACAGCCTGGCCGAAATCCTGCCCGGCTTCCTCCTGTACTCTTTCACCAACGCTGCGAAACGCCTGATGCGCGCCGCTCGTCTGCTCGGTTGCGTCGAGTACGAGCGGCGCCGCCTGTTCTTGAATGAGATCGTGCGCAGTGCGTGGTTCAGTTTGGAATGGTCCGAGCTGCCGCCGCCGGATGCCGCACGCCGCCTATGCGCATTGTGTCTCGAAGCCGGCATGGACAGTCCCTTGCCGCGCCGCCTGCGCGAGCATTTCGAAGGGCGAACGATGCTGAGCGGGCCTCAGATCGCGCGCCATTGCCGCGTCACGCTGGCGCGTCTTCCGCATGTTTTGCTGGGCGCAATCGAAGCGGAAATCTGGCGCCGCATCGACGCTCCATTCAACTTGCGCGACCATTCCCGTGCAGCCAATCATGCAGTGCGCCTGCTGGCCGGACTGGACAGCGAGCGCAAGGGATTGCGGCGCCTGCTGTTGGCCTATTGCCAGGGCCGCGCCGATACCTATCTCGATCATCCGCTCAACCGCGCCTGGTTTGCCCGTCATCCGCGCATCGATGCCGCACTTTGGAACACAGGCGTGACGTCGAATCTACGGTATGGCGATCGAGAAATCCGGATCGGGCTCGAAACCGAACCGCTGGAAATCCTGATGCTCGGCACCTATGTCGGCAGTTGTCTCAGCCTGGGCGGCATAGGCGATTACTCGACCGTCGCTTGTCTGCTCGACGCCAACAAGCAAGTCGTATATGCGCGTGATGCGAACGGCCGCGTGCTCGCGCGGCAATTGCTGGCCATTGATGAGGCTGACCGGCTGGTCTGTTTCCACGTGTATCCGACGACCGCGGATGAAGTCCTGCAGCAAGCCTTCGCCGAATTCGATGCCACGCTGGCCCAAGCACTTGGCATCGACTTATTCCGCAGCCGCGAAGGCGAAACCTATGATGTCGAAGTGCTGCTCGCCAATGATTGGTGGGATGACGGCGCGTGGAACCGCATCGCTTGAGCCGACGCCGACGGAACCTGTCCGGGATCTCAGTCATAGCGCCGATTGAACAACACATCCAGACTGTTGATCGTCCCCGCCCGCACAATCACCGACCAGCGCCGCGACAGTTGCCAGGTAAGCTTGGCGATGCCGGCGGCGCCGGCCAGGCTTTGCTCATAGCCGAGATAGAGTTTTTCCGAAATTGCCTTGCCCAGGTTCACCACCTGTTGCTCGTTCAAGCCGGATTCGCTGGAGCCGATCGAAAAGGTATCGAGCCCGATGCCTTGGGCCAAGCGTTTGGTGCCAGCATTGCCCAATAGCCCGAGCGCGGCGCTGGCGGCTTGTTGCTGACCAAGTGCCGCGCTTTCCGAACCGTGACCGAACATCAGCCACGAGAGTTTTTCTTCATCCGACACGCTCGGTTCGGATACCAGCTTGATGCGCGGCCGGCGTGCAAATCCGGTGACCTCAACACCGGCCTCAACGCCTTGATTGCGCCGCATCGCCAGAATGTTGATGTTGGGATTATCCAGCGGCCCCTGAAAATTGATCAACCCGCGTTCGATCTCCAGCTTGCGGCCGAAGGCTTCATAAGTGCCGGCAGCCACCCTTACCGTGCCGGTACCGCGCAAGGGCTGGAAGGGTTCGCTATGCACTTGCATGCTGCCGCGCAATTGCAGGTCGGCGCCGGTGCCGCGAAAGCGGAAATCATCGCCCAGGTCGAGCTGCAAGGTCATTACCGGTGCAAAGCGGCTGGCCGGCTTCTCGCTGGCTCGCGTCATCTTGTCCTGGGCGCTGGCAACCGGCGCCGCTTCGGCCTTGCCACCGCGGCGCACGATCACGACATCGTTGCCCAGTTGCGGTGCGCTGCTCTTCGGCAAATCGAAGAGTGCGCGGTCGACCTTGAACTTGCCGTCGATGTGCAACTTCTCGGCAACGTTGGCCAGCGTCGCTTGCCCCGACAAGGTCAGTTGCCGGTCCGGGCTGGCAAATAACTGCAGGCGGTCAGCCACGATCCGGGCTGTCAAATCCGGGTCGGCCTCGCCCAAGCGCACTTGGCCGCCGGCTTTCAATGTCCCGCCGCCGCCATGGAATTCCAATTGCCGCAGCTCGATCAGGTTTTCGCTCAAACCGATGCGCGCGGTGCCGTCGCGTAATTGAATGCCTTGGTCGAACAAGGTCAGCGCCAGCTTGTCGCCTGTGAGGATGCCCGACCATTTCGGCTGGGCCGAGGTACCGGACAGCGACAAATCCGCCGCGATGCTGCCGTCGAGCGCGAGTTGCGGTCCCAACAGGGCACCGACGGTTTTCAATTGCGGCAGCGAAAGCTTGGCTTGGCCCGACAAGGGCATGCCGGGCGTCACGGTGAGGAGGCCGTTTTCCAGCGCAAAGACCGTTTGCAATTGCGCGCTCACGCTGCCGATGCGCGCCGCCGTCGCTCGCCCGTCGAGCTTGATCCGGTTTGCTTGCAGCTCGGCCCTCACGTGCAATTCCGACAGCCTGAGCGTGCTCTCGCCACGTCCGGTGCCGAGGTTGATGTCGCCGCTGCGCCGGACGATTTCGGCGTATCCGGTGGCGCTGTCGGAGATCGAAAAATTCCAGCGGCCGTCGATCACCAGGTCGGTTTTCAACGGGACTTCAACGCCGGTGAATTCGCGCTGCAAGGCCAGCAGATTGCCGACATCGAGAGCAGCGGCGCTGCCTTCGGAATGGATACTGCCTTGCTCGTAGCTGAAGTGCTTCAGCTCGACCGGCGCACCGGCCAAAGTGAAGCGCGTGGCCCCGAGCGCAAGCCGTCCGGCTGCGGCACTCAGCGTCATCGGTGCGCCGAGCACGAAGCGCGGCATGCCACGGTTTTCCAACGTCCCGATTACGCCGTCCCAGGCGATGCCGTCCTTGCCTTGCGCCAGCTTGCCTTGCGCGCCGAGCATCAGGGCCAAGGGTTTGCCGCGTAGGGTGCCGTCGGCACTGGCGCTCAGCGTGTGCTTGCCGTAGGTACCGGCAAGATCGGCATTGACATGATTAAGCGCAACGCCCGGGCCGGCATAGCCCTGCGCGGCGATTGTCGCCGCCAGGCGGGTATTGGCCAGCGCCGCCGCCTCGCCGGCCAGATCCCCCTGCACATCGGCATGACCCGATAGCGCCGTCAACCGATGCGAACCGAATACCAGGCGTTCGGCACGGTAATTTGCACGTACATTCGGTCGCGCCGCCGAGCCGCTCAACTGGCCGTCGAGTTGCAGCAAACCGGCCAAGCCGAAACCGAGCCGTTCCAGCTGCGGCGCGTCCAATTTCACCGTGAGCCGGTCCGCCGCCGCACCGAATGCGCCCTTGAGCTGCAAGACATTGCCGGCTACGGAAACCTGCACATCGCTCGCCAGCAAGCGTTTTCCGGCAAGCGCGACGCTACCCTTGCCGCTCATCGGCAAGCCGCCGTACTCGCTGTCGCGGGTGGCGAACTTCAATTGCGCTTCCAGCTCCGGTCCAAGCTTGCCGGCGGCGTCGAAATCCATGTTGATGCGGCCTTTGATTGCTTTGCCGGATTTTTTTGCGGCACCGGCGTCGAGCCACATGGCCGGATCGAAGTCGCTCAATTTTCCCTGCATTGAATAGCCCATTTGCGCATCCCGCGCCAAGCTGCCGGTGAGATCCAGGCGGGCCGCGCCGGCGGCCAACTGTGCGCTGTTCAGCTTGACCGTCTTGGCATCGATCAAGGCATCAAGCTTGAGCTTGACTTGCGGATCTTCCATCTGCATGTGCACTTGCTGGTGCTCGGGCCGCAGCTTGACGGTCAGCGGACCGTGCAATTGCGTCGGCTTCAACTTGGCATGCAGCGCGCGCAAATCAAGCGCCGCGGCTTCGAATTGAAATTCGCCGTCTGGAGCGCCAAGCTTGGACGTGCGCAGTTCGCCACGCCCGCTCAGCGTCGCATTGCCGGCCAGCTTTATTTCCAGCTGCGTCAATTGCTGGCGCCAGATGTCGAGCCGCAATTGCGCATCGGCCGCGATCAGGGGCAGATGGCCGCCATCGATTGTGCCGGGCGTGGCGTTGCTGACTTCGAGCGGACCGCTGACCGTCAGTTGGGCAGCGCCGGCCAGCGGCGTCAGCGCCGCGCGCACCGTCAAGTCGGCTTGCGGCGCGCCGGCATTGAACGCTTTCGGGTTGATGTGATCCGCCGCCAGCTCCATGCGCGCGAACGGCAACGCGGCAAAAGGCGTGAGCGTGATCGTCGCTTGCCCCTTCAACTTGTCGCCGCCTGCCTTGAGCTCAAGGCCAAGCGCCGCCAGCGTGCCGCTCACTCGCGTCGCGAGTTGATAGCGTTCTTGCTGATAGCTGCCGGCCAGTTCGGCGCTGCCGCTGATCGGGAAAGGCGCCTGGCCATTTATTTGCAGCATTGCGCCGGCTGTGCCGAACGGCGTCTCCAAGCGTTCCAACACCAGCGTGTGGCGCAGCGCATCCGACTGCCCATGCGCCAGCAGGCCGCCGAATTCCATGGCCGATAAACCTTGGTGCAGCGTCAGCCTGCGCAGCGAGATTGCATTCAACCTGAGCGCCAGCGGCAGGCGCAAGGTTTGCGGAAGCGTGGCCGGCGCCGTGCTCGGCGACAAGCGCGCATCCACCGATCCAATGTGCAGATAGTCGACCTGCAGCGTCAGCGGCGCTTGGCTCCATTGCCATTTGCCGTTGATGTCGTCGATGCTGATTTGCGTGTCCTTGTCACGATAGGCGACATCGCGCAAATGCAAGCCGCCAGCCAGCGTGCCGCCGACGTAGGTGCCGGACAATTTCCCGTGCAATGCCCAAGTCGCGGCGCGCCACAAAAAACCGGCGCCGCGTTCGGATTGCAGCCCATAAAATACGAAGCCGAAGAAAACGGCCAGCAGCAGCAATATGCCGGCCAACCAGCGAAACAGCATGCGATGTCGAATCAAAACGCAATCCCCAGAGAAATATGCGGCCGCAATTTTTTCGTCTGGGTTCCATAAGCCAGATCGACATTGACCGTCCCGACCGGGCTGCGCCAGCGCGCGCCGGCACCGATGCCCTGGTAGATGGTCTTGTTGCTCCAGTTATCGGCCGCGGCACCGAGGTCGTAAAATACCGCCGCACCCCATTCGCGCGAAAGCCAGTGCTGGTATTCGGCGCTCGCGGTCGCCAGGTACTTGGTTGGAAACACGGTGCCGTTTTGCGGGTTGCCGATGCTTTGATAAGCATAGCCGCGAATCGAATCGCTGCCGCCGGCGCGAAACAGGAGCGAGGCCGGAATATCGGCGCTGCCGCCGGCCGTCAATACGGCGCCCAGCTCGCCGCGCAAGATGACCAGGTCGCGCCGCCCCACCGGAAAATATTGCCGGCCCCGCACGTAGCCGCGCACGAAACTCTGATCGCTCAACAATGCCCTCAAGCCGAATCCGGCCTGCACCGAAAGAATATTCCCGGCACGCGGGAATATCGCATCGTCGACATCGCGCCGGGTCCATGAGAAGGCGGGAACCAGGGCGCGGTGTTTGCCGGGAGAAGCAATCGTATTGGCCGGCAGCGGCGCATTGTTTATCTGCTGCAGCTCATCGAGAAAATAATCCAGCGTGAAAGCCGTATCGTATTTTTCGCGGCTGCGGGCACGCTGCAAACCGAGGCGAAGACTGCGCAAATCGATACCCGACAGCGTGGTGCGTTCGAACGATGCAGTACCGCCGTTCACGTAACTTTGCTCGTCGGGCGGCATGTCGAGATGCAGGGAAGCAAATTGGCGTTCCTGCTCGAGCTTTATCTGGCTGTCGAAAACCCAGGCCCGGTTGAACAGGTTGTAATACGAATAGCGGCCCTCGACATGGAAGCCGGTGTCGGACGCATAGCCGGTACCCGCGCGGATCCGATGGGCTGGAAACTCGCTCACTTGCACCTTCACCGGCGTCAAATCGGCCTGCGCGGGATCGTCGTCGATGCCGACGATCACATTGCTGAAGTAAGGCGTGCTCTGGATCTGGCGCTGCAATTCGAGCAGGCGCGAAACATCATATTGCTCGCCCGGCTGCAGCGGATTGACGTTGCGGATGATGCTCTCCGGATAGCGCCGCGTGCCGCTGATTTGCAAAGGCCCCAAGGTGAATCCGGGACCGCTGTCGATCTCCACCGCGAGTTGCGCCTCACTGCGCTCCGGATCGATGCGCGCTTCCGAATGC
This sequence comes from uncultured Burkholderiales bacterium, assembly GCA_966211965.1. Lineage (GTDB taxonomy): Bacteria > Pseudomonadota > Gammaproteobacteria > Burkholderiales > Burkholderiaceae_D > CBIHON01. The sequence goes on along the minus strand of CBIHON010000015.1, from coordinate 48,063 downwards.
GCAATGCGTGCCGCGGCGTAGCGCCGCTGCTGCAAGGCTTGTATGGCCTGGTTCTTGGCGTTGTCCCAATCGGCCTGGCGGAAAGGCCGGCCGGGCCGCAGGCTCCAGCGTCTTTTCAACGCTTCGGCACGTTGCGGCTCTTCCTGCACGATCGCACCGCTGACCTCGACCGTTGCCTTCGTTACCGTGGTGCGCGTTTTGGCCTCGACCCGCAGATGCACTACGCGCAACGCGTCCCGTTGTTCGACCTCGACCTTGGTTGCCGGCGTGAAGTAACCTTCGGTCGATGCCAGTTGCGTCACTTGCTCGGCCACGGTATCGATAAGGAATTTGAATTGATCGTCGCTGATGTCGTTACGCGTTTGATAGCGCGCCAGATCGAGGTGTTCCGCCAGCAGTTCGCGCAAGGACGCGGGCGCCGTGATCTCCAAGTGATAAGCAGCCTCGGCAGTGCCGCCCGCCAGGCACAAAACGAATCCGGCGACCCGCCTCTTCCAACTGGAGCCTTTCATTACATCGCCGCAAGATAACGCGGCATGAGCTCGGCAAGCTGTTCCGCGTCGACCGGCGAGTCGGGAAATCGCTGGCGCTCGCGTTGTCCGTTTTTCTCCAGGTCGAAACCGTAGCAATCGAGGCCGAGGAGACGCACACCACGCACCGGGGTCTGGTTCAACTGCACGATGAGCTGGGCTTCGTCGGCCAGCGTCAGCGCCGGACAGGCATTCCATTCCTCCGCGCCGGTCCAGCCCATGCGCCCGAATCCGGCAATATAGCGCGCCTGTTGCGGCACCAACTGGAAAAATGAAAAATCGCCGAGGCCGAGATACTGTTCCGCGTCCGGATGGTAGCGAAGATAACGCAGGACCAATTCCGGCGCCGGCTCGATGCGACGCATATCCCCCATCAGGGAGACTCGCTCGGCATTCAGCACGTTCTGGCCATTCGCGCCATGCACCAGGAAACCAGCGCGGCAATCCGCAATCAGATTCTTGGTATGCTCGGCCAAGCCGCTGATCAGGAACAAGGGGCGATGTCCTTCATCGAGTGCGAACGGCAGGACGGTCGCGAACGGATAGCCAGGGACTTGTATCGAATTGGTCGCCAGGCTGCCGGACCCGCATTCATGAAGCAATTGGATAACGGAATCGATAGGGATGTTCATGGTCTTAGATTAATGGACCTGCATCATGTGCTTATGATCAAGATCAAGAAAATGGTATTGCCTTTATAGTGCCATTTTTTTAACAATTCTGTTTAACACTTTTTTATCTCAATTTGCGTAAATAGGGGTGGATATCCCTGAATCATCGGATAACATATAGGATGTTGCGGCGCAGCAGTTCCGGGCGACCCTATTTTTTGCCTACCAAGGAGAAACCTATGTTTTCAATCCCAAAACAATTTTCGGCCGCAACCAGGAACGAGTTTTCGTCCCAACTCGCCGCGTTCAATACCTTGGCCGGCAAGACCATGGACGCGCTCGAAAAGCTGGTGAGTTTGAATATCGAGACTGCCAGGGCATCGCGCGAAGAAGCCATGAATGCGGCGAAAAAAATATTGTCGGCGCAAACCCCGCAGCAGTTTTTTTCGGCCACCACCGAGCGTCTGCAAGCGAACATCCAGACGGTACAGACCTATGCGCGCCATCTGGCCGAAGTCTCTGCCGGCACGCAGGCTGAATTCATCAAGGTGGCACAACTGCCAAATGCCGAGACCGTCAAACCGGAGTCTTTGGCTGCTCCGGCCGCCCCTGCCGAACCCGAACTGGTCAAAGCCGAGCCGGCACCGCCACCGGCCACGGAAGAGTCCATTGCCGAACCTGCTGCTGAAATCGCCTCGGCACTTGCGCCCGTGCCGGCGGCAATACCGGCAGTACCAGCAGCGGAGACGGCAGAGCCTGCCGCCGAACCGGAGGTGGCCAAGCCTGCCGCCAAACCTGAGTTCGAAGCTGCACCGGAAAAGCCGGCAGCCGAAACCACGGTGAAAAAACCGGTAACCAAACCGCACGCCAAAGCCGCCATGGCCAAATCGTCCGCCACCGGCTCTTCGTTTCCCAACCCGACCGTGAAGTCCCTGGTGAAGAAGCCTCTCTCCGCCAAACCGGCGACCGCGAAAGCCCAGGTGGCAGGCAAGAAGCTGACGAAGCCTTCTGCTAAAAGAAAGCCATAGGGCGGTAATCGATCGCGCCTCGCGTGCTTCTCTGCTGCCGTTTCCAGCCCCTGTTCCCCTTCATGGAAACAGGGGCTTTCTCTTTGGCTTGCTCAAAGGATATAGTCATCCTGAATACGCTGCCAAATGAGGACATCCTTGCCCGAGCCAAACGACGCTACCTTGGTCTATGCCAATCACGCTCCGCAGGACTTACCGGCCTGGTGCCGCGATTTGTTCGATCCCGGCCGGGCGTTGCCGCCCGAGGTTCTTCTTATCCGCCGCGCGTATCTGTCCAATGCCATCGTACTCGTGGTGACGGCAATACCGGCAGCGTTCGCGCTGATCATGACGCTGCTCGACCTGATGCACGGCAAGCTGGTCCTGAAGGAATGGCTGGCGCTGTTTCCGGTCTTCACCTTGCCCCTTGCAGGGAGCATCGCGGCCGCGTACAGGGAGCGTCGGCTGAAATCCGAAATCGCTGCCGGGCGCTTGCGCATGGGCCTGTTTCTGAGCCCGACCGCGCTCTTGCTGCGCATGAAGCCGGATGCCTGTTCAATGGTGCCGCGCCAATGGATCGTCGGTTTCGAGACGACCGTGCTGAATGGGGGCCGGGCCGGCAACGGCAGTACTTATCGCATGCACCTGATTTATCGCGTCAACCAGAACGGCTTCAGCAAGAAACACAGGATCAGCTTCGATTGCCCGCAACTGGAAGGCTATTTCCAGGAACATGAAGCGCTGCTGCGATTGCTGCAGAAATGGCTGGCCGATGGCATTGTTCCGTGTCCAGCGCCAGGCAGCGGGACGACGCCTGCCGCAACCGCCGGCAAACGGCGACCGGGACCGTTGACGCCGGATGAGATTTCAAAAGCCAAGAAAACGGCATGGCAGGCCGAACAGAAAATGCGCCTGGAGCAAGAGCAAAAAATAGAAGCCGCGCGCCCCAAACCGCGCAAACGCCCGCCGGTATTTCTGCCGGATGGCTCGCTGAAAATACAATGGGAACACCATACACCGGGTGAACATCATTATTTTTGCGGACTTAACGCCCGCGAAGTAGTGGCTTGGGAAAACTGGCGCAATTACGCTCCCTCGGAGATGGGAGGGGCGGTCAGTTTCGAACAGTTTTTAGCAGGGGAGTATCAAGACATGCTGCAGGCGCATTTCGGCAGGAACATGCTGGAAGAAGTGATTGCGGCGGTGGAATATTTGAAAGCGAATCCGGGAGAGGGAATGCAAAAACACAAATCACTGTAGAACAATTTATTTTCAGTTTTATTATTTCCCTCATCCCGGCGATGGTCCGCCTCTTATCCAAACAACATCAATAAGGAAGGTTGCCCGGGAATCGTTTCCTTGTCGCTCACACTTCGGTTCCTCCCGACGAACTCAAAGCTCTCACCCTGCAAGGTCCCGAAGAAATCGACAAGCTCTTCGATTTCCGATCACCATAAAATATGAGCTTTACTGTGCGTTGGCGACGCCGGGCGTACCGCCCATATAAGGAGTGGTGGCGCTCACCACACTATTCAGCATGTAAATTCCCGTGCTGCCTGAAAAATTGATACCGGTAGCCATATTGCTAATGCTGTTGTCGCGTACGTTCAAATTATTGGAAGCGAAAAGATAGATGCCATTCGAATTTTCTGCTGGAGCAGCATTATTGATTGCATTGCTACGAATCGTTCCTCCAATGCTCTGCATCACATGAATTGCCCTGATGCTGCCTCCAGTGGCAGTTTTTAGATCAGAGATGCGATTGTTTTCGATAACAACGCCAGTCGCGTCAGAAGCCATGACACCCGATGCCCATCCAGCCGCCGGAACTGCGGCGCCAACGATATCGTTGTTCAATACGTGCGCACCTGGACCCGAAACAGCGATGCCATAAGCACCATTGTAATCTTCGGTGTAAGCAGAACCGCCGGTGTCGGTCACTTGATTGTTGCGAAGTACGTTGCCTCGCCCTGATGCGCTCAAACCGACTGCCATATTGCCTTCGACGCGGAGGTTTTCAATCATATGATTGCCCGAGCCCGTATGTCCTGGCGAACTATCGCTCAGAAGAACTCCATAAAGAAAGCCTCGGATCGTGCCATTTTTAAGGGTGACGTCCTTATGGTTGAGCGAATAAATGCCATTGGTGAGAGTCTTTGCTCCCGCAGCTTGCCCATCGAGTTTGAAACCGTTCAAGTCGAGAGTGACGTTATTGGCATTGATCGTAATGGCGTTGCCATTGGTAATTGCAGTAGCCAAATCCCCAGTTAGGCAATAAATGCCAGGCGTGCTTATTGTTGCAGGCACGCTGGTAATAGGCTTGCAGTTGATGGTTTCCGCCTGAACGTAGGCAAGCGGAAATATAGTGCTAACAAAAGTGAAAGCAGCAATGCGAAGGGTTCGGCTAATGCATAATCGATTTTTCCTGATTTAATAGGTGATGGATACATTTTTAAGAAAGTGATCAATCAAAATTGGTTGGTGTTTCGCGTTTTCATTCTTCAATTCAAGAAAGATAAATTGAAAAACTTGCGAATTTTACAATTAATTTACTTATCAACCAACTATTTTTTAAAAACGAAATAATCGAAATAGCAGCAGGCAGGGCGAGGCCTGCTTGAGCACGTACGGCCTGCTAGATAGATGCTCCCGCATAGCCGCGCTTTCCATGTACCTGAAAAGGCGGCGGATAAAGACCCTTGCTACTGCCCCGTCACCCGCTGCAGACTCAGCACGAAACTGACTCCGTCCGCGACGTTGTGAACAGCGATGGTGCCCCCCATTTTCGCCATATAGGTCTTCGCAACAAACAAGCCCTGTCCCCGATTGCCGTTGGCTCCCGCATCCTGCTGATCGGACACGCCGTATTCGAAAATCTTGTCGATCAAATCTTCCGGAATATTCGGACCCTGATTATGGATGGTGATGGAGGCGGCGGTTTCGCTCGATTTCAAGCTGATTGAAATCGCCGTACCTGCATTCCTATACCGATCGGCATTGCGCAAGACATGCGTGACGACGTCTTCCAGTGAATAGTCATCGGCCCGCACCATCACAGGTCTTTCCTCGCCGGTGAACAATACGTTCTCAATCCCGACGCAGGGCGCGTTGCCGGCGACGTTTTTCAGGAAGGCGTTGATGTCGATGGCGGTGACCTGCAGCACGGTGGACTGGAAAGCTTCGCTCGGCGACGCGCTGCCGTACAGCACGCGGATCGCCTGCTGCATGCGGTTGATATAGCGGCTGCTCGGGTCGTCCGATGCGCCGTGCAAGGCCATCAGCGACTGCAGGGGCGACATGATCTCGTGGCCGACAGCGTGCCACATTTCCTTTTCCTGTTCGGCGCGTATGCCTTCCCTTTCCACGTCTTCCTTCACCCGCCGCAGCAAGTCGTGCAGGCAACTCGCCAGCACGCCCAGTTCGTCCACCCCGCGCATGTCGGACAGGTCGAAATCATCGAGGCCACCGGTGCCTTTCACGGTCTTTGAAACCGAGGCAGCGCGCCTGGTCAGCACTGCGATACGCCGGATGATCCTGATCTCGATCACGAACCAGACCAGAAAAATCGCCAGCAGCATCGCCACCACGAACCACGAGACCCGGGTCGCTACTACGCTCAAGCTCTTGCTGACGCTGCGCACATCGCCGCGCAGGATCACTTCATACGTTCCGACCGGGGTGGCGATCTCTTCCCTGGCTTCGAGCGCGGAGTCGTATTCGTCCACCGGCAAACGCCCGATCAGGCGGGTCAGGAACCACCAGGAATCATCCGGATGGTCTTCCACGCCAGCCAGACTGATCAGGTCGCTGCCGGCTGCTGCGGATTTTTTCCGGATGCGCAGCGTTTCACCAGGTAACAGCAAAGGCTTGAGGTCGCTGATCGAGAAGGGCGCCAGGGCGCTGTCGTTATTGCTGTCGAGCAGGGCCGGACCATCACCCGGCGGCAAGACTTCGATATGCACCTGGATGCGGTCCAGGTCCGTGGGGGGCCATACGGGCCGCTTTTTTTGAAACAGCTCGTCTTGCAGGACACCGACCGGCAAGCGCATCGAAAAGAAGGAATTTTTCGCGCAGCCGCCCTCGGTGTCGTCCAGTTCCGGCTTGATGCAGCGTGCGTTTTGCCAGACCCAGCCGCGGAATTCCTTGACTGGCCTGGCGTCGGACCGGTCATTGCCGCTGTCGACGAAGCCGGTCAGGCGGCCGCGTGCCGCTGCAGCGTCGCCGGTTGTCTCGAAAGGTGCGATCCAGCGATAGGTCTGGCCCCGTATTTCCACTGCAACCCTGACGCGATGCGCCTGATCCAGGTCAAGTGCGCCGCGCGGATGCGGCATCAGGCCATCGCTGACGAAACTGCCGATCACGTAAATGAATCCGCCGGCCCAGGGATTGTTGCCGATGGCGACACACAGCGCGCCCTGGTTCTTGTACTGCACCAGGCAGCCGGACATTTCCGCCGCTTGCTGCACTTTGCCGCGGTCGTCGAAATCGATGGCGGAAAAGGGCAGCAACACCGGATGCAGCGGAGTGATGCTGTCGCTCTTGGTATGCGGATTAAGCAAGGCAAGCTGGCCGGCCGGATGGCGCAGCGTGGCGGAAATCTGTTCCTTGGTCTTGCGAAAGCTGTGCTGGTAATTCTTGTAGCTCAATTGTTTTTCCTGCTGCAGCACGAACAGCGCAAGCGAAACCGTGGCTGCGGCCAGCAACAGAAAGGCGCCGCGGAACAGAAGCCGGAGGCGAAAGACCGCAATGCGCGGCAAGCCGATTTTCATCTTTCCCCGCGCCCGGGATTGGCGATCTGATCGGTCCAGCGGAAGCCGCGCATCGGCACATTCTCGATCCGGTCGAATTGCGGGTCGGCTTCGCGAAATGCGTCCCGGATGGTGCTGACGTGCTTGCGGATATTGTCGCGGTTGCGTCCGCTCTTAACTACCTGGAACAGGTCTTCATACGACACCACTTGTCCGCGATTGGCGTAGAGCGCCGCCAGTATTCTTTGCGCGGTCAAGGGCAAATTGATTTTCTGGCCGCGCCAGATCGGGGTGCGCTGACGCAGCGGGTCGATCGACAATTCGTTTCCGGTGGCGGCGGGCATGCTGTCCTTGCCGTTGTGCCGGTCTTTGGCCGCGCGCAGAATTTCCAGAAAGGTGTCGATGAAATCGGCTTCTTCGAAGGTCGCTTTTTGCAGGTAATCCCAGGCATCCAAGGCTTTCATGATGCTGCGGTAAATGGTCGCCGGCATGGCCGACACCACCAGCACCGGCGTGCCCTGGCTTTTGTTGATCGCATTGATGATGGCGACGCCGGCATGGCGCTCGCGTCCAAGTTCGATATCCAGCACCACCAGGTCGTAGACTTCGCGCGCGATGGCCGCTTCGGCATCGTCGCGTGTAAACCACTGTTCGACCCGGATGCCGGGCTTGGCGGATTCGATCCAGCCTTTGAGCTGATTACTGGTCGGGACGTCGTCCTCGATCACCGCTACCTTTAGCATTTTTTCTCCGGCGCTTTTTACATGGCCCCAGTATCCCCGGTTTCCGGCGAAAAGTCATAAGGCTGGCGTGAGCGTTTCTTCACGCCGCTTACCGGATCCTCCCATACCGGAACAAGTGCCGCGCCGCAGTGATGATTCTGGCCCGGCCCGCCCATTGTTAGCTCCGCGGCATGACGGGCACCATGCTTTCCAGAGGGAATGCAATACCCGTCCTTCTCGCGGCGGCGAACCAGGCCGCTCCCACAATCGAAAAAACAATGGAGGATTTCATGTCTGAGCGGATGAAGTTGATGATGCAGGCTGTACGTGCATCAGTGATAAACAGTGCTACCGGCTTGCGCTTCGTGCTGGACCGGGCCTGGACCGGTTTTGGCCGCGCCCGCAACCTGTTGATCCTGCTGGCACTGCTCGGCGCCGGCGGTTATATCTTGTTCGCCCATCCGCCGCTCCAGACCATGGGACGCGGCGAAGTCGGCGTCAGGATCAATCGCCTGACCGGCAGCACGACCGAGTTCCGCAACGGCGTGGCGCTGGTACTGCCCGGCTTGCACGAGATGCGGCACTACTTGCTGGTCGACCAATTGTACCGTCCGATACGCAGCAGCAAGGCCAACGGCGAAGCACCGTTCCAGTCGGTCGAAGGGCTCTCGCTGGGGGTGGACCTGACGATACGCTACGCACTCGACCCGGCCCGAATCGGCAGCATGTCGAAAAACCTGCCGCAAGACATCAATGGGGAAATCGTCGAGCCGCTGGTGCAAGGCGTGATTTACAAAGCCTTCACCCGCTACACAGTCCGTGAAATCTTCTCGTCCAAGCGCCAGGAAATCCAGCAAACCATCGAAGCCGAACTCAAGCCCCGATTGGCCGCCGACGGCATCCTGCTGCGCTCGGTAATGATGGGCAAAGTCGACCTGCCATCCGACTACCGCGCCGGCATGGAAAAGCTGCTGGCCGAAGAATTGGAAACCGAAAAGATGCGCTTCACGCTGGAACTGAAGGAGAAACAGGTCAAGCAAACCGAACTGGAAGCCGAGGCCGACAGGATCAAGCGCGAAAAATCCGCGCAAGCCGCCGGCAATGAGCAGATCATCGCCGCCAGAGCGCAGGAAGAAGCGATGAAACATGTGCTGCCGTTCAAGCAAAAACAAATCGAGCAACGCCAGTTCGAAGCCGAAGCAGAGAAGGGCGCCCGCATCAAGACCGCCGAAGGTGCCGCCCAGGCACGCCGTATCGAAGCAGCCGGCGAAGCCGATTCGCGCCACAAGCTGGCCGACGCCGAGGCCTATCGCCTGGAACTGGTCGGCAAGGTGGCAAGCGCACAACTCGAACGCGACGGTGCGCTGATTTCGAAGAATCCTTTATTGATCCAGAAGACGATGGCCGACAAGCTGTCCGATAAGGTTTCGGTGATCATTGCGCCGCCGCCCTCGGATGGCGGATTCATCGGCTCGGCTTTGCTGGGAGCGGCGCAACAGCGCGCGGCACGCTCCGCGAAACCGGCGCAGGAACAGGATGCAGCGCCGGCCGAGCCAGGTACTGAAGAGGGCAAATAACCATGCTCGCCGCTCTCGCATTGGTCGCCATCGTCACTCAGGATCAGGCCGCGTTGCGCGCTGCGCCGCGCGAATCGGCCCAGCAGCAAGTCGTGCTCTGGCAAGGGGACAGCCTGGAAGTCCGGAGTGAAAAAATGGGTTATCTGCAGGTGTACGATCACCGCCGCGAGCGCGGCGGTTATATCCGCGCCTCGCAAGTCCGCACTCACAGCCTCAAGCCAGCCGATGCACCGGAGCTGTTGTCGGTGGTGCGCTTCCTGCGCGACACCCCGGGTGCGGAAAGCCTGGGCATCAGCTATGCCGCAGCCTTCCTGAAAGCGGCACCGGCCGAGGCCATCGGCCCGGAGCCTTTCGACGCGCTCGGCAGCATGGCCGACCGCTTGGCGCGCCGGGCTTCTTCACGTTCGGCAAAGCCGAACGATCCGGTGCTGGCCGCCCACTTGGAAGTCGCCGCCGGCTATGGCGTGACCATGCAAGGGTTTGAGCGTGACGGGCGCATGCAGCTTTGCTACAACGGCGAAGCCTTCCGCCGTGTGCTCGCGCTGTCATCGACCGACGAGCAGCGCGCCCGGGCGGCGCTGGCCTTGACCCGCCAGGAATGCGTTGACCCGAACTTGCGTCCGGTCGAACGCGGCAGCCTGGATACCTGGCGCGCCGAAGTCCTGGATCGGGTCGAATTGACGAACTTGCCGGATTTCATGAAGAACCGGATTCGCTTGCGCCGTGCCGGTGTGTGGGCCGGCATCGCCTTCCAGCGCGCGCGGCGCGGCGAAGCATTTCGGGAAGCGGCCAACCGCGCGCTGCAAGAACTGATCGCGGTCAACAAGGCCGAGCTTGCTGAAGAAGATGCCGCTGCCTACGCCGATGCTGCAGTGCGCGTCGGCGCCTCGCGCTGGGCTGCCGAACCGGCGCCGCCTGCAGACAGCGGCCTCGCGGTTGTCGCTACCGCAGGCCAGCCCGGCGAGACATGCGTGGCGCTGGTCGATGCCAAGCACGACCGGAATGCACCGCTGGCCAAGCGCTGCACCTACGGCGTGGTGTGGACTGCATCGGCGCGCGCCAATGCGCAAAAAACTGCGCTGGCACTGGCGGTCCAACCGCTCGACACCTGGCGCGAATTATGGGTGTTTCATCAAACCGGCGGCGCCTGGAGCATTGACGTATTGCCGCCGACCGTCAACGGCCCCGACATCGGTTATGTCGAATTCGCCGGCTGGATACCCGGCGCCGCCAAAATCCTGGCCGCTCGCGAAGCCCGGGTCGATGGCCGCTACAAGCGCAGTTTCGAAATCATACGGTTAGATAATCTGGAAGTGGAAAAGGCTGCGGACAAGCCGGATTCCTTAAGCACGTTTTACCGTTGGCAAGACCCGGCTTGGAAGCGGCAGACTGTTAGTATTCGCCAATGACGTTTTTCCGTGTCGTCCCGGCGAAAGCCGGCACGACACGGGAATGTTACAAGTTATGGAAATATCGAGCGACCGGCATGCCGCATTGCCGCCCCTGACTCGCTACTGTGAGGTCAATGCCGCAAGAATCTGCTTGATGAGTTCGCTCGCCTTGCTCATCGCGTTGCCGTCGCCATCGAAAGTGCCCGAGCAATTCACCGAATTCTTGCCTGTGAAGCTCATCTTTTCATTGTCGAACACACCGCTGGATGAGGTATCGCACACCACGCCGCCGCTGCTGGCATTGCCGGCGTCGACCCGGCTGTCGATGTGCCCGACCGTCAGCAGGTCGTATTGAGTCATGGAGCCGGCTTTGTGCTTCAGGGAGCCGTCCAATGTTGCCTTGCCGTTGCGCACCGTCTGGTTGAGCATTTTGCACGCATTGGCCGTGACATCCACCGCGAAGGCACCGCTGACCTTATCCCAGCTGCCGAGGATAGTGGTGCTGCCGCCGAATGGGCAGGGCAGCGTGATGTCGATATTTTTTTCAAAAGGATTGGAGGCCGCCTGAGCTGGCGGCAGCATGCCGAGGGTGATGAGGGCAGAGGCGAAAACGAATAGTTTGCGTGCTTGCATGATGAACTCCCTGGTAGGTTGAACCGCATCAAGAGTGATGCGGCTGTTCGTCATCTTGCGCAAGACCTATTACAAAGCGATGTCAGGTGAGCGGGAAATTGTAAGGAAAAATTTTCGGCTGTAATAATTGACAGACCGACCACGTTGCCAAGCAAAAGTGCGGGAGTTACATAGATCGGATCTCGCGCCGCAGCACCCGTCCCTGGTTGCCCACGGCACGCTTGGCTTCCAGGTAATTGCCGAAGATGCTTTCAATATTTTGCGTGTCATCGGTTCTGTCATGCCAGCTTACCGTGTACACCGCTGCGGGATCTTCCAATTCCCCTATCACCGGCATTTCAAAGATTTCATGCCGGTCCGCACGCTCGCAATTTCTGGCATACGAAAACGCCGCCTTGGGGGACGAAAAAACGCATTCGTCCTGCCCCTTTTCCGAGCTTGTAATAACCAGAAATATTTCCATCTGACTGCTCCTGCCGCAACGATCATTTAATCGGGAAAATGCATGACAGTCCAGTCGCCAGACCAAAACTTGCCGAAATTGCATTCCCTCCATGATCGAATAATGGGAAGGTCCATGCCATCCCATAATCATGAGATTTTCTGTTAAACATCGTTAAGTAGCTGGCGTGCCGGGGACAAGAAGCATTCTTTGCCGCAACTACTAACAATATGCAAAGATATCAGCGCAATGTGGCAGCGCCTTCGCCGATGATTTGCACCAGTTCCACATCGAAAATCAGGGTGGAGTTGGCCGGAATCTTCGGCGGCGCGCCGGCTTCGCCATAGGCCATTGCCGGAGGAATGATGAGTGTGCGTTGTCCCTTGGCCTTCATGCCGACGATACCTTTATCCCATCCCTGAATCACCCTGCCTGCACCGAGAATGAATCCGAATGGGGTCGGCTTGCCGCGTGAGCTGTCAAACTGGGCACCCTTCCCATCCGGCTTGGAAGGATCGTATAACCAGCCGGTGTAATGCACCAGCACCGGGTTGCCGGATGAAACGGCTTTGCCGCCGGCAGCACCTTCCTCCCGATCGATGATGGTCAATTCCTTGACGACCTTGGGCAATGGCTCCTTCGGCGAGAGTTTCAGCACGGATGCCGTAGCGGCCGGGGCACTTGCTTCCGGCTTGGAGGGTTCAGCTGCGTGGGCGGAAAGTGAAGCCAGCGCCAATAAAGCAAAAACATATTTCATGAACAATCCTTATTTATAACTATAACGATGATGAAAAAAGTTGCCAGGAAGATCCGAGAAGCAAAGTCTGCGGGAATTTCTGACTCCCGGAATTGCAAGTAGTTCTTTGGTAACATGAATTTTATTGCAATATCGGGGAAACAAGCGTGCGCAATGATGGACTACTTGACGCACTAGAGCATTTTTAGCCTGACCGTGCGGAGTCAAGGTCAGGCCGAGGAGCGGACGCGTACAGGCGTACGCCGAGCACTGGAGGCCTGAGATTGGCCCGTACGGTCAGGCTAAAAATGCTCTAAATCAATTACGTCGGCCTCATCCTGCTTTGAATGCCCGTGTATTCACCGTCACGCCGCGGAAATCACTTTCCCCGCCGGGATTTTCCCGAGGAGTCGATTCATTTCTTAGAGATGAACGCATTCCCTTCGATATAGAAACGCAAGGGCTTGGCTGCCCATTCGCCGGCGTAGTCGACCCCGATACGCGGACGCCGTACCACGACGATGGGCGGCGCTACCTGCGGTGCTGCGATATAAAAATCCTCGCTGCAAAGGTCATGGCCATTCAGACGCAGGTCGACTCCCATCGCTTTGCATAACAAGCCCGGGCCACGCGTGTTGCTGAAGACGTTCTGGAGCGGTTCGAGCGCGCGGAGCAAGACTGCGGTCCCGTTTCCGGCCGGCTCGGTGACCACGTTCATGCAGTGATGCATGCCGTAGATCAGGTAGACATAGGCATAGCCGGGCGGGCCGTACATGATTTTTGTGCGCGGTGTGATGCCCTTGGAAGAATGGGCAGCAAGATCATGCGCGCCCAGGTAGGCTTCGACCTCGACGATCCTGGCGATGCGCTCCACGCCATCGACCCGGCGTATCAGCAATTTGCCGAGCAGTTCCTCGGCCACGCAGACGGTATCGCGAGCATAGAAATCGCGCGGTAGTTTTTGCATGGGCTATCCGGTACTTGCTGCGGCGTTCAGGTATCGGTCCCGACAAGATCCCAATTGTCTTCCTCTTCATACCCGATCATCCAGTTCGCCGCCTGATGCCATTCACGCACCACGCTGCCGTTCAGGCCGGCCGGCGACGGTTTGCCGATCAGGCTGGCGTGCCGCACCGCCCAATGCAGGCGATACAGCAAATCGGCCCAATCCATGATTGCGTCTTTCGAGCGAATCCGGATTGCATTCTTCAACCCGAGAGGTGGTTCTTCCATCTCTTGCGGGAAAAAACCCAGAATGGCCTCGACGTTTGATTGACCGGAAGGAATGGCGATGGACTTGACCAGGCCGCCGCACCAGGCAAGGAAAAAAAGCGCCTCGCCTCTCCAGGTGAATTGGACCATGTCCTGCTCATCCGGCGCATCGCAGAAGAGGAAGGCATGCTCCTTGGCCGACAACCATGGTTCGATTTTATGGTGCACGGTGTAATCGCGAAAATATGTTTTGTCCCTCTTGGCGGCCGCGCCGGCGACGGCCCAGAGGGCGATCAATCGCTTCTGCAGTTCGTCGCCGGAACGCAGCACCACTTCTTCATTGGTTTCGATTTCCGGGAGTTGCAGGTTGAGGCGGATGCCGCGTTTGTGAAGCAGGGCTTCCGATGCGGTTTTACGTAGGTCGGGGCTCATTGATTGTCGAATTCATGTACGAAATAAGAGAGCGGCACGGCAATCAACGCCGCCGTACCGCTCCCATGCCAGGGGTGCCCGGATATGCCAATTCGTACTTCCCATTGGTCATCCGTTCGCCACTTTTCTGTTTTGAATGCCGGCCGCAGCTTCCAGCTCCTCGTACAAGGCGATAAATTCCTGGCTCACCTTGTGCCGTGCATCCATATGGATCATCGGCAGGTTCAACTCATGCGATTCGCGAATCTTGATCGAACTGGAGAGTTTGGTGCCGAGCACGGGATGGCCTTCAGCGAGCAATTCGTCGACCAGACGTTGCGGCAGGCGCGAACGTGGCTGAAACTGATTCACCACGATCCCTTCGACCACCAGCGCGTCGTTGTGGTCGGCCTGGACTTCGCGCACATTGTTCATCAGGCTGTACAACGCCTGCCTGGCAAAATCGTCGCAATCGAAGGGAATCAGGCAAACGTCGGCGGCGATCAGCGCGGATTGGGTGAAGAAGTTATAGGACGAGGGGGTATCGATGATGATTTCCTCGTATTCCTTGGACAAGGCTTTGAGGGCATCGCGCAGCTTGTAGATTTTGTGCCGCGATTCGAGCTTCGATTGCAATTCGCCGATTTCATCGTGCGATGGGATGATGGCCAGATTCTCGAATCGGGTTTCATGCACGAATGTGCTTTCCGGCTTTGGGAACAACTGGAAGTCCAGGGTACTTTTAAAAAAGTCCGCCATGGTCGGCGTCAGCCCGCTCGCTTCCGCGCCAAGCAGATAGCGGCTCGAATTGCATTGCGGGTCCATGTCGATCAGCAGGGTTTTCTTGTTCTGATGCGCAGCGATGGCCGCAAGATTGACGGCGATGGTCGATTTTCCGACGCCGCCCTTTTGATTGAAAATGACGCGTTTCATGCTGGTGTTTTCCTTTGGTTAGCGGGCGATGGCGGTCGCCTGGCTGCTGAAGTGCTTGTGCGCCCGGCGTGACGGTTCGGGGCATTGCCACTCATGAATTCCTCAAGGCGAAAGAATATCAGGAGAGTAAGGAAACGGCATGGCGTATGGCATTATTTTTTTGCGGTATTGCCTGCATTATTGAACCGGCACAATGAAGTCTCCATTTCAGTGCGGCCATTTCTTGCCCTCTTCTCCCGGAAGAGCGCCGGGGTAAGAGGAGGCGGCTCCCTATTGCTTCTTGGAACCCGTTCAAGGTCTAAAACGCGATTCGCACCGCTTGCGACGCGGCCGACTCCGCAAACGCGCGCTTGGTCATCGCCTGCCGCGACGTCAGCATTCTTTCAATGATGAGCTGGCTGCGCCGGACCACGCCGGGATGATGGACGTCATTCGGGTGCAGGGCCAGACGCATCATGGGTGCGTCGCCGGCAAGATTCTCCAGCATCGTGTTGCGTGTATAGCTGAAACCTCGGCGCCATCGATTTCCCACGCTGTAGACCAGGCAGGGAGAAGGAAGCGCGCGCCGTTCCGGCAACAGAAACATCCGCCGCAGCGTGGTCGTATAGGCGAAGGGAAAATCACGCAAGGCATCCCATGCACCTTGGCCCAGCAGCCAGGCCGGCGCGACGAATCCCGCTACCGGCCAGTGACGCCGTGCAAACCATTCCAGCCCGAGTTCGATGCGGGTGCGCGATTCGTCCGCATCGATCGCATAAAACTCGCCCTCATCCCGGGTATAGACATGGCGCACGAATTTGTCTACCCATCCGGACCTCGCCGGACCTTCATCCAGATGGGTATAACCATGCAGCACCAATTCGTCGCCGTGCGCCAAGCGCTCTTCCAATTGGCATTCATAAAAAGCCTGGTTGCGCACCGGATGCCGATGATAGTGCGGCACCACCAGCAAACTCACTGGAATATCGGCGACCGCATGGATCGCATCGAGCCAGCGCTCGCACTGCCGCCACGTGTGCGGCGCGACATCATGGATCGCCACGCATAGAGCCTGTTGCGGCCTATTCGACAGCATAGGCGGCCTCGCGCAGGCAGAATTCGTCACGCTGGCGCGCATTGGAAAAAAGGCTGGCGTACTTGCCCAGCAATTGCGGCATGACCCGGTTCCAGTCGTAGCGTTCGACCACTTTGTGCCGCGCATTGGTGCCCATCTTTGCGATGTCGCATTCATAGATGCCTGCAATGCCGTCCATCAATGCCGTCGCTTCGCTGCGTGCGATCAGGATGCCGCTTTGCTCGTCCACCAATTCCGCCACGCCGCCCCGCGCAACGCCGACCACGGGAATGCCGCAAGCCATTGCTTCCAACACGGTCAAGCCGAAGGTTTCCTGGTCGCCCGGATGCGCCAGCACGTCGCAACTCGCGATCAGGGAGGCCAGCGCATGCGCATTCCGCTGAAACGGAATATGCGTGATCTGCGCCGACGGCGGCAACTTGTCGCCGCTTCCGATCATCAGCAAATGGTAAGGCTTGCCGAGCCGTTCGATCGCTTCGATCAAGGCCGGAAGCTTTTTCTCCCGCGCGAAACGCCCGGCATACACGACCAGACGCGTCTCTTCCGACAGGCCGAGACGCCGGCGCAATCTGGCATTGCGCAGCGCCGGGCGAAACACGCGCGTGTCCACGCCCAAGGGTTGATGTCGCACGCGATCGATGCCCATGTCGGACAAGCGTTGCATCGCGCATTCGCTGGGCGCCAGCACCAGATCAAAATCGCGATACAAGCGCCTGACATATTTCGCCGCGGCACGCTCGCTCAAGGCGCCAAAGCGGCGCCTGGCCACCTGCACCAGATCGGAATGATAGAACGCGACGATCGGCACCTGGGTTTCTCGCTTGACCTGCAGCGCCGTCCAGGCGAACAGATAAGGATCGCCGACTTCGATGCAGTCAACCCGCAGGCGCTGCAGCAGCTCTGCGCCGTTCTTGATCGAACGCGGCATGCGATAGCCGCCGACAAACGGGATCGGCACGCTCGGCACGCGTATGACCGCCCCTTCGCCGCGCGTGTTGCCGCACGCCGGCGCGACGATACTATGACGGATGCGCGTGTTTTGCCGGACCCAGTGCGCCTTGGCCATGAGATAGGTTTGTACGCCGCCGCTTTCGGGTGCGTAAAACAGGGAGATGTCTGCGAGATGCAATCTTGCCTCCGCGATCAGGATGTGCAAAAAAATCAGGCAGCATCAATGCTTTCGCTGATGCCGGTGAGACGAGCATTTTGCGCAACTGTCATGCCGCATACCAGGAGAAAAAAGAGCCAAAGCAAGCGATCTTCTTCATGCTCGTTCCCCATCGAATAGCGATAGATCCAAACCAAGTCTCACAGTTCCCAGGCATTTCCTGTTACTCATTTGCATCGTCGATGCCAACTTGCGTCAATGGAAAATGAACCAGCACGCGAATAAGGCAATCCCCCTACAAATTTTGCGCCGGCAGGTGCACACTGCAATCTTGGCAATCACCTTCGAACGCAATGAAAATCCAAATCGCATCCGACTTGCATCTCGACTTCCTGCAAGAGTCATTCCCCGGTTATCGCGTCATCGAACCATGCGATGCCGATGTACTCGTCCTCGCCGGCGACATTCATCACGGTAGCAGTGCGATCGCGACGTTTGCCGATTGGCCGGTGCCGGTGGTGTATGTGCACGGCAACCATGAGGCCTACCATCAGCGCTATGAAGACACGGTCGAGAAATTGCGCGCCGCATCAGCCGGCTGCAACGTGCACTTTCTCGAACGAGACGAATATGTGTTGAACGGCGTGCGTTTTTTCGGATGCTGCATGTGGACCGATTATCTTTTGCAACCGGCAGACCGGATTGCCGCGATGGAAGAGGCCCAGAAGACCTTGAACGATCATCGCGCGATCCATGCCGGCGACGGCCTTTTTACAGCGCAGGATGCGCTGCGGATCCACCAGGATTCCCGCGCCTGGCTCGAGAAAAAACTGGAGGAGCCTTTCGAAGGCCGCACTGTCGTCGTCACGCATCACGGGCCGCATCCAAAATCCGTTCATCCCCGTTATCAGGGCTTGTTGCTCAATGCGGCGTTCGTCAGCGATTTGACGCCCCTGGTCGCACGGGCCGACTTGTGGATACACGGTCATGTGCATGACAGTTTTTGCTATGAGGTTTCCGGCACCAGGGTGATTGCCAATCCGCGCGGCTACGCGCTCAACCGCCGACGCGCGCCATCGCCGGCGCAACTCGAATGGGAAAACAAAGCGTTTGATGCAGGGCTTGTGGTGAAGGTTTAGAAGGGGAGTCATACACTTGCACTCGCCTGCATGCAAATTCAACGCGCTTCGCATGCAGGTGAAGCAAGGCTCTTACGCTTGCGGAATGCTTACGCGCCGCCTTCCGGTTGCAGCAACCACGGCGTCGGCGTGGTGCCGACCGTAACGTAGGCGGAATTCGGCGTCTGCTGCAAGAAGTAGCCGGGATAGGCCAGGCTGGCGATATACACCGTTTGTCCCAGGTTGACCGGCAGGTTCGGCGTCAGGTTTTCATCGGTGAAGAATTGCCATTCATACTGGATGTCTTCGCCGCCGAGATTCGCCCACTGCGCATATTCCGAACCCGGTCCGGTGGTGCCGAGCCAGAGATGCACGATTGCCGACATCACGATGTAAATCGGCGCGCCGGTCACGATCGGTCCATCGCTGTCGGTGTCGTTGGGATCGGTAAACCACAGATCCTTGGCGGTCGGGTAAATGATGGCCTGATCGGCCTTCATCACGCCGCCCGACTGCCAGGACAAGTAGTTGGAATCCGCTGGATTCTCGAGCGTGAAATACGTGTTGAAGTTGATCTGCTGTCCAGGTGAAATGGCGGCGGAGGATGCAAGGGAAACCGGTTTTTCAAGTGTTGTCGTCATGATGGATCCTCGATGAAAGTGGGTGACTCGGAGTGCATCGAAACACCGGCACGTCGGCGTGTTTCGAGTGAAGAAGTATGCAAGTTTTGTCAAAGATAAAACATCCCATGAGCATGGGATTTTGATTGCCTTTTCCACAAACGCGATGTCTCGACCTTGAGGGCAAGACCGTCAAAATGCAATGCCATGGAACATTTTTCGCAGCCGCAAGTCAGAGCGTATCCAGTCATTTCGTGCGTGCAACAAACCTTCTGCACCACGTCAGCCATTCATTGTTACTTCGCTACCTTGCCCGATGCCAGATCAATTTTTGCGCTCACTTTTCTCACGCTGTCTGCTCCGCCCTCGGCCTCGCACCCTCGCACTGGTAGGTCTCGGTTCCGCTCTTGCGGTCGCCGGCTATAACCAACTCGCGCAGAAAGAACGCGAACTCTTGTTTCGCGTCGCGCCGGGGACGGCCAGTTGGTATAACGGTTTGCCCAAAGGCGTGCAGGAATCGAATCTTCCAGTCCCGGCAGACGATGGCAAAACTCAACGCGTCCACACCTGGTGGTGGCCGGCCGCCACGCCGAATGCGCCGGCCTTGCTGTATCTGCACGGCGCTCGCTGGAACCTGACCGGCCAGGCATTCCGGATCGAACAATTGCATGACTTTGGTTTTTCGGTATTGGCGATCGACTATCGCGGCTTCGGTCAGAGCGACGGCGATTTACCTTCCGAAAAAACCGTTTATGAAGATGCGCGCGTCGCCTGGGAGCACCTGACCCGCCTGCAGCCGAATCCCGCCAAGCGCTACATCTATGGCCACTCGCTGGGCGGGGCGATTGCGATCGATCTGGCAGCCAGTCTGAGCGCCGCAGCGAGACAGCTGCAGCACGGATCCATACCTGCCGCCGCACATGGATTGATTGTCGAATCCTCGTTCACCACGCTGGCCGATATCGCCAAGTCGCTTACCCATCCGTGGCTGCCCTTGCAATTGTTGATGCTGCAGAAATTCGATTCCGTCAAAAAAATCGCGCAGGTGGACATGCCGGTTCTCATCGTGCATGGCACCGCCGATCGTTACGTGCCGTCGCGCTTCAGCGAAAAATTATTCGAGGCTGCGCCCGAGCGCAAACGCTTGCTGCTGGTGCAGGGCGGCACGCATAACGACAGCATGCGGGTCGGCAAATCGGGGTATCGGAAAGCGTTTCAGGATTTGTTCGGCTGGGTGCCGAATTGATGCTGGATTGTTGAGGCGGCGCGAACGTGCTGTGCGTGCCCGGTCGAATCATCACGGCTGCCGCAAAGTCACCGTGAGACGGGTGTGGCCGCCATCGCTGCCCATCACGATGCCGCCGCCCTGCAACTCGGCCATCAGCTTGGCGGAATAGGTGCCGAGTCCGGTGCCGCCCTCTTTGCCCATCGTCGTGTATTTTTCGAAAAAGCATTCCCGCATCGCGGCCGGCACTTCGCCCGCATTGTTGATGACCACATGCACCGATTGGTAACCGGGTGCGGCCTCGATGGTCACTTGCTCGCCTTCGGGTGAAGCTTCCACCGCATTTTTCAAAAGATTGCTGAACAGGGAATAGCACAGGGAACGCTCGCCCAGGCATTGCTCTTCTATCTCGGCCGGGAACACAATCGCAACCTGTTTTCCCGCGAAGGCCATTTCGACATGCTGTGTCACCTCGCTCAACAGCGCGCCCAGATCGAAGCTCTCCAGCTTTGGTTGGTAATTGCCGCTTTCGATGCGATACAAGTCGAAGGTCCGGTTGATCATTTCCAGCGCATTGCCGGCCGCTTGCTGGATCATCTCGAGCTTTTCCTGCTGGGCCGGCGACAGCGGCTCGCCGGTCAGAAGGGCATGAGCGCCTTGCAATGCGACCGTCAACGGGCTCTTCAAATCGTGTTGCGTCATGCGGTCGACATCCTCGCGCAACTGCGCATTGTCGATCATGACCGCGTTCTGGCGTTTCAGGTCGGCCAGCATCTTCGACAGCATCAAATGCGTCGACAAGCGCGCCTTGAGTATGGTCGGATCGACCGGCTTGGCCACATAATCGACGGCGCCGAATTGAAAACCGGACACCACGTCGGCCACGCTGTTCTTTGCCGAGAGAAAAATCACCGGAATGTGGGCGGTGGCCGGGTCGGCCTTGAGGCGGCGGCACACTTCAAACCCATCCATCACAGGCATCATGATGTCGAGCAGGATGATATCGACAGGAACGGCGGCGGCAATTTCCAGCGCCTTTTTGCCGGAGATCGCGACCTTGATCGTATACTCGTCTTTCAGCACGCCAGCCATCACTTCGATATTGTTCGGCGTGTCATCCACGATCAGTACGGTGGATTGGCGCAGGCGTTCATCGAGCGGTGCATGCAAGCCGACCACTTTCGGGCCGATGCGCGGCGCTTGCGGAGCACCGTTTTCAGCACGGCCGGCGAACCGGGCAAACGGGAATGCCTGAGCCTGAGCCGACGCGCCTTGGCTGGCGTCGGCACCGACCATCAATTGGAATTTATTGACAAAGCTTTGAAACGTGAAAGGCTTGACCAGATAGGCCGTGACGCCTGCGGCCAGGGCAGAGCGCACCAGTTCGCGGTTGGTCTCCGCCGTGAGCAGCATAAACGGGACCTTTGCGTACCGCTCCTCGGTGCGCATCCATTCAAGCAGTTCCAGTCCGTTCATCAGCGGCATGTTCCAATCGCATATGACGGCGGCCATCGGTTCCTTGCGCATCAAGTCCTGCGCGGTCTTGCCGTTGTCGGCCTGATAGACATTGGAATAGCCCAGTTCGCCCAGAATGCTGCGCACCGAGGTGCGGATCAGCATGTAATCATCAACGACCAAAATCGGGGCGGTTTTATCCATGGACAGATATGGGCTGATTGAGGATAGGGAAAGCCGGATTGCCTTCACCGCGCCAGACAAACCCGAGGTTCGCTCTGCACGGCATGGCAAATCGCAAGTGCGAATTTAACATGAAATTCCTGCTGCTCCCATTCCGTCCCTATCCCGCCGCAGCACCTCGAAGGCCGCTCATTTGAGCATGTTATGAACTCAAACAGCGTCTAAACCTGCGCGTGCATGATCCTCAGCCCGCCGCTGGTCCGCAGTCCATCTTTTCGCTGCGCCAGATAGCGTGCATTGATCTCGTCCGCGCCGAAATCCGCCGTGCTGCCGAATCCGATGTCGCGCAGTGCCTTATGAAACGCCTGCGGCTCGAAGTTGCTCTTCCACGGCTCGCCTTGGTCTGCCAAGGCCTTGCCGATGTGCTTGCTTATCGTGCGTTCCATCAGGCCGAGTTGCGAAGGCGCGACCAGGTAATCGAAAGCGACCGCGCTTTCCTTCGGCAAAGAGCCAACGAACTTGAGCGTGTCCATGACCGCCTGCTCGCATAGATACATGGTGACGCCCAGCCAGGAAAAGTACGCGGACCGGGCGGTGCGAAAGCCGGCTCTATCCAATCCCGCCGCCAAGGTGTCCTTTTCAAAATCGACGGCGACGAAGCGCATCGAATCCGGGATGTGTATGCCTGCGGCTTGCAGCATGCTTTTCTTCCATTCCTGAGTCGAGGGGTGATCCACTTCGAATACGTGCACGCCTTCGGCCTCATACGCATTCCTGAACGCAAAGGTGTCGAGCCCGGCACCCAGTACGACATATTGCTTGACTCCCGCCTGTACGGCCTGCCGCAACTTTTCCTCGGCAAACCTGCTGCGCACGGCGAGCACCTTCCGCATTCCGCGCGCGATCCGGTCGTCGAAGCGGTATGGATCGGCACGCAGCGCGGCCTCAGCCTGCGCACCGAGAATCGGCAAAGCCAAGGGGTCGGCGAATATCACCGGCTCGTCCAGCAATTGATGAACCGCGCGCAGGGTGGCGACCTTCAATGCCGATCGGCTCGGTTCGCCGGAGTGGATGATATTTTCTGCTTTCGGCTGCATGCGAGTCTCCTGTATTTTCGGCGCGAAAGCCAAGCATAAAGGCTGACGCAAGGTCAGGGTCAACGGATTTTCAACCGCCTTCAATGCTCGTTGCGGACCGGCAGGGCAAACCACCACACGACGCCGGCTATCAGCAAAAAGACGGCCACATTCACCAGCAGACGCCATGGGCCGCCGCCGCGATTCAAGATCTCGAGGTCCTGCAGGTACACCGTTTCGCATGCGCCGTTGCCGGTGTCGGTGCGCACGGTGCTCGTTCCTCGCTTGAAGGGAAAACCATGGTTATGCGAATACTCCGCCAGATAGCCGCGAAAATGAATCTGGTCGCCCACCTTCACCTCCCCCACCTTGCGCGCGATGCGCGGGTCGTCGGTGATCAAATGGTTGTTGGATATGGCGGTTTGATCGAACGCCGCAAAGGCCTCGCTTGAACTTGTGCTGAAGTTGCAGACGAACTGGCCGCTGGAAAACGAGATGTCTTTATAGGCGCCGCTGCGTACATTATTTCCCCACACCACGCAAAGGTCGGCCACATTCAGGTTGTCATTCCACTCCTTGTGGATATAGTCCCACCAGGCATGCGTATCGTGCTTGCTCACCACCAGACCGTACAGATCGTACGTGTAGAGCGGCCGAATATTGTAGGTAATCTCACCCACCGTGGCGTTGATCGGCGGCTGTTCGGTCGAAAGCTGGACCGGCTCTTCCAGCAACTCCCGGCGCAAGCCTTGATGCGCCGGCAAAACATCCTTGCGCCAAAGCCCGGCTAGCAACAGCAGCAAACTCCCCATTAGCAAAAACTTAACGAATCGATGGGCCATTTTTTTGAAGTATTGTTTCGGAAAGGGAATATCTTGCAATATAGGGCACATGCCGTCCAAAATGGAAGTCTTGCAGTGCCGCCGCGACCACTTGATTGACCTGGTCGAAGCGGCCTTGAACCCTTCTTCCGACAAGACCGGTTTCATATGCATCGAAGCATGCCGACAGCCCATCATCTGATCCTGACGCACATCGCGCGCAATACGCCTCTTGCCCGAACGCTGGCCTGCATCGCAAACAGCTTTGAGGAGCAACATCCCGGCCTGTCCTGCGCCATTCTCCTGCCGCCCCAGGACAGCCGACAACTACGCCTGGGAGCCGCAGCCGGTCTGCCGCAAGACTACTGCCGCGCAATCGACGGCATCGCCATCGATGCGGAAATACCGGCAACCGAGCAAATCCGGGGCCGCCTGGAAGAGCTGGCCACGCAATACGGACTGCACACCTGCGCCGCCATCCCGATCGGCGCCTCGGCGGATCGCCAGCCCGGCATGTTCGTCATCCATGCCCGGCAATCCGATCAAGCAAGCGAGCAGTGCCGGCAAACCGCCGCGGATATGTGCACATTGGCATCGCTTGCCATCGAACGCGATATCGACCAAGCCAGGATAGAAAAAGCCGAGGCCACGCTGCGCGAGAATGAAACCAGAATGGCGTTGGCAATCGAAGGCAGCGGGACGGGAATCTGGGACCGCAATGTCGTGAGCGGCGAGATCCATTATTCAGACCAATGGAAAGCGATTCTCGGCTATGCGCCGTCGGAACTGACGACCCGGATTGAAGACAGTTATACCCGCGTGCATCCCGACGATCTGGCCGGAGTGCAAGCGGCGATCCAGGCCCATTTCGATCAAAAAAGCGAAAGCTATTCGGTCGAACACCGCATCCTCTGCAAGGACGGCAGCTACAAATGGATCGCGAGCCGCGGCAAGGTGGCCAGCCGCGACGCGTACGGCAAACCGTTGCGCATGATAGGCACGACCACCGACATCACCGAACGCAAGCAAACCCATTTATTGCTGGAGCAAGCCCGCGAACAATTACTGCAGACGGAGAAATTGGCGGCCATTGGCCAGCTTGCCGCGGGCGTGGCGCATGAAATCAACAGCCCCATCGGCTTCGTGTCGACCAACCTCAGCCAATTCGTCGAGTACATCGACGACATGTTTTTGCTCATCAGCGAATATGAACTCGGCGAACCGCAGCTATCGGGCGAATCGCAGACGGCGATCGATGCGATACGAGATCGCATCGATATGGGCTTTATCAAGGAAGACGTGCCGCTGCTGCTGTCGCAGACCAGGGAGGGGCTGGAGCGCGTCCGGAAAATCGTGTATAGCCTGAGGGATTTTTCACGCGTCGACATCGGGCAGGAATGGCACATCTGCGATATCCACAGCGGCATCGAAAGCACCTTGAATATCGTCTGGAGCGAATTGAAGTGCAAGGCGCACGTGCACAAGGAATTCGACCTTACGCTGCCGGACGTCGAATGCGTGGGCGCGCAAATCAATCAAGTCATCCTCAATCTGCTGCTGAATGCGGCGCACTCGATAGAGAGTAACGGCGACATCTGGATCAGGACCGGTTCCGGCGACGGGCAAATATTCGTCGAAGTCGCCGACAACGGCGCAGGCATGACGCCGGAAGTCCGGACGCGGATATTCGAGCCGTTCTTCACGACCAGGCAAATCGGCGAAGGCAGCGGGCTGGGCTTGTCGGTCTCGTACGGCATCATCCAGAAACACGGTGGACGAATCGACGTGAAGAGCGAGCCGCAGCGCGGGTCGAGCTTTACGATATGGCTGCCTGTGCGGCATTCGGCACGAGCTTGAGGTAGACTTCTCGGCCGCGGCCGTCACCAATCCTTGCTCCTATCGACCGGCCTCAAAAAAAGCAATCCTTCGAAAAACCTGAAACCAAACCCGCAAACCGGTATCAATTCAATGCCAATAACCTTCGGCCTGCTCGGCCTAGCCATCTGCGCCGCCTGGCTCCCATCCTTTCGCATCGGACAGCGCTTCCTCATCGTGCCATGGCTGTTGCCATTCTTCGGCGCCATCATGGCCGGCATGCTCTCGAACCACCTGGGCTGGCCGGCCATCGCCGAACTCGGGTTGCTGGGAACCGCTGCCCATCTCGCCGGCCGTCCGGAAGCTCCCCGCTCACAGCGCATCGTATTCGGATCGCTCGCCGCCGTCTTGGCCTTGGCGCTTGCCATGCACAAGCTGCCGGGATTCAACAATCCGGTCTTGCTAGCGGACATGAAATTCTCGGCCGACGCCAAGCCGTTTACCCAATACGCGAACTTCGATAAAGCATCGGTCGGGCTGCTCTTCCTGGTCTTTCTATGCAATCGTTCCAGGAGCACGGTGGAGTGGCAAGAAGTCCTGCGCCGCACAATGCCGGTCGCGCTTCTCACCGCCGTCGCCGTAATCGGCGCCGCGCTGGCGCTCGGCCATATCAGACCCGACCTGAAGCTGCCGCCGTTTACACCGGTTTTTCTGGCCGCGAATCTTCTCTTTACCTGTGTCGCGGAAGAAGCGTTTTTCCGCGGCTTCCTGCAGGAGCGCCTGGCCGGATCGCTCGACCGGTTTCGCTTTGGCGGACTTGTCGCGGTTTTATGTTCCGCCATATTGTTCGGCCTTGCGCATGCCGCCGGCGGCGCCCGCTACGTGATGCTCGCCACGGTCACCGGCGCAGGCTGCGGCTACGCCTATTCCCTGGTCCGGCGCATCGAGGCGCCGATCATCACGCATTTCATGCTGAATGCGATTCATTTTGTCGCCTTCACTTATCCTCAGCTTCAATGATGCATTTGCTCGGCGGCCAAGGGCGTCAAACCATGCCGGGCACGCGCCTTGTTGCACTTTTCATCGCCGGGCTGGACCTCGCGGCAGGGCGAAGGACGTTGCGCGTAGGCGGCGCAGGCGACCTCCTGCCCGACCACGCCATGCAGGGCAACGCAGCGAGGCGCTGCCTGATTGGTGCCCGCCATGCAGCTATGCCAGGGATTCACCTGCTCGGTCAGTCGTTCGGGTAGGCCAAGCGCCGAGGCCTCTGCCCAATAGAACGACACGCGAAAGGCTGCGCAGCAGGCGCCGCAATGCGTGCAGGGATTATCGGTATTGGAATGACGTGCGCTCATTCAATCCTCGAACGGCCGCACATCGACCGGCTTGCCATCCCCGTCGAATTGCATCGCCAACGACAAGGCCTCGACCCCTATCGTCGTCAAGGCATCATGCACATCGGCGATTTCCATCTGCAAGTCGCCTGCCGCACCCAGCGGTTTGTCCGAAGAAGCGACCATGGTCCCGTCCGCCGCATACAGGTTCACCCGCAACACCATTCCGTCGCCCACTTCGGCCGGACCGATGATGGCCTTGGTCTCGGCCGGCGTGGCATCGTGTTCATGCAGGTCGCGGTTCAACTCGGACATCATTTGCAGCATGAAATATTCGGCGATGCCGGTCTCTTTTCCGCCATGGAAAAGATCCTGGTAGAGAAAATTGATTTCGCTCTCGGGACCGATCGCCAGGCAACGCCTTACGAGAGATGCGGCTTGCACGGTCCATTTTTGAAAGCGTTCTTCGCGTGCCGCGAAATAGGCATCGGCGCCGGCTTCGTCGTCCGGCACATGATAGAACGCATCGTCGGTCGTCTTCAGCGCGAAGCCCAGCAAGAAACGCAGTTCGATCGCTTCGTCGTCTGCTTCGAACAGGTTGTCGGGCCAGCCGCTCAAACTGCGGCCGATGGCCGGCGTTGCCACGATCTTCTTGTCGGTCATCGAGGTAAAGGCATCCATCACCATTTCGTTCAAATGGCAGTAGGTGATGCGGTCGATCTCGTCGGGATGATAGGCGTGGCTGACTAAGACGACTTTGGCATCGGCGCTTTCCAGCTGCGCTTCCTTGAAGCTTTTGACGAGGAGGTCAAAAGCATCCGGGTCCTGGAAACATTGTTCGTGCTTGAGGCCGCCGCGGCTGTGCACGAACAGCGGGACCACGAATGCGTTGACCTCGATCATGCTTTCTCCGCGCCGGAGCAAGACGGTCGAGGATGCTTCTTCGATGCTGTCTTTCAGGAATTGCCAGGCCTCGCTATCGGCGTCTTGCGCGCGCTCGATCGCTTCGTAAAGAACGGCATCTTTTTTCTGATGGAGGCACTTCCTGATCAGCTTGCGGAAATCGTTGTCCTGTTGCTGCAGCGTGCCGCTCATCGATTCGCCGTCTTCCTGCTCGACCAGATCGATCGCGAGATCGCACAGCCGTTGGATCAGTGCGTCGTCTTTTGCTTCATCCGGCTCTGCAGATTTTTCGCTGGATTTTTTGGGGGAAGGGCGCTTGTTTTTTGACATGAATGGGGTTTGGTTTGAGTGGGTGTTTCGGCATCATCGCAGACCGATGTCCTGCAGTCTGCCGCAATCGTACTATCTCACGATAGAGCATTTTTAGCCTGACCGTACGGGCCGATCCCAGGCCTCCGGTGCTCGGCGTACGCCTGTACGCGTCCGCTCCTCGGCCTGACCTTGACTCCGCGCGCTCAGGCTAAAAATGCTCTAGGCGCAAACCTTGATCGTACACAAACAGCGAAGGTTTTACGACGATCCGGAAAAAGCATTTCTACGGGGAAAATATTTTTATCGAAACCATGCTATTCGATTGACCCGCTTGTTATTATTGCCGGACGCCGGCCCACCAATTTTCAATAAGGAGCATTCGCATGTTTCGAAAATTATCGTCTTGCACGTTCGGATTGATGCTTGTTTCCGCCGCTGCCGTGGTGCACGCTCAAGATACTTCCCAGACCCTTTCCTTCGGCATCTTATCCACTGAATCCTCGCCGAGCTTCAAGCAGGATTGACAAACGGTGCTCGACGACATGAGCAAGCAGATCGGCATCAAAGTCGTTCCGCAATACGGCAAAGATTATGCCGAACTGGTCACCTCGATGTATTACAACAAAACACAATTCGCCTGGCTCGGCAACAAGGCGGCCATCGAAGCGGTGGATCGCGCCAACAGCGAAGTATTTGCCCACACGGTCAATACCGACGGCTCGCTTGGCTACTACAGCGTCATCGCCGTGCATAAGGACAGCCCGTACAAAAGCCTCGACGACATCCTCAAGAACGCGAAGAGCATCAACTTCGGCATGGGCGACCTCAATTCGACCTCCGGCTACGTGGTGCCCAATTTCTATGTGTTTGCGAAAAACAATGTGAATCCCCAGACCGCATTCAAATCGATGCGCAACGCCAATCACGAAACCAACATCCTGGCGGTGGCAAACAAGCAGGCAGACGCAGCGGTCTTTGCATCGGATACCTTTGCGCGCATGGAAGAGCGCGATTCGAAAACCACGCAGCAATTGCGCCAGGTATGGAAATCGCCGCTGATCACCGCCGACCCCATCGTATGGCGCAAGGACCTGGACCAGGACAGGAAGACCAAGATCAAGAATTTCTTCCTCACCTATGCCAAGTCCGGCCCGAACGCCGCCCAACAAAAAGCCGTGCTGAACCGGCTGACGCTGAGCGGTTTCCAGGAATCCTCCAATACGCAGTTGAAGCCGATACGCCAGCTCGACCTGTTCAAGGAAAAGGTCAAACTGGAATCGGACACGGCGATGGGCGCCGACGAGAAGAAGGCGCGGCTGGAGAATGTCAATCGCAAGCTGGCGGCGCTTGAGAAGTCTTGAGCAGGTATGACCCGGCGCCGGCCCGGGTATGGATATCTGCTCCGCGAAATGATTTTGGTATTGCCGGTAATTTGTTTTTTGCAGGAGCCTGCCATGCACGCGACAGCCCCTGGATTAGACGCTTTAATTACTCTGCCTGCGGCTTCACCCTTTGCGGCCGTCGCCAAGCCCGGCAATTTCGCGGCTCATATTGACGATGGCCCGCTCCTGGTATCGGGCGGCGAAATACCCATCGACATACAAGGCATCCGCCTCCGCCTTCTGGCGTAACT
This sequence comes from uncultured Burkholderiales bacterium, assembly GCA_966211965.1. Lineage (GTDB taxonomy): Bacteria > Pseudomonadota > Gammaproteobacteria > Burkholderiales > Burkholderiaceae_D > CBIHON01. The sequence continues at coordinate 18,432 of CBIHON010000015.1, read as the reverse complement.
GCATCAAGGCCTTGCAGCGATGTTGGTTGTACAGGGCTTGCGGCACATGGCTGTATTCGTGCCGGATCGCCTGCGCATAAGCGTCATACACGTCGTCGTCCTGGCCGAGAATCGCAAGGTCGGCGCCGAGCATGACGTCCTTAAGCCGATGCTCGATCGACGATGCCTGGAAATGATCAGTGGCGCGGACCAGGTCCGCTACCTCATCGCCGTCCTGCCCATCGAGGCCGCTATCGCGCCACAGGCGGGCGCTTGCTTCTTCGTTGGATATCTCGTGCGGTCCATGGTCATAGACGGCATCGTGGAACCAGAATGCCTTTTTCAGAACATCGATATCGCGCCGGGCAGCACCGGCGTTCGCGCCCCAGACGTTGATCTCGGTCAGGCCGTGGACCAGGTGGTCCAGGTTGTGATAATGCCGCGCCGTGCCGCCATAGGATCCGGCGCCGGTCAGATAATCGAACCAGCGATCGGTATTGGCGGCGGATTCCGGCGTAGTTGCCGAAGACTGCCAGAGCGAGCCCCACTCCCTGCGCAGCCAATCACGTATCCAGGCGTCGTACGCCGGCTCCGGCACGAATTTCCGCGTGCTCCAATGCCAGCCGACCGGCCCCTGCAGGGCCCGCACAAAACTGGAGCTGACCGAACCGAGATCGCGCGGCGGCATCACGAAAATCGTCTTGGCGCCATGGAGCACATCGACATTGGTTTGCTGGATCAGATTTTCGTAATCGAAGTCGGCCGTATTGCGGATGCCGCGAATCAGGTAATCGATGCCCTGACGTTTGGCTGCACGCGCCGTGTAATCGCCCTTGACGATGACGACATGGACGTTGTCCCAACCGCGCTCCGCAGCGCTTTGCTCGATGATCTGCTTGCGCTTTTCGGCTGGGAACTGCGGTTTCTTGCCTGGATGTTCGGACAGGAAAACCGTCACTTCATCCGCCATCGCGCGCGCCTCCCCGATCACCCACATGTGGCCGTTCGTGATCGGGTCGAGCGTGCCGGAGAATGCAATCTTTTTCATGTCACTCGCTTTCCCGTACCCGCAAAAAACTGGCGAACTTCGGCAAACCGGTCGAGGTGAGATCACGATAGCGATAGGTGACCGTGCTGCCTATCGCAGGCGGATTGCGGCGCTGCGCATCGCTGAAACCGGTGCCAAGGCGAAAGCGCTGGCCTTGCGGCGTCACCACCACGATCGCACCGAGCATGCCTTGATATTTTCCTTGCCCCGCCTCGTGCGCGACCACGCGCGCTTCCGCATCCTGTTGCGGTTTCAATTTCAGCAAAATATCTGAACGGCCGGTTTGCCACTCCGCATCGGCCCGATGCAGCATCAAGCCTTCGCCACCTTCACGGACAACTTGATCGAGCTTCAGTTTCAACGCCGCCTTATCCATCACCTGCACTTGCTGCACCACCTGCAGCCAGGGGGCCGCCGCTTGCGCGACACTTGCCTGCAGCGTCGCGATGCGCGCGCTGAAGCTGCCCTCGCCGCCGGGCAGTTCATAGAGCTGGTAAGTGATGTTTTTCCATTCCTCGTCCAGCGGCTCTTGCCTGCGCACGGCTGCGGACAGCCGGTCAAAACGATGGCGTCCCATCCACAGTTCGCCATCCAGCGCATGCGTGGGAAATTGCGCGGTGAACCAGGCCGGCGCGTGGATCGGCTTACCGCTGCGGAAGCGCAGATTTTTACCATCCCAAAGCGCGCGCACGCCGTCCAGTTTTTCGCTCACCAGGTAGTGGGCAAGGTCGTACCTGTCCGAATAATTTTGCGCCAGCAGCAAGGGCGGCGCGAGCAGGTCGGCATTGACAGTCGCGTGCTGGGCGGAATACGCCGGCGCATAAGGCTGCAATACGCCGCTCAAAAATAGCAGGGAGAGCAAGCGGCGCAACGGCGGGAGATGGATGGGTTTCATGTCGGCCTTCATGTGGAGTTGTTCTGACTTGTCAGGAAGCCAGGTTCACACATCCGGCTTTCATGTATTTATTGTACAATTTTTAACTTTCCTTCTACCACGCCCTGCTTTCAATCATCGGCTTCAATGATGGGCGGACCGGTTCCGAGCCCGCCTTCGGACCGGTCCTGTGAAAGCGTGTCTCGACAAACCGCCAGCTCGCCCAGCTCGCGGCAAGCATGATCGTCAAGCTCAATGCAAGCCTGAACTGCCAGCCCTCTCCTGCAAAAACGCGATTGACAAAGACCATCACCAGCACGTGATAGAGATACAGGCTGAAGCTGATTTTCCCGAGCCATGGCAAGCCGGAATAGCGCATCGCGTGGGTATTCCGCATTTTTGCGCAGGCCAGCGTCACGATCGCACATCCGATTGCAAAGCAGCCTCTCCACAACACGACAGACAGCCAGTCTTCCCAGTAATAGCCTGCATGGGAAATGAAATAGCGAAGGCAAAAAACCATCCAGAATAATCCGCAGGCCAAAATCAGCCAGCGCAACTTACCCAGTCGTTCCTGCAGCGCCTGATTGCGGTGCAGCGCCGCGGCGATGCCGCCCATGGCAAATGCGTCGAGTGCGCCGGGAAGCTGGGTTGCGGCGAAAAATCGCGCCAGTCCGACCGGGCTGAGAAACAGATAGATGCTTTCGCGCCAGAGCAGGCACAGCCCTACCATGCCGAGGCTGGCAAGCCAGAACGCACGCCTGCTGCTGCGCAAGAGCGGCGCCAGCGCCAGCATCAGCATGTAGAACGGGAATTCCACACCGAGCGTCCAATACACCCCGTTGAGCGAGTCGCCGACGCCGGGCACGATATTGTGCAGCATCGTCAAATGCAGCAGCACATTGATCAGCATGACGATGCCAAATGCGTGGCCGGTCAGGAACTTGAAGACGAGGACGATCAGCAGCGAGCCGATATAGGCCGGATAAATCCTGCTGACCCGCGCCCGAAGAAAATTGCCCGGGTCCCATACGCGCGGCCCAAGGACGGCCTGAGTGATGAAAAAGCCGCTCAGCACATAAAAGAAATCGACACCGAACATGCCGCATGCTAACCAACCGTCGAACGGCGAAGAGGCGGGAAGAAGGCCGAAGCCGCTCATGTGATATGCGGTAACGGCAAATACGGCCATGCCGCGGCAAGCGTCCAACGCTATCGAACGATGGTTGTCCACATCATCTCCTTGGAATTCGTTTATTGCATTCAATTTGTTGTGAAAGACAGCAATGCGCGTCCCGGATTTTTTGGGCAGCGGCGCGGCGCATGCCTGCTCCGGCGAACGAGCCAATAATCTTCGAGGCGTATCAAAAACTCCGGCCTGACGGGCCGAGCGCATGCGCCAATTCAAGCGGCGCAGTGCACCGGGAAACGCAGCAGGCGAAAAACGCGCCAAGCCGGGAAAATCCAGACCAGCAGCACGGCTGGTACAAGACAGAAACCGGCAATCGCGACCGCGATCCAGATGACGGACATCAGCAGGCGTATCGCGAAAGGCAAATGAATCGGCGAGACCAGCAGCAGCATTTGCAGCAAGGAAATGACGGACATGCCGCACAAGAACAGGCACATTTCCCTCTGCGGCGAGCCGCCGGCGAACAACTGCGCAAACGGCAGGCTCCCCGCCGAACCGGCGAGGAATGCCAGCATGCCGGCGCATGCCACCGCAGGAACCAGGAATAGCGCAGCGACGCGAAAGCGCTCATCCGCACCGGGTTCGGAACGCGCAGTCGCCAGCACGGTGTCACGCCAGATGAACCAGGAATAAGCAATGCAAAACAAGGACTGCGCGACAATGAACAAGAGCAGGCTCGGTATCGGCGGCCAGATCTTCATCGCGCTCAGATAGATTGCTTGAGCTGCAATCAAGAGTCCCACCACAAGGGCATCCACCGTGGGTTGGATGCCGGAGCGGCCCGTCGTAAGCATGGTGCGGCAAGAATGGCAGGAGAACCTCGATGGATTCATGATTCCCAGCCAGCGGACGAATCCAAATTTGACTCCACACACGGGACAATGCATTTTGAGCTCCACTCAGCGCTTGAATTGGAAAACAAGTAGTTAAATAGTTCTAAGTACGCATGGTAGGTGCGGGCTCATACCTGCACCACTGAAGATTTCCTTAAGAAAAATTCAGGAAGGACTTGAGGCAAAGTGCAGGAGGGAAGTACAGGAGGGGGATTAAGACTTGTAGCCAGTCAACCTTCGTTTTTCGGGACGGGTCAACCCGCGCTGCGGCTTCTGCGCGGGTTGACGGACCGCGGGTCGGCGCGGCGGACGAGCTGCCGGGCAGCGCCCTCTTCCGCAGGCGGGAGGAGCAGCGAGCGATCCATAAGAGATGAGGGCGAGACTGAAAGCAGATCGATGTTCAGCGCGCGACGACGGTCGTGGCGCTGACGACATCCTGCGGCAAGCCGAAGATGGCTCGATAGTCGAGCCTGCCCGGCTGGGCATTATCGATGCGCCAGCTTTGCGGAACCGTCGCGCCATTCGCCAGATGAAAAGCCGTCGTGAACTGCAAGGCGGAGCCGATCGGCTTGGCCGGCCCGGTAAGCTTGATCCTCGCGACGACGGCCACTCTGGATGGCGGCTCGAACATGGCGATGGCCGACACGGAACCCGGCGGCTGCGCACCCAGGAAAGCCCTGAAGTCAGCAGTCGGATGGACTTCGTAGACGACGTCGACGCCGGGGGAACTGCTGCTGAACTGTTTCGCTTCGTTGGCGGCATGGCAGGTTCCGGCAAGGAGCGCTGCGCCAAGCAAGGCCCATTTCAGCCTGGTGCCGAGAGCGCCAGGGTATGAGGTGCGATGGGGCATTTTGATGCTTTGCTTTTTGCAGGTTTCAGTACAGTTATGCATGCTTCTTCGTCGATAGTTGATCGGGCCGGCCCGGCATCCATACGCCGGCCCATTCCGGTATGCTGCCATCAAACCGGTTTCCGTGCCATGGTTTCGATGCCGTATCCGCCGCTTTTATCCTTCCTGACTTTTTCTTAAGGAAAACTTCAGTAGCGCTACATTTTGCACACTTCTATCATTCGCAGGGCGCTCGCCTGAGAAAATGTCCAGGGTGTTTTGCTCCGCCTTGCCGTACCGGCGTACTGATTGCTGCAGTGCGCCAAGCCCTGGACATTTTCTCAGGCGCAGAACTAGAGCATTTTTAGCCTGACCGTACGGGCCAACCCCAGGCCTCCGGTGCTCAGCGTACGCCTGTACGCGTCCGCTCCTCGGCCTGACCTTGACTCCGCACGGTCAGGCTAAAAATGCTCTAAATACAAAGTACAATTCCCTTTCCAAGATACAAGACTTCAAAGCATGCGCATCCTGGTCATCGAAGATGAAAAGAAGCTGGCCCAGGCAATCCGGGAGAGCCTGGAGTATGAGCAGTACGAGGTGTCCGTCGCCCATACCGGCGAAGACGGTTTTTTCCAGGCCAGCGCGGAGTCTTTCGATCTGATCATTCTCGATCTGATGCTGCCCGGGCGTGACGGAATCGATGTCGTCGCGACCTTGCGCAAGCGCCAGCTCAAGATTCCCGTCATCATCATTACCGCCAGGGATACGGTCGAGGATCACGTCACCGGCCTCGACAGCGGCGCGGACGATTATCTGGTCAAGCCCTTTGCGTTCGCGGAATTGCACGCACGTATCCGGGCCCTGCTCCGACGCGGAAAAAGCGAAGCCGCCTCGAAATTGACATTCGCCGATCTGGAAGTGGATCTGGTCACCCGCGATGTGTCGCGCGCCGGCCGAAAGATCGATTTGACGACCAGGGAATTTGAAATTCTCGAATACCTGGTGCGCCATCAGGAAAGCGTCGTCACCCGCGAAATGATCGTACGCGACATCTGGAAGGAACCCGCGCGGGTGGTGCCGCTCGATAACGTCATCGACGTGCACATCGCGCGGCTGCGCAAGAAGATCGATGCGGCCTTCGAGAATCCGGTGCTGCACACGATACGCGGCGTGGGATTCATCCTGCGCGGAGCGTGCTGATGCGGCAGCCGAATCGCGTCCGCTGGCGCTTGACGCTATGGTACGCAGGCTCGCTGTCGCTGATTTTCATCGTGTTCTCCGGTTCGCTGTTCCTGATCGTGCGCGCCGCCAGCCTGGCGCCGATCCGTGCGCAGATCGACCGGGAATACGTCTTGCTGGAGCAGACGACGTTCAAGGCGCTCGACGGCATTCCGGCGCTGGAAACCGGCGGCGTGGTTTCCGCCTTCAGCGTGATGGAAAACGGCCGCTCCACCTATTCGCCGCGCGGCTGGATCGGCGGACGGCTTCCTGAAAAAACGCCGGCCGGCCCGGACGGCATCTGGCGCGTCGAATCCGAAAACGGGCGGCATTATTTTCTGCGCGAGTCGACCGTGTCGCATAAAGACCGGACCTTCCAGATCGGCGTTGCCCAGGACATCGAACAGGCCTACGCCAGCCTGAACCAGCTCGCGCTGGCCTTGCTGATCGGCTTTCCCGTCGTGCTGATCATCAGCGTTGCGGGCGGCTATCTGTTTGCCGGACGCGTGCTGTCGCCGCTTCGTACGATGGCAAACAAGGCGCAACAGATCACCGCGGAAAACCTCTCCGAGCGATTGCAGATCAAGGATGCCGCGGATGAATTCGGCCATCTCGCCAGCATCTTCAATGCAACCTTTGGACGCCTCGAGGATTCATTCGAGCGCATGCGCCGCTTCACCGCGGATGCATCGCATGAATTGCGCACGCCTCTGACGGTGATCCGCAGCGTCGGGGAAAACGCATTGCGGCACGGCCAGGACCCGTCGCGCCATGCGGATTCGATCGGCAGCATGCTCGAAGAAACGGACCGCCTGGTGCGCCTGCTCGACGACCTGTTGCTGCTGACGCGGGCGGAATCGGGCAAGCTTCCCTTGCAGATCGAACAGCTCGACCTCGCCGAACTCGCATCGGACGCGGTCAATTGCCTGCGCGTCCTGGCGGAAGAGAAGCATCAGGAGTTGCGTTGCAATGCCGAGCAGGCGATCCGCACACGGGGCGACCGGGCAACCATCAAGCAGGCGCTGATCAACCTGCTCTCCAATGCCATCCGCTACACACCCGAGCATGGCCGCATCGTCGTCAAGACAAGCCGCACCGATCAAGGCGGCAGCACGATAGAGGTATGCGACAACGGCCCGGGCATCGCGCCGGAGCACCGGCACAGGATTTTCGAGCGCTTCTATCGAATCGATTCCGGCCGTTCTCGCGATACCGGCGGCACAGGCCTCGGCCTGGCGATTGCGCGCTGGGCAGTGGAGATCAACGGTGGCACGATCGAGCTGGAAACGAAGGAAGACGAGGGCAGTGTTTTCCGGATCACGCTGCCTGCCGAGCGCCCCCTAGTGGCCTGAATGGTCCTCGGAGGTTGCCGTGTGTTTGCTCGATTAGCATGTCATGCTCCTCTGCCGAGGATGCGCATTGGCCGTTGAGAAAGCGACGGCCTATTCATCGCCGCCGGCGACCTCCGCCTCCTGGGCTTCGAGCGCCTTGGCCTGCAAGCGAAGGCCTTCGAAGATCGGTTCGGCGACATCGGCCGGAAACCCTGCCGGCAACTGCGCGGCAACCTCGTCGGCGACTGTGGGCGCCCGTTCGATGAAATGCCGCAGTGTCGCCTCGAAGTCCGCACCCAGGGCATTGGCTTTCGCGGCCATGTTCCAGTGCCGCCGGCGAATCTCACACATCCTGTAATGGGCATTGCCAGCGCGCACCGACATCGCCAGCTTGACTTTCCGCCACTGGAACCTGTTCGGGCCGTTTCCGATCACCGGCCACGCCGACAGGATGTCATAGAGCGGCGTCATCCGATAGGCGCCGCCGCGCTCCAGAAAGATGCTGAAATTCTTGGCATGACCGTCCGGCGCAGCGAGAAACCAAAAGAGCAGTTGCGCGGCAAGAAAATTTCGGCGGTCCTCGAGCGCGTTTGCACTACCGCGCAGCCGGTCGAGAATCGCCGCCATGCCGGGCCCACCCAAGCTCTCGTACTTGCTTGCCGCGGAGTTGCCAAGCACCTGGCAAAAATCCTCCTGTGGCAACCGGATGATCCAGTCCTGCCGGACGACGCGATCGAAGCGCTCGACGGCCAGAACCTTGCGGTGGCCGAAGGTGCAAACCTCACTATCGGCAACCGGCAAGCCGAATGCCTTCGCGATGCGTCCGCACAACCATTCATTCTCGACCGACGTCGAGAAGTCCGCCTGCGCCGCTCCAACGGTGCCGAGCGGCAGCTTCAGGATATGCGTCGTCGGGGTCGCGCCGTGCGGCCTGCACCACCGGCCCCCATGCCACAACAACGCGGTCTTTTCCTGGGCGCCGGCGATCGAAATACGCAGCTCGTCGTCCTCGGGGCTTCCCGGTGCGCGCGGCGAGATCGTCGCATCGAGCAAGCGTTCGACCTGCGTTTCCGTGAGCGGCTCCGCGTCAATCCGCCGCATGTCCGGCAGCGCCGATCCGGCCGGCAGAAGCATGACCGCGCCGACGCAGTCACGTCCGATCTTCTCCATCACGTCGAATGCGCCGGTCGAGGCGGCACCGAATTTCTGTGCTACGCGCTTGCGAATCTCGGCGCTGTCGGGCAGGAGATTGTCGAAATAGTTGGGCACGACCGCCCCGGTGAAGGCGGTCGTGCCGTTGGCCAGCGGCATGGACAGGGACAGCGGGCGCCGATACGGGCTGGCGAGCCAGGATGCTTCGTAGGCGAAACTCTCGCCGGCGTGCGGCGCAAGCGCCCATTTGCCGACCAGCTCGCCGTTCATCCAGACGTCGAGAACGCGTCTTTTCGAGGGACGCCCCGCCATTACCAGAGGTCCTCGCTGGTTTTCGCCGAAGAACCGGCTGCGGCGATGTCGAGCGGCGCCACGCCCGGATCGCCGGAATCGACGGCATGAAATTCCGCCCCCAAGACCATCATGATGGTCAGAAGGGCATCGAAACGTACTTTTTCAGGCGCATTCTCAATCTTCGCAATACGTTCCTGGGACAAACCAATCTTGTTTCCGAGCTGTTCTTGCGACCAGCCCCGCGATCGGCGTAGGGATTTCAGGTAGGGGCCCAATTGGCCGGTCGTGCGAATTGGTATGGAAGACATGGCGAGCACTCCGAATATTATTCCCTTTCCGGAATAAATCTCTATTATTCCGGAAAGAGAATAAATAAAGAGTATTCCATTTTCGGAATAATCACAATCTATTCTCTATCGCATATCGAACAGCAAACGCCGCAGTGAGGTTTAGACTGGATCAAGCGGCACGGCTCCTTTGCGCTTGGGCCAACGCTGCCAGCGCCTTGAGGTTCACGCTTCCCGATGAAAACCCTATTTTGGTCTCCTCAAGATCAGCACCTACGACCGTGCCCAGATGGCGCACGAGAACAAACCGGCTGCACGGCCGGCGAATTGCGCCGGATGGCAAAAAGCTGTCTGGATGTGCTCCCCGGGCTCGTACAGGAATTAGAAAACGAGGACGCCGAACGGGCCATGTTGGTACGTGTTCAGCACGGGGAGATGCGACCGTTCCGGAATTCCCGTAACAGCCGCCACTAACTGAAGGCGCCCAGCCGGTCGTCCGTTGCAATCTCATGCTCAGGGCGGCATACGACTGTATCCGGCAAGGGATTTTGCGACGCAGTGTCAAGCATGCATGCATGAAATGACGGCAGTATGTCGGTTAGCGTGTAGTACCACATATCGTTGCCCGACGACGCGGCAAGCTCCTGATCTGCATGGCGGTGATCCGGCGTGCGCGGCACGCCTGTCGCATGCGGATTGCGCCCCGATACGCCGCGCCCCAAGTCGTTTGCCAGGCGCGATCGCTCCAAGATTTTCGCCAGCCCGGCACGCGCCGCCGGAGGAAGCCTTCCCTTGCGGTCGAGTACCGCGGTCATCGCCGTCAGATTCTGCGTCGTTTCGTAAAGACGCAGATCCAGCCTGTCGCGCTCCCGCTCCAGCGCCGCGATTTCCTCGTCGTACTGCGTGAGCGCGTTGCGCCGGGTCTGCTCGATGAAACCCGCCAAACGCGTCCGGATGGCGGTCAGCGCGCTGTCGTATCCCGCCGGCTTGAAGAGACCAAAGGTCTTGCGATTCTGGCTGAAGGCCGTACGCACAGACGTGGTGACGAATCCCGGCAGCTCTCTTTCCAGCTCCGCAAGAACGCGCATGCTGAACCCCGGCAGCATGCGCTCGGCCTCGGAGCGAAGAACCTGCGTCCGCTGCTGCTTGACCTCGTCCAGGCGCGACTGCACGTCTTTCAGGCGCTGCTGCATCGCTTGCAGCGCGCTCGACAGTGCGGCGATCGTCTCTTCCAACATGCCGTCATCGTGGTTCATGCCGCTTCCTCCGTCTGTTTTTCGTTGCCATCCTCGCGCCGCGAGGCGAAGTAGTTCGCGAAATATTCCTTCAGGCCGGGCTTGTCCAACCCCTTCCTCCACTCGATCGGCCGTCCCGGCGCGATATGAAGGTCCGTCCACGGATCGAAACCAAGGCCGGTGATGTCGTGCATGCGCAGAAAATAGCGCCGGTCCGCCGCATCGCCGTGCCACAGGTGGCGGATTTCTCCAGGCACGCAGCCGAGGCTGCCTTGCACCAGGTCGTAGAAGCGCTTGCCCCAGGCCTGCAAGTGCGCGATTTGCCGCGGGTCGTGCTTGAGGGCGTTCTCGATGCAGAAACCGTACTGGCCGTAGATCGCATGCGCCATGAAATGATCGGCGCTTCCGCTCACGGCGTGTTCGTATAAACCTAAGCGGTCAAAGATCTCACGCCGCATCGCCCAGCCGTAGCCGGTGTGGCCATGCGCATCGTAGCGCCCTGCATGCAACCGTTCCGGATGCTTCATCATCACGGCCGCAAACGAGGCAGTGCGATCGGGCGGCGAGGTTTCGAGATTTCCCTTGCCCAAACGCAGACAGGTTTCCCATACCTGGGCGACCTTGTACGCCTGGAGCACGCACTCCAGGTCGTTCACCCAGTTCCGGTTCTCGAAGACGATATCGGCATCGAGCCAGGCGACGTAGCGGCACGACGCCGGCAACCAGGAAGCAGCCAGATTGAGCAGCCGCTCCTTCTGCCAGACCAGCGACTGCGCGCGGACCCGGATCACGCCTTCGGCCTCCGGCAGTTCGAAGCAAGCGTCTCCGAATGCGCACTCGACGGTAATGACCGGCACGCCGGCGTCCCGCATGCCGCGCATGAACTGATCGTAGATCCGGCGGCGGGTTTGCCATTTGCATGGGTTGTAGTAGGTTGTGATGACGCAAACGCTGTTCATGGCGGGGTGCCTCTCCCAAGGCCTCTATTTCACGCTGCGCGTTGTTGCAGCGGCGAGAGTATAGCGTGATGGCAATGGGGGAGGAGAATCGTGCCGCGGCGGAATCGGGAAGAGCGAGGGTGTGTCTTTTAGTTTGATGTCACCGCAGTGGCCACATGCCGACCTTTCTGATCGATCGGGAATGCCGCAGTGGGCGCCTGCTTTCGAGCAACCGATGCGGCGAATGCCGTTGCCGCTGGTCAGGCGAGCCGCATCAATTGCAGCCGCACGGCCTCGAGCCGCGCCCGCATGCCTGCCGCCTGCGGCCGAAAGGCATCATCCACCAGCCCGGACATTTCTACCCGCCGCCAATACGCATCCGCGATGGGCAACATGCTCTCCCATATTTCCGGCTGCGGATATGACGCCACCAGCAATGGACTCATTCCGGCCGCATCAGGAATGACGCCGCTGGTACGCGGCGACAAGGACATCGGCAACATGTCGTAAGCCGACGCGGTCGACAGCGGCTGCGCGCCGTCATGCAAAAAGGACAGATTCCCTCCATGCATATCGCCATTGCCGATCAACTGGCCAAAGACGTGCAGCCGGCAGGCGAGATCGTGCGCCTCTGCCGTCACGCGTCCCTTGACGAGCAATGCACGCGTGACCAGCGGCCATTCGGTGCCATGCCCGACAAACTCGGCATCCAGCGCGAGCAGGGACACGACGCCGCGCCGCCCCAGTTTGTCTTCACGATCGAAGCGGCGCACCTCCAGGAAGCGCTGCCCCTGGTAATCGAATAACCGGCTGCGGGCGGCCGGTATGCCGACTTCGTGCAATACCTCCAGCGCCAAGTGCTCACAGGCGAGCAGGTTGCGCCAGCGCTGCGACACGGCGTTGTCTTCCGGCGCGGTGAATTTGACCAGAGCGTGATACGGGCCGTCCGGTGCGTCGACATAGGCGGTGAATTTCGGCTGCTCTCCGCCGGCCGAAGAACCCGCCGGCTCTCCGGCCAGTGCGCGCCGCGCCAGGTCTGGGTAAGCGACAGCCAAGTTGTCCTGCGGCAGCGGTGCCATGACCGGAGCGCTCAGCCAGCGCCGGCGTGCGTTGTCACCCACCAGCAAGTTACCGACCATGTCCTCGCCCGATTCAGCCAAGGCCAGCAGTACATGATCGTCGCTCCACATCCGAAGATCGCCCGGCAGATCGAGCCGCCCCGCGATTGCCTTGGCAAAGGCGCGCCCTAAAAAACCCTGGGGACGCATCTCTTGCATCCACCACGGCAAGCCTTCATGGCGCTCGTTGGGGCGGACCTCTTGCGTCCAGGTCAGGACAAAACCATGCGGCGCCACCGCGTGCAAGCAGCCCCATTCCTGCAACTGACCATCGCGCGTGATGCGGGATAGTGCAAAACGGTCCCAATGGCGGATCTGCCTGCGGCGGGCATAACGCACGCCTTTTTGCGGGCCAAAGCGCAGCACCGTGTCGCCCAGCTCGGCCAAGCGGCGTGACAGGGTGGGCTGGCTGATAGCGAGGTGGCGGCATAGCTCGGCTGCTGAGTGCGGAGCGGTGGACAGGTGGTTCAGGATGGCTGTGCTTTGGGGGTGCATGGCCAAGAGTTGAATATGATTTGAATAGTAAATGAATAGGTAGTATGGGTTTGAATTTCTTTAAAATCAATAGATTATGATTTTATATGGTTGATTTGCTTGTTGATGTGAATAGCAATTCCGGGATCGTTAAGGGACGGAAACGGGACCGCCGAGATGAAGCCTATCTGCCCTTCGATATAAGACAGATTCAATCCCAACATTCTTGAGCGCCCCCCATAAGTGCGACGCTATACTAATTCGACTAGTATCTTAGTATAACTGCTATACTAATTTTAATTGAATCCTAGTATAACGCCATGCAAGCCTTCACCGAACTTTCGCTTACCGCACAAACCGCCTATGCCCAACTGCTGGAGTCAGCTGTTTCCGCAGAACATATGCGAACCGTTGCCGATATTTCCGGTTCCTTCGCGGCCAAGACCGTACGCGGCCAAAAATACTGGTATTTCCAGTACACGGAACCTGCGGGGATTCTAAAACAGGTATATGTAGGCCCCGACAACGATGCAGTCCGCGCCCTGATTGAAAAAAATCAACAACCGTCCCAACAAGAAAACCTCGGCCCCTTGGCTCGGTCGGCCGCAGCATTGGGCTGCGCTGAAATATTGCCTCGCCACCTCCGCGTCATCCAACGCTTGAGCGAATACGGCTTTTTCAGGGCAGGCGGCGTACTGGTCGGCACGCATGCTTTTCTGGCGTTCGGCAATATGCTGGGCGTGCGCTGGGGGGATGCCTCGCGCACACAGGATGTCGATTTCGCCCATGCCGGCAAAAACTTGGCGATCGCCTTGCCAAGCAATTTCACAATGAACACCGACGCGGCCATCAAGTCTCTGGAAATGGGGCTGCTTCCTGTAACAAGCCTTACATCGAAATCAGGGGCGACCTATCTCAGCCCGAAGGAGCCGGACTTCCGTTTGGATTTTCTCACCACGTTGCATCGAGGCGGGGACGAGCCTTTTGAGCACCCGCAACTGGGCATCATGTTGCAGCCCTTGAAGTTTATGGAATTTTCCTTGGTCGATGTCCAGCAGGCAGTGTTGATTACCGGCGACAAGGCCGTTGTGGTCTCCATCCCGCATCCGGCTCGCTATGCCTTGCATAAGCTCATTGTTTATGGGGAGAGGAAAGGCAGCTTTGCCGTGAAGTCGAACAAGGATTTGCTGCAAGCGGGGTTTCTGCTATCGAGGTTGAAAGATACGCGGGGATGGGAAGTGGACGAGGCTTGGAACGATTTGAAGGCCCGAGGCAAGGGCTGGATGGAGCGGGTAAAACGCGGCAGGGATGCGCTTGCCAAGGCGTTTCCTGAACTAGATGTGATGGAGTGGTTGACGCTTTGAGGCGCGATTAATTCTTGCCTGTTATTCCTTCGTAATTACAAGGCAAGCCTACATTTACCAGCGGCGACAACAAGCCGTCAATTTTCCAATAGGGAGAGAAACAATGGAAACGAAAGATTATCTTAAAAAGATCGCATCCGAAGCAAAACAAAAAACTGAGCACGTCATCGACTCTGGAATTGGATGGCGGGCGGCATCAATTGCGATCAGTCTTCTATTTTTTCATTTCTATTCAAAGATAATTTTCGTCGTGTTCATGGGTAAAGAAGGATTTTTCTCATATGACTTGTTTTATTCTGGTGGCATTGGCATGGAAGTATTTTTCGCCACGATTGAATTGATGATGATTATTTTCTCAGCATCGCTCTTCGGGATCGCCATCCCTCTTTTTGCATGGGCCTATAAGAAAGAACGCTCTTGGCAAAAGATATGTTGCTGGGGCCTTGGCAATCTATTGATGCTGACTCTTTCAAGCATTGGATTTTATGAATCAAAAACCGTAAAATTTTACGAAATATTGATAATATTCGCGATTGCATTTTTCATAGCCTTGCATATCGCGACTGTCGTACATCGACCAGCAAAGAAGGCTCTGCGATCTCTCATGATCTTGATAGTGATGTTGGTTGGATTTACGTTTACTCAACCAGAACAGATGTCCCATTTATTGCAAGTTGGGCTGTCCGTCTATGGGGCCGGTGGTGATTTACCGATAGTCGTAACTGACCAATCGGCAGGAACAAAGCAGGGAACTCTCGTATTTCTTTCCCCTGAAAATATTTTTCTACGTCTAACGCAGGGCAAAGAAATTACAACGATCCGAAGAGATCGAGTGCAGGAATTTACTGTATCTCCAAAAAATAAATCGACGGCAAAGTAATGCAAAGGCATACAGGGGAGCAAAACCAACCGAAATATTGCAAATGAAGGTATCTGGTCTCATGATTGGACCAGATCCTGCCTTTTGCTTTTCCCTCTGTAAAACGGACAGAGACAATAAACAAGACCCGACCTTATCTTCCTACGTCTAAATCGATGGAGTCTGACCCCATTGATTGTGATTGTGCATTGATTGTGCGTAGGCAGTTTGGGTAGTTGAAGCCCACAACGACGGCAGCCGTGAGCTTAAAGAATGGGTTTGCAAAGCTAGAGCCGCAAAGGTATTCTATCCCAGCGTGACGCTCGGAGACGGGACGAAGATTGTCGGCTGATTCTTGGATCGATCAGACAAATTGAGCATTCTTTTGGATCAAGCCTCTGGCGAAAAGCCTCAGCTATTAGATAAAACGAGTATTCTTGAATTGAAATGCCCGCCTACTGGGAAAGCCATAAACCGGTAAAGGTCGGTTACCAAGGATAAGGCCGGCTGGTCCTACTCCACTCAAAGCATCGGTTCTGATACCGGAGAAATCTTGAATCAGCTTGATCTATTAAACGAACTCAAAAATTCCCTGGGTGAACTCACCTTTCAGATTGATGCTGCGGCAGCCATGCAGTTGTATGACCTCAATAAGGTCGCAGAAAATCTTGTTCTAGGATTGATGCGCGAAATCGTTGGCTTTCAGCATCTTCGAAACTTGAATGACGATGAAAAGGCCAACTTTCCAGGGATTGACTTGGCCGACGATCATGCGCGTGTCGCAATACAAGTGACGGCAACACCGACCCTAGAAAAGATCAAAAGCACCATCGACATGTTTTTGTCGCATGGTTTGCAGAACAAGTATGATCGTTTGATTGTTTATATCCTGACCCGCCGGCAAAGTAGCTACTCTCAGGAGGCGATCGACAAAATAGCGCAAGGAAAAATCACTTTTCAGACAAGCCGGGATATCTGGGATTTTCGAGATTTGGCGTCAACTGCAGTCTCGATCCAGCCAAGTCGTCTCCAAGCTGCAATCGAAGTCTTGCGTGCATATCTAAGAGGTGTGCCGACCGGGCTTGCACCTGTTGACTTCGATCCACCTAGTGCACCACCCGATACGGTAACGCTCAACTTCCTTGAGGTTTATTTTCCCTCGACGCTCTACATTGCAGACTTGCGGACGGAGGTCGGCCCAGAAAAAAAGACAACTCGCGTAAAAAACGAGCGCAAGCTGGTCCGCGAGCACTTGATGCAACTTGGACTACGCGCTCCATCCGACTACGAAGTCAATGCCCGCAGGATTATTACTTTCCATCCGCTGGACGATATCAACGGTCCGTTTAGCTCATTGGTCGATCCAGGCACAATCACACCGTTGTCGCCACGCGATTTCTATGAAATCGACAGCGATCATGAGCGTATTTTTAAATCACTGCTGCGTTTTTGTATGCAGCAAAAACTTTACAAGTATGCCATTGAGTGGCGCCATGAGGATGGACTATTCATTTTCATGCCCAGGCATCGCGATGACACGTCCAGAGATGAAACCTGGATGGGGCAACGCCAGTCGACACGCCGCGTCTTTGAAAAGAAGCGGAATAAAAATGACCCGAGCAAGTTTTTGCATGGCAAACATTTTGCATTTGGCGTCGATTTTGTCATGGCCGAGGATGGCTGGTACGTGGCCTTAACGCCCGATTGGTTTTTTAGCTACGGCGACGAATTTCGGAGGTCGGGCTTTGCTGATGACGCCGTGAGCTGGCTAAAACGGCGTGAATCCAACCGGATCGTATTTGATCACTTTCGGTTTATTAAATCTTGGCTCGGCAATCTGGACCAAAATGACTTGTTTTCGACTACTGATAACACCGTGCCTACATTAACGTTCGGTGAAACCGTCACGTTTCCCAACTATCCACGACTTTTTGATGATAACTGGCTACCGATTCGGGACGCTCTAGAGGACGATGAAGATTCACCGATTGCCAAACTGTTTGGTGCCGCATGAAGTTAGAACATTTAAACGAACCAAGACTGTTGTTTGCGGACGGTGAACATATTTGCCCTCGAAAAGGCATCGCAACCTATGGAGTATTCGATAAAACTCAATCGGTTCGCAGGTCCGACATTATTGTCGGCGCGATCGGCACCACTAACTGTGTCGAGTCATTTGAAAAGTGGCTCGTCAAATGCGAATCCGAGATAAGACCGCCAGAGGATGCCAGGCAGCCGAATCTACGGGTCCCATTCTGCGGTTTCAATCTGAGTTCAGGCTTTGGCGCAAAGTTCACCTTCAACCAGGATCTGGCGCGATCGATTCGCAAAAGTGAAATCGACGACCTGTTGAAGATACAGAATCGACGTGAGCGGGTCGAAAAAGCGATTGCGCTGTACTACGAAAACATCAAATTTCTCGCGCAGAATCGACCCGTCGACGTCATTATTTGCATCATCCCAGCTAACCTGCATAAAAGCGTCGCCACTGAGGAAAAAGGATCGAAAGAAGACAATCTGGATTCTGTCGTCGACGTCGCCGAGGAGTTGAACTTCCGACGCGCCTTGAAAGCAAAGGCAATGCATCTTGGTAAACCACTGCAGCTGATAAAGGCAGTTTCATTTGAAGCTAATAAGCGGGACCAGCAAGATGACGCGACCAAGGCATGGAACTTCTGTACCGCGCTGTACTATAAAGCGGGGCCAACGATTCCATGGAAACTGAACCCCGACAAATCCCGGCCAACCTCGTGCGCAGTCGGCATTGCATTTTATCGAAGCCGTGATTATCAAAGTCTGAATACCAGCTTGGCACAGATATTTGACGAGCTGGGTAACGGCCTTATTCTACGTGGCACACCCGTCGACATCAGCAAAGACGATCGCGTGCCCAGATTATCGGCTGACCAGGCGTACGATCTGCTGCTTGCAGCGTTGAATGAATATCGTATCGCCCTACGCAGCTATCCTGCGCGTGTCGTCGTGCATAAATCTTCCAACTTCTCGGCAGAGGAAATGGATGGCTTGACCCAAGCCGCAAAGGAGATGCGGATCGATACGATTGATTTCGTCACAGTGCTTGATTCGAGGCTACGCTTGTTCAGAGAGGGAAGCTATCCACCGTTTCGGGGAACGATCGTAAGTCTAGAGGAAAGGCGCCATCTGTTGTACACGCGAGGCTCAGTCTGGTACTACCAAACGTATCCTGGCATGTATATTCCGCAGCCTATCGAGCTGCGGATCGTTCGCTCTGAAGAGTCACCGGCATTTCTCGCCAAAGAGATCCTGGGGCTCACAAAAATGAACTGGAATAACACTCAGTTCGATGGAAAATACCCAGTGACACTGGGATGGTAAGCGTCCAGCCGCTCCACGTTGAATGACCGAACGGATCATCGGACACTTCC